>NZ_JAJOIL010000013.1 GCF_021209385.1 Seleniivibrio sp. | reverse complement strand
AATATGGGTTATTAGTGATGAAAACCAGCTTTCGGCTGCAATATAAATCGGAAAAACAGAATTATGAGGCAAGAAAATAAGAAACGCCGTACTTCTCAAGAAATACGGCGTTTGTCATCAATCTGAGCCCGACCGCATGGTCGGGCTTTTTGAATCGTACGCAGACGATGATTAAACGATTTCCGGTACATCCCAGTTTTTAATCTTCATTGTACCGTGTTTTGCAAGGTTAAGCTGCATTTTGAAGCATCTGTCGAAAAGCTGCGGTTCGTGACCGATACCTTTTGCAAGACACTCTTTCTTAGCCATGTCAAAATATTCCTGAATGATCGGCTTGTATTCGGGGTGAACGCATTTGTCGATAAGCATCTGCGCTCTGTCCTTAGGTGCAAGACCTCTAAGGTCGGCAAGACCCTGCTCTGTAACAAGAACGTCAAGATCGTGTTCAGTGTGGTCAATGTGCGGAGCCTTAGGAACTACACATGTGATACCTGTAGGGTCAGTTTTAGAAGGACGGGTTGAAGGTGTGTGCATGATTTTCAGGAAACCGTTTCTAAGGAAGTCACCTGAACCGCCAAGACCGTTGATCATTCTTGTACCGCCAACCAGAGTTGAGTTTGCGTGAGCATAGATGTCGAACTCAACAGGTGTATTCATCGCAATGCAACCTAAACGGCGGATAGGTTCCGGAGCGTTTGAGATTGAAAGGGGGCGAAGAGTGATCTTCGGAGCATATTTTTCTATATTAGCGAAAAATCTGGGGAAGCCTTCTTTCTCAGAGAGTGAAAGTGAACAAGAAGAAGCAGCATCAAGTTTGCCGGAGTCGAACAGGTCAAGCATTGTATCCTGAAGAACTTCGGTGAAAACTGTAAGGTTTGTGAAAGGACCTTTTGCAAGACCGCCCACAACTGCGTTTGCTATTGAACCAACGCCTGACTGGATGGGCAGAAGGTTTTTGGGAAGTCTGCCGCATTTAACTTCATACTGGAAGAATTCCATGATGTGGTTTGCGATAGCTTCAGAAGTGTCGTCCTGTTCTGCGAACGCACGACCTTTGTCAAGGTGTTTAGACTCAACGATAGCGATAATCTTGCTGGGGTCACAAGGACAGTAAGTTGTACCTATGCGGCTGTCAGCTCTTGTAATGTTGAACACTTGTCTGTTAGGAGGTGTTCCGGGTACAATGATGTCGTGCATGCCTTCAAATGAGGGCTGACCTGTGTTAACTTCAAGAATAACTTTATCGCATATCATAAGAATTTCAGGGATAACGCCGCAAGAAGAAGTGGGGACGAGTCCGCCGTCTTCTGTGATAGCTGAAACTTCGATGATAGCGAGGTCAAGTTTGCCTGAGGGAGTGTCTTTTGTATAGAAACCGTATCCGAGATCCTGAGCAAACAGAGAAAGGTGTTTGTCGCCCATACGGATGCGTCCTTCGTTAATTCCTTTAGCGATATCTTTACCTGTCTGATAAGGCCATCTGCGGTCTATCATGTTAAGCTGAGCCCATCTGTTCTCAGTTTCAGCACCTACTGATGCGCCGATGAAGAGGTTGAATCTCAGTTTGCCCTGAAGATTGTTAGCTTCAACATAATCAGCCAGAGCTATCGGAACTGCTTTAGGGTAGCCGGCGGGTGTGAAACCTGACCAGCCGAGGTTCATTCCGTCTTTGAAATACTGGATAGTCTCCTCAACTTTAACAACTTTGCTGAGAAGGCTCTTACATCTGATGCGTGACTCTAATTCGGACATTTGTTCCTCCATATTTGAGTAGTTATCAACTGTTAATGCCTTTTATTGTAAAAAATCCCTTTGCATCAAGGAAGCTGGGAATTTTTGTCCTGATATCCTCAACAACTGCCGCGTCCGCATAAGAGGTATAGACACCCTCTTCCGCCGCGGGTTCAAACATCGGTTCGCCCCACGGATCGTATGCTGCGGAAAAACCGCACGGCATATCTTTTTTGCCTATCATCACACTGGTGTTGCATCCTGCGACGTAACACTGATTCTCAATGGCACGTGCGCGCATAAGCGTGAGCCAGTGTCCCTTTTTCATCTGCGGCCAGATAGCTGGTACAGCTATTATATCCGCCCCGGCAAACGCTGTCATACGAAACATCTCCGGAAACCTGACCTCATAACACAAAAGCAGTCCGACCTTCATGCCCTTGAAATCAAAGACGGTAATGCCGCTGCCTTTATCTATATACTCATCCTCCTTCATAGGAGAAAAAAGGAAGTTCTTTCTGTAGGTTGCAGCGATTCCGTTTTTTGAAACCGCATAAACCGTATTAAAAACCTTGTTTTGATTTCTTTCAGGGAGTGATGAAATTACAAGCGTATTATCATTTATAATATCCTGTATTTCATTTATTATACCATGAGTTCTTTCAGAAAATTCCACCAGCCGACGGTAGTCGAACCCGCAAGCCCACATCTCCGGCAAGATGATAATTGAATCTTCACCATCAATAACTTGCGAAATCTCATTTTTAAACTTCCGAAGGTTTTCATCAACCTCTGAAAGCCTTACAGGCAGTTGAAGCGAAATTATCTTCATATGACTCCCCTAAGTCTTCGGGATTTTAAAACATAATTTGTACCATGTCAAGACAGTAAATGTTCATTATAAGATGATAAAAAGACCGTGACTGTGAAAAAGATATTGGAAGGGAGATACGGGTGTTTTATCAATTATAAAACACCCGCAGAAAATTTATTTGCAGGAATAGTTGGTAGGAATATAGTCGCAGAAAGGTTCTTCTGCCATGTAGTCGCCTGAGACGGCGTAAGCTCTCGCGCGGCATCCTCCGCAAACTCCGAGGTGTTTGCACACGCCGCATTTGCCCTCATAGTCTTTAAAGCTGCGCATATCGTTCATAAGTTTCGAGTTATCCCAGATATCCTTGAAAGGTGTCTGGAAAACGTTACCGGCTGTTACGGGAAAATATGAGCAGGGAAGTACATCTCCTTTAGAGTTGACAAGGGCGATGGTCTGTCCGGCTATACAGCCTTTGCTTCCGCCGGTGCCGAAAGTGAGATTTCTGCGGTTTTTGTCCAGCCCAGCCTTTTTGCTTCTGTCAGCCCATATTCTGTAATATTGTGGTGCGCAGGTGGGGCGAACCAGAATCTCATCCTCGTCGCGCTCCATATCATAATGCCAGTTGAGGATTTCTTCATAGTCCTCTTTGCTGATGAGTTCTTTCATAAGCTCCTCTCCCCTGCCTGTAGGGACAATGAGGAACATATACCAAGCTGTGGGTTTCAGAGACTTAGCAAGTTTATAGGTCGCCATTATGTCGTGCTGGTTGCGTTTTGCGAAAGAAGAATTGATGATAAACTTGATATCATGTTTGCGGAAGTAAGCCGCCGCATCCATAACAGCCTGAAACGAACCTTCCTGCTGACGGAAATCGTCGTGAACGGCAGGAGTAGAACCGTCGAGGCTGAGAGAGACTATTCTGATGCCCGATGCTTTCATTTTTTCGCACACTTCGTCGTTAACAAGAACGCCGTTTGTTGCCATAGCCATACGCAAACCTTTCTCGGTTCCGTATGCCGCTATGTCAAAAACGTCCTCACGCATGAGCGGTTCGCCGCCCGTAAGAACAACGACAGGCGTTGCAAACGCTGTCAGCTCATCTATAAAGTTTTTAGCTTTTTCAAGTGTAAAATCGCCAACGGCGGAATGAATACCAGAAGATGAACGGCAGTGCACACATTTAAGGTTGCATTTGGATGTGATCTCCCACGCCATCCACTTCAGTTCCCATGTTTTTTCAGACATATTTGAAACTCCGTATATTGGTTAATAAATTCTTTTGCACCACACTACATTAACAGCACCGCAGGATTTTTCAATGTTAAAGATGTGAAATGAGGATTTTTTATCCAAAAGCCTTACACAATACAACATTTTACTTGATTTGTATTATTTTTCGGTTATTCTGAACAATCACATTGAATGACCATTATGCGGTCAAAGGGTTGTATATGAACATTTATGTAGGTAACATCAGCTATCAGACAAAAGAAGAAGACCTTGTTGGACTTTTCTCAACAATGGGCGCAGTGGATTCAGCTCGTATTATTAAAGACAGGGAAACAGGCCGTTCCAAAGGTTTTGGCTTTGTTGAAATGCCTAACAACGACGAAGCGAAAGCCGCTATTGAAAAATTTAACGGATCCGAATTCGGAAGCAGAAACATCACCGTTAACGAAGCTAAACCGAAAGAGGATAAACCCGCAGGACGCGGCCCCAGAGGCGGCGGTTTCGGCGGCGGAAACAGAAGATACTAAGATATCTCTGATAAATAATCTGTCTAAGCGGGCTGCGATGCCCGCTTTTTTTTATTTTATTGATATTTTTTATTTTTCCCCTTGCTATTTATTTGCAACACTGTATAGTAACCATGTCAGACCGATACATCGGTTGTAGGTTGCTCGCAAATTTAACCCGGATTTTGAACCGGATCCTGATCAGTTATATGCCGCTTTCTATTGAGTCTTCAATATTTATCTGCAAAATTGTTCATTCCACAGTTCTCATTACCGTTCTTTGCGCACCGTTCCATGAATAGTTTTGACAAATAATATTTTATGAGGATTCATTATGAACATCTATGTAGGAAATCTTAGCTACGGCACAACAGAAGACGATCTCGTTTCACTTTTCAGCGGAGTAGGCGCAGTTGATTCAGCTCGCATCATCTCTGACAGAGAAACAGGCCGTTCAAAAGGCTTCGGATTCGTTGAAATGTCTGACAACAACGAAGGCAAAGCAGCAATCGAAAAATTCAACGGTACAGAGCTTGGCAACCGTAACATCACTGTTAACGAAGCTAAACCCCGTGAAGAAGGCGGAAACCGTGGCGGTTTCGGCGGCGGAAGAGGCGGAAACAGCAGAGGCGGTTTCGGCGGCGGACGCGGAAGATATTAATCCAATACGGATTTAAATATTTAAAAGCGGGCTTTCATGCCCGCTTTTTTCATTTAAGGGTACGTTTTATCTTTGCGGGGATAGTTCTCGAACAGGGTATGTTCGTTGAACAGTGTCCGCATGAACCGTAATTCCAGTCTTTAAAATGCTCCTTGTTCCCGTGAGTTTCACACCTGCCGTCAACCTTTCCGGCATCAGTTATTGCGCCTGTCGGACACCTTCTGATACATGCATCACAGCTTCCGTCAAAAGCATAAAGACAATAACCGTACACGTCCGTATACGAGCGCACCGTCGGTTTAAGATTCAGAGTCGTTATCACACTGCATATTCTGCCCAGAGCCCCCCTCTCACTTATCAGATTCTGATGCAAGCCGAACGTTCCCAGCCCCGCGGCGAAAGCAACATGCCTCTCTGACCAATAGGGTCGCCATCCGTCGGAATCATATCTGGGGTCAATATTCGGCGCCAGAGCTTCCGCTCCCCTGCTGTTTGCAAATCTTATAAGTGAGCGGCGGACAACGTTCAGAAACTTTGAGCCGTTCCATTTGCCGGAGGAAAATTCCAATGCAGAATACCTCTGCTGCTTTGTATAATGAGCTGAAATATGCTTAGTGAACGGAAGAAAGACGCTTATAACCGATCTGGCGCCTTTAAGCCATTCCTGCGGCAGTCTGTGTCCCGATCCTTCAACCTCCGGATCCTGGAATCTTGCAAATATCGGATCATCCACAGACGCTATGCCTATCAGAGGAGTTTCCCATATAGGTGGATTATCCCCTTCAGGGAGTGCGTTTCTGAAATCATTCTTCACCAGATCATCAACGTGCCTGAAAATCTCTTCGATGGTCACATCAGGGACAAAATCATCAACTGTATATACAGGAACAGGATCGGGGCGGAAAAACAGTGGATTTACTCCTTTAACCGGAGCCAATCGGGTTATCCGCTCAGGATTAGGATTTTCAGACCCTTTAAAAATATGCGGTTCATCAAACGGTTTCCCGAACCCCGGAGGCGAACCTTTTGTAAGGTCGTAGGCGACCCATATATACAGTTGTTCATAGATGTCGTCCAGAAGCTCTTCCGCAAGTTCCGCAGGCGTCTGCCCTTCCCTGAGTTTAGTCATACCCTCATATGGAAAGAGTTCGCCCTCTATAAAATAATATACTTCATGTCTTAATGGCGGCGCCACGTTTCTTAAAGTGGCTGTGCGGTCGGATATCCTGACCGCCAGCACTTTCCTCTTATCGGGTTTATACTCTCTGTAGTTCACCTGTAAGATGTAATCCGTAAGACTTGTAAGAACGGACTTTTTGTCCAGCCTGTTCGGATACGGCTCTCCCCATTTCGGTATCTCATTTGGAAAAAGCGACGCCTTTTCCGCCTCAAGAATCTCTTTCATAAAATCACCTTAACGTTTGTGCGTCCAGTGCAGCGCCCTGTTCTGCACTATGTCGAAAATCTCCATCAGAATAACTATTACGACCGACAGAAAGATCATACCTGCAAGCACTTTCGGATAATCCGAAAAATCAGCATAATACTGTATAAAATGCCCCATTCCTGATGTCGCGCCGAACATCTCCGCCACAGTCAGCAGGATAAAGCTGAAAACCAGCGCCATTCCGGCACCGTTGAATATTGTCGGCAGCGCCCCGGGCAGAATCACTTTTGTGAACAGCCTGAAACCCGTAACCTTAAGCACTTTTGCATTATCCAGATAACGTTCCTCAATAAGTCCCACGCCGTGTATGGTTCCCATTATCACAGGCCAGAAAGCACCTACGAATATTATGAACCACGACGAAAGCCAGAATGTCGGAAGTACAGCTATCGCATAGGGTATCAGCATGGTCGGAGGAATCGGGCTTGCACCTCTGAACAGAGGCATAAGCACCCTGCGCAAAGGAGCAGAATGTCCCACCATAAGCCCGCCGCCTATCCCAAGGATAAGAGCCGCAAAATAACTCGGTATCAGCAGTTTCATTGAGCTTAAAAAACCTTCCGCAAGCTGAGGGAAAGAGTTCACCAGTTCCGGCAGTATCTTAGACAGCCCCGGAAACAGAACAGGTTCAAGTGTTCCTGTAACATCCGTAAGCAGTTCAAATATAAGGACGAAAGCCAGAATTATAACCGCCGTCCCCCAAAACCTTTTAATGATGCGCATGGTCTTCACTGTTCCTTTTTGCAAAACGTTTTTTAGCATCCAGATAATACCTGTCTCTGGGGTACTTTTTCAGCAGGTCACCCAGAGCTTCCTGATACAAAGTAGTGTTGATATACTTTGTAATATCTATGTTGTCTGCATTTTGGACATAATCTATGGATTTCATATCATCCCACATCTGTTTCACGCCGTCCGTATCGGGATCAACCCTTGTGGACTGGTGAGGTTCCAGAACGAAAGCTCTCGCCGTTGGTTCGTCCAGATTGAGATATTTCATTGCAACACTGACAACAGAATCAGGGTGTTCATGCTTGAATTTCTCAGCCTGAATAAGCGCTCTAAGGAAAGCTCTGTATGTTTCATGATATTTGACAGTATTTTTACCGCGGGCAACAACTCGGCAGCAAGGGTGATCGGGAAACAGATCGTTGCTCCAGCCCACAACGGCAACGCCTGCCTGCTCAAGTTTCATAACTATTGTTGACGAACCGATACCCGCATCGACTTTTCCTGCCTTAACAGCCTCAAGAACGGCGGACGGATTCTTAAGTTCTATGATTGTAACGTCTTTATTAGGGTCTATACCGGCTCTTTTAAGTGCTCCGCGCCACACTACGTCTGCGGTATATATTCTTGCAGTGGCAATGGTTTTACCTTTAAAATCCTGAATGGATTTAAACTTGTCCTTGTTCTCCGGCAACGCTATTATGGGGTGACCGCCTGCCAGCATACCGCCGATTATCGTAAAGTCGGCACCTTTGGATATAAATGCCAGAGGTCCTGCCGTTCCGAAAGATACGCCAAAATCTATCTTTCCGGTGTTAAGAGCGTTCAAACCGTCTGAGGAACTTGCAAACTGAACAAGCTCCACATCAAGTCCCTCTTTTTCAAAGAATTTCTTATCCTGCGCCACCAGCGTCAGGATGCTTCCTCCACCAGGTGCATACCCAACCTTAAGTTTAGGTCTCTCGCCTGCATATGCCTGAAAAGCAGCAAGCAGTAACAACGTAAGAACGATAAATAAAAATCTTTTCATAGCCTTCTCCTATATCCACTCGCCCAATGACAGGACGGTTTCTCCTTTATCAAGTCCGTTCAGAATATTTTCCTGAAGTATATTAACCAATTTCTCTCTGATGGTTTGAAACTGCTTTTCAGCAGCCGCTCCTCTGCGCCTTCTCGGTCTGGGTATATCAACCTCTATAATGCCCTTTACAGACCCAGGATTTACACCCATCACAACTATGTGAGTGGCAAGAAGTATCGCCTCGTCAACATCGTGGGTCACAAAGAAAACAGTCCTTCGTTCGCTGTTTTTCTGCATCCAAAGCCCAAGCAGCAGATCCTGAAGCTTTGCCCGTGTGATGGCATCAAGGGCGCCAAAAGGCTCATCCATAAGCAGTATCGGGGAGTTTACAGCAAAAGCTCGCGCTATTGCGGCTCGCTGGCGCATACCTCCTGACATATGTCCCGGCAGTTTATCAAAATTTCCTGCAAGCCCGACCATATCAAGATAGTCAGCCGCTATTTCACGGTATTCACTCTTCTTTTTCTTTGGAAAAGCCTGTCTGAGAGCAAGAACAATGTTCTCACCTACGGTCATCCACGGGAAAAGCGAATAATCCTGGAAAACCACTCCCCTTTCCAGATCAGTTCCGATCACCTGTTCACCGTTAATAGTAATATTTCCGCTATCCGGCATGGACAAACCTGCCAGAAGACGAAGCAGCGTACTCTTCCCACATCCTGAAGGTCCGAGCAGGCAGACAAAATCACCCGATTCCGCCTTAAGAGATACGCCCTCCAGCACTTTTGATTCCCCATAAGAATATGACAAATCAGAACAAATGACTTCGTACATTGTATTTCTCCATTAGTCTTTCATCAGTTTCTTGTTCAGCTGAACAGAACATATCAGAACAACATCAGACAAGTCAACACAAAAAGCATTAAATCTATAGATTTTATATATTTTAATATCGAAAAAGAAAAAACACTATTTTCTATTGCTATTTATGAGTAACGATGTATATTTAGTGTGTCAGACCGATATTTGGTTGAACGTTGTTAGCAAATTCATCCGGATTTTTTGAACCAGAACCTTATCATTTATGCCGTTGTACCTCAATATAACCCGCAAAAATTGTTCATAAGTTTCCTGAGTTTGGCTCCTTTCCGTCCGTATTGCTCACCGTATTATCCCAGAGTTGTGTGTTTTGACAAATAATTTCATGAGGAATTTTAATGAACATTTATGTAGGTAACCTTAGCTACTCAACAACTGAAGAAGACCTTACTTCTCTTTTCGGCGGCGTTGGCGCTGTTGATTCAGCTCGCATCATCAAAGACAGAGAAACTGGTCGTTCTAAAGGATTCGGTTTTGTTGAAATGGGCAACAACGACGAAGCAAAAGCAGCTATCGAGCAATTCAACGGTGCAGAATTCGGCGGCAGAAACATCACTGTTAACGAAGCTAAACCCCGTGAAGAAGGCGGAAACAGAGGCGGCGGTTTCGGTGGCGGACGCGGTGGATACGGCGGCGGTCGCGGCGGAAGATACTAATAATAACCAGCTTACGCTGATCTCATAAAGCCGGACAAAATTTGTCCGGCTTTTTTTATTTGATAAACCCGATTAGAAGGGTATACTTTTACATGACGGAAAAATACAAGGACATAAAAAATAACACGCTTGCACGCCTCGCTTTCCTGCTTTTATTGCTGGTTGCTCTTTTTATGTTCATTTCCTATATAAGCTACCGGCACAAACTGGATACCACACTGTCAGAAGAGACCGCGCATCTGCAGACATTCTTCAAATCCGAACTAAATGCCCTTAACGAGCTTAATTTCACCAGAATTGACAATATACTTGCGAATCAGGACGTTATCAATGCCATTGAGCAACATGACAGAGTGAAGCTTTATACTCTTGTTAAGCGCAACTATGACCTTTTCAGTTCTGAAAACCGTTTTTTTAAAAACATGCATTTTCACACTGAAAAAACCGTCACTCTGTTGCGCGTTCATATGCCGGAAGTGTACGGAGATGATCTTTCAAAAATAAGACATATCATAGCAAAAGCAAATCAGTTAAAACTGCCGGAAACAGGTGTTGAAGTGGGGGTGAACGGCATATATTACCGCGTTGTTCAACCTGTTTACAACAAAGATCACAAACACATCGGATGCCTTGAACTGGGTACGGATCCCATGTATTTTACTCATCTTCTGGAAACGATATACGGCGACAAAAAACTGGCTTTCGTCTTTAAAAAAGATGCTCTGAACATACTTCAAAACAAAGATGGGCTGGAACTTGTCGGCAACACTTATATAAAAACAGACTCACCGGACTTCTTTCGCGATGCACTGAAGGAATTGGGGAATGAAAAAAAAATCACTTATAAAAGTTACGGAAGAACTTATCTCATAGCTCCTGTAATGGAGCTTAATAATTACAGCAATGAAAGCATAGCCTCCCTTGTTGCAGCCATAGACATTACTCAGAGCATAGAGAATATAAAGAATGATGTACTCATACTGTTCCTGTTCAGCGTCGCCATGGCGGTTTTAACACTCGCTGTAGTAAATATCGGATTCAACAAATATATCGGCAGACTGGACAAAACAAACCTATATCTGAACATGGCGAAAGATGAGCTTACGTTTAACCACAATATAATCGACAAATACGTCATACTTTCCGAAGTTGACGCAAACGGCACCATAACAAAAGTGAGTTCGGCTCTCTGTGATATATCCCAGTTTTCACAGGAAGAACTCATCGGCGCTCCCCATTCGATACTGAAACACCCGGATACGGATCAAAACACATCCAGACAGATGTGGAACACCGTCATGTCAGGAAATTCATGGAACGGAGATATAAAAAATATCAAAAAGGACGGAACCACCTTCTGGGTCAACGCTCACTTCATACCCAAACTGGATGAAAACGGCAAATTTGTCGGTTATCTCTCCATCAGAAACGACATAACAGACAAAAAACGGGTTGAGGAACTGACTATCACAGATGATCACACTGCCCTTTACAATAAGAGGTATTTCAACCAGATTCTTGATCTGGAGGTCAGAAAAGCTCAGATAAATCAAACACCACTGACCCTTGCAATCATAGATATAGACTTTTTTAAGGCATATAATGATACCTATGGTCATCTGAAAGGAGATAAGGTTCTAAACAGAATTGCTATGAACATAAAAAGATCGCTTAACCGCCCTGAGGATTATGCTTTCAGGATAGGCGGAGAGGAGTTCGCCGTAACATGTATGAATATGGCCCCGAAAGATTCAGTGGATTTCTTTGAACAGATGCGCAGAGAGATACATAACCTGCATATTGAACATTCTTCCAGCGAAACAGATAAATTTATAACAGTATCAATAGGTATTTACTGCGCGGTACCATCCGCAGGCGCAACAGCCAATACCACGTTCAGAAAGGCAGACATAGCCCTTTATAACGCAAAACAATCCGGCAGAAACTGCATCAGTTTATTCAAAGAAAACGAAAGTTAAGATATGATGCTGTTCGCAATAGCTATAGCAACCGCATGCTGACGGTTTGTCGCGTTCAGTTTACGTTTGATATTCTTTATATGAAAATTCACGGTATTCTCGCTTATCTCAAGTATCTTAGATATCTCCCATGAGGTCTTGCCGACCTTAAGCCAGCGCAGAACATCCATCTCACGACCGCTGATAAGCCCCGGGTCGATATCCTGCATTTCGCTTAATCTGTAATAAGCGTTAGCAAGGTGCGGGTATATAAAGTAAAGGAGTTCTTCCGTTCTTTCAGATTTGATGAATTCACGTCCGCCGAAGGATATAACAGCTGTTTTCGACTTGTCGGGCGCCACTTTGCTGAAACTGTAGCCGCAAAGATTCGGAAGCACCATGGAAGGTGTCACGGAATTATTTATAGCAGGAGGCAGCTCTTCCCACCACATCATGGTTTTTCCGGCGCTGACCATTGAATAGACAGGGTCGTTTGGATTGGGGCTGCTGGAATACTGGTAAGGCGACCATTCCTTCATAACGCTCAGGTTGGTATAGAAAGTCTGCATCTTCCACTCGTCGGAGAAGTAAACCGCTCCGATGTGTACAAAATCAAAGTCAAAAAGCCCTTTAAGCCCCATCACCAGCGATGTAAACGTGGAATAGGTTCGGATATTAAGAAGCTCAAGGGAAAAATCAAGTATATTAGTTAGTTCTTTACGTTTAAGCATGACAGGAAGTTCCATAAAATGAAATTAAGCATAAAAAAATGCCGTTGGAAGCAAAGCCCGGAAAATGTTGCCACCAACGGCCAATTGCGGGACACGGTTTGCACCGTGTATGACTTTTGCAAAAACTTGGTTTTGGTGAAGTTTTAGCTAACATGGTATACCCCGTTTAACAACATTTTGATACTACCAGAAGTAGTGGCGTGTATCTTCCTTTATAACCAATAGTATACACAATCGGTTTTATAAATGCCACAAATATTTGAAGAACAAGGATTTCATACCTTTTAAACAGATATTCAATAAAATGTAAATTTATCTGACAATTACAAAAAAGAGGGGCAAAAGCCCCTCTTTTAGTATCTATATTTTCTTTCCGGAGGAACAGCTTCCGCCGCATCCGGAACAGGCACATTCCATTGGTTTGTCACCTTTTGCCTGTTTATAGGTCTTCCACGCCCTGTTTCCGGCGTAGCCGAGAGCCCAGAGCAGAATCACCGCAAGTATTACGTTAGATATCATATTTCACCTCCGCAGGGTTACCCCAATATCTGGAAAGCAGCCACAGAAGCAATGAACGCAACACCTGTGTATACGAACAGAGTGAAAAGCGCCCACTTGGACGAGCCTGTTTCCTTACGGATAGCAACCACTGTAACAAAACATGGCGAATACAGCAGTGTAAAGATTATCAGCGAAATTGCGTTTGCAGTTGTCCAGCCGGATTTAACCAGCTTATCGCCGAGACTGTCGGACTCTTCGGGGTCAACTTCGCCCAGAGAGTAAGCAGTTCCCAAAGACGCAACCACAACCTCTTTCGCAGCTATACCGCCTATAAGAGCAATATTGGTTCTCCAGTCAAATCCTGCAAACTGAGTTACTGGTTCAAATACCTGTCCGAGCTTACCGGCAACAGAGTTGGCAAGCGCATCTCCAGCCTCTGTTGCATCAACAGTTGAAAGCTGATCACGGTATTCCTGTGCAATGGCAGACACTTCCTCTGCATCAGAATCGCCCTCTTCCACAACTGCAGTGTCGTAAGAAGAAATAATTTCCTGGCGCTGGTCTTCATATACCTGAAGCTGTTTTTCGGAAAGCTGGGGAAACGTCATCATCGCCCAAAGCAGAACTGAGATTGCGAGGATAACAGTACCTGCCTTTCTGACGTACATCCAGCATCTTTCCCATGCGTGGATTGTAAGACCTTTAAGTGTGGGCATTCTGTAAGGAGGGAGTTCCATAACGAATGCTGAATCGGGTTCTTTAACAAAGAATGTGCCAAGCAGTCTTGCTATAAGAAGAGCAAGAAGCCAGCTTATAAGTGTTATCGCGAGCATGATACCGCTCTCGTTGCCGGGGAAGAAAGCCTTGATAAGCAGTGCATAAACGGGGAGTTTAGCACCACAGGGCATGAAAGGAGCGGTAAGGATTGTTATAAGTCTCTCTTTTTCGCCTTTAATGGTTCTTGCAGCCATAACACCGGGAACAGCACAACCGCCTGCGATACCGCCTGAAACTATGTATGCGACAACCGAGTTACCCTGAAGCCCGAAAAGACGGAACACTCTGTCCAGCATATAAGCTGTTCTTGCCATATAGCCTGAGTCCTCAAGGAAGGCAATCGCAAAAAACATGAATAGGATCAGAGGCGCAAAGCCCAGAACCCCGCCCACACCGTCAATAATACCCGATGTGACAAGGGATTTAAGAAGCCCTTCCGCCATATGCGCATCTGCTATACCACCGAGCCAGCCGAACAGACTTTCGAGCCAGGCAACCGGATATTCACTTGCCCAGAATGTAAACTCGTATATAAGGTACAGGAAACCGAGCATTATGACCGGTCCGAGGAGTTTGTTGGTAAGAACCTGATCTATACGGTCGCTGAGATACAGTCTGTCCAGAGGTGAATCCTCGTATGTTACGACCGATTTCAGGATAGAGCTGATGTAACCGTATCTGTAGTCTGCAATAAGGTTTTCAGCTGTTGTTTTCTGTGTTGTTTTGATGTGGCTGTTAAGTTTGTCAGCAATGGAAACAAGTTCCTGATGGATACTGCCTATTCCGGCTCCTTCCGCAGTGATCTGCTCATCGTTTTCAAGGTATTTCAGAGCTGTCCATCTGGGAAGATATTTTGCGGTCATGAAACCCGCATCCTTGATCTTTGTTTCCATTTTCACAAGAGTTTCGTCAACGTCGGGTCCATATGATATATCGAAGTTCTGTGTTTTTGTCTGACTTGCGCTGAATTTTGCAACAGCGTCCAGAAGTTCTTTAGTTCCTTTGTTCTCTCTTGCAACTGTTTCAACAACGGGAACGTTCAGAGTTTCAGCCAGCGCCTTCACGTCGATATTTATTTTTCTGAGTTTCGCAACGTCCACCATGTTCAGAGCCGCCATAACGGGCGCCCCCATCTCCATGAACTGTACGAACATATAAAGATTTCTTTCAAGGTTTGAAGCGTCAAGCACGTTTACGATAACGTCGGGTTTTTCGTTAACAACGTAGTCTCTGGCAACCTTTTCTTCAAGAGAATAGGGGGAAAGGCTGTATGTACCGGGGAGATCGACAATAGTAAATTCCTCTCCGCCGTGCTTAACTTTTGCTTCTTTCTTTTCAACAGTAACACCGGGGTAGTTTGCAACATGATAGTTTGCACCTGTGATGTTGTTGAAAAGAGATGTTTTTCCGCAGTTCGGGTTTCCTGCAATAGCAACTACCTTCATTAATCATTAACCTCCACTTCTATATGATCAGCTTCGTTGTTCCTGAGAGTGATGGTAAAACCTCTCACCTTCAGTGCAACAGGGTCAAAAAGCGGAGCCCTGCCGATAATTTTGAATTCAGTTCCTGAGGTCAGACCCATATCATTGATCCTCTGCCGAAGTTCTCCTTCGCAGTTGACCTTGACAATCCTGCCCTTTTGATTGTCCTTCATCTTTCTCATGGAAATAATCATTTTGATCTCCCTAATTAAAAAAAGTAAAACCTATTACCAAGCATGATGAAAATAACTATCATTATCACGCTTCTACGTCAAGAGAAAATGATATTCATTATCATCAATAGGCAACATAAGTTTGGAGAAAATAATTTTAATTGACCTGTATCAATAATTTGAAGATAACATCATAAACTAAAAAAAAGAGCAGCCTAAGCTGCTCCCGTAACGGTTTTAAAAGACCGCAATATGCATGTTTTGAAAGATATATTATATATGTCTTTTCAGAGCGTCTTCGTAAACGCCTTTAGGTTGAACGCCGATGAATTGCTCAACAACTTTTCCGTCTTTGAAAACCATAACTGTGGGTATGCTCATGATACCGTATTTTGCAGCGAGCTGCTGGTTTTCGTCCACATTAACTTTCGCAACTTTCACTTTGCCGACATATTCTGAAGCAAGAGATTCTATAGTAGGTGTGAGCATTCTGCAAGGTCCGCACCATACTGCCCAGAAGTCCACAAGGACGGGCATAGTGCAATCGAGTACTTCTGATTGGAAACTAGCTTCGTTAAGTTCTGCTGCCATAGCAATCCTCCTAAGTAACTTTAAACGCTTTCAGATTTATACTATACTATTTTCATGCTTTGTCAATGCTGTGGATATACATTTTAAATATTCATATATTCATCAGTCTCTAAATATACAGCCTTCATTATGACCGCATGTTCCGCAGGAGATGCTGCTCATATATTTACATCCGGAAACAATTCCCAGCCGCGTCAGTGCAAAATCATACTTCGCCGGATCATCAGGGTTCATACTTCTGAAAAAACTGCTTACTTTTTCGAGATTTGCACGGGTTGCAGAATCGTTTGTTATCACACCGTTGTTCTTTGCAAACCTGAGAATATGCGTATCTATTATCATCATAAGCTCAGACGGACTGAATTTTGACCAGATACCGAAATCTACGTTATCCTTGCGGATCATCCATCTCAAAAACATTCTAAGACGTTTTGAACCTGACGTTACAGGGTTTGGGAAAAGAAAATGCAGTCCGGTATCGGCATCCGCTGCATACTCTTTTATCAGTCCATGAAAAAGCAATATCCCCTCTTCCAGAGTGTCCCTTCTGGAAAAAATATTCTCTATTGAACCGTATTCACCGTATAAACGGCGCATAAGTTCAGCGTAATACTCGATATCGTGTTTCTTTTGAAATCTGTAATAAAGACCGCCGGACGGTTTTGCCGCCGCAAGCGGATCAGTACCGTAGTGATCCAGATAAGAACGTATAAAACCTTTTATAGCCTTAACGTTGCCGTATGCAAAAACCGCCGCCGTCAGAGCAACATACTCAGTATTCCCCTCGTATGCATGGGGAAAAAACACAGGGTCGGTGTCAATATATTCAATACTGTTGTACTTCTGATAAATGTTTTCGAGAAACGTTTTATAAATCGGTTCCGACCGCATCGTCGCCCTCTCTTGGTACAAGATAAACGTTTTTGCGTATTATGCCAATGTCTCCGCGTTCATATCCGAGGCTTTCAAAGAACTCAAAACAGTTAAAATTGCCTGTGGTCTCCGTTTTAAATACGATATCATCAGTTCCGATGTGAGCTGTGAAATCTTTGGAATCCATGACCTTAGGCAGTCCTCTCTTGTTCAGTTTATCGTATTTTGCCTCTCCGGCTTCATATTTGGCTTTAAATATGTCCATGAACTCCTTGTCGAATCCGAAACGGACGTATACGTCAAAGTGTTTCGGGTTCACTGGAAATTCAGTAAAATGCTTTATGCGTATCCATTTGGGAAGGATACCGTTCAGCCTGTCCATCGCCTCGTTGAAATCCTCTATCTTTTCAGACTCGAATATCAAAACCTCGTTAAGTCCCGAAAGTCCGGTGGAAGCCGCCTGAACGTAACTCAGCTTGGGCTGCGGATTGAACCCCTGAGTGAATTTCAGACCGAACTTTGAAATGGTGAGCACATGGGTAAAAAGCCTCTGTGTCTCTATAGCAGACAAAAGACTCAGACGCTCAGTCTTTGAGAATACCATCGCATAGCGGGTGAATTTCTGTTCGTCATCTTCTTTTACAGGCTCAAAAACCATCTCTGTCTTGTCTGCAAATACATTCTTTATCTCCTTGAAATCGCATATACCACAGTTGTGACATTCTCCGTCCGTACAGTCAGACGTAAGTTCAAGTGATTGTGATTTCAGGTATTCATCCCAGAGAAAATCGTTTGTGACACCGCTGTCAATATTCTCCCAAGGCAGTTTTTCCGTGCGTTTGTAATTGCGCTGTGCATAGTCCTCAACCTTAAGTCCGAACTTTGCAAAACACTCTTCCCAAACTGAGAAATTAAAATATTCAGTCCATGCGTCAAACATGGCACCGCGGCTGACAGCCTCTTCAAGAACGTTGCAGAGGTCTCTTGAACCTCTTGAGAACGCACCCTCAAGAACGCTGGTTTTAATACCGTGAAAAGCATGAGGTATTTTATATTTAACAAGGAGTTCCTTGAGTTTCTGACGTTTTTCAAAAAACTCGTCACCGCTGTTCTGACCCCACCATTGATAAGGTGTGTGCGCCTTCGGTACGAAATTTGAAACGGATACCTTTATGCTGAATCTGCCTTTACGCAGGTATTTTGCTTTTCTTGCAAGCTCCGCGATGGCGAGAACATCCTCCATTGTTTCACCTGGAAGTCCCATCATGAAGTACAGCTTTGCGCCGTTCCAGCCGGCGTCGGAGGCTTTTTCAACAGCTTCAAGTATCGCCTCTTCCGTAAGTCCCTTGTTGATGGAATCCCGCATACGCTGGGAACCCGCTTCGGGCGCAATGGTAAAGCCTGATTTGCGTACCTTTGAAAGCTCGCGGAAGATATAGTCCTTTATTCTGTCAGCCCTTATGGAGGGCAGAGCCAGAGACACTTTTCTGTCCTGAGTAAGTTTGACCATGGTCACAAGCAGCTCTTCCAGCCTGCTGTAATCGGACGCCGAAAGTGACAGCAGCGATGTTTCAAGATAGCCTGTCTTATCAAGCTGATAAAGAGCGTCGCAGGCTACGTTGTCCACACTGCGCTCACGGTTCGGGCGGTATATTATCCCCGCCTGACAAAACCTGCATCCCCTTGTGCATCCGCGGGATATTTCCACGGCAACCCTGTCCTGAACGGCTGGGATAGCGGGAACGATAAGATCCTTTATGGTGTAGTCGTCTGAAAAACCTGTATGTATGGAACGGATAACATGTTTATCCGGCTCAATTTCAGGTACATAAGTGAACGGCAGAGTGTTGAGATATGCTATCTTTTCCGCTCTGGAAGCGCCTTCCATACCGTGCAAAACTTTCATTGCATCCGGAAGGGTTATCTCCGATTCACCAACGAAGAAAACGTCGATAAAATCTGCGATAGGCATGGGGTTGCACACGCAGGGTCCGCCGGCAATTATTATGGGGTCGTCTTCGCCTCTGTTTTTGCTTCTGACAGGAATATCAGCCATAAGCAGAGTCTTCAGCATGTTGGTGTATGAAAGTTCATACTGAAAGCTGAATCCCACCACGTCGAATTTTTTAAGCTCTGTTGTTGACTCCAGACTGACGAACATTTCGCTGCCATATGCTTCAATGGCGTCAGGCCATGGCATAAAGAAGCGTTCACATACAAGTTCATCAAACAGGTTCAGCCGTTCATAGAGCATCTTGTAACCTATGTGGCTGATACCTACCTCATAAACATCAGGGAAAATGAGGCAGACCGACGTTCTGCCTTCATGAGTTTTGTGGATGGAGTTTATCTCTCCGTTGATATATCTTGCGGGTCTGGATATTTTAAGAAGCTTTTTGTAATCTTTCATTATACCTCGCTGGGACTGTCAAAACGCCTCATGGCAACACTGTTCACTATTCCCAAAATAGACATGAACGTGATGAGCGACGAACCTCCGTAGCTGACCATAGGCATAGGTATACCGACAACAGGCATCATACCCACGGTCATCGCCATGTTTACGAAAAACTGAAAAAAGAATAGCGCGGAGGCAGCTATACACACCAGCTTTCCCGCAGATTCTTTCGAGTTTATGCCTATATAAATTATTCGGAAGACAAGCCCTGTGAATAAGAGAATCACCACACTCGCACCAATGAAGCCGAATTCTTCCGCTATTACGGCGAAAATAAAGTCGGTATGGCGCTCAGGGATGAATTTCAGGTGGGACTGTGTTCCGTTCATAAATCCTTTTCCGAACAGACCGCCTGAACCGATGGCGATCTTTGACTGTATAACGTGATAACCGGAGCCGAAGGGATCAGCCTCCGGATTAAGGAAGGTTTCAACCCTCTGTTTCTGATATGGTTTCATATGCGTCCAGAGTATCGGGGCAGCAAACACAAGGCTTGTGACAATAACCATAAGAGTTACCCTTTTGATACCTATGAAAAGCAGAACGATACCCCATACGGCAAGATAGGTTCCGCCGGTTCCAAGGTCAGGCTGCAAAAAAACCAGCAGGAACGGCGGCATAGCTATGAACAGCTTTTTAATTATGTCCAGCATGCCGTATTTGTTCATAGTAAAGTCTATGTAAAGTCTTGCCAGAACTATTATCCAGATAAATTTGAAAAACTCTGACGGCTGAATACGGATACCCGCCAACGATATCCAGCGCACAGCACCCTTTCCCTCGTGTCCCATTGCAAGAACCGCCGCCAGCATCACAAGTCCGAATACATAAAGAACATACGAATACTTAACCAGTTTCTTGTAACCTATTGCGCTGAAACCAAAAAACAGCACATAGCCCAATATCAGAAAGTAAAACTGTTTCAGCCAGTAGTTGCGTACCTGACCGTCAACAGGGTCAAACCCTGCACTGTAGATAGCAAAAACGCCGACAGTAGTTATAAGAAAAAGAAGTACGAGCAGGACTACATCGAAATTTTCAATGTGCTTCCTGTCCAGTTTCACGCTTAACATAGCCAAGATCCGCCATTTTGTTTACTAGTGCTCCGACGATGGGCGCAGCGCCCTTACTTCCGGAGCCTCCGTGTTCTATCATTGCAACGGCAACGTATTTCGGGTTTTCCGCAGGAAAAACAGCGGCAAACCACGAGTGGTCTCTGTAATGTTCAGGAATGTCCTCTTCGTCCATATCCTCGGTGCGTTTAAGGCTGACAACCTGTGCAGTACCGGTTTTCCCGCCGAGATGCACACCTGGAACATTTGCCCTGTAACCTGTGGCGTGTGTACCCTCAACAACGTTCACCATACCTTTCATAGCGACATTTGCCGCCCATTTATCAATATGAACTTTGTTCTTCAGATTGCGCACAGGTTCACGCACATGCCCTGTGGACGGGTTTTCAAGATATCTTACAAGGTTGGGAGTATAGATGTTTCCGCCGTTGAATATACCGCCGAGCATGACGGCTATCTGAATTGGCGTGGTAGCTATATAACCCTGACCGATTGAAGTAATTATCGTTTCCCCCGGATACCAGCCTTCGCGTCTGACATCCTTTTTCCACTGTCTGCTGGGGAAGAAACCGGATTTTTCGTTGGGAAGCGCTATTCCTGTCTTAACTCCGAGTGAAAGCCTGTTGGAATAATCATATATAGTGTCTATACCAAGGATGAGACCGAGGTTATAAAAATAAACGTCACAGGATTCCTCAATTGCCTGAACAAGGTTAATGGTTCCGTGTCCGTCTTTTTTCCAGCACTTATATTTAAAGTTTCCGTACTGCATCTCACCTGTACAGGTGAATCTGCTGTCAGGGTTTATTTTGTGTTCCATAAGTCCCATAACCGCCATCAGTACCTTATAAACTGAACCTGGAGGGTAACGCCCTTCAATAGCTCTGTTAAGCAGCGGCTTGCTGGGATCCTTTATTATGGAAAGTCTCTCCTGCGATGTAGCAAAGGGCGTGAATGACATGAGATCAAATGCCGGAGCGGAATAAAGAGCCAGCAGATCAAAGTTGTTCACGTCCATTACGACGACAGCACCTTTTTTGCCGTCCATAAGTCTGTGCAGGAATGTCTGGATATCATAGTCGATGGTCAGGGTTATATTTTCACCCGGAACACTGGCTTTTTCAGAGAGGATCTCAACCGGACGACCGTATGAATCCACCTCGACCTGTCTTGCACCGTCAAAACCTCTCAGCTGTTTCTCATAAACCTTTTCAACTCCGGTTTTGCCAAGCATGTCGCCTGAACGGTAGTAATCACCGTCGCGCAGTTCCTGTTCGTTTACTTCTGACATATATCCCAGAACGTGGCTGAAAGCTTTGCTTTCCATGTAGCTTCTGACAGCCTCAAGACCTATCTCCACACCGACATAATCGTCGGAATGTTCCATTATCTCTGCAACCTGATTGAACGACAGACCGCGCAGAATTACAGCAGGCTCATAGAGATATGATTTCTCAACCTGTTTCATTGCGTATTTCTTGTCGATAGGCAGGACTTTTGAAAGTTTGTCCAGAATTCCGTTAAGGTCTTTTACGTCCTCTTTAACTATTTTCAGCTCGTAGCTGGGTGAGTTTTTAACCAGAAGCCTTCCTTTAACATCCTTTATGAATCCCCTGTCAGCCTTTATGCGGACAATACGGATACGGTTGTTCTCGGAAAGCTGTTTGAATTTTTCATAGCTTATCACCTGCATATAAAACAGGCGCAGTGCGAGGAACGCAAAGAAAAGTCCAAGCACCACATAACCGAACATGGCGCGTTTCTTGAAATATTCGAGTATCTCGTCCTTAAGCGTTCTTAAAAGCACTTCTGTACTCCATGAATTTCGCGATACCTATAGCAGACAGAACATTTATAACGGTTCTGATCAGAGACATCCTCACTACCGTCTCGGTGTCGTAACCGGAAAGAGCCGCGTTAAAAACACAATAGATAAGAGATATGCCTGTGAAAAGAAGTACCTTTGAGTTGAATTTCGTCATGTCCATAACAATATCCGCTTTGAACCTTGTGATGGAAAAAAGCAGAAACAGCATGATCCCGGGTCCGAAAAACCCGTTGCGCGCATAGTCGGTATATACACCGAAAAGCACGGAAAGCCATATGTAGTTATCTTCATCTATCATTTCGTAGATAAGCAGGAATATGACCAGAGAAAAATCAAAATGAGAAAAGACAAAAGCCCCCACCAGCGTCATGACATGACCTGCCACAAGCGCGGCAAGTATCGCCGGATAGAGATAGTTGAAACCTTTCATCGCTGTCTGATCACCAGTACGTTCTCAAGTTTTTCAAACCTGACCTTTGAGTTCAGGGTCATAATCTTGAAAAGTCCGGTTTCCGCAGTTTTAACATCACTTACATAGCCGACTACAAGACCTTTCGGGTAAACCCCGCCAAGACCTGATGTGACCATGGTGTCACCCACTTTAACATCGTCCAGTCTGTCGTAAAAGTCCACAGCCATGCTGCCGTGTCCGTTTCCGCGGACGATACCCACTGTGCGGGTTCTGTTGTTCATGACAGAAACGTTGCTGGCAGGGCTGAGGATAACCTCAACCTCGGCACTGTCCGCATAAACTTCACGCACCATACCCACAAGCCCGTTAAAGCTTATCACAGGATCCTGACGCTTGATGCCGTCGCGGCTGCCTCTGTCGATGACAATAAATTTAAGATAACCTTTAACGTTGCGCCCGATAACTGACGTAGGCACAAAGTCAAGGTCGGAATAGTTCTTGAACTTTAAAAGTCTGGCGATGCGACCGTGTTCCTTCACCTGCTCCCTAAGAAGGGAGTTCTCAAGCATAAGCTCGCCGTTTGCCTGCTTAAGCCTGTCGTTCTGTCTGCGCACGTCCACCAGATTGATGTACCCGCTCCATATGTCACTGAAAAAGCTGAACGATTTTTCAGTGTAATATACGAAGGGGTTGACGAAGTTGCCGATAACGCCCCTGAACGGTCCTTTTATCTCAGGATTTCGAGCCTGTATGATAATAAGGATGAGCAGGGCGATAAAAGCGATAAGTGTTTTTTTCCAAAGTTTCATCTGCCCCGCTGCCGACACCCTAGTCTATTGTAACTTTTTTCAGAAGCTCGATATTGTCAAGCACCTTTCCAGCACCTATGGCAACAGCCAGAAGCGGATCGTCCGCAACTATGATAGGCAGACCGGTTTCGTGTGAAAGACGTTTATCAAGTCCCTTAAGAAGCGCACCGCCGCCTGTAAGCACGATACCGCGGTCAACGATATCTGCGGAAAGTTCCGGCGGAGTTTTCTCAAGAGCGATACGCACAGCGTCGATGATTTTCGATACTGCCTCGTCCAGAGCTTCTCTTGCCTCTGCGTCGGTGATCTCAATGGTTTTGGGTATGCCGGTAACAAGGTCACGGCCTTTTATCTTGATGCTCATTTCGTTTTCCATGGGGAAACATGAGCCGATCTTCATTTTTATCTGTTCTGCGGTTCCGTTACCGATGAGCAGGTTATACTTGCGCTTAACGTAGCTCACGATTGAATCGTCCATTTCGTCGCCGCCGACGCGCACTGAGTTCGCGTAAACGATACCGGAAAGAGAGATGACCGCAACTTCTGTCGTACCGCCGCCGATATCGACAACCATGTTGCCTGACGGATCTTCGATGGGGAGTCCCGCGCCTATTGCCGCTGCCATGGGTTCTTCGACGAGATAAACCTCGCGTGCGCCCGCCTGAATGGCGGAATCTTTAACCGCACGTTTCTCAACCTGCGTAACGCCGGAGGGAACGCATATTACTATTCTGGGTCTTACCAGTGATTTTCTGTTGTGAACTTTCTGAATGAGGTTCTTAAGCATGCGCTCTGTAACCTCGAAGTTTGCAATAACGCCGTCTTTCATGGGACGGATTGCCACGATGTTTGCCGGAGTACGTCCCAGCATGCTTTTTGCCTCGCTGCCCACTGCGAGAACTTCGTTGTTGATGTTGTTGATGGCAACAACACTGGGTTCGGAACACACAACCCCCTTTCCTTTCACATATATGAGAGTATTGGCTGTGCCAAGGTCGATTGCTAAGTCATTGGAGAACATATCGAAAAGCCCCATGTGATTAAACACCCCCGATTTGGGTAATTTTTCTTCGTTTCAAACACGACAATTTAGACTATACGCAGACAGATTTCAAGTGAATTAATATATAAAGCCAAAGGAATTTATCTGCTTTTTTAGATTAGTGATTTTTATATACGGTGTCAAATAAATAAAATAGAATTTGACGCATTTTTTATTTGCACTTTGCTGGCATATACAGTTATGGTATAAACAGTCAAAATAAATCAACTTATCAGGAGATCTCACATTCAATGGAACAGCATCGCTTTGATAAAATGCAGAAGCTGAAAGAGCTTTCAGAACAGCCGTTTGTCAATTACCATAAAGTAGCGAACGACATTGCAGAAATAACAGCAAAATATGTGGAAGCAGAGGAAAAAGACCTGCCCGCACAAGACGTATGGTTCGACGTTGCAGGAAGAATCATGGCGCTTCGCCAATTCGGAAAAGCAGCCTTTGTAACCATCAAAGACCGCACAGGTATCATTCAGGTCTATGTTAAAAAGAGCGAAATAACAGAAGAGCAATACGCCGTATTCGACCTTACTGACGTGGGCGATATCGTCGGTATTAAAGGCTTCCTGTTTAAAACCAAAACAGGAGAACTGACCATCTGCGCAAAAGAATTCCGTCTGCTCACAAAAGCTCTGCGCGACCTGCCCGAAAAATGGCACGGATTGAAAGACGTGGAAACACGCTACCGCCAGAGATACGTTGACCTTATAGTTAATGAAGATGTTAAAGACAAATTCAGAAAACGCAGCCAGATAATTCAGGAAGTCAGAAAGTTCTTTATTGAAAAAGACTTCTTTGAAGTTGAAACCCCAATGATGCACCCCATCGTTGGCGGCGCCACAGCAAAACCCTTCATAACACACCACAACGCATTGGATATGCCGCTTTATCTGCGCATAGCCCCAGAGCTTTACCTTAAACGTCTCGTGGTAGGCGGGTTTGAAAGAATATTTGAAATTAACAGAAATTTTAGGAATGAAGGACTGTCAACCAGACATAATCCTGAATTTACTATGATAGAATGGTATAATGCATATAACGACTATCACGGTCTTATGGACATGATTGAGGAAATGTGCCAGAAAATAGCCGAAAAACTCTACAATAAGAAAGAGATAACTTTTAACGGAAACGTTATAGACCTTAGCGGCCCGTGGCCCAGACTGACAATGCAGGAAGCTATAATAAAAGGCAGCAGCATTACCGAAGAGATGCTTCAAGACAGAGAATCGGCAGAAAACGCAGCTATCAAAATTGGTATCAAAGTGCAGAAGGAATGGGGCAAGGGCAAAATCATTATGGAAATATTTGAAGAATTGATTGAACATACCCTTATCAATCCCACATTCATAATCGACTACCCGAAAGAGGTTTCCCCTCTGGCGAAGTCCAAAAAAGATGACCCTGAAACTACTGAAAGATTTGAACTTTTTATGGGCGGATTTGAGCTTGCCAACGGATTTAACGAGCTTAACGATCCCATTGACCAATATGAAAGGTTTGCCAAACAGGTTGCCGCAAAAGAAGCCGGCGACGAAGAAGCCTGCATGATGGACACAGACTATATCCGCGCTCTGGAATACGGTCTCCCCCCCACCGCAGGTGCCGGTCTCGGCATAGACAGGCTTGCGATGCTTTTCACAGACAGCCAGTCTATACGCGACGTAATACTATTTCCCCACATGAGGCCCGAGGATGCCGAATAACACTAAAGTTGCAGCAAGAGCTAAAACCGAACACACCAGACAGCAGATAGAGCAGAGGTTTCCCCTCGCCCAGTTCATGTCTGCCGAGGATATTGAGAATATCAACCGCGAAATTGTCGTCTTTGAAATATACGAAGACGACAATATCGCGTCTTTAAGAGAGCTGCTGAAAACCAACAACTTCTTCCTTTTCATCTCTGAAAAACAACACGACACACTGCTTCTCGAACTTTCGCAGGATTACCACTTTGTGTTCTGTCTGAAAGAAGACCCGGCGAAAGAAATTGAAACCCGTTTCAATATTCTGAAAAAACACAGAAGCATTACCCTGGAACTGGAAGAAAAAACGGAAGAACTCGAATCAACCATCTTTGAACTTGCGTTTGCATCAACTAACGTTCTGGAACAGAACGAATTCCTTGAGCAGATGGCTAAAAAGGACGGTCTCACCCTCCTCTATAACCACTCATATTTCAAAGATAAACTGAAAGATGAGATGCAGCGTTCAGGAAGGTATAACAACAGTTTCTGTCTTGCGCTTCTGGACATCGACTTCTTTAAAAAGGTCAACGACAACTTCGGTCACCTTAAAGGAGACGAAGTGCTAAAAGTCTTTGCCGGCACCATAAAAGAATGTATCCGTTCAACTGATCTCGCATCCCGCTACGGCGGCGAAGAATTTGCAATAATCTTCACAGAAACAGACCTCGAACACTCCATTATGGCTGTGGAAAGGATACGCACAAAACTTGCGGCTACAATATTTGAAAGCAATGACGAACAGTTTCAGATAACGTTCAGCGCAGGCATAACTCCTTATCACAAATGTTATACCGACGTTGAATATATGGTTGGTGTCGCCGACAAGGCTCTTTATCTGAGCAAGTCTACCGGACGTAATAAGTTTACGGTGCTTACAGGTGAGGATGTCTGCGGTTAGGAACCGATAAACTTCAGATAAACCTTGCGGTTTCTCGGTCCGTCGAACTCGCAGAAATAAATACCCTGCCATGTTCCGAGGATGAGTCTGCCTTTCTCAACTATCACTGTTTCCGATGCACCCACAAGGGAAGCCTTGATATGGCTGTCGGAATTACCTTCACTGTGCCTGAAATCTCTTGAAACCGGAATAAGCTTTGAAAGAAATGCGTTCATATCAGTCTGAACGTCGGGGTCTGCGTTCTCGTTTATCGTGATAGCGGATGTGGTATGCGGAGTATAGACGACGACTATGCCATCAGACAGCCCGTGGGCTGCCAGCCTGTTTTCCACATCACGGGTGATGTCCGCAAGCTGACAGCGGGCCGATGTATTGATATTCAGTGTTATCATTAAAGTGTAACGGCTTTAACTTCCATCATGCCGTCAAGGGCAAGTATCTCTTTAACAACGTCTGCGGAAATCTTGTTATCCACGCGCACAAAACCGACTGCGGTTCCTTCGGCTTCTCTGGAGAGTTCAAAATCTGCAATGTTGATGTTGTTGTTGCCGAGTATGGTTCCCAATTTGCCTATCATGCCGGGTCTGTCCATGTTTTTGAAATACAGGTAAGTTCCCTCGCCGATGAGGTCGAGATAGTAGTTGTCGTATGTGAGGATTCTTCCCACGCCGTCGTTGAATACCGTACCGCCGAGAGTCTTTTCCTCTTTGTCGGTCTTAACTTTGATAACGACGAGGTCGTTGAATTTACCATATGAATGAGTCTTGGTCTCAAGTATATCAATGCTGCGTTCTTTGGCAACATAAGGAGCGTTGATGAAAGAAACGTTCTCTTTAACAGCCACTTCCATAAATCCTTTCAGACCGGCGATGGTGAAAGGCTGAAAGTTGAAAGGTGTATCGAATGTTCTTTCGCCGAAATCCTCTTCAAATTTGGGACCGACCATTGTGAACTCGATGGATTCAGGTCTGCCCTTAACAACCTGCGCCGCAAGGTGTCCCATGCTCTCCATAAGCTCGAAATATTTCTGCATCTCTTCGGGAAGCTGTGACTTCATGAAGGGGATGTTTACCGCGTTGCGGTATGAACGTCCGTGGAGAGCGTTTTTAACCTGCTCGGCAATGATTACGGCAACGCCGTACTGACCTTCATGAGTGTTGGCTCCGATGTGGGGAGTGACATATATATTGTCCACTTCAAAGAAGGGATGGTTAACGGGGGGTTCTGTAACGAATACGTCAAGTCCTGCCGCAAGTACCTTTCCTGATTTACAGGCTTCAACAAGGTCAAGCTCGTTCACGATTCCGCCGCGCGCGCAGTTGATGATGACAACGCCGTCTTTCATCTTGGCTATCTCTTTGGAAGTGATAAGGTTTCTTGTCTCTTCTGTCAGAGGAGTGTGGAATGTGATAACGTCCGCCTGAGAAATTGCCTGCTCAAGTGTTTCGCAAAGCTCAACGCCGAGTGCGTCAGCTTTTGTCTGTTTGATATAAGGGTCAAAAGCAATAACTTTCATCTCGAAAGCCTTGCATCTTTTCGCAACGTTTCCGCCGATACGTCCAAGACCGATAATGGCAAGGGTCTTTTTATAAAGCTGCATACCCATGAATCTTTTTCTGTCCCACTCGCCGGATTTTGTGATCTGGTTTGCAGTGGGTATCTTACGAACCACAGAAAGCATCATCCCCATGGTAAGTTCGCAGGCAGCCAGTGTGTTGCCTGTTGGGGCGTTCATAACGATAATGCCTTTCATGCTTGCCGCTTCAATATCGACGTTGTCAAGTCCGACGCCAGCGCGTCCGATAATCTTCAGTTTCCCCGGATTTTCAATAAGGTCGGCGTCAACTGTAGTACCGCTTCTTGTGATTATCGCGTCATACTCGCCGATTATCTTTTTAAGCTCGGCATTCTTGATGCCCGCCATGATGTCAACCTGTATGTCGCCTTCCGCTCTCAAAATGTCTATACCGTCCGGTGAAATGTGGTCGGTGACAAGAACTTTGAATTTAGCCATCATATCCCTCTATATGAAGATTTAGGAAAATGATAATACCAAAGCAAGTAAGATTACGCAAGAATAACATACTAAATTTATAGGAATCTTTTGTATTTTACAGGTTAAATATGTAAAAGAACTTGACAGTGAACGGGAATTAAGGAATCAATATATAATCTTAAATTCGGAGCAAAACATGGCTTTCAACGATTTATTAATGAGAACCCTCAACGGCGAAAAAACAGACAGACCCCCAGTATGGTTCATGCGCCAGGCAGGACGATACATGAAGGAATACAGGGAAGTGCGCAGCAAAGTTTCCTTCCTTGAACTCTGCAAATCTCCTGAGCTTTGCACGGAAGTTACATTGCAGCCCATCCGCGCTTTCGGGTTTGACAACGCGATCCTTTTTTCAGACATTCTTATTCCGGTTGAACCCATGGGTATCAAACTGGATTTTGACCCCGCACCGGTAATTGCAAACCCCGTCCGCACTCTGGCGGATGCTGATAAACTTCGCGAGATAGACCCAGCTAAGGACGTTCCTTTCGTTCTTGAAACGGTTAAAAAACTCGTTAAAGCGCTCGACGTACCTCTTATCGGTTTCTCCGGCGCACCCTTCACCCTCGCATGCTACATGGTCGAAGGCAAAGGTTCTAAAAACTTTGAACACATTAAAATAATGATGCACACAGAGCCTAAGGCTTATGCCGTGCTGATGGAAAAACTGGCATCTTCAACCCTGAAATACCTTCAGGCACAGGTTGACGCAGGCGCTCACGTCGTTCAGATGTTCGACACATGGGCAGGTGTTCTTTCTCCCTATGACTATGAAAAATTCGTATATCCTTACGTTAAATATATTGTCGACAACATCAAAGGCGCTCCCATGATCTACTTTGCCAAAGATGCTTACAGCTTCTACGACACCATCGGCAAGCTCAACTGCGCAGGGATGGGCGTTGACTGGAAAACCAGACTTGTTGATGCCGATGCGAAACTCGGCAACGGCAGATACGTTCTTCAGGGTAACTTTGATCCGGTTCTTCTGTTCGGCTCAAAAGAGGCTATCAAAGAACAGGCAGAAAAGATACTTGAGGAAGGCAGAACCCTTAAAGGTCACATATTCAACCTCGGACACGGCATACTGCCGCCCACTCCCGTTGAAAACGTTGACTACCTCGTCAAAATAGTTAAAGGACTGGCATGAAAAAAGACCTGCTCTACATAATGTATATGGGCGGACCGGACAGCATCGAGGGGATAGAGGAATTCCTCTTCAACCTATTCTCCGACCGCACCATAATAGATTTCCATGTGGGCGGGCTTTTACAGAATTTCATAGCCGGAAAGATAGCGAAAAAACGCTCCGTAAAGGTAACTCCCGAATATATGAAGCTGGGCGGGCAATCCCCCCAGCTTCCTCATTTAAAGAAACTTCTCGAAAAGATAAAACCTGAATATCAGCGTATCACAGGCAGAGAGCTTGAAAGCTCCATCGGTATGTGCTACTACCACCCTTATATCAAGGACTCCCTCAAAGAACTTGAAGGGCAGGAATTTGAAAATATCTATGTAACGACCATGTATCCCCAGTATTCATACACCACCACGGGAGCCTGTTTCGACAGATTTAATCCGCTCCCCAAACCGCGCGGAAACATGATCGTCAAAAAATACTGGCACATGAACGAAAAGTATAACAAGTGCATAATCGACAGGATTTTCAAAGCCGCCGAAAAGCTGGATAGACCCCTGTCTGAATGTCACATCCTTTTCTCTGCACACTCACTGCCTGAATACACTGTGAAAAAAGGCGACGAATACACTCACCATATTAACGAACAGGCGGCGTACCTGATATCAAAAACCAACCCGAAATCACACGGGCTTGCTTTCCAGAGCCGCACGGGACCTGTTAAGTGGGTTTCACCTTACACCGATAAGGAACTTAAAAGGCTTGCCGACGAAGGCGTTGACAACGTCATAGTCGTGCCGGTATCTTTCGTTTCCGACCACATCGAAACGCTCATTGAACTTGACGAACAATATATCCCCGAATATAAAAAGAGCGGACTGAACATAGTTCGCACTGAAAGCCTTAACGACAGCGATGATTTCGCTGAGGCTATGCTGGATGTAATATTATCTTAAATCTTCTCCCTCCTTTATAAAAGGAGGGTTGGGGTGGATTTCTTAATAAATATAAATCCCCCTTTATCCCCCTTTTCCAAAGGGGGAGATAATACTTTCGGAGTCTGTTTTGGAAAAATTAAAAACATTTTTAAGCATGATAAAGGTTGAACACACCCTGTTCGCCCTGCCCTTTGCCTTCACTGGCATGTTTCTGGCGGCGAACGGACTGCCCGATATTCGCACAGTGGCGCTCATAGCTCTTGCGGTTCTGGGTGCCAGAAGCGGTGCAATGGGATTTAACCGCATCGCCGATGCGCAGATCGACGCACGCAATCCGAGAACTGAGAAACGCGACATACCCGCCGGAAAGATATCCGTTGCAGAGGCATCACTCTACGTCGTTCTGTCGTTCGCACTGTACTTCTTCGCGGCATACATGCTCAACCCGCTCTGCTTTTATCTGTCGCCCGTTCCGTTCCTCGTTTTTCTTCTCTATTCATATACGAAACGATTCACTTTTTTATGCCATATAGTTCTGGGTGTAGCGCTTGGCATCGCCCCCATCGGTGCATGGGCGGCAGTAACCGGAAACATAAACCTCGGCATCAGCATGCTTGGACTTGCGGTTCTCTTCTGGGTGTCAGGTTTCGACATAGTGTACGCCTGTCAGGATATAGAATTTGACAGAAACGAAGGGCTATTCAGCATCCCGCGTTTTCTGGGACTTGCAAAATCACTCATTCTGGCAAGAGTTTTCCACATTGTCGCGTTCGCCCTATTCTTCTATACATGGAATTATTTCCACATGGGCTATATCTATCTTGCCGGGATACTTCTCTCCGGCGGATTCATGTTGTATCAGCATGCAATCATAAAACCTTCCGATCTTTCAAAACTCGGTATGGCATTCTTCAACCTGAACGCATACATTAGCGTTACCATCTGCATATTCACATTTGCCGACATCATGGTAAAGAGGATGATATGAAACGAGTTTTTCTGGGAGTAACTGGAGCAAGCGGCGCTGTTTACGCAAAAGACCTTATTACCCGTCTGCCCGAACACGGATGCGAACTGCACCTGTGCATTACTTCCGATGCACTCATAAATATCAATCTTGAACTTCAAAAAAATTATCAGTCCGCAGAAGATTTTTTATCGGATATCGGTGCAGATGCAACTTTACACGACTACAAAAACTTTGCCGCCCCTGTTTCAAGCGGTTCTTTCAAAGTGGATTCGTATATCGTGGCACCGGCATCAATGGGCTTTGTCGGCAGAGCAGCAGGCGGCATCAGTTCCAATCTTATCGAACGCTGTGCGGACGTTGCCATGAAAGAGCGCAGAAAACTCGTTATACTGTTCCGCGAAATGCCTCTGAATCTGATTCATCTTGAGAATCTGACGCTTCTTACCCGTGCCGGAGCGGTAATTTTACCAGCCGCGCCCTCTTTTTATCACAATCCGACGAAAATTGATGAACTTATCTCTTTCGTAACCGGAAAAATATTTGATATAATAGAAATAGAGCATAACTTATATAAGAGATGGGGCGAAAAGCCCGAAAGCGTGTAAAGGGGGATATCATGCCCGGTAGCTGGCTGAAAGAGACTTTTGAAAAAGGTGTCGAAGAGATTCAGAAACTCGCAAAGACGGGAAGCATCAAAATCGACATCACAAACCTGAAAAAGAAACGTGACGAACGCGTTAAAGTCATCGGCAATAAGGTTTTGCAGATGATTCAAAACGGCGAGCTTAAGGCTGAGACCTTTGAACCTGATTATTCCTATATCCTTGAAATGGATAAAAAAATTGCAATTAAAGAATGTGAGCTGTCAGAAACTGTATACGAAGACAAAAAGACAGAACCGACAACATCTGCACAGCCGGCACAGGCAGCACCAGAAGAACCTGCGCTTCCATCCGCCGCGGCATCAAAACCCGCTGACGACGATGACGACAGAGATCCGCACGAGGATTACATCAACCGACCCGGCTGATAAGGAGCCTGTAATGAAAAATATTTTTTGGTTTTGGCAGTATCGCTGTTCTTTATGAGCGGATGTATGGATGTATCATCCCTGCAGTATCAGCCAGCAAGAGAGCTTGCTGAGAGGTATGATAATTCCGCAAAAGATGACTACCTCACCGTGTATTATGAGATAAAAGACGCTCCTGAGGGTCAGATACTCATGATGAGCATCAAAAACACCGGAAATCTGTTCATGCGCAATCTGAGTGTTCAGTTTGACGAATCACAGCTTAAAAAAATGGGTACCTATACATACAAAAGCCTCGGCAACCTTAAAAACAGAAGCGCAAAAGAATTTTCAATAGTTCTCCCTAAAACTGATATGGACTCGGTTAAACTGCAATATTCTTTCACCCCAGTTCAGGAAGACGGCTTTCTGAACCGCGACACACCAATAGGTCATGTGGATGTAGAGCCGATAACGGGTGACATAACATTGTATCTGAAATAAAAATCTTTCAGGCAGACTTTAAAGTCTGCCTTCTTTTTTTACACACCTGTGCTATTATAAGAGTATGTTCGTAAAAATGAAAAATATGTTTGCTTTTATGAATGCTATCCGAAATAATGTTATATTAAGAGCATCTCGGTGGAGCTTAATATGAGCAAGCACATAGAAAAACTTAAAGCTAATTTTGCCCATTTCGACAGGTCGGAGATATCCCTGCATGAACTCAAGCGTATTGAGTCATTTAATGATAGTGAAGAAATGTACGAATATTTGGGAAACCGCTTTCTTATATGGGAAGAGAAATTCAAACACGCCGTGTCAGCAGATCTGACTGGCGGATATACGTTTTTTAAAGGCGGAAAACTCTGTCCAATAAAAAACATTCTTATAAAGCACCTGAAATCTCACACAAAGAACAAAGCGGCAATAATCTGGGTCGGCAGTGACGGAACCCAGAGCGTTTACACATATCAGTCCCTGTACTCCGAAGTGATAAAATGCTCGGCAGCCCTTATGAAGCTTGGTATAAAGCGTGGCGACAGAGTCCTTATCCATATGCCGAATATGCCGGAGCTTATCGTATTTATGCTCGCCTGCTCAAGCATCGGCGCAGTTCATGTGCTTTACCATGCAAGCTATTCTGCGGAGTCTCTGGCAGACAGGATAAACGACAGCAAACCAACAATCATTGTGACATCCGACGAGTCTGTAACAGGTGGACACGTCAATATGAAGGAAAAACTGGACCATGCTCTGGCAAAAACCAGCCACAGTCCGAAATACTGCATCGTGGTGACAAGAACCGGAAAACGCGTACACATGAAGCCTCTGCGCGACCTCTGGTATCATGACCTTATCTCCGACGAAGTACACTGCGACGCATCAGAGCTTAAGATTGAACCTGTAAACGCAGATGATACGATGTTTATGCTCTACACCTCCACAGCAATGGGTGAACCGAAAGCCCTCACCTATTCCTACGGCGGCTATATGCTCTGGGCATATCTCTCATACCTCATGCTGTTCGACAAAAAAGACACAGACACTTACTGGTGTACGGCAGATATTTCATGGATAACCGGACATTCGTATCAGGTATACGGACCGCTTATGGCAGGTCAGACTGTACTTGTCTGCGAAGACACTATAAATATCGACAACGCTAACAGTTTTTTCGATATATGCAGCAAATACAGCGTCAATAAATTATACACAACCCCATCCGCATTGCAGTCGCTCATGAACGCCAGTCAGAAAAAGAGCATCTTCAGAAACCTCCCTGCCCTTGAAATGGTGGCAACCGGAGGAGAAAAGATGCGCGAGGAACTTTTAGAGTGGGTGTCTGTAAAACTCTGTTCCAACCGCGCTGTCATATTTGATATATACTCTATGACAGAGGCGGGAGGTGCTATTTTCGCTTCAATAGCAGGATATAACGACATAGAGTATGGTACCGTAGGTAAACATTTACCATGTGTGCCTGCGGTTTTACTGGACAAAACTTCAAAACATGTTATAGATATAAGCAATACTCAAGGTGAAATAGTCTTAAATGCCCCGTTCGCCCCTCTGGCGAGATCTGTTTTCGGACAGACGGGATTATTTGAAAAACTATATTGGAAAAAGGACGCTCAGTCGAAACCATATTTCAGTACAGGTGACGGCGGGCAATACGATGATAATTTTAATATGATCCTCACAGGTCGTCTTGATGATGTGTTCCACATCGGAGGGAAGAGAATGAGCCTGATGGAGATCGAAGATGCGGTCAAAAAATATCCCAAAGTTAAAGAATGTGCCATTATCAACATTGTTGACGAAAAAAGAGGCGAAAAGCTTATAGCGTTCTGCGTACTGAAGGATAAGAAAGACGAAAGTTACAACGACCAGATTATCAGAGAAATCAAAGAAACAATACTGAACGAAATTGGCGAAATTGCTATGCCAGGCGATATCAGATTCACGCGGATGATTCCTAAGTCTCCGGATGGGGTGATACTGCGCGACATATTGAAAGAGATCGCCATGCAGATGTAACGCAGGAGTGATGATGAAAATTCGTGATATTATGACCACAAACGTGGTTACAGCCGGTCCTGATGAAACTATTAAAGAGGTTATCCTCCGCATCAGGAAGAAAAACATTTCCGGTCTGCCGGTAGTGGACAAGAACAATAAGGTGCTCGGTACATTCAGTGAAGCCGACATCGCCAAGGCTCTGCCTGACATTCTTAATGAGGCTCAGTACATACCACTTGTGGATGTAAGAGAACTTACCGCCGAGCCTATTAAACGTGTTATGCATATGCCGGCAGTAACAATAGGTGCGGACGCGACAGTTGAAGAGGCGGCGACGATAGTTCTTGAGAAGTTCCGCCACAGACTTCCTGTTGTTGACGCAGAAGGGAAACTCGTAGGGCTTGTTTCGCTCGGCGATATCCTTAAGGCTCTGCTGCACAAGCTTTAAAATAAGTTTTATTGGAAATTGAAAAAAGAAAGGCGAACCAAATGGTTCGCCTTTTTTGTTATATGGAAAGAACCTCTTTAACTTCGGGAATCATATCCTTCAGTCTTGCCTCGACACCGTGTTTCAGTGTCATAGTGCTGAAGGGGCAGGAACCGCATGCTCCGGTGAGCTGAACTTTAACAACGCCGTCTTCGGAAACGTCAAGGAGAGTGATGTCTCCGCCGTCAGCCTGAAGTGTGGGTCTGACCTGATCCAGAACTTCTTCAACTTTTTCTCTAAGGCTCATCGTATATCCTCCGTATTAATTCTCTTTTTTAATCTTAGCTTTCATCTCATCAACTACCGCCGGATCCTGTCCTTTGGATTTGAAATAGTTTTTGAGAGCTTCCTCAATGGCTTCTTCAGCCATTACAGAACAGTGTATCTTAGCAGGGGGCAATCCGTCAAGAGCATCTACGATAGCCTGATTTGTCAGGGCAAGAAGCTCATCAACTCTTTTGCCTATCATAAGTTCAGTCGCCATTGAGCTGGAAGCGATTGCAGCTCCGCATCCGAATGTTTTGAACTTAACGTCCTCGCATATCTGATCGTCGTTGATCTTGAGGAATATTTTCATAACGTCGCCGCAAGCGGGGTTTCCCACTTCGCCGATGCCGTTAGCGTCTGTGATTTCTCCCATATTTCTGGGATTCATAAAATGATCCATAACTTTATCGCTGTAAGGTCCTTTTGCCATTGTTCTCCTCCTGTTTTTAAGAAGCTTTACTTTCTGTTGTACATGGGCGACATTTCGCAAAGTCTCTGCACCGTTTCGGGCATAACTTTCAGAACGTTATCAATGTCGTCTTGTGTGTTATACTTTGACATGGACATGCCGAGCGAACCCGCACAGATGTCACTGGGAACACCGACCGCTGTCAGAACATATGAAGCTGCGAGGTCTTCCTCATCTTCCGCAAGGATGTTTGACGAGCAGGCAGAGCCGCTTGCACATGCAAAACCTTTAAGAGACAGCCACATAAGCAGTGATTCGCCTTCAATGTATTCAATCCAGAAACTGACGTGTCCGGGTCTGCGTCTGTCTTTGTTTCCTGTGAAATGCAGGAAATCGAACATTCCGCCCAGTCCGTCCCAAAGCTGTTTCTGGAGTCTTACAAGTTCGGGAACCCAAACGCCCATCTCTGCTTTCGCAATGCGAGCCGCTTCGCCCATACCGACGATTGCCGGAACATTCTCAGTTCCGCTTCTGTAGCCGCGTTCCTGATGTCCGCCGTCCATAAGACCGCTGACCTTCACGCCTTCACGGATATAAAGCGCCGCAGCACCTTTGGGACCGTAAAAGTTCTGTGAAGCGATGGAGAGCATATCACAGTTGAGCGCCTTAACATCGAGTTCTGAAAAACCTGCCGCAGCAACAGCGTCCACATGGAACGCAACGCCCGCTTCGCGGCACACAGCACCGAGTTGGTCAGTATACTGCATAGTACCGATCTCAGGGTTAGTGTGCTGAATTGAAACCAGCGCAGTATCCTTTCTGAGTGCTTTTTTCAGGTCGTCGGGATTAACAAGACCGGAATCGTCAACCCTTAGCTTTGTTATCTCATAACCGTCGTTGATGAGCTTTGTAACAGTGGAATCCACTGAAAAATGCTCAATCTCGCTTATGATTATATGCTTGCCGGTGTTTTTGGAGTTCTTAAGAAATCCTTTGATGGCAAGGTTGTTCGATTCTGTACCGCAGGAGGTGAAAACAATCTCCTCCGCTTTCGCATTTATAAAAGAGGCAACCTCTCCTCTTGCCGCTTCCATAGCCTCGAAAGCTTCCCGACCGATGGGATAGAAATGTGCAGAGGGGTTTCCGTAATGCTCTGTGTAAAACGGGAGCATCTTTTCAACCACTCTTGCGTCAGGTTTGGTTCCTGCAACATTATCGAGATATATCATACTTATTCTCCAATGATGTCTTTGAATGCATCGGTTATCTGCAAACCGATTATATTTATGTAGTCTCCGGCAATGCTGAGTCTGTTCTTTGATCTGAAAACCGTGACAGGACGCTTTCTTGCGCATATATCTGCCATTGTCGGGACAAATCCTACTGATTCAGTAATATATCCGAAGTCCTTATTTACATCTTTTTTAAAATATAAGTCAAGAACAAATCCGGTTGAAATCGCTCCCATTCTGATGTCCGCGTCCACGCCTGTTTCAGACATTATCTTCTGTCTGAATCCGCTCAAAAATCCGGTATTTGCATCGGAAAAAAACAGGTTAAAGGGAAGTCTTTCCTCAAACACTTTCGTCTCGGAATTCGTGAATGTGAAAAGCTCTCTTGTCTGGCTTATCATGTCGTCCACGCCGCTCTTTCCGAACACAGCCGCAGGAAGCAAAGCCACCGCGTCCATATCTTCCGGTTTTATCTGAACAGCATTTATTAGATAAGCTATCGGCTCTTCAATACGGTAAACGTCCTCGCCCGTCATAGCTCCTGTGAAGTCAACTATATCGCCTTCAAACTGTGCCAAAACCTCCATGTCATCTTTCGGGTCTGAAAGCACAAGGAGTACGTCCCCACCGCTTATCATTCCGGCAGGAAGAACATCATATTCGTTTGTTGCAGTGGAAAGCGACGTATGCGCCAGACTGTTGCCGTAAACGGAGATACTCAGAAGCGGGAACTCATCTTCAAGCTTTCCAAGCACTTCGGAGAGAACGAGATTTTCATTCGCATAAACAGATACGGAAAATTGACGCATAAAAAACACCTTTCTTGTCTTTAATAGAATAAGCTGATGTCGGATTATTTCAAGACTTATTTTACAACGCTGTACTTAAGCACACCGCTTTCATTCGGTTCAAACTTCAGACCCTTTGCCGGCTGTTTATATCCGCCCAGCCCGGCAATTGTTCTTCCGTTGAAATTGACCGATGCCACAGCCGCGTTGCCGACATCGAGTATGAAGAATTGTTTGAATGATATTTCTTTATGGCTGCCTCTGCTGGCTATGAAATCAAGCTCCTCGCCAGTGTCTGATTTCACATGCACCCAGCATACGTCGGCGAAATTAAGGATAGCCATGTTGCCGGTTTTAACGGCTTTATTCTCTTTGGTTGTGTCGTCTGTTTTGGTTTTGCCGTCTGCTGCTGCAGCATCTTCAGGTTTAGCTTCTGTATTTGCGTCCGCCGCAGCCTGCGCTTTTTCATCGGCGGAATTGACCTCTTCTATGGTTTTTTCAACAGTTTTAGGGTCAACAGTATTAAAAGTTGTATCTTCCTGAGTGGGAGCCTGTTGAGCGGCAGGTGCTTCAGATGGTTGCTGTTGTTCGGAAACAACCGGTTCAGGTGCTTTTTTGTCGCCTCTCACAGAGAAAAACAGTTTCGTTCCGGCGAATATCACAAGTGCGATCACAACTACAGGAAGGACGTATTTCATAAGGAATGAAGAGTTTTCCCCTTCTTCTTTCGGTGGAAATTCTGTACTGAAAACGATAGGCGGTTCGCTTGTGAAGGTTTCGCGGGTACACTCTTCCTGAAGCAGATTCATGGTATCGTCAATATCCAGACGCAGATACTCTGCATAGTTTTTAACAAAGTTCTTCGCGTGGTTGTATGAAGGGAGATCCCCAAATCCACCATCTTCGAGCTGTTTTATAATATCCTCACTCATTCTGGTATCCTGAGTGACTTTTTCGTAACTTAGTCCCTGTGCTTCCCTGGTATCTTTCAGTAATGATCCGAGTTTGCTCATATTCCCCGCCATCGGCTCGATATTAAGCCGTTAAATATTTTTTTCGTAGATGATCTTCAGACCCTCAAGGGTCAGATTAGGTTCATAGCGCTTGATATACTTGCTTTCATCTGCAAAGACGCTGCCTAGACCTCCGGTGGAGATGACAGGGATCACCTCGCCTTCAAACTCCTCGGCAAGTATCCTGCGGATAATGCCATCCACCATCTCAAGATAGCCGAAATAGATGCCGGACTGTATCGAATGAATAGTGTTCTTCCCGATTATGGTTTCCACGCGCTCAATCTCAACCTCCGGCAGTTTCGCCGTGTTAGAGTGGAGGATCTGGGACGAAAGTTTTATACCGGGACAGATAACACCGCCGATGTAGTCGCCCTGACGGCTGATAACATCGAAAGTGGTAGCTGTACCGAAATCGACAACAATGGCAGGATAGCCGTATTTCACCTTTGCGGCGACAGCATTAACGATCCTGTCAGCTCCGACCTCTTTCGGGTTTTCCATTTTTATAGGTATACCTGTTTTAACGCCGGGAGCTATAACCAGCGCCTCTTTGTCCAGGTATTTGCGTGCAAATTTAGTAAATGTAAAGATAAGTCTGGGAACAACGCTTGCGACTATCACTCCGGATATGTCGGAGGGTTTAACGTTTTCACTCTCCATCAGCCTCATAATGATGGCGGCGTATTCGTCTGTTGTTCTGCTGGTGCTTGACTGTACGCGGAAATTGCAGACAAGATTGCTGCTGCCCTTTTCAAAAATACCAATAACAATGTTCGTGTTGCCTATGTCAACGGCAAAAATCATATCCGATATCTCCGGTTACGATAGTTTCAGGTCTGCCCTGATCGTTTTCAACTTTAAGACAGCCGAAATCGTCAATACCCCTTTCAGTGTATTGAGTTTTCACTCCATCTTTATGTATAGAAATCTTTTTGTCAAGAAAAGCGGAGTAATCAGACCAAAGTTTTACCAAATCTATACGATTTGTTATAAAATCATCATATCCTGATTCAAGATTGTTCATAAACGAAGCGAGAAGTTCTTCTCTGAAAAAATTTCTTCCGGTTAACAGCTTCAGTGATGTTGCCATGTGTGCTATATCTTCCGGAAATTCGTCTATGTTAACATTCAGCCCTATACCCAGAACCGCTTTTTCCAGCGTACCGCCGGAAAAGGATGTTTCCATGAGAATTCCGGCAAGTTTTTTTCCACCGGCTATGATATCGTTGGGCCATTTTATCTTTATTTCGGCAACATCCCTGAGCGTATCTGCCATTACATATCCGGCAAAGATATTCATAGGCAGAAGCTTCTGCGGTTCGATACCGTTCAGAACTATAGAAAAATAAAGATTCAAACCTTTTAAACTGTGCCATTTACGCCCGCTGCGTCCGCGTCCTTCGGTCTGCTCTTCCGCAGTTATAACGGTGAACGCAGGAAAACTGCCCGACACAGCATAAATATTGGTAGAGTTGACACTATCCAGAGAAATTATTCCGCCGGATTTCCCGCGGAAACTTTCGTAAAGAGAAATATCAAACATTTGCCAGTTCAGCGACCTTTGCAACCAGTTCGTCGATACCGCTGGATTTCAGAACCAGAGCATCATACTTAAGACCTATCTGCTGTTCCAGCCTTTCGGAATTTCCTGTATAGATGATAACGGGAACTTCAGGCGCCTGTGCATGAAGCTTCATGGCAACCTCTTCCCCCGTCAGTTTGGGCATATCAAGGTCAAGGATGACAACATCAATATTTTGCTCGTTAAAAGCAACAAGCCCTTCTTCGCCGTCGATAGCGGTTACAACATTAAAGCCTGCAAAACAAAACTCTTCTCTCAGAATGAGTCTGATGTTCTCGTCGTCATCCACAACTAATAGAGTTTTCAATTCTTCCTCCTGTCGAGACATTTATAAATTTCATTTTTAATGAAGAATTTTACAATGTCAATATCCAGAACATTACGTTCTGCTTCCTCCAAGAGTATAGCACATGCTTTTTCCACAGGCATCGCTTTTTTATACGGTCTGTCCTGAGCTGTCAGAGCGTCGTAAATATCTGCGATTGCCATGATTCTTCCCTGTGTAACAATATCGTCCGCATGAAGTCCGAATGGATACCCACCACCGTTCAGTTTTTCATGGTGCATGGCTGCGACAGCAGGAACCTGTTTCAGCTCCTTTGTCCAAGGAATTTTGCTCAGAAATTCATAGGTATGTTTGACATGGCTCTCAATAATGTCCCTTTCCGCGGCAGTAAGAGAGCCTCGTTTTATGCTGAGATATGTATATTCTTTCTCTGTGAGAAGCTGGTGTTTGTTGCCGTCGATGTCTTCAAATATATAATTGAGGCATTTGTCCAGACCGGCACCCGTGTCCTCGTCCAGAACCGTGGGAATATTCGCCATAAAGACCTTTTCAAGAAGCGTGTCAAGTTCGTCCAGAACCTCTTTTGGTTTGCCCTGCGCTTTTGCGACCGCTTTTGCCATTGCAAATCTGTAACGGATCACATCCATCATGCCCGGATACAGTTTATCTGCTTTCTGCAATATGTTCTCGCTGATGACAAGCTTACCGAAGTCATGGAGCATGCAGGAATATTTCAGAGAGCGCAGCTGTTCGGGGTTGAGGTTGAAATCAGGAAAAACATCGTCTTCGCTCATAGCTTCCGCTATCGCCATAGTCAAAGTGGTAACACGTTCGCTGTGTCCGCCTGTAACAGGGTCGCGGGAGTCGATCGCTGTCATGCATGCCTGAATGAAGCCCTCCCACATTGCCTCGATGCTGTCATAAAGGAGTGCGTTTTCAAGCGCCATTCCCACAATACCGCTCAAAGAATGTGCCGTGGTTTCATCCTGTGCGTTGAATGCAGCAACCGCCTCGTCAACGGTATTATTGTTAACGGGAACGTCCTTAATTTTTTTGTTTATAAGCTGTAAAATGCCTATAAGTCTGCCGTTTATATCATTGATAGGAAAGACCAGCATCGATTTTGTACGGTAGCCGGACATTTCATCGAAGCTCTGGTTGAATTTGAAAGGAAATTTGTTATCAAGGTGGTAAACGTCGTCCAGCTTTATAAGGCTGTTGCGCACAGCACAGAAACCGGCAATGCTCTGTTCGTTTGCCTTCATACGAAATTTTTTAAAAGGCAGATCTATAGAATCGTTCTGGGTGTAACTGAATATCAGTTCATCTTTGTCTTCATCATAAATGAATATGCTTCCGGCATCTGCGGACAGCATATTTCTTATCCTTCCGAGCATAGTGTCAAGCAGTTCGTCAAGATCGCGTATCCTTACGAGGGAATACGCAAGTTCTATAAAACCGTTTTCGGTAATCATTAAAAAAGTCCTGTTCTATATTTTGTGTATTATAACAGCTTTTATATAGACACAAAAGTAAAAAGAATATCATATAAATTCAGCCTCAATAATTCTTGATATATTAACCTATTTTTGCTAGTTTTTTACTCTTAGCAGTCGGAGGCTCTTAAATGAAATACAATCCCGCAGAAATTGAAGAGAAATGGCAGAAGACATGGGAAGACAAAAAGCTTTTCAAAGTCGAAACCGATAAAAGCAAAGAGAAATTTTACTGTCTGGAGATGTTCCCATACCCTTCGGGCAAGATACATATGGGACACGTCCGCAACTATGCTATAGGCGATGTTATCTCACGTTATAAATTTATGCAGGGCTTTAACGTACTTCACCCCATGGGGTGGGATGCGTTCGGTCTTCCCGCAGAAAACGCGGCGATTGAGAACTCCACTCACCCCGCAGTCTGGACAAAATCCAACATCAGCTACATGAAGGCACAGCTCAAAAAACTCGGTCTCTCATACGACTGGGACAGAGAGGTCGCCACATGCGAACCCGAATATTACAGATGGGAACAGCAGGTTTTCATACAGATGTATGAAAAAGGACTTGTATATAAAAAGAAATCACTGCTCAACTGGTGCGACGACTGCAACACCGTGCTTGCGAACGAACAGGTTGAGGACGGTAAATGCTGGAGATGCGGACACGACGTGCGCATCAAGGAGCTTGACGGCTGGTATCTGAAAATAACAGATTATGCCGACGAACTTCTGGATTTCACAGAAAAACTGGACGGATGGCCATCAAAGGTTCTGACAATGCAGCAGAACTGGATCGGAAAATCCTACGGTGCAGAGATCAACTTTGCAATGACCCACTCCGACGAAAAAATAACAGTTTTCACAACCCGCCCGGACACACTGTTCGGCGCGACTTTCATGTCCCTCGCTCCCGAACACCCCATGGCAAAGTCACTGCTGAAAGGCACAGATCAGGAGAAAGAGGGGCTTCAGTTCATCGAATCCATCCTGAAAGATGACAAGATAAACCGTATGGCAGACGATAAAGAGAAGAAAGGCGTTTTCACCGGAAGATATGCAATCAACCCCCTGACAGGGTGTCAGATGCCCATTTTCCTCGCTAACTTCGTCCTTATGGACTACGGAACAGGCGCAGTTATGGCTGTTCCCGCACACGACCAGAGAGATTTTGAATTCGCCAAAAAATACGGATGCGAACTGAAAATAGTTATCATGCCTAAAGACGGGCTTGACCTTGACACAATGACCGAAGCTTACACTGGTGCCGGAAAACTCGTTAACTCCGGCTGTTTCGACGGAACGGACAACGAGTCCGCCAAAAAGGCTATCGTTGACTACCTCGACGACCACAAACTGGGGAAAAGCACTGTTAACTACCGTCTGCGCGACTGGCAGATCTCACGCCAGAGATACTGGGGCGCACCTATTCCTTTCATCCAGTGCGACTGCTGCGGAAGCGTACCTGTACCTTTTGATCAGCTCCCCGTAAGACTGCCTGACGTTGAATTCAATCCAGCAATGCGCGGAAATCCGCTGGACAAGGTTGAATCCTTTGTAAACACCACATGCCCAAAATGCGGCAAACCCGCAAGACGCGAAACCGATACCATGGACACCTTCATGGAATCCTCATGGTATTTCCTCAGATATACGTCCCCGCAATGCGATACAGCACCATTCAATAAAGACGACGCAAACTACTGGATGAACGTTGACCAGTACATCGGCGGTATTGAACACGCTATCCTCCACCTCCTCTATGCCCGCTTTTATACAAAAGTTCTGCGCGACCTCGGCTACGTTTCCATTGACGAACCTTTCAAAAGGCTACTCACTCAGGGCATGGTTTGCAAAGAGACATACAAATGCCCCATCGATGGCTGGCTCTTCCCCGAAGAGGCGAAGGACGGCAAATGCTCCAAATGCGGAAGCGACGTCTTCATCGGACGCGTTGAAAAAATGTCAAAATCCAAAAAGAACGTTATCGACCCCAATAAGCTCATACAGACCTACGGTGCTGACACTGCAAGGCTTTTCATTCTTTTCGCCAGCCCGCCCGAAAGAGAGCTTGAGTGGAGTGATTCCGGTGTGGAAGGCTCGTTCAGATTCCTGAACAGGGTCTACAGGCTGGTTTACAACAACCTTGAACTTATAAAAACCGAACATACGGGCAGTGCCGACGACGCACTTACCAAAGAGCTGCTGTTCGCTCTTCACTCCACCATTAAAAAGGTGACAGAGGATATCGAACGCTATCAGCTCAACACGGCAGTTGCCGCAATGATGGAATTCGTGAACAGCCTCTATTCTGCGGAAGCCCGGATTCAGGACGGACACAAGGCGCTCTTTAAAGAATGTCTGGTGACGCTCATAAAACTCCTTGCACCGTTTACACCTCACCTCTGCGAAGAGCTTTGGGAAATGGCGGACTTAAGCGGTCTGGTATCCAGAGCAGAATGGGTGAAATATGACGCATCGCATACCGTTAAAGACGAGATAGTTGTGGCTGTGCAGGTAAACGGTAAACTCAGAGGACAGATAAACGTGTCCAGAGATATGCAGCAGGATGAAGTATTCGGGATTGCTATTGCCAACGAGAATGTGGCAAAATATACGGAAGGGACAACCTTTATTAAAAAGATATATGTCCCCAATAAACTTGTAAACTTCGTGGTGAAATAACATGAAAACAAAAGCCCTTCTTTCCGTTCTTCTGGTAACTCTTTTTGTTTACGGATGCGGCTATAAGATGGCCGTTACGGGAAGAAAGGCTTCTTTCGCCATATATCCTGCGTCCATAGAAAACACCTCAAAAGAGGTTAACGTTGAACAGCTTTTCAGCAACGAAGTAAAGTCATACTTTGCGTCCATCAACGCGCTGGGCAGAAAAGACAATACCGACAACATAGGATATATAACTCTGACAAACGTATCCTCATCTTCCGCTGTCAAATTGACATCCGGTCAGACGGCTACTTTCGACCTTTCCATCGTGATAAACGTGGTTGTGAAAGACAAGAGCGGCACAGAGAAGTTCTCGCGCAACTTCGGCTCAATTGTAACATACAGCCAGACATCTTCTCTGTCAGGCTCAATGGCAAACAGGAATCAGGCTATCAAAGAAGCGATAAGAACCGCTCTCGACGATTTCAGATATGAATTTGAAAACCTCAAGTAAGCCCTTCTGGTATATAGCCGGAAGCAGCTTTTATCAGGAAGAGCAGTTAAAGAAGATACTTGAGAAGATTCAGGACTGCGAAACGGAGACCTTCAACCCTGAAGAACTGTCCGATTCCTTCTATGGCTTCATAAGCTCCGCCCCGCTTTTCAGCGAATCCAAAGCTGCCGTTATAAAATCATTCAATTCTGTTAAGGATAAAGTGTCTTTAATAAAGAGCTGCGCAAACTGCATCGAATCCGCCATAATAATAATGACGGATGAGACAAAAACAGACAAAAAACTATCCGAAGCACTGGCATCCGCCGGATTCTGCCTTCTCACAGAAGAGAATAAAAAGCAGGATATCACAGGCAAAGTAATAAGGATGTTCTCCGATGCCGGATTTACGGTGGACACATCCGCCGCTGGGCAGATAAACGAGCTTTTCGACGGCAACCTTTCCATGATAAAGAGCGAAGTTGACAAGCTAACAGCATATTTCGCATATAAAAAACCGGAAACACAATCGGACATTCTGAAAGCGATAACCGCAAAACGTCAGGATAACATATTCGTGTTCATAGACAACTTTACATACAGAAAGAGAAAGGAGTGTTTCGTACTGCTCACAGAGTTCATCGCATCCGGTGAAAACCTGCGCATACTGATAAATCTGCTCTTTAAAAGGATGCGCGATGTATACTCCATGCAGGTTTCAAAAGACATGGTAAAAGAGAACCGATTCTTCCTTCTGGACAGAATTAAGACAGGAGCGAAAGCTTGGAAGCGTCAGGAGCTTATAAACCTGTTCGGAGTGTTCGCAGAGCTTGACTATATGGTAAAAACCGGACAGACAGACGACGAAGGATACCTTACCCGCCTCATCGGTCTGCTCTGAAAACCCCGCCTTTAACAAGCCTCACTTCTCCCTTATCAATATCGAAATCCGTCATGACGGTTATTACGTTAAGTCCCCTGCCGACAGCATCATCAAGCGCTTTTGCATATTGCGGGTCTATCTCATGTGCCGCACGGAAAAGGGGTCTGTCCACCTGACACACATATATCATATAGGGTTTATACCCCTGCTCCATTGCCTGAAGCAAAAGCCCGATATGTTTGCGTCCCCGCTCTGTGACAGCATCGGGAAACATGCAGTATTCATCATCGAACAGAGTGGCGTTCTTCACTTCCGCAAGAAACCTGCCGCCTTCCCGTTCGCCGTAAAAATCTATGCGCCCGTCGCCGAACTTATATTCACTTTTAAGTGCTGTGCAGTCTTTAAGCTCGTCAACCTCATTGTCAAGAATCCCCCGTTTCACCACAGTATTCATCAATATAGTATTGGTAAGCACCCATTTGCCGTCCACCAGAAAGCCCTCAAGAGTATATTTCAGTTTGCGGTTGGGGTTGTCGGATACGGACAGGATAACTTCCCTGCCCTCCTGAACGATGCACTTCATGGTGCCGGTGTTCGGGTTGTGCGCGGTGACGATTTCACCGTCCAGAAGCACGTCTGCGAAAAATCTTTTATATCTTTTTATAAACTTTCCTCTCAATAACTTGGGATATCTGTACATGTCCGCCTCACCACGGTTTGGAATTTTTCCCTTTACTTTTGCCTCTACGGCTAATATTTTGTTTTCATCAAATATGCTCAAACACTATACTATCGGGAATCATGTTAAACATACGAATTACTAATAGGGCACAGAATACTCTGGCTGCACTCTTTGTGTCCATAACAATTGTTGTTTTCGGATTTCTTATTATGAATGTGGTATATCTTACCGCGATCAGTTCCACAGTGGACAGAATAAGCTCGGAAAACAGCATTGATTCAGAGAGTTACAGGCAGTTTTCAAACAGTCTGGAAAATGAAAAGCGCAGGCTTTCATTTGCCGCTCTGGTTATGGATATCAAAAACGTACTGGAAATATACCGCCCCAACACAGGCGGTATGAATTATATGGACTTCGCCTATCTCATCGCTTCCGAATCTTTTGAAAAGGGCATCGACCCATATCTGGTTCTGGCGGTGATAAAGACGGAAAGTTCCTTCCGCAGGCACGTCGTGTCGAACAAAGGAGCGGTGGGCTTTATGCAGGTTCTGCCCGGCACAGCCTTCTACGTTTCCGACATGCACGACAACATCAACCTTCAAAACCGTTCAGACCTTTTCGACCCACAAAAGAACATCCGCGTCGGCATCAGCTATCTTGCGTACCTTCTGAACAAGTACGACAATCAGAAATACGCCCTGATCGCCTACAACATGGGACCGGGCAATCTGCAAAAACAGATACGCAGCGGCGGAAACATATCAGAGAAATACTACAGAGCGGTAATGACCAACTACGAAAGAATTCTGAGAATTTCAAACAGGACAAGCTGATTTGAAAGGTATCAAGGTTCTTCTCGCCAATCCAGAGGGCGCTGTCAATCTTGGCTTCATAGCCCGCGCAATGGCAAACACAGGTTTTTCTGAACTCGTTTATTACGGGCGGCTGAACAGTACCCATCCCACTGCGCTTAAATATGCTCTGGCGGCGGAGAACATACTTGAAAACGCACGCCATGCGAATGACTTTGACGATCTTCTTTCTGGTTCGGACAAGATAATCGGTATCAGCATGCGCACTCCGAAAACAGAAGGACTGCATATACCGCTTTCCGGTCTGAAAGACCTGCTTCTGAACATCACGTCCAAAGGCATGACAGCAGGACTGCTATTCGGAAACGAAAAGTCAGGGCTTTCAAACACACAGCTTTCAGCATGCCACAGATTTGTCACCCTTGACACTTCCGACGTATTCCCCAGCATGAACCTTGCACAGGCGGTGCTTGTTGTGCTGTGGGAGATAAAGAACACTCCGGACAGAACGCCGCACACAGAAATTAAATATGCCGACAGAAAGCTCACCGACGCCCTGATGGGTAAGATGAAGCTGTTTCTTGAAACGTTCGGATGCCTTAATACGCAGAACCCTGACAAAATTTTTGAAGAGATACGCCTTATGACAGAATCGAAAAACTTCACCGAAAGGGAGGTTCAGCTTCTTCTCTCCGTTCTTGGCAAAGCCATTGCCGAACATCTGACCGTTCTGAACAAAAACGGCTGAATCTGACACATAATCAATAATTTTACATTTCTTTGACATTAGTTTCACAGACATCTTACACAACTTAATTATTGTTGTGCAGAAGCCGAACATGTTAATTTTACAGATATTGGTGTTATACTTGCAGAAACAAAAAACACCTTCGGCACTAATGAGGTGAAAAGATATGACAGCATTCAGACACGAAAAAGAATACATCCAGCTCAAAGGTATGCTGGCGGAAATGGCGACCACAGCCACAAAAATGGTTGCGGAATCCATAAAATCGCTGGTTAACCGTGACCAGGAACTTGCGCTTTCAGTCATTGAAACAGACGAAAGACTGGACAGGCTGGACGTTGATATCGACGAACACTGTGTAAAGATGCTGGCGCTTTTTGAGCCGAAGGCAGTCGACCTCAGATATATCATCACGGCAACCCGTATAATCACAGACATAGAGCGTGTCGGCGACCATGCGGTCAGTATCTGCCGCGAGTCCATAAGGCTTGCCGAACAACCGCAGCTTAAACCCTACATAGACATACCCAAGATGGCAGACATCGCAACCGGCATGATACACGACGCGCTGGAAGCCTTCTTTAACTCCGATACGAAAATGGCTTTTGAAGTCATTAAACGTGACGATATGATCGACCAGCTTCATGATCAGGTAATGAGAGAGCTTCTTACATATACTATGGAGGATGTAAGCAAACTGCACACCGTGCTTTCACTGCTTAACATCTCGCGCAGACTGGAAAGGATTGCCGACCACGCAACGAACATAGCTGAAATGGTATACTATATGGTTGAAGGCAAAATAATCCGCCACACGGTAATTGATATCGAAGAGGAGGAAGCATGATAAAGGTCCTTGTCATTGAAGACCACGAAGAGATAAGGGATCTTATCTCCTACAATCTTTCAAAGGAAAACTGCGAAACCATCTGCTTTGACAATGCGAACGAAGGTCTTATCCACCTTGAGAATAACGATGTGGATATCATTCTCCTTGACCTGATGCTCCCCGGGCTTAAAGGGATGCAGTTTCTGCAGATAGTCCGCAACAACAAAAAATTCTCAGGCGTTCCGATAATAATCATCTCTGCAAAGAACACCGAGCAGGATATAATAAACGGGCTTGAGATGGGTGCGGACGATTATCTTACAAAGCCGTTCAGCATCAAGATACTCATCGCAAAGATAAACGCTATACTGCGCAGAAACCCTGCCATAAAGTCAAAAGTGATATCCATCAACGGAATAAACATTGACACCGGCAACTATACGGTTACTGTGGACGGAGAAGACGTCAGTCTTACCAATAAAGAATACGAACTCCTCCTGATGCTTCTGAAGCATCCGAAAAGAGTCTTTACCAGAAACCAGATACTCAATGCAGTCTGGGGATATGAATCGGATGTGTACACCAGAACGGTTGACACCCACGTTTCATCTCTCCGCAAAAAACTGGGCGACAGAGGCTCCTTTATTAAATCAGTACCGAAAATAGGATACAGAGCAGACATATGAGATCATACCTTAAAGTATTTCTGATAATTTACATCCCCGTTGCCATAATTCTCGGCATCGGCTGGAAAGTTAGCAACAAAGTTACGCTTCAGGCGGAATCAGCAAAATTCCACTCAGAAATGGAAAATAAAGCGGAGATACTGAAAGGTTATCACTTCTCGGAAGAGTTTGACCCGCAGGTACATGAAAAACTTGCCGAGCTTTCAAAGAATACAAATATACGCGTCACCGTGATCAGAAAAGACGGTACAGTCGTTGACGATTCCTACTACGACCTCGCTCACGTTAAGAAAATGGAAAACCATGCCAAAAGACCCGAAGTCATCGAAGCATTCGAGAGAGGCAGCGGCAGTTCCATAAGAAGAAGTTCCACCACCGAAGAGGCAATGAACTACTACGCCGTTAAATACAATGACGGAATCGTTTTGCGCATATCATACCCCATGGCTGACATTACAGCTATTCAGGAAAGACTTATCAAGCAGAACGTAACAATATACATTTTCCTGTTCATCACAGTGGGGCTAATATCGCTCTATCTGGCAAGACGCATAAGCAACCCGATACACCAGCTTTCACTGGTTGCCGACAGAATAGAGGCGGGCGAAACGAAAGTGTACTTCCCCTCTTTCAGCGACAAAACCCTTACAAAACTGGTAAGCGTTATCTACAGGATATACAATTCCATGCACCAGAAGACAAAACAGCTGGAACATGAGAAACAGAAGCTTAATCACATCTTCGGCATACTTGAAGAGGGCATCATCCTTCTGGACAATAAAGACGCCGTTCAGCACTTTAACCAGCGCGCATCTCAATATCTCGGCTTCAACCTTAAAGAGGGGCAGAACGTCATCAAACAGACGAACGATATGGAAGCGCTCTCCTTCCTTACGGACGTGCTCACAACCACTGACTCCAAAAGAACACAGAAAAGCCTCCGAGGACGCATCTACGAGGTTTACATCCGAGTTTATGACAATGAAAAACTCGTCGCCTTCTTTGATATAACCGAAAGAGCCGAATATGAGCAGTTCAAAACCGAGCTTATAGGCAACATCACCCACGAGCTTAAAACTCCTCTGGCGATGATAATGGGCTACTCAGAGACCATAATGAATGATCCCGACATGGACAAGAAGTTCCATGACAAATTTATCAACATAATCTTCAGCAGTTCTAATAGACTGAATCTGCTTATAAACGACATACTCAAACTCCACAGGCTTGAAATGCTCCGTGAAGAGATAAATCTTGAGGAGCCTACAAACTTAGCCGAGCTTAAAGAAGAGATAGAAGCTTATTACAGCGACAGACCCCAGAATATCACCTTTGAATCCAATGCAACGGAAGTTTATGTTCTGCGTGAGCACCTGATGAGTATAGTAACCAATCTTGTTGACAACGCTGTCAAATATTCAACAGGAGATAATATCTCAGTCAGTCTTGAACAGTCTGACAACAAAATAACCCTCAAAGTTGAGGATGAAGGTCCTGCCATCCCTATTGAGGAACAGCAGAGAATATTCGAGCGCTTTTACACCATGGACAAATCCAAAAACCAGAACTCCACAGGCACCGGTCTGGGGCTTTCCATAGTTAAGCATATTGTCACCCTTTATGACGGAAAAGTGTTCGTGAAAACCAATAAGAAAAACGGCAACACGTTCACGGTAGTCCTTGAAGAAAAGGAGAAAAATCAGGATAATGCCTGATTTGACAAAAATTTAACATTACAGTTTCCTGACTTTTGTCTTGCATTTTTTTAACAGTTCTGTATCCTGTCGCTGATTATAAAACAGTGGCGGTGGCATATGTTCGACTCCCTATGGGTGGAAATCCTGTTCGGCACGATGGGCGGACTGGGTATGTTCCTGTTCGGTATGAAGCTCATGTCGGAAGGACTTCAGAAGAGCGCGGGCGAAGGTCTTAAAAGTATCATCGAGAAATTCACTTCTAACAGATTCATTGGCACCCTTGTGGGAACTGCCGTAACGGTAGTAATTCAAAGTTCATCAGCAACAACAGTTATGGTGGTCGGTTTCGTTAACGCGGGACTGATGAACCTTATGCAGGCGCTCAGCGTTGTATTCGGCGCGAACATAGGAACAACCATAACGGCACAGATGATAGCCTTTAAGGTTACAGCGCTTGCCATGCCCTGCATAGGCATCGGTGTTGTGCTGGCTATGTTCAGCTCAAACTCAAAACTTAAATATTACGGCGAGATAATGCTGGGCTTCGGTCTTCTCTTTTTCGGAATGGAGACCATGACCAAATCATTCGTTCCTCTGCGCGAAATGCAGGGATTCGTCGATATGTTCGTCTTCTTCGGCAAAAATCCTATAATAGCCTGCATAGCGGGTGCGGTTCTCACGATGATAGTGCAGAGCAGTTCCGCAACAGTCGGTATCACTATTGCCCTCGCCTCTACGGGTATACTGGATTTCACGGCAGCGGCGGCACTTGTTATGGGTGAAAACATCGGAACAACAATAACTGCCAACATTGCTGCCATCGGCGCAAACCGTACGGCAAAACAGGCGGCTCTTGGTCATTTCCTGTTCAACTTCATAGGCGTGTGCTACATGCTTATCCTGCTCCCGTTTCTGGTACACTTTGTAGATGCGGTAACACCTGGAGCTGTTGATTTTATAGCTGCAGACGGCTCGAAACCAAATATAGCCAGACACATAGCAAACATACATACAACGTTCAACATCATAAATACTATAGTGTTCCTCCCCTTCCTGCCGCTCATAGCGAAACTTTGTGAGCGCATCATAAAACCGGAGGACAACACACTGACGAAGATGCTCCGTCTGGATGCAAACATGCTTAAAACGCCCTCAATCGCAGTTGCGCAGGCAAAGAAAGAGGTCGTCAACATGTCCAAGATTTCCCTTGAGATGCTCAGCCTCGCCAGAGAATCTTACAACGCAAAGAGTTCTAAACTGACGGACATAAAGATAATGGAGTTTAAGCTCGATCAGTACGAAAAAGAATTCAACGAATTCCTCTCACAACTCTCCAGACAAAACATCAGCGCATCAACAGCAAAAACAATCGACGAACTCACACACGTTATACAAAACCTCGAAAAGCTTGGCGACAACGCGGACAACATAGCCCGTTTCACGGACAAACTTATCCGCAAAGAGATGGAATTTTCAGACGAAGCCGACCGTGAGATAAAATATATGTTCGACGTGGTTGAAAGGTTCGCGGTGGCAACCATTGCCCACTACGGAACGGACGAGGACATAAAGGAGATAGACCTCAACGATGAGGAGCTGGTGGACAGTCTGCGCAAAAAATTCAAAAACAATCACATGCACAGGCTGAACGAAGGTAAATGCAACATCAACTCAGGTCTGATCTTCGTTGACATAGTGAACAACCTTGAAAAGGCAGCCGACCACGTTTATAACATCGCTCAGGTGATGGTTTTCAGCAAAGAAAAGGGATTAAAGACGTCTTAACGTCTCCCAGCTTACGGGGATGCGGATAACCGCTCCCTCTTTGAGAACAGCATTAATAAAACCTCCCTCCATTCCGTGGAGCAGGAGGTTTTTTGTTACCTCAACGTCCTTTTTGCAGTATTCGGCTATCAGGTCTATCCTGCCCTCTTTGTACCACTCAAGCGCCTGCAATCCGTCCGCGCTTTTCTGCGCGCCGATGGATGCACCAGCAAGGTTATCAAGAGAGAATCTGCGTCCGGTGGAATTAAGAACGTCTGCCAGCATATCGAACACTATTGTTTTAGTGAAGTCGGGCTTTCTGTAACCTGTTATGACCTTGTTATCGAAACCGATATTGTTAAAACCGACAATTATCTTAGCGCCTTCAAGCCGCTGGATAAACGCCTCTTCCTGCCCTTCGGTGTATGTTTCGTACTCATCCTTTTCAAACGAATAGACCACGGCAACGGATATGCCCATCCTGTCGGCATTCTTCCACCCGCCAACGTCATCGGCTGAATGTTTTGTCTCTATGTCATATACCAAAGTATCTGTTCTCGGCATTTCGGCAATCTCCGTATTTTTCGTTTCAAATCCGCCCTTAAGAAGCATCTCCATGATATGCACCGCACCCTGCTTATCCAGCGGATAGTTTCCGCTGCCGCATTTCGGCGAATAGATGCACGCCGGACACCCGCTTTCACATTCGCAATCGCGCACCAGCTCAAGCGTCCGTTCCATCAGCTTATCAATGATGCCGAATACCCGCTCGTTTATACCTATCCCGCCCGGATAGCCGTCGTACATGAATACGGCAGAGCTTTGCAGCTGTGGATGAAACGGATAGGATATCCCGCCAACATCGTCACGCGCCGCAAGGCAAAATGTCGGTATCACCGATATCATGGCATGTTCAAAGGCATGGATACTGCCCATAAAATTAAACCCTGCATCTTCAACCGAACGTTTCACAGCATCGGGAACCAGCACATAAAGCCCTTTGGTCGCGAACTGAATCGGAACCTCTTCAAGCTCCGTATCGACTATCTTTTCCCCTGTGCGGGTGGATATCTTTGAAAAGCCCACCAGCTGTTCAGTAACTTTAAGTCCGCAGAAACAGGCACTGATTCCCTTTCGTACGGTCTCTCTTATGGTCTTCTCCACCATCGTCTGCTTGACGCTGTTGGGCATGGTGTAATAGTTTCCTCTGAACGGTTCCGCGTGTATCTCGCGCTTCGCCTTGTCCACAGTCTTTATTATAAAATTGTTGCCGCGGTGCATGTATATGGCGCCTTCAAAGTTCTCCATATAGGCGCGTCTGCCGGATGCTGTAGCTATCAGCGTGTTGTTGCAGTGGATGGTATAGCTGTCGCCTGCCATGCGGAGGTCGACCTCCATATAGGGGTATTTTGCAAGCGTAAAGAACTCCGTCCCTTCGCCGTTGACGAACAGACTGCTCTCAAGCGCCATTTTGTCTATTAGCACGCGGTTCTTCGTGTAATATTCCTCATGAACGGATATCGGTTTTTCATACGCCGCACATTTGATGTGCGCCTTGTTCACGTTTTCGTTTTCAGTATCGAGAACCACATTCTCAAAAGCCGATTCATAGAGCTTTTCAGGGTGCTTGACATAGTATTGATCAAGAGCATCGTTGCCAGCTATCATGATTATCAGACTGTCAGTTCCGCGCCGTCCGCTCCTGCCTGCCCTCTGCCAAAGGCTCATGAGCGACCCAGGATAACCCGCCAGAAGCGTACAGTCCACCCCGCCTATGTCGATGCCCAGTTCAAACGCAGAAGTCGACACAACCGCTTTCAGCCGTCCTTCGGAGAGGTCTTTCTCAATCTCCCTGCGTTCCTCAGGTAAAAAGCCCGCTCTGTATGAAGAAACCGTCTTTGCATATCCCGCATCTGCGTTCAGCAGGTTAGCAAATATCCGCTCGGTCTGCTTTCTGGATTTGGTGAAACAGATGGTCTTAAGTCCCGATTCAATATTGGTTTTGAGCAGAAAACTGCTCATTGTCACAAGGGGTATATCCGGGCTTATCATCATGAAATAACGTCTGCCCTGCGGCGCACCGTTTTTGTCAATATGTGTGAATTTCCGACCGAACATCGTCTCCGCCAGTTCCAGCGGGTTGCCTATGGTTGCGGAACAGGAAATTATCTGCACATTCGGAAAGAGACGCATGAACCGCGCAAACAGGTTATAAACGTGGTTGCCGAACACGCCGCGGTAGGTGTGCAGTTCGTCCACTATTATGTATTTAAGACCCGAAAGAAAATCGCTCCATTCGTCCCTTTTAGGCAGTACGGAATAGTGGATGATGTCAGGGTTGCTGAATATTATGTTCGGTCTGTCCTTCTGAATCTTGCGGCGCAGTTTCTTGTCGGTGTCACCGTCAACAACAGCCGTTTTGATGCCAGCACCCAAAGGGATATGACCTAAAAAGTTGTCTATACTCCGCATCTGGTCTCTGCCAAGTGCTTTCAGAGGGAAAAGATAAAGAGCGGTAATGTTTCTGTTATGGTAAATATCTTCTATTACCGGAAGGTTATAACAGAGCGACTTGCCAGATGCCGTAGGCGTGGTGATAAGTACGTTTTCACCGCGGCGCACAGCCTCATAGCTCTCCGCCTGATGTGTGTATAATGATTCAATGCCCGTGTCTGCAAGCGCGTCACGGATTATGTCGGATTTTATGACATCAAGAGGAACGGTCTCAGCCTCTTTCGCCTCAAAAACCTTGTTAAAACAGACATATTCGCCGAAACGGGATTGTTTGATATAGTTGACGATATTTTCAACATTATGCATCAGGGATTGTAGTCCCACGCAAAAAAGAGGTCAACCGATTTTCAGCGCTGTTTCCAGTTCTCTTCGCCGCAGCAGGAGCATTTCCTGCGCATGGGCGGGTTCTTCTGTCCGCAGTTGCGGCATGTTTTCATTACAAGGAAATAATACGGAACAAGAATGACATATATCAGCACTATCACAAGCGCGACGAGCTGGAAAAATTTGAATTTAAATCCGAGAAGAATAGAGATGATAAAAAGTATCGAACCTGTCCAGAGCATAAAAACCGCCTATATGATATTTTATCTATTATAGCAGTTTATTAATGAGATTGCCAATATGACAGGCATTGTTTTAAGCCTCCCTTTACAAAAGGGAGGTTTGGAGGGATTTAAACTATAATATTTAGGCAGATTGCTTCGTCACTTCGTTCCTCGCAAAGACAGGCTATACGTCTTCGCGAACCATGAAAGGGTGACGCGACCTGAACCTTACAGATTGCATCGTCACTTTGTTACTCTCAAAGACTGTTTTTTTATCCTGATGTTTCTTCGTCAGCCTTTACTCTCTTAGTTCCTTCATACATCTCGTATTCAAGAAGGCGGCACTCGATGTTTGAGTTGTGGAAAACGTGTCTGCGGGATGCTTTCAGACCGACCTTTTTGGCAAGGTCAGGGTTTCCGGTGAATATAAAACATCTGCTTCCCTTGCATTTCTGTTTAAAGAAGTCGCCAAGAGCTTCGTATATGGGTTCAAGTGCCTGCTGATCACCGAGACGCATACCGTATTCGGGGTTCACCACGAGAATGAAGTTGCCCGCTTTCGGAAGGTGGCTGTCTCTGAAATCACAGCGCTGAACGTGTATCAGGTTCTCAAAACCTGCGTTCTTTATGTTTGTCTGTGCGGCGATTATAGCATCGCGGCTGATATCCGATGCCTGAATCTTGATATCGGGTTTCATGCGAACCGCGTCCATCGCTTTTCTGCGCACTTTTTCGTATTCGTTCGGGTCATATCCGACAATGTGCATAAAGCCGAAATTCTTTCTGAATGCTCCGGCAGGCGTATTAGTGGCTATCATAGCCGCTTCGATGCTGATTGTACCGCTACCGCACATGGGGTTAACGAAAGGAGTGGAGCCGTCGTATTTCGCGGCCATAAGAACAGCCGCCGCAAGAGTCTCCTGCATGGGAGCCTTGTTCGGGTTTATTCTGTATCCGCGTCTTGAAAGGGGTTCCCCTGACGTATCCAGATAAACCGCGCAGTCATTCTCTTTCCAGTAAAGGAAAATAACGGTTTTGTCTTCCTGTGGTCCCGAATCCGGTCTGTTTCCGGTTTTTTCGCGCATACGGTCAACGATTGCGTCTTTAAGCTTATAAGAAGCGAATCTGGTATCCTTTATCGTATCGTTCAGAACGGAAGCGGAAACACTGAAGTAACCCTTCTGGGGGATGATCTCCTCCCATGGCAGTTTGCGCCCGTTCTTATAAAGCACGTCGGGGTTTTGGATTCTGTATTTGTCCAGACACCAGAGCACACGGTGTCCTGTGCGTATATGCATGTTCAGAAAGATACAGTCGTTAAGAGTTCCCTCGGTGGCAACAGCCGCCTTTCTGGTGTAAAGCACTGGGAAACCCAATTCTTTAAGTTCCTTTTCCAGATATTGAGGTATCTCTTTAGGACATGTAATAAGTATTTCGCTTTTTTTATCAAATTTCATCGTTAATCTCCGGAGATAGGACTATACAGAAAAACGGGATAAAAGCAAGGAGTGAAGCGCAGACAGTGTATAAAAATTGAGATCGAGTGGTCACGGACACTCCTCTCGGAGACAAATACAAGTTTATAAAAACGAAGAAACGCAACTTTGCCCGCCTGTGGTTTCAGGACAAAACCCGCTTGCGTGAGCGAAGAGAGGCTTGCCGAACTGAGCGTTAGCGTGATTTTCCACATGGAAGGGGAAATCTCGCGGTGAATCTGAAACAAAAAACTCCTGAACTTGTCAGGAGTTTAAAAGTTTAAGTATATCAATGAGTTCAGCTTTAATAACTTCGTTTTCGGTTTTTTCACACGAATCATCTTCACCGCTTAAGCTCTTGAGCTTTTTCTTTGCTCCTTCAATGGTGTATTTTTCGTCATACAACATCTTCATGAGCATACGCACAAGCTCAATGTGCTTTTCGGTGTAAAACCGCTGACCACCACCTGACTTTGAAGGCCGAAGCTGTTTAAACTCTTTTTCCCAAAAACGTAAAACAGATGGTCTGAGACCGGTAATTTCGCAGACTTCGCCTATTTTGTAATAGAGCTTAGTCATTTACCTCGTCTTTAAATATCTGGCTGGGGCGAAAAACAACAACAGTTCTGGGTTCGATAACAGTTTCGATACCCGTCTTGGGGTTACGACCGATTCTGCGACCTCTTTTTTTGACTTCAAAATTGCCAAAACCGGAGATCTTAACATTTGTTTTCTCGAGGATCTTTGTGCGGACTTCAGTAAAAAGTTCATCGACAACCTTTGCGATATCTTTTTTAGTAAGTCCGAGACGTTCGTGAATCAACTCAACAATATCAGCTTTAGTCATATAAACCTCCACGCTACTATCAAGTTTATCTGCTTAAATTCCTGTCGTCAACGGTTTTTATCGTTTTCGTTTAAGATTTTATATTTTGTAGGTCCGATACCGCTTGCATTTGCCAGTTTCTGAGCCAGTTCCTGGCTTGTGCAGCAGAGTTCGATGTCGTACAGATCGGTCTTGGAAGTTTCTGGTACTATTAAACCTTTTATATTATTCGCCTGTAAAAATACCATAGCGGAACCGCTGTCGTCATAGCTTTTAAGATATTTTACTTTTCTTCCGGAAATAACAAGAGACGAGCGGCTATCGAATTTATAAACATGCCATTTTTTGTTTTCTCGCCGTTCGGAACCTATTCTTGCCATTTTAAGGTCATTATTTTCAGCGAGCATCTTGACGTCTCTTGTGGCGGAACCGTCAATGCCGATGAAAACAATTTTAAAATTCCCCGAATAAATAGGCAAAAGGTCAACACTTCTTGTCGGTATACGTTTCGGAGGTTCGCCCATACTTGTTATGGGTGAAATCTTTTCTTCCGGTTTGTCCTCTTTCTCTTCTTTAGGAGGAACGTAATCGGAAACAATCAGAACGCCCTGCTGTCCTTCGGGTTTGCCCTCTTCCAGCACACCGATCTTAGAGTAACCTTCCAGAACCATAGGATCCGGTTTTTCGGTTTTTTTAGGGGGTTCTGCCTTCGGCATAATATTTTTAAGGCTTGTGTCAATGGCGGGAACGGTTATTTCCTGCTGTTTTATGTACTTTGTATAAATGACGAATGACGGGGAAAGGGAGCAGATGAACGCGGCAAGTATTATAAAAGGCAGGGACAGACCCTGACGTCTGTCCGCTGCCTTAACCTTTCCGCTGAATACCACACGGCTGAAAAACGCGTCAGTCAGCTCTCCCGTCAGGAGCATATGTATCTCTCTGGCGCTCCTGTTGTGATATTTCAGCAGATTTATTTCATTCATCTAAACGGATCAAGCCCCTTTATTTTCTGAGACAACTTTGTCCACCAGATGCGAAGGCAGTTCCTCGTAATGAGAGAACTCCATTGTGAACATACCATGTCCGCCTGTCATACTACGCAAATCCGGCGCATATTTCAATACCTCAGACATGGGAACCTGAGATCGTATATGCTGACCGTTCGTTTCCGGCTCAACATTGACAATCCTTCCGCGCCGTGAGTTCAGATCGCCGATCACAGCACCGGTCATATCGTCCGGAACAAAAACGTCCAGATTCATAATAGGTTCAAGTAACACAGGTTTGGCATCCATTGCAACCTTTTTAAATGCCAGCGAACCTGCTATTGCAAAAGCCATCTCCGAAGAATCCACCGTGTGGTAGGAACCGTCGTATAGCACAGCCTTGAAATCTATCATTGGAAATCCGCCGAGAACGCCCTCTTCCGCCGCTTCGATGATACCTTTTTCAACTGCGGGAATATACTGTCTGGGTACGGCTCCGCCCACGATATTATTAACAAATTCAAATCCGTTGCCGCTGTTGGGGTGCAGTTCGATGAAAACATCGCCGTACTGTCCGCGTCCGCCGGATTGCTTCTTATATTTGCCCTGCCCTTTGGCAGGTTTGCGTATGGTCTCCATATAAGGCACTTTCGGCGCTTTAAGCTCCACGCTTACACCGAACTTGTTCTTAAGTTTTTCAACCACAACCTCAATGTGCATCTGCCCCATACCTCTGACGAGCAGATCGCCTGTGCGCTCATCCCTGTCCACACGAAGTCCAACGTCCTCTTCCATCAGCCTGTGAACGCCTGTGGATACCTTGTCCTCGTCGTCTTTTGATTTCGGCTTGATGGAATATGCCAGAACAGGTTCTGCAAGCTGATATTTCGGGAAAAGTATTTTGCGCTTCGGGTCGCAAAGGGTATCGAACGTTTCAGAATATCTGAGTTTGTTCACCATACCTATCTGTCCGGCGGTAAGCTTGTCCACTTTGACGTGGTTTTTGCCCTGAAGCAGGTAAAGCTGGGTTATTTTCTCTTTTTTACCGCTGTTGGTGTTATATACCTCGCTGTCGTTAACTATTTCGCCTGAACACACACGGAATATTGTGAGTTTTCCTGCGAAAGGGTCTATGAAAGTTTTAAATACATACGCGGAGAATTCCTTGCTCATGGGGTCAACGAATATCTCTTCGCCTGTCTCTTCCATGGTGGCGATTCTGTGTTCCCGCTCAACGGGGGACGGCAGATATTTGATTATAGCTTCAAGCAAAAGCTTGCTTCCTATGTTTTTCACGGCAGAACCGCAGATAACGGGGATGAAGCGTTTAGCTATCGTGCCTTCGCGCAGACCTGCTGTTATCTCCTCTTCAGAGAGGTCGCCCTCTTCCAGATATTTTTCAATGAGCGCGTCGTCGGTTTCGCTCACCGCTTCCAGAAGCTTTATCCTGTATTTTTCGGCTTCAGGCAAAAGGTCTGCTGAAATATCCTCAACCTGATATGCTGCGGTGGGTTCAGCCGGATAGATGTAAGCCTTCATTTTAACAAGATCTATAATACCTTTGAAATCCGCCTCTTTGCCAATTGGGAGAAAGAGTGGCAAAGGGTCGATCTCAAATGATTTTTCAATGTCGCCAAGCGCACGGAAAAAGTCCGCCCGCTCCTTATCCATTTTATTAACGAAAATAAGCTTCGCGAGGTCAAATTCTTCCGAATATTTCCATACTCTCTTTGTTTCAGCCTTAACGCCTGTAATAGCGGATGCTATGACCACAGCGCCGCCAACAGCGGACAGACCTGCTCTTGTTTCGTGCAGGAAGTTTGCATATCCGGGGGTATCCACGATGTTGATAAGTGTTTCAAGCCACTCGATTGAGCAGACCTTTGCATGAAGGGAAAGATGTCTTTCAATCTCGACCGGGTCAAAATCCATAACGCTGGTGCCGTTTTCCACACTTCCGATCCTGTTCGTAGCCTTGGCATTGAAAAGGATGGCTTCCACCAAGCTAGTCTTGCCCGCACCTCCGTGAGAAATAAAAGCGATGTTCCGTATTTTCTTAATGTCCATAGGTCACCCTCCTGAAGTGTAGGATGCAATATATAAAGTATATCATGGGAATACGCGGAAACAACAGAACGGCGGAGAAATGTTAGAATTATTTCAGGATTGTCAGATACCGAGCAGGTCGGCGGTTTTTGAGGGGTCGATGTCTTTGTATATTACGTCGGGCGAAGTATCCTGTATGGCTTTAATGATGCTTTTTGCTGTCATCTCAGCCTGAAATTCGGTTATTGCGTCAGTTGCAGATTTTTTTATGTTGTCGAGCCGCACATCAGCGGTGTCCGTCTGCGCATTGTTAGCGGCGAGCTTTGCCGCAACTTTTTTCATGGCACTGTTTATCTGCCCCACGGGATCGCCCGACTCAAGGTTTATCACCTCAAGCCCCAGCTCTCTGGAATCCGCATCACTTATCACCTTTGTTCCGAGAAACTGTGAAGACGAGGCTTTCTGGTCTATCGAATAAAGCGCCTGTTCAGCTTTTGCAACTATGGCGTCCTGCTCCGGCAGTGAAAGGTCGTTGTTCTTATACTGCATGGCAAGGTTGCGCAAATCCTGCAATTTACTGCTCACATCCATTAGGGCAGAATTTCTGGATTGCTGAAAACTGATGTTAGACTGAACGTCACGCGCCTGCAAATATGCGGAATTTATTCTGTTTTTAACCTGCGTTGATGATTGCGCGGAATCTGACGCGGTGGCTTCCGTATCGTCAAAACGCACATCGGACGCAGAGGTATTCTGTATGCTCTGCTTCTTTCCTGTCGATATTGATGTTACGTTCGATGGTGTTATTTTTTCTATCATATCAGTTTGCCGCGTTCAGTATAAAGGTTCTGGTATAGTAGTCATTATCATTTGATTCCTGTGCTTTATCCTGCACCTCTATAGTTATTTTATATGATTGCTGAGAAAAATTCGAGCTATTTCCTGCAATTCTTACAAATTGTCCTTTTTGAAATGTAGATGCGGTGGTTTTAAGCTCATCAGCATCGTCAGCGCTGAAATAAAAATGCAGTCCGTCAGTGATAAGCTGTGCGTTGTCATTATCATCTTCTATTCTGAATCCGTATTCCGCAGTTGAGCCGTTCGCGTGGGGTATACCGCCCTCCACATACAGCCTTACGGAATAGGCAGTACCCTTTTTCGCATAGGGCATTGTCTGGGTAACAAATTTGATGCTTTCGCCTTCACAACCGACCTTTGAGCGCAGTTCATCCAGCGACATCCAGTCCACTATGTCGTCGTATTTCATTTTCAGATCAGTATCGGAATTTGAGGCTATCGCGTCCGTTCCCTGCGGATAAACTCTTATAATTCCGTTGTTGTTAATCGTCTGTAATACTTTGTTTTCGCCGCCGCTGGCTATGACAAACGCAATGTTTGAGATTTTCGTTCGATCCGTATCATTGTCAGCACATGTTGCATTATTGCAGATCCAGACTTCAGTATTCGTATAGCCTGAACCGCAAACGGTATTAATATCGGTTAAATCGCCGAGATTCCAGCCCGACATTGTCTTGTCGAGTATAGGGTCGGCATAGTAAAAAAACTGATGATTAAAGCTATCCTGCGGGTATGAAACGGATGTGCTGAAATCATCCTGTTCAGGTAAATTTTTGCCTTTCTGGACAGAACTTATAAGCGCACTTTTGTCAGATGCTATCATCTGCCGTGTCTTCTCTGCGCCGCCGCGGTTGACAAACAGCGTAAGAATTGATGACGCAGACGCAAGAACAAGTCCGAATATCACCATAACGATAGCCATCTCAATCATTGAAAACCCTTTAATATTTCTACCCATGCCGTAATTGTAATATATTTTTACTTTAAAAAAAAGCCTGACTTGATGTATAATTCAAAGGATATAAAGTATTTGGAACACAATATGAACAAAAAAGGGTTTACGCTTCTTGAACTCGCAATCGTACTTATCATCGTAGGCATTGTTTCCGCCGGAGCGATGAAGATACTCCACGGAGCATTCAGCGGCAATAAACAAACGACAACAAAAAACTTCATCGCATTAGCCGTTAAGGACATTGCCGCATATACAGTGAGAGCAAGAAAATTACCCGCATCTCTTTCTCCGGCAACCTCACAGACAAAAGATGCGTTCGGAAACGACCTTGAATACAAAATCGCCGCAGGTCTTGACGACACAGATATATGCTCCATCGAATCCACAGACATGAGCGTAACCGCACCAAATATAATAGAAAATGATATAGCTTTCATAATCATCAGCAAAGGCGAAGACGGACAGAAACAATACGCCGAGTCAGGCAAAGCATACACCTTTTATGAGGACGGAGAAACGGTCAGCGGCGTGAAATTTGACGATGTTGTCGGCTGGATGAATCTTGATACACTGAAAGCAATGGCAGGCTGCGAAGGCTCTCTGGGCATAGAGCAAAACAAACTGCCGGACGCTGTGGTGTCCAACAGCTATGAATACAAACTGACGCTCAGAGGCGGCACAGCGGACTACAAATGGTGCGTTGAATCGGACAACAAAGCCACTGTGAAAGACCAGATGTTCTTCGGAACCGACAGCAGTGATGATTCACACGGTATAAAAGATATCGGCTCCTGCAATTCAGGCAACGGCATAACAGGCGATACAATAACCATACATTCTAATAAAAAAGCTCTTTCCGTCGCCCAATCAGACAGCGGTTCGGCTCTCATAAAGGTGCGGCTGGAAGATGCCAACGGCATAATCGTCACAAAAAATTATAACCTGCGAATACTCAGGGAATTCGAGGTTGCTATGGCGGCACCCGAAAGCGGCGGCAATGGCAGCAACAATTATGTCGATGTCGTTTCAACAGGCGGAAGCAACTTTGTATCAAACGATACAGTTGCAGATTCCAATACGGCAATCGTCAATTCTGACCAGATAAAGCTGGTTCAGAACTCCAACACGCGGGTTATAAGCGTACTGTACAATTGCAGCGCAAACCCGACGTCCGCTTCGGCTTGTCCCAAGTTCGGAAACAAAGGGCTTATCTCCACCTATTTTACCGTGGAATATTACAGAAACCCTTCCGCATGGCAGCAGGCGCTTGGGTTTACATTTACTATTATAAAAAGCTATGTCGCAGGTTCAGCCTATACATCGACACTTAAAATGACAGGTTCCGGCGATTCAGGGCTTGGTTACGGAGGAAGCGGCGGCGACCACAAAGGAATTAAAGCGGGCAACAGCTTTGCCATCGAGTTCGATCTCCAGAATGACGGTAAAAACGACATTAACAATAACCACATGGCTATTGTTTCATACGCTAACATAAATAATTATGACGGAACGTGGGACAACAAAGGCAATTTCAATAACAACGACACGTTCACTGCCTATGGAGATAACGTTCACGACACACTGTCCGGAACCAGAATCTATGCAACGACCTACAATGACAGATGCGGCTCAAACGGCATAAATTCAGGGGTGAAGGGTTTCGGATGTTATTATAACAATTCAGATGCTCCCATCGTGAACAGCTACGACAAAGGAGAAAAGATGGGCGTCAGACTTGAAGCCATCGGAGGATGCAACAGCAGCGGCACAGCATGCACCGGACTTTCGGGAAGCAGTAACTACACCTGCGTTTATGTGTGGAAATACAATATGACCGATCTGAACAGCAACAGCACACTGAAAGCGGCTATGACAGACCAAACAGCCCACTACGTTTATGACAAACTGATAAACGGCACAGCATACCCCACGGGAGACCCTCTGTTAAAAGATTGTTTCCCGGACAATACGACCTACGCAGGTACTCTGGACTATTTCAGATACGGATTCACCACCAGCAACTATTACAGCAGCAGCAGTCAGTTATACTATGATTTCACCGACTTTTTCCTCAGTTCTGGTCAGTATACTCCATAGGTTCTGAAGACTCTGTATATTTATCGCTGACGTCCTCTCTTTTAATCTCGCGGACGGGCATGGGAACCACTTTACGCGCCTTTATGAGAAATGCGCTGTGGTTATATGTCCACATTTCGGGACGCACTGAACGTCCGTCTATCTTCCAAGGGCGTTTTGTGATCTCAAACGTCTCTATCTCTTCAAAATAGCCGCTGGCTTTAAGATGCTCAACAAGCGTCACCGCCTGAAGGATTGTGGGCAGATAGCATACGATAAGCCCGCCGTTTGCAAGCCCCGTGTCACAGTGTTTAACCACATGCCACGGTTCCGGCAGGTCAAGAACGATCCTGTCGAATTCGCCGTCTATACCTTCGTAAACGCTTCTTATCTCAATTGAGTGGTTAGGAGCGTCACCGTAATACTCTCCGATGAACTTTGCCGCATCCATGGCGAAATCCTCGCGTATCTCATAACTTGTAAGCTGTCCTTTGCCGCCAAGCGCATGGAGTAACGCGATCGACATTGCACCCTGACCGATTCCAGATTCCAGAACGCGCTGGTCTCCGTGAATGTCGCCGGACATAATTATTGCTGCGCTGTCTTTTGGATAGATTATCTGTGCGCGGCGTTTTATGTTCATTACATAATCGCTGTATGTTGGGTAAAATACGCGGTATGCAACACCCTTCTGAGTGTATGCCACACCGCCGTCCCCCGCTTTAATGATGTCCTCGTGGTCGATGAAACCGAACTGCGAAGAAAAGCGTACTCCCTCTTTCATTCTCAGAAGGTGTCGTTTTCCCCTCACTTCATCAATAACAAATGCCAGTGAACCGTATTCAAGTTTAGCCATTCAGTTTCTCCGTTAATCTGCAAAAGGAACATACATCAAGGTACGATTCCGCCCCGCATTTTATACATTTTTTTATTTCATCTTTATCTGATTCGTTGGTTATATACGGAAATCTGTCCGCCGCCGCTCTGAAAAATTCGCCGTAAAAGAAATGTTTCGTACCGGGAGCGGCTGCTTCCAGTTCGTTAAGAACTTCCTTAAACTTCAGAGACGATGCACCGCGGCTCTTCGGACATTCATCAGGGATATAGTCTATGCCGTTGAGAAATGCGTAAGCCGCAACCTCTTTTTCTGTAAGGCGGATAAGCGGTTTTACCTTTCTTTTTATGGTTTCGCCCTCTTCCGGCAATATGGGGCTCATCTTCGCAAGGTGTTTCGTGTCCCAGCGCAGAACGTTGCCAAGCATCCGAGCCGCCTCGTCGTCGAGGTTATGACCTGTCGCCGCGACGGTGAAACCGCCGTCCAGCGCCACCTTGTTGAAGTAATGCCTCTTCACCTGCCCGCATACGGAACAGGCGTTTCTCTTTGTCTTCGCCGCCAGAAGCGGTATCGGGCATTTTTCTTCATCGAGGTCTATTATAATTGATTCGAGTTTATTCTTTTCAGCAAAGGCTAAAACCTTCGCTTTGGATTTCTGTGAATATTCGCCTATGCCGAGGCTGACATACATTCCGGCAGTCTTATATCCCATAAGGTTAAGGATATGCCAGAGGACAAGACTGTCCTTACCGCCGGAAACGCACACCATAACACGGTCGGACGTTTTCAGCATGGAGTATTCTTTTATAGCGGCTTCCACCTGTCTGTGGAAATATTCGGTGAAATGGTCTTTACAAAATCCTGCGTTGTGCCTGCTGAGGCTGATTACGGCGTTTTCTTCGCATTTGATACATTTCATCAGCCGCCGCTCACAACCGATATGAGTTTTATCTCCGTGCCGTTCTTAACACACAGGTCGGGCGTGACAAGACAGCCGTCCACCACCACCAGAACCGCATTTTCGTTCTGACCGACATCTCGAAGTATATCTTTAATTCTGTTCTTTCCCGATTCACGGATGGTGCCGTCGGGAAATTCAACTTTGACCATTATTCCTCTGAAAAAAAGCTCTTTGGGAAAGCAAAGGTAAATTACAGGCGGGTTTTTGTCAATATATAATGAGAAACACAAGTTTACGTCTCTGCGAGGAAGCCTTAAGGCTGACGCGGCAGTCTGAGCGGATCAGATTGCTTCGGGCTGCAGCCTTCGCAAAGACAAGGCATTTTTAACAATAGGAAAGTCTTTTCATCTGCTCTTTAAAACGCGCCGTATCCACCTCTATTATGACCTTCGTCGGTTCCGTCCGTTTCACATCGGTAGGTTTCCCGTCATCCGATTCAACAACTTTTACCTCTGCAGGAAAAATAAGTTTTTTAAATATGTTGAGGGTCTTAAAATTATGTATCGCATCGGTTATCTTCCATGCTTCAAGCCCTGAACGGCTGATAACCTCTTTAAAATCGAGTTCAACTTCACAAACATTGCTGTTCCAGTTCATTTTCTGTTCGATGCAATAGCCGACAACAAGCATGACACGCGATTGAAAATGGTTAGAGGATGATATATTAAGGTCGTTAAGCCGTTCAGCATAATTTTTTATGACACGATATGTCAGTTCGTGCGTATTGAACAGACCGCGTATGAACATCTGGTTCGGGCATTCCAGAGCAAGAAGAACCGGACTTTTTGCCTTTACAGTGGCGGAACGCTGATTATTTTCGAGAAAAGCGCCCATTTCGCCGACAATATCGCCGCCGCCAAGCACAGCAAGCCTGTTTTCATTGCCGAATCTGTCGATACGGACAACCTCTGCTTCACCGCTTAAGAGTATGTACACATGGGTTGCGTACTCTCCCTGACGAATCACACAGTCACCTTCGACAAACTTTTTCAGTTTTCCGTAGTTTTTGAAAAGGTTTGTTATCTCCTGATTGACCTTAAGAGAAAACCCGGGCTTCTTTTTCTCCATAAATCCCTCTTTGCGTGTGAACTATTTTAGCTTGTATATTGGAAATCTGAAAGTCAAAATTAAAAAAATTTATATCAAAACAAACTAAACTGAAATTTAAGCCTTCTAAACTAAGTTTAGCCCGTCTTAAAAAACCTTTATGTATGAACAATTCAGCAGAACAGAAATCAAGCATACACTCATGTTTCGTATCAGACCTTATTTTCTTAGTCTTCTCACATGCTATTCCTAATTATAGAATTATTGACTTTTCATTTAATTCATTTTATAAGGTTATAAAGGAGGTAAAGTATGTGCAGAATAGGAGCAATTAAATCCAAAAACTACATACACCCCTCAAAAGCCCTTCACCTTATGAGATCACAGCAGAAAGGGCATGACAATTCAGGCTTCGCCATGGTTATGCAGGACCTCGGAGGCAGATTTGCCAACTACAAGGAACTGCCCATTCTCTCTATGGCATGCACTGACGAGGGAGTTAAAATAGCTGAAGACATCCTGCACGAGGCAGGTTTCAGCCGCGTGATGCAGTGGAGTCCGGAGATCAACGAACAGGCGGGATTGAAGATCGAACCGATGCCTAATTATGTCTTTCAGGTTCTTCACTATCCCAAAAGCTATAAGTACGCACCGGCGCGCGAGAAGGAAGAACTTCTCGTGGATATCCGCCTGCAGATAAGAGAAGCTCTGGAAGAAACGAACGACGGATATGTCTATTCGTTCTGGCCGGACGTTCTCACCCTTAAAGAGATCGGCGACCCCACAGATATCGGAACCTATTTCAACCTGTGGCAGCCGGATGAGGACTTCACAGCGAAGATAATCACCGCGCAGTGCCGTCAGAACACTAACTATGACATCGTGCGTTATGCCGCGCACCCCTTCTTCCTTGAAGGTTACACAGCGCTTGCAAACGGTGAGAACACTTTTTATGAAAAGAACAAGAACTTCCAGAAAAACCTTTATAAAGGCTATATCGGTTTCGAGTCGGATTCACAGTGTTTCCTTTACACACTGCACTACATCCACAAGATACTGAAATGGCCGCTGCAGTATTACAAACACACCATCACACCCCTTGCGTATGATGATGCTGAAAAACGTGAAGACCACGCGATACTGCAAAACATCCGTGCGGTTCTGGGCAACCTTGAGCTTAACGGACCCAATACCATCATCGCAGTGCTTCCCGACGGAACAATGTTCAACACCTGCGATGCGAAAAAACTCCGCCCCGTTGTTATCGGACATACGGCAGACACGGCGGTCATCTCCTCCGAGGTGACAGGTCTGAACGAAATTCTGCCCGAACGCGACTGGACACAGGACATCTACACTCACGAAAGGGAGATGGTTGTTATCAACAACAATCTGGAGGTGGAAAGATGGCAACAATGAAAGTAAATCAGATTTCCAGAGATGATCTGGATTGGCAATTACAATACAACACCGACAGATGTACATTCTGCGGAAAATGCGTTGCGGCCTGCCCTTTCAGGGCTATCGAAGCCGGAGTTGAAAAACGCAGAAAGGTCATAAGCGACCATTTCACACCCGAACCAAAGGTTCAGTTCAAAACAGTACCCGTCATCAAACAGGTGGTGGGCGAATATAACTTCTGCCGCGGATGCGGCATCTGCGAAAGGGTATGCCCCAACGAGGCTATCAAACCCGTGCGCAACGAAGATTCCAGATTCGGCGTTAAATACCGTGCGACACTTGCCGACCCCTATAAAAGAGGCGGACGCGCAAACCTCGCTACCGAAAAACGCACTCTGGACAAAATCAAGGTCGGACGTATCTCTCAGATGACCGACCCCTCGCTGGATGCATCCAGACACACCTTCGACATGCTGGCTCCCTTCGGGCGCATACTGCCCGCAGACGAGATGCCTTTTGACGTTGTCGACGGCAAGCTGGTGATGAACAGCGCGACACCTAAAGTAAACTGGATTTACCCCATCATCGTGGGCGATATGTCCATCGGCGCTCTTTCATGGCGTATGTGGGAAGCGATGGCAATAGCCGTTGCATACCTCAACGAACAGGTCGGACTGCCTGTGCGCATGTGTTCAGGTGAAGGCGGCGTGCCGATCAGACTGCTGAAATCCAGATACCTTAAATATGTAATACTCCAGATAGCTTCCGGTCACTTCGGCTGGAACCGTATCATCAACTCCATGCCCATGATGCAGGAACTTCCTGCGGGCGTGCTTATAAAGATCGGTCAGGGTGCAAAACCCGGCGACGGCGGTCTGCTGCAAGCGAAAAAGGTTGCATCTCACATCTCTGAAATCAGAGGAGTGCCGAAGGCAGACCTGCTCAGCCCCCCCAACCATCAGGGTCTGTACTCAATTGAGGAGAGCGTTCAGAAAATGTTCCTGTCTCTGAACTCCGCGTTCAAGTTTCAGGTTCCCGTGGCGATCAAGGTTGCCGCAAGCGCCACCTCCGTATCGGTTTACAACAACCTGCTCCGCGACCCCTACAACATTGTCGGCGGTTTCTTCGTTGACGGTCTCGCAGGCGGAACCGGCGCGGCAAACGAAATATCTCTGGACCACACAGGTCACCCCATAGTGTCCAAACTGCGCGACTGCTACAACGCCGCCGTGCATCAGGGCAAACAGGGTCAGATACCACTTTGGGCGGCTGGCGGACTTGGTGCCAACTGGAACCTCGCCGCTGATGCGTTCAAAATGATAGCGCTGGGTGCAAACGGTGTGTTCACAGGCAAGCTTATGCTCCAGATAGCCGGATGCGTCGGCAACGACCACGGCAAATGCAACGCCTGCAACACAGGTCTCTGCCCTGTCGGTATCTGTACACAGAACCCCACTCTGGTCAAACGTCTCGACATCGACAAGACGGCTGAACAGATAGTCAACTACTTCATAGCCACCGACAACGAGCTTAAAAAGATGCTTGCGCCTATCGGCAACAGTTCGCTCCCTGTCGGACGCTCCGACTGCCTCATCTCGGTTGACAGAGCAGTGGCTGACAGACTTAACATTCAGTATTCGTGTTAAGGAGGGGAGAAGATGAGCAAAGAAACAGTTAAAATTCAAGGTATAATAGACGGCAAAAGGGTTTCCACCCAGAACCTTCTTAAAAACGTATACGCAAAACTGGAAGAAGGCTTCACCGAATTTGAAGTTGAAGCCTCCGGTCAGCACAACATCGGCGGTCCCCTCTGGACAACAGACGGAACCCCGCTGAAATTTACGGTTAAAAACCCCGGTCAGCGTGTCGGCTCAATGGGTATGCCCGGAACAGAGATAATCATCAACGGTTCCGCACCTGCGGACGTTGGCTGGCTGAACGCGGGCGCAACCATCATCCTTAACGGTGACGGCGGCGACACAACCGCACACTGCGCGGCATCCGGTAAGATATATGTCGCAGGCAGAACCGGAACACGTTCCGGCGCACTTATGAAACACGACCCCAAATTCCCTTCACCGGAATTCTGGGTACTTAAAACCGTAGGTTCGTTCAGCTTCGAGTTCATGGGCGGCGGTACAGCCATCGTCTGCGGTCTCGGCGCAGAAGAATCAGCATCCGTTCTCGGCGACAGAAGCTGTGTCGGTATGGTCGGCGGAACAGTCTATTTCAGAGGCAACGTCAAAGGGCTTTCCAAAGACGTATGGCTGATGGATCTGGACGAAAGCGACAAGGACTTCCTTCTCGCCGGACTTCCCGAATTCCTCGGCAAAGTTGACAGAAAAGACGCTCTCTCCATCCTTTCAGACATGAGCGGATGGAAAAAGATAGTCGCCAAAACATTTGAAGAGAAAAAGGTTAAATCACTCATTCCCATCAGAGACTTCCGTCTTGGTCAGTGGGTTGAGGGCGGCATATTCGGCGACCTTTTGCAGGAAGACTATTATGTGGCAAACTACGTTGAAACAGGCGATTACAGACTGAAATATCCCGAATGGCAAAACGCCAGATATTCAGCCCCCTGTGAATACAACTGCCCAGTTTTCATCCCCACACAAAAGCGTATAGCGCTTCTGCGTCAGGGAAAAGTTAAAGAAGCTCTGGAACTGGTGCTGGAATACAGCCCCTTCCCCGCTTCCGTATGCGGTCAGGTATGTCCCAACCTCTGTCAGGACATCTGCTCCCGTAAAAAAGTAGATATACCCGTTAAGATAAAACAGCTCGGACAGCTCAGCAAAGAGGCAGATATCGTTTTCGATGCGCCCCAGAAAGCTGAAAAAGTTGCGATAATCGGTTCCGGTTCATCCGGTCTTTCAGCTGCATGGCACCTGCGCAAACTCGGCTATCAGGTCGACGTTTACGAACAGGACAGCGTTGTGGGCGGTAAGCTGAAACAGGTTATCCCCAACGAACGTCTGGCGCAGGAAGTTCTTGCAGCCGAGCTTAAACGTATCATCGACAAAGGCGTTAACATCAAAACCAACTCAAAGGTTGACAAAAACCTTTTCGATAAACTGCGCAAAGACTACAGCGCTGTGATAGTTGCCGTCGGCGCACACATCCCAGTAGTAATTCCTTTTGAAGGACACGAAAAACTCGTTAAGGGTCTCGACTTCCTGAAAGAGGTAAACAAAGGGCTTAAACCCAAAGTCGGCGCTAAAGTGGTCGTTATCGGTGCGGGCAACGCAGCGATGGACGTTGTAATCGGCGCATACGAAATGGGCGCAAAAGAGGTCACAGCAATAGATATCCAGAAACCCGCAGCTTTTGAAGCGGAAATGGAGCATGCCAGACATCTCGGCGTTAAAATACTCTGGCCTGTGTTCACTCAGAAAGTAACTGATGAAGGCGTCTTAACAAAAGACGGCACCATGATACCTGCTGACACCGTTATTATCGCGGTGGGCGACAGACCGGACTTCTCTTTCATCGACAAGTCATGGCTAAACGAAAGAGGGCTTGTTAAAATGAACGAATACTTCCAGTGTGAAGCGGACGAAAAAGTGTTCATAACAGGGGACGCCATCAAACAGGGACTGTTCACACACGCTCTGGGCGACGGACGCAAAGCTGCCATCAACGTGGACAAACTGCTCAACGGACGCAAACTGGATAAATTTGAAAAAGCACCCGTTATCCCTCAGGATAAGGTGAAGGACGCATACTATCATCCCATGAATCCTCAGCGCGTTGAAGAACTCTCCGCCGAAGACGAAACAGGAAGATGTATGAGCTGCGGTTTCTGCCGCGACTGTTCCTTCTGCCTTGAGGTTTGCCCCGAACAGGCGATCACAAGGAAAGAAATTGACGGTAAATTTGAATACGTTTCCAACCCCTCAAAATGCATCGGCTGCGGAATCTGCGCAGGCGTCTGCCCTTGCGGTGTCTGGACAATGTATGAAATGACAGAAAAGTACATCGAAAGCTAAATTTTTAATGAGACTGCCGCGGGCTACGCCCTCGCAGAGACAGCTATCTGTCTTCGCAAGGAGCGCAGCGACGCGGCGATCTCATTGTTTTTATACGTTCAGGTTTGCTTCCAGCTTCATAACTATCTCGTCATCAAGCGTATTCGTGGTCTTTTCCGAAAGCTTTTTCAGCACCTCGATAATGACCATGGATATCATCTTCTCAGTCATGAACGCATAAAACACTCTGCTGAGTGCCGCAACAACCACCTTAGTTAAAACACCTGTCATCTATTTCACCTCCTGCCAAGTTCCCTCTTCCATCTGCTTCACATTTGTCCTGCTTCTGCGTCCGGACTGCGTATACCACTTGCTGTGTATCATCTCGGTTGAAGCTCCTTTCCAGTCGCCTTTTGTGAGCCGCTCTATCATATTCTTGAAACCTTTGAACCCCCCGACACCCATCTGGTATATCATGTCGATAACTACCGCTCGTCTGGCTTCGTTCATGGAATTAAAGAACGGGAACGCCTCCGCCTCTTTCGTGCAGCGCCTCACGTCTCTTTCAAGAAGCTTTTCCGCAAGCTCTTTCGTGAAGCCGTTTTCAAGTATATCTGTGATGTCTGATGTGGAAAACCCGCGGTCTTCATAGTTATACCCGAAGCCGATGGTCCATTTTTTAGCTGTACACTGATAGGGTTTTTCTCTGTAACCCTCGTATTCTTTGATTCGCTCCGCTATCTTTTCCATGCCACCTCTAATGAAGACGGAGGCGGTGCGCATAAAGCATCCGCCTCATAAATTCTGCTCATATGTCAGTGCTGTCTTCATGCGGTGGATTATAGCCGTAATGAAAAAATGAAATGTTTAAAGTAGATGAAGTGTGTTATTAAACTTGGTTTCTAAATGCAAGCAGTACAAGGAAGCTGAACCGAGAGGGCTGTGAGCATACGCACAAAGTATGTGAGCAGCTCCAAGGCGAAACTGACGCAGTAATGCGACGCATATGGAAACCGGAAAAAAGAGCGGGATGAACCCGCTCTATATGATTATATACCGTGAGTGACTATCAATCTGTAATCTGCGCCCAGATTCCTGTGTTTCATAGCTTCCGAATACTCACTGCTGTTGTACCACGCCATTCCCTCTTCATAAGTTGTAAACTCAAGAATCACAACACCCTGCGCCTCGGCTCCTTCCAGCGTTTCCGTTTTGCCGTAAACAGCGAGCGGACGCATGTTATGTCCCTTTGCTGCGGCAGGGGCGAGCTTCGCATATTCGTCAATCTCTTTCTGGTCTCTAAGTCTTTCTCTGATAAAAATAAAATATACTGACATTTTGCCTCCTAAAGGGTCTGTATTGTTCCGCCGTCTATTCTGTATTCCACTCCGGTGATCCATTTTGCTCTGTCCGATGCCAAAAAGGCTGTCAACTCTGCAACCTCTTCCGGTCTGCCTGTTCTGCCGAGGGGTATGCCTCCGATATAATTTATGATCTCATTGCGCGCCTCATCCTCTGATATTTTCTTATCATCAGCTATCAGACGAATGAAGTCGCGTGCCGCGTCTGTCTCTATAAATCCGGGAGAAACCACATTCACGCGGATACCGAATTTAGCGACCTCCAGAGAAAGCGCCTTGCTGTAGTTATTCAGCGCCGCTTTTGCGGCAGCATACCCTAGGGTGGATTCATAAATGGGCTTGTGGCTCTGTATGGAAGATATATGTATTATGACACCGCTCTTTCTCTCTGTCATGAAAGGTAAAAATCCTCTGTCGAGCCTTACGGCACCGAACAGGTTGAACTCGAACATTTTCTGCCATTCCTCATCAGTATGAGCAAGATATCCGCCGGCAGGAGATTTGGAACCTCCGGCATTGTTGACTATGATATCGGGGCAGCCGAAGTGGTTAATCGTGTCTTCAATAATCTTTCTTGCCCCGTCCACAGTGGAAATATCTGCTGAAATGCCCTTAAAAGGACAATTGTCAGGGATACTCCTCGCGGCAACAATAACTTCTGCACCGCCAGCCGCAAGACGCAATGCCGTGGCTCTTCCCATCCCCTGTGTCCCGCCTGTGACCAGTGCTTTTTTGCCTTCAAATTCTTTTTCCATTTTATTTCTCCATGAGTTGTCAGCCGCGCGGTTGCTTTCGGAATAATTAAGCCTTATACTGATATTATGTCAAGTACACACAAAAAAGTAATGTACTGACTAAAAAGTAGGTATGAAATGATAACACCGGATTCAGCCGCAACAGGCATAAGAGAAGCGATGAGAGTTCTTGAAGGGAGATGGAAGCTCCTGATAATTATGAATCTTTTTTCAAATCATGTAATGCGTTTCTCAGAACTTGAAAGAAGTATTCCTGAGGTGACGCAAAAAATGCTTATCCAGCAGTTGAAAGCTCTTGAAGCAGACGGAATAGTGTCAAGAACCGTATATCCTCAGGTTCCGCCAAAGGTTGAATACAGCCTGACAAGCGAGGGACAGGAGCTTTGCCCTGCTCTGGATGCACTTCTGGTCTGGGCTTCAAAAAGAAATCCACAGGCGGAATACGGAACGTATAATCCGAAATATGCGACTAAGCTTAACGAATAAAAGATTTTAAATCGAGCAGTTTGAGGCGGGTAAAAAATGCGCCTCTTATTGAAACCAATAAAAAGAGATCGCCGCGTCGCTCCGCTCCTCGCGAAGACGAATTAACGTCTCTGCGAGGGCGAAGCCTGCGGCAGTCTCATATGATTATGAAATTATTTCTCTTCGATTGAACAATCGACTTTCGCAAGTTCCTGATACAGTTTAAGTCTCTGACGTGACTTTCTGTCTGCAAACTTAACGATAGCGTCAGCCTTTTCAGGGAACATTTTCTGTACGACACGGAATCTGTTCTCTGTAGCCATGAATTCTTTAAGCGAAATCGTAGGCTCCTTGCTGTCCAGAGTAAGGGGGTTTTTACCCTCTTCGCGAAGCGCAGGATTGAAGCGGAACAGAGGCCAGTAGCCTGATGCAACCGCTTTTCTCTGGTCTTCAACACCGGATGTCATGTTGATACCGTGAGCGATACAGTGTGAGTAAGCTATGATGATTGAAGGACCGTCGTGTGCCTCTGCCTCAACAAACGCCTTAATTACCTGAGCAGGGTTTGAAAGAGCAACTTTGGCAACATAGATATGTCCGTATGTCATGCATATCATTGAAAGGTCTTTCTTTTCAGCCGCTTTACCGGAGAACGCGAACTTGGCCTGTGCGCCGATAGGTGTGGATTTTGAAGCCTGACCGCCAGTGTTTGAGTACACTTCTGTATCCAGAACCAGAACATTGATGTTCTCGTTGGATGCAAGAACGTGGTCAAGACCGCCGTAACCTATGTCATATGCCCAGCCGTCGCCGCCCACGATCCACACGGATTTTTTAACCAGATAGTCGGCTATTGAAGCGAGGTTTTTCGCATCGTCTCCGCCCACTTTCTCAAGAGCTTTTTTAAGCTCGGCAACTCTTGTTCTCTGAGCCTCAATCTGAAGCTGGTCTTTCTGTTCTGCTGTTTTGATAGCCTCAACAAGTTTAGCGTCAAGTTTTCCTGCAAGTTTATCAAGCAGTTCCAGAGCCATTTCGTTGAACTTGTCAACAGTCAGTCTCATTCCGTAGCCGAACTCTGCGTTATCTTCAAACAGTGAGTTTGACCATGCAGGTCCTCTGCCGTCACATCTCGTAGTGTAAGGAGTTGTGGGCAGGTTACCGCCGTAGATTGATGAACAGCCGGTGGCGTTGGCGATGAGCGCTCTGTCACCGAAAAGCTGGGAGAGCAGTTTGATGTAAGGCGTTTCGCCGCAACCCGCACATGCGCCGGAAAACTCGAACATGTGGGGAGAAAGCTGTGAACCCTTAAGGGTCGCCTTGTTATATTTTTCATTGGGAAGCTCCGGCAGAGAAAGGAAAAACTCGAAGTTTTTCATTTCCTGTTCGCGCAGAGCAAGCTGAGATTTCATGTTGATGGCTTTGTGTTCGGGGTCTGTTTTGCTTTTAGCGGGGCAGTTGTAAACACAAGCGCCGCAGCCTGTACAGTCCTCGGGAGCAACCTGAACCGTAAATTTCATGCCGTCGAATTCTTTGCCTTTCGCATCCATTGATTTAAAAGCGGCAGGAGCTTTTGAAAGTTCCGCTGCGGGATAAACCATTGTACGGATAGCGGCGTGAGGACATACGAATGAGCAGATTCCGCACTGGATGCAAAGTTCAGTATCCCACTCAGGGATGTGAACCGCAATGTTGCGTTTCTCAAACTTGGCAGTGCCTGTGGGGAAAGTTCCGTCCTGCGGCATCTGACCGACAGTCACCTCATCGCCTCTCATAGCGACAAGCATGCTTGTTGTCCCTTTAACAAATTCGCTGGCTGTGGGGTCTGTCACACAGTTATTGATAAGCGGAAATTCAATTTCGTCACCGGAAGGTTTGCCGCCCTGTCCGGGGTATTTAACCTCGAACAGTTCAGTTGACCCCGCGTCAACGGAATCGTTGTTCATTTTAACAACTTTGTCGCCGTATCTGCCGTATGTCTTTTTATTTGCATCCTTGATTGATTCAGTAACTATGCTGAAATCAACAATGTTGGATATTTTGAAGAAAGCTGTCTGCAGGATAACGTTGTAACGTGAACCGAGACCTATCTTCTCTGCTATATCAACTGCGTTGATGGTGTAAACTTTCGCCTGTTTGGCAACTATCTGTTTCTGAACAGTTTCGGGGATATGCGCCCATATCTCGTCGGCTCCGTACTGGCTGTTGAGCAGGAAAGTACCGCCGGGTTTGAGATATTTAAGCATGTCGTACTTTTCAAGGAATGAGAAGTTGTGGCATGCAACAAAGTCTGCTTTCTGAACAAGATAGGAGCTTTTTATATTTCTCTTTCCGAAACGCAGGTGTGATGTTGTCATTGAACCTGCTTTTTTCGAGTCGTATACGAAGTAAGCCTGAACTGTGTTGTCTGTCAGGTCGCCGATGATCTTTGCGGAGTTCTTGTTCGCACCGACGGTACCGTCGGAACCGAGACCGAAGAACATAGCGTTGAAAACGTCGTCCTGAGGAGTAAGCCAGTTCTCGTCATGTTTAAGGCTGAGATTTGTAACGTCGTCCACGATGCCCACGGTGAATCCGTTAACGGGTTCTTTCGCATCAAGGTTGTCAAACACAGCTTTAACCATTGCGGGTGTGAACTCTTTTGACCCCAGACCGTAACGTCCGCCGACGATTGTAGGATATCCGTCGAACACGAACAGTTTTTTCTGCATAGCTTCGCCGATTGCAGTACGAACATCAAGATACATGGGTTCGCCGATGGAACCAGGCTCTTTAGTTCTGTCAAGAACTGCTATCTTCTTAACTTTTTTGGGCAGTGCCGCGATGAACTGCTCAAGGGGGAAAGGTCTGTAAAGTCTTATTTTAATAAGACCGACCTTTTCGCCGCATGCGTTCATGTACTCGATCGCCTCTTCGGCAACGTCAGCACCGGAACCCATAATAACAAGAACTTTTTCCGCATCGGGTGCGCCAGTGTAGTCAACAAGGTTATATGCGCGTCCTGTCATCTTGGCAAATTTATCCATCTGCTTCTGCATGATGGCTGCAAAGTCCTGATAGTATTTATTCACAGTCTCTTTCGCCTGGAAGAAGACGTCGGGGTTCTGTGAAGTACCTTTTATAGTAGGCATATCAGGGTTAAGAGCACGTTTTCTGTGAGCTATGACAAGATCGTCACAGATCATCTGTTTCATTTCGTCGTGTGTCAGCGCGATGGTTGTGCGAAGTTCGTGAGAAGTTCTGAAACCGTCGAAGAAGTGGAGAACGGGAACCCTGCCCTCAAGAGCAGCCGCCTGAGATATGAGAGCGAAGTCCATAACCTCCTGCGGATTGTTGGAAGCCAGCATAGCCCATCCTGTCTGACGGCAGGCCATAACGTCGGAATGGTCGCCGAAAATGGAAAGAGCATGCGTGGCAAGCGCCCTTGCGGAAACGTGGAAAACTGTGGGTGTCAGCTCGCCCGCTATCTTGTACATGTTAGGGATCATCAGAAGAAGACCCTGAGAAGCGGTGAAAGTGGTTGTCAGTGCGCCTGCGGAAAGAGCACCGTGAACCGCGCCGGAAGCTCCGCCTTCGGACTGAAGCTCAACAACCTTCGGAATAGAACCCCAGATGTTCTTTTCCCCCACTGCGGACTTTTCATCAGAGATCTCTCCCATAACCGAAGAAGGTGTGATAGGATAGATAGCGATTACTTCGTTTGTCGCATGTGCGACGTGGGCTGCGGCGGTGTTGCCGTCGATAATAACTTTTTTGTTTTCAGCCATACCATTCACTCCTGTAATAATTAAAAATAAGTTCTGAACTTATTCGATGTAATTAAAAGTTAAAAGACCGTTTTACTATACATTTTTTCAATATCGTCGTCAACTAGATTTCTTATTCCATTCGGCAAAAGAATGATATATAATCCATTTTATGAAAAGACTCATAATGGCGCTGGGACAAAAGGCTATCGCATCGATACAATTCTTCATCGGATACTTCGCCTTTACAGTTTCTTTTTTCAAAGGGTGTTTTAATCCTCACATCTTCTATCCCTCTGTACATCTTGTATTTCTTCGCCAGGTCTATTTTACGGGGGTTCAGATACTCCCGATGTTCTCGGTGGTTTCTGTGGCAATAGGTCTCACACTTGTCGGCGGACTTACTCCTTTCATGGTTCAGTTCGGCGCTCAGGATGCAGTCGGATCAGTACTTGTAACCATCACAATCAAGCACCTTGCACCACTTGTTACAATGGTGCTTCTCACCCTCAGATCCTCCACTGCTGTAACGGCTGAGATTTCGCTTATGAAGATGAACGGAGAGATTGACACTATTAAATCATTATCAATAAACCCATTTGTTTACTTATACATACCAAGAATAGTTTCAGGAATCGTGTGTTTATCCGTTCTCTCCGTAATTTTTATCTACATTGCAATAATCGGCGGATATCTTATACTTAGTTTTAATCTTAATATATCATTCGATTTCCTGATAGGTACAATTTTTGACGCCTTTACGATTGACACGCTATTGGCATTTTTTATAAAGATTGCACTTGGCGGATATTTTTTAATGTCAATACCGATATACACTGCTCTGGAAACAGGAAATGCAGTTACAGAAATTCCAATAGCACTTTTAAGAGGTATGCAGCGCCTCTTTTATGCAATTATAATTGTTGAGCTGGTAGGAACGTTCATATGAACAACTATCTGATATATTATAAATCCGAAGAACAGATGAAAGAGTGGCTTAAAACCCTCATGCAGATTGTCGAAAGTCAGCGTGTCGGTCTTGTATCCTCTTTTTTCCCTATAATAGGCAATCTGTCGGTGATAGAAAATATTCTTCTTCCCCTGACATATCACCACAAAATAACTTATTCCGAAGCTCTGGACATAGTCGGAAAAGACCTTGAGAACTTCGGACTAAAAGATATCATGCACTTCCGGAACAACCAGCTGAACGATTACCAGAAGATGATTGTCAAATATTTACAGGTAAAATATCTTCGTGCGGAATGGATAGTATTTTTCAGTCCGAGAAGAATGTACATCGCAGAATATGAAGAGAAATTTCACCAATTTTTACGCTGTGAAGATTTAAAAAAATCGGTTATCATAGACCATGAAAACCACAGACACCTGTTTGACGATATGCAGGATTACACAGAGAAGGATTTTGACACATGGGTGACCCGCGATTTAAAAACATCGAATTCAAAGTAGGGCTTTTCATTTTCGTAGCCCTCGTACTGTCTTTTGCTTTTCTCACAGGATTTCTTATAACGCAGAACTTTTTCACCTCAAAGGTCAAGGTCGTTTTCATATCAGAATCCGGCGAAGGGCTGACGAAAAGCATGCCCGTTATGTATTCCGGTTTTCAGCTGGCAAAGGTTTACAGTATCGAACTGCGAGACGACGGTCTTGTTGAACTCAGAGCAAAGATACCTGTCCGCTACAAAAAATGGGTCAAGCCCGAATCACAGGCTAAGATACAGGCACAGGGCGTCATAGGCGCCAATGCAATCGTTCTTTCAGGCGGAATCGACTCAAAGAACGATATTGACGACGGACAAACATATAAACTGACAAGAGAACAGGCGATAGCCGACATCATAAAGAAGTTTGAACCCATGCTGGACAACGTTAAAAACATTCTTGAAAACGTGGACAGGGTAACGACATCCGTTTCAGACAAGAGACAGAGCATCGAAGACCTCATGCAGGGACTTGGCGATCTTGGCGGTGACGTATCCAAAAAAGAGGGTTCCGTGGGTTTTCTCACCCGGTCTGATTATCTTAAAAACGAAGTGGAGGCGATCATGAACAGGCTCGCCATAACACAGAATAATCTGATAGAGATAACCAACAAGGTAGATACTGCTGTTGCCGGAGTCAACGACCGCGTCACAGAGACAAAACCGGCAATTGCCGATCTTGACAAAGGTATACTCGCCATCAAAGACGGCGCCGAAGATATAGGCAAACTGGCGCGCAACATAGACAACACTGTCACAAAACTCCAGAAGACAGTGGAAAACACAAATAAAATATCCACGGATGTGTCTGAAACAACTACAAATCTGAAAGATCTGCGTCAGCAGACAGACGACATCATGAATACATCCAACAGGATACTTCTGAACCTTGAGGAGAAATGGCCGTTCAACAGCTCCACCTCAAGAAAAGCGGAAGAAAAGGTGAAACTGCCGTGAAAAACCTTATCATTATATTGACAGCTGCTGTTCTGCTGTATTCCTGCGCAAGCAAACCCCAAAGCTCACCGGATTTTCTTTACGGCAGCAGATTCTTTAACGTGTATATGGAAAATTACCTGAAAGGCGAACCGAAAGTTGCCGAAAGCTATTTCTATAAAGCGGAAGCACAGTTCAGAAAGGTTGATTCACTCTGCAACCTTTCAAGAATATATCTTGGCAGATACGTTCTTGAAGAGGGAGAAGAAGACCCTGCTGTTCTGGAATTGGCTAAAAAGTACGCAGACCTTGGAGCGTGCGAAGAGGAACAGCAGAGCGTTCTCTATCTCACAGGGCAAAAATATGACGGCAACAAACTGCCTGAACCTTTCAGAACAATAGAGGGAACAGACAGGGAAAAACTGGCATACATCGCGACAGACTCAAAGTTTGACGATGTTACAAAAACAAGACTGTTGAGAAAAGCAGCCATTGACTATATAATAGACAACCCGAAACGCTCCGAAGAACTTGCCGAAAAGGCTCTCGAACTGGACAAATATCACGGATGGAGCCTTAACTTACTCAGAGACCTGATAATTATTAAGAATGCCCGCATAAAACAGGGTAAAAATGCGGATGATATAGCAACCAGAATTGAGCTGATAAAGTCTGTCATGGTCAAGAAATAGACAGGTACTGATTATTTATTGACCACTCAGAGAAATGTCATATCTATGAAAGCCCTTTAGTTAAAGGGTTCATGGTTTGGCATCTCTATTGCTCTCTATTGATGTGCTCACAACGGAGGTATAAGGTGAAAAAGATTGAAGCTGTCATCAAACCCTTTAAACTGGACGATGTCAAAGAAAAATTAACCGAGATAGGTATCAGGGGTATCACAATAAGCGAAGTTAAGGGCTTCGGAAGACAGAAAGGTCACACAGAGCTTTACAGAGGCGCCGAGTATGTCATCGACTTCATCCCCAAGATCAAAGTCGAAGTTGTAGTCTCCGATGAACTCGTTGCCCAGGCTGTTGAAGTTATTCAGGAAGCAGCCAAGACCGGACGCATTGGCGACGGCAAAATTTTCATCTTCTCCATTGATGAAGTTATCCGTATCCGTACCGGTGAAACCGGCGAAAACGCACTTTAATCCCAAGCATATATATTCCCAGGAGGCAATATGACACCGAAAGATGTTCTCAAGATGATTAAAGACAACGGTATCAAAATGGTCGATATGAAGTTTGTTGACTTCCTCGGCACATGGCAGCATACCACTATCCCCGCACACATGGTTGACGAAGACTTCTTTGAAAACGGAATGGGCTTCGACGGTTCTTCCATCCGCGGCTGGCAGGCAATCAATAACTCAGACATGATCATGGTTCCGGATCCTTCAACTGCTAAGATCGATCCCTTTGCAGAACTTCCTATCCTTTACATGATCTGCAACATTTTCGACCCGATCAGCAAAGAACCCTATTCAAGAGACCCCAGAAACATAGCTAAAAAAGCTGTTAAATACCTTCAGTCTACAGGTATCGCTGATACTGCATATTTCGGACCCGAAGCAGAGTTCTTCCTGTTCGACAACATCCAGTTCGACTATACAAGAAACACAGGCTACTTCTTCATCGATTCTGAAGAAGGCGACTGGAACACAGGCGCAGAAGGCAAAAACCTCGGCTACAAAGTAGCCAACAAAGGCGGATATTTCCCCGCTCCCCCCGTTGACTCTCTGTGGGACGTTCGTAACGAAATGGTTATGACAATGGAAGCTCTCGGTCTTGTTATCGAAAACTCTCACCACGAAGTTGCAACCGGCGGTCAGTGCGAAATCGACATGAAATTCGCTGACATGCTTAAAATGGCTGACCAACTTATGACTTACAAATATGTTGTAAGAAACGTTGCGAAAGCTCACGGACAAACAGCCACTTTCATGCCTAAACCTCTCCACGGCGACAACGGTTCCGGTATGCACGTTCACCAGTCACTCTGGAAAGACGGCAAACCTCTTTTTGCCGGTGAGCAGTATGCAGGAATGAGCGAAATGGCTCTTTACTACATCGGTGGTATCATCAAACACGCTCATACCATCGCTGCGTTTACAAACCCTACAACTAACTCATACAAGAGACTTGTACCCGGATTTGAAGCTCCCGTTTCTCTGGCTTACTCTTCAAGAAACAGATCAGCTTCCATCAGAATCCCGATGTACTCTCCCTCTCCCAAGGCTAAACGTATTGAGATCAGATTCCCTGATGCTCTTTGCAACCCCTATCTTGCGTTCTCCGTTATGCTTCTTGCAGGTCTTGACGGTATCCAGAACAAAATCGATCCGGGCGAGCCTATGGATAAAAACCTGTATGACCTCGATCCTATCGAGCTGTCTGCAATTCCTCAAATGCCCTCTTCTCTTGCGCAATCCATCAACGCTCTTGAGAAAGACCACGACTTCCTTCTTAAAGGCGATGTCTTCACTGAAGACGTTATCTCCAGCTGGATCGAGTACAAGAGAGCAAACGAGATATCTGCTATCGACAGCAGACCTCACCCCTACGAGTTCAAACTCTACTTCGACGCTTAATAAGCCAATCGAAAAAAATATTAAAAAAGCAGGGCAGTAATGTCCGCTTTTTTTGTTTGCCGCTGTTGCTCTGCATGTTATCATGAACAATGGAAATAAGAATAATAACTGATAACTATGTTGACAGAACAGGACTTTTAGCAGAACACGGCTTTTCCTGCCTCATAACAGCGAAAGGTAAAACAATACTGTTTGACACCGGACAGGGTGACGGGTTTATAAACAACGTTAAGCAGCTCGGTATAGAAAATGCGGACTGTATCGTCCTTTCCCACGGACATTATGATCACACAGGCGGACTTTCAAAACATATTGCGGAATGTGCGGAGATATCCGGCGACATCTACGCATCAAAATACATATTTGAAAACCACCTCAAACTCGACAACGGCAAGACCACCTATGACTTTATCGGATTCGGCGGCACCAGAGGAGATATTGAACGCAGATTTAAACTGCATCTGAATAAAGGCATGACTGAAATATTTCCAGGCATTTTCCTTTCCGGCACAATAGAAAGAACAGTTGATTTCGACTCCGACGGAAAATTATTTGCTGAAATCGACGGCATAACGTCCAAAGATAGATTCCGCGACGAACAGTTTCTGATCGTCCGCGAAGATGAAGGCATACATATCGTAACCGGATGCACCCACTGCGGACCGGAAAATCTTATTAATTTTGCGAAAAAACTGTTCCCCGATAAAAAGATACTCTCGCTTACAGGCGGACTGCACCTGTTCCGTTCGGAAAGTTCATATATCCATAAGGTTATAGCCTCTCTTCAGGCGGAAAATATCGGAATAATTGCAACAGGACACTGCACCGGAATCGACGCTTCATTCGTTCTTAAATCGACACTGGGCGACAAAGTTATATTTACAAAAGCTGGTATGCAAATAAGCTACTAAACAGAAAAGGTGATTTTCAGTACACCCGCGAAATACAGGATGTATGAAAGATATTCATGATGGGGTATCTGAGAACCCTGAACAAAGAAAGCAGTGATTATTATCAATATTCCTGCGAAGATCGGGCGCAGATACTTTTTCAGCGCCAGCTTCAAAGCCTCCTTATCGTCAGGCGATATGCGAACCTCCAGGTTATTTCCGCTTAGGTCGTTAACAACCTTCTTAATCTTTTTCAGAGTAAGAGGAAGCTCTATTGTTTCGCGCTTTGCGGTTTCCCACAACCCGTCCGTAAATCCAAGCGCCTCCGGCATCCTGTCTTTCAGAATAGGCAATATATCCTTGATACCGTTAAAGTTATGTATATAGTTCGTACCAAGTCCCTCAATGATGGAGCTCATACGCATGAGATAAACTGCTTCCTGCGGCAGTTTATACGGTACAGATTTCAGTGAATCCATCAGCGCGTATGCCAGAGACTGCATACTCTGAGCAGACAGGGCGTTATTGTCGAGAATGTCGAACACCTGCTCCGCCAGATCCTGCAAACCGAATTCAGGCGCGTCTATAGAGATAATGCCAAGCTTCTTGGCACACTTGATATACTCTTCAAAGTCCCTTTCGTTTGCCGCCTTAACAAGCGATATGATATTCTGTCTGGTCTTCGACGGAATTCTTTGAACCATACCGAAGTCAAGCAGAATAAGTTCACCCTCTTCCGTTACCAGCAGGTTGCCCGGATGGGGATCGGCATGGAAGAAACCTTTTATAAAAGACTGGTCAACATAGAAATTAACCAGTTTTGCCATAAGCTTTTCAAAGCTGATATTCAGTTTTTTCAGGTTCTCTTTATCGTCGAACCTGTATCCACGCTCAAAGGACATCACCATCGCATCGGCACACGAACATTCCGGATAACCGATGGGAAATCTTACTCCGTTGTCTGGGTAGAGTTCGTGAAACTTTTGGAGGTTCAGCATCTCAATATTGAGATCAACCTCTTTCATGATCATTCTGCTGAACTCAGAAATAACTGATTCCAGAGAGTTTTTTGTATTTTCAGAGAACATCGGTTTAAAGAGCTTCTGGAAAAACGCGAGGATGTTTATATCCGCACGGATAACGTTCTCTATATCGTATCGGCGCAGTTTAACAGCCACCTCGGTACCGTCGATAAGTATTGCTTTGTGAACCTGACCGATTGACGCACTTGCGATTGGCTTTTTATTAAACTCTTTAAAACATATCCGCCCGCCGAAAGACCGTTCGTATATCTTCTCAAAGTCGCTTTGGGACATGGGCGATATCTCGTCGTGAAGCTGACGCAGATAGAAAAGATAGTTATCGGGAAAGAAATCTGCTCTGGTTGCCAGTACCTGTGCAAGTTTTATAAAGCTCGCACCTAGACTGTTGATTTTACTTTTAAGCTTTTCAGGCGGCAGCGGTTTTACGAACAGAAAGCTTTTGCTGCCTCTGATTATCAGAAAAACGGTCAGAATAACCCTGAAAACATGGTATACCCTGACCGGCGAATAGTATCTGATGAAATTTCGCAAATTATTTTTCGTTTATCATCTTTTTCAGCTCTTCAATATCCTCTTTGGTGGCAAGCCCCATTTCGGACAGAGCATCTTTAACAACTTTTTTAAACTTCTCGCTGAACTCTTTCTCTTCCTCTTTCGCTCTCTTCCTTGCCTCTGCTAGAAACTCGACCTGTTGTTCTTTTGTTATCTTGCCCTTTTCGGCAAGCGCTTTGATCTCGTCCTCAATCTTCTCTTTGGCAATAAGTGCGGAACCAAGTCCCAGATAAAAAAGGTCTTTAATGTCAGCCATTTTATCCTCCGTTTCAGCCGAGCTGATTTAATTTTTCCTCGTACTGTGCCGTAAGTGTTTCAAGCTGTTCGGCAGCCTCCAGAAACTCTTCCAGCATATCGTCAACACTCTTTTTCGCCTCGTCCAGTTCTTTTGAAAGCCGCCCAATCTCCATCGGATCGCTACCGGTCGAAGCTTTTATAAGCTCCTTGTTTAAAATCTCTATCCTGTTCTCAATAAATGCAATATCTTTTTCCAGCCTGTCGTGGCGCTCCTGAATCGGTTTAAGAACTTTCCCTTTCTCTGCAACAATTTCCGAACGAAGTTTTCTTTGTTCCTTTTTACTGTTGGCAGAAGCCTGAACCGACGGTCTGTCGGAAAACTCCTCACCCCAGCCAACTTTATCAAGAAACTCCTCATATCCGCCCTCAAACACTTCTATGGTGTCGTTGCGGAAAACTATCAGGCGTTCTGCGATGGCGTTAAGAAACATCTCGTTGTGGGTAACCATTACAACAGTTCCTTTGAACTGGTCGATAGCCTCCAGCAGTGAGTCACAGGACTGCATATCAAGGTGGTTCGTCGGTTCATCGAGAAACAGTATGTTAGCAGGCTGCAAGATTGCCTTCGCCAGCATAACACGGCTCTTCTCGCCGCCTGACAGAACGGATATCTTTTTCAATGCGTCGTCGCCGGAAAACATCATGGTTCCCGCCGCGTCTCTCGCCTTCTGCCTGTCAACAACAGGATCAACCTCAATCAGCTCCTGCTCAATGGTATTGTTAAGCCCAAGTCTCTGCACATTCGTCTGCTCATAAACGGCGGGTTTCAGCTGCGCATGGCATGATATTTCGCCGCTGTCGGGTTCTGATATCCCGCAAAGCATTTTCAGAAGAGTTGTCTTACCCTTACCGTTCTTACCTATTATACATATCTTTTCGCCGGAACCGATGGTAATACCGAAATTTTTTATCAGCGGGTTTGATTTATCATATCCAAAGCTTATATCCCTGACGTTTATAAGCTCTTTCGCCCTTATATCGCTGTAGTTGAAGCAAAACTCAAGATCCTCGATTTCGTCCAGCTTGTCCTTTTTCGACATCTTCTCAAGCATCTTAACACGGGACTGAACGCGGCTGGCGAGGCTCGCCTTTGATTTGAAACGTTCAACAAAACGCTCGACCTCTTTGCGCTTCAACTCTTCGTTCTGACGTGTCTTTTCGTAAATCTCCTCATCCATGGCGATCTGCTCATAAAACTTCCCTGTATCGCCCTTTATCTTGCGTACCTGCTGTCTGTGTATCCCCAGAGTGTGGGTCACAACCCTGTCCATGAAAGCCCTGTCGTGGGTGATGAGCATCAGCTCGCCCTTCCACTTGATAAGAAACTGTTCAAGCCAGCGTATTGAAGTAATGTCCAGATAGTTGGTCGGTTCGTCCAGAAGAAGCATGTCAGGTTCTGACAGAAGGAGTTTTGCAAGATTCAGGCGCACCTGATAACCGCCTGAAAACTCATTGGGAGATTTTTCCATATCATCGTCGGAAAAACCGAGACCGGAAAGTATTTTCTCCGCTTTCCAGACGTCATCGCGCTCCGCCTCTTTAAGTCCTGAAGCCGCCTCTTCCCTCGCGGTTTTGTGTTTAAAATCTATCACCTGCTTAAGATAACCAAGCGTATAGTTCCTCGGCACATTGATTGTACCGTCGTCCTGTTCCTGTTCGCCGGTGAGTATGCGCATCAGCGTGGTCTTGCCATGCCCGTTGCGCCCAACAAGTCCGACGCGTTCTCCTGAATTTACTCTGAAACTGATATCTTTAAATAGCGTCCTCGGTCCAAAACCTTTGGACAAATTCTCAACACTTAACACTTTTACCTCTGATTACATTTGATTACATTAAGAATATGAAAAAGAAAAGGGGAGGTCTCCCTCCCCTTTGGGATTATTTAATTTGTCTGACGTGGAAAAGCTCAATAAGGCTGAGCTGGTCGAGCAGAGCATAAAGCCTTTCGTCCCAAACGTTCACATTAAGAGAAACACCGTCCACGTTTATGATTTTAATAAAAAAACCGATAACGGAAGAAACCATGGAGAGAGAATCTTTAACATTAACAGTAAGATTCTTTGTTCCATTACTGATAAGCTGCTGAATTGTCATCTTAATCTCGTTATAGTGATCAAGAGACTTGATATTCCCAAGAATTTCAACCGTGTGGTTGTCAATAATCTTTATTTCCATTTCCGACTCCGTTAATTAAACTGATTGTCCGTTCTTCCAAAACTTACGGAATATGACCACCTGTAACACCCGCAACTAGATAGTTTTATCACATGCGGGAGATTCTGGCAACATGTACTGATGTGCCTTTTACAGTATCTCCGCAGCAATGGTTGCAAGTCGGCTTCTCTCGCCCTTATCAAGATATATTGTGGACGCATGTTTAAATCTGGCATAGGTGAATTTTTCAGATGCGTTCACAAGTCCGTTGTCTCTTTCGTTGAGATACGGGTTGTCAATCTGCTTAAGGTCACCGGTGAATACCATCTTGGAGTTCACACCAGCCCTTGTTATGATGGTCTTTATCTCGTGAGGGCTAAGGTTCTGCGCCTCATCAACAACAAGATAGGTATCCATAAGAGTACGACCTCTGATGTATGTAAGCGCTTCTATCTCAAGCATTTTTGATGCTTTCAGATAGTCGATTGTCGCCTCGTGCATCTGGTTTTTGGAAAGGTACTCGTCCTTAACCTCTATCCTGCCCTTATCCATCATGTAAACGATGAATTCCATGTTGTCATAGATGGGTTTAAGCCACGGATCGAGTTTTTCGTTAATATTACCGGGCAGATAACCGAGATCCCTTCCCATGGGGATAGGCGAGCGGGTGACTATCAGTCTTTTATATTTATCGTTCAGAACTGAATGAAGCCCTGCGCAAAGCGCGAGGAGTGTTTTTCCTGTCCCTGCGATACCGATAGCGAAAACAACGTCTATATCAGGATCGAGGAGTGAATCCATAAGATAAATCTGTTTTCTGTTGGCGGGGGTAACACCGAGTATCGGCTCATTCTGATGAAGAAGCCTAAACGCGCCGTCCATAGGGTTTCCGTTGCCGATATATCTTACAAGCGCACTTTTCTGAGGGTTTATTTCGCCTTTCAGTATAAAATACTCGTTAACGCGGGGAGCAAACTTTTCATTGTCCTGCCTGCGGACACCTTCCGGAACAGGGAGTTCTTTCTCCTGATACAGCGTGTTTATATAGTCATCAAGAACAAACAGGGTGTCATCCGACTGATCTATGAACGACGTTGTCTTTTCATGGTAGTAGTCCTCAGCGTCAAGCCCAACTGCGTTGGCTTTGATACGCAGGTTAACATCTTTAGAAACTATGATTGTCTCAAGTTTTGATTCCAGCTTAACCTGAAGAGCTGTGGCGAGGATAATATTATCGTTCTTGCTGAGGTCAAAACCGGCAGGAATAAGACTTCTGGTCTTTTCGTCCTGAAAGCGGATGGTAAATTTACCGCCTGAATCCAGTTTCACCCCTTTAAGGAGATCGCCCTCTTTCTCTTCGCGGTATTTTTCCACTATACGGATGAAACTTCTGGCATTGTAGCCATTGAGGTCGAGATTCTTCTTAAAGGAGTCAACTTCCTCCAAAACCACCGCAGGAAGGATGATGTTGTTGTTGTCGAAAGTTTCTAAACAGTTGGGAGAGTAAAGGATAACATTTGTGTCGATGATGAAGTTTTTGACTTTTTTTGATGCCATGCAGTAATACTCCAAATTGGCGTTCCAATGCGCGGAAGCTTAAAATTAATATACCCGATAGAGAGATGTCAAGCAAGATAAGTTAATTGATTATTTCCTGACATTATGCAGTATATTTTGCCCTTGCGCAGACATCTAAGGTTTCAGGATGAAACCCGCTTGCGTGAGCGGCAGGAGGCTTGCTTGACTATTTACTTACAAAAATGCGGAACATTTGCCACAGAGACGAATGACCGTCTTCGCGAGGAGCATTAGCCGCAGGCTGAAAACATTTGCCTATTTTTGCAAATGTTTCTGTACCGAGCTTGCTGAAATGAGTCCACTTTAAACTATTTGTCGAATAACGCGACGACGCGATCTGACATATTCAGACTGCTTCGTCATTTCATTCCTCGCAGAGACGAATTGTATGAAAATATCAATATACCTGAAATCCGCCGCCGATTATGTACTGGAAATATGCGTCAACTTTAAGGTTGTCCATCTCGTAGGAATCAGGCAGAGGAACGCCTGCCATCTTTCTGAGTGCAGTTATGACCTCGTTGTCGAGGTCGGGATATCCGCTTGAACGAAGAATACGGATACTCGATATTTTGCCGTCTCTGGAAACTATGAATGATGCCTGAACAACTCCCTGTTCGCCGCGTATTGCGGAATTAGGGGGATAAGTCCAGACCCTGTAAAGTCTTGAAGCAAACTTATAAAAATACGACTGATAACGAAATTTGACATACTGCATGGACACGGTGTCCTCGCCTGTCACCTTAGCTCCGCCGTTGGCAAATTTCTCTATGGTCTCTTTCGGATTCATAATATCGTCAATGCGCTTGCGGTCTGCATCCTTTTTAGATGTATCCGGCAGTGTTTTCGGCGTGTCCGGTGATACTCTGGGAACATCGGCACTGCTTTTCGGAGGAATGGCATCAGGCGGCGCAGGGTGCTGCTGAGTTTTTGGCGCAGACTGAGGTACTGGAGTCTTTTCAGGAGACTTTTTAACATCCTGACCGTCTTTAACAGGTTCCTTTCTCTGCTGTTTAGGCGGCACAGGTTTATCCTGTTCCAGTTTTGTATCTTTATCCTCGTCAAGCGGCGTGGGAGGAATGTATTTTTTAGGTATAGGCGGAACAGTTTTCTTCGGCTGTTCCTTTTTTTCTTTCGGAACTATCTGAACGTCAATGGGTTTTTCACGTTCCTTATCCTCCTTGGGCAAATGGAATATGCCAAGTCCGAAAAGGTGCAGAAGGAGCGACAATAACAGAAATACCCAGAATATGTTACGCATCAGAATTAAGATACTCTCAGATTAATTTTATTACAAGATGGTTTCAATGGCAAAAAGTTCTATCAAGGGCATCGAATAAAAAAACTTGACACGCACACACTCAACTCTTATTATAGCTTCATGATCAAATTACTCTATAAAAGGAGGCGAAAACTATGGCGATCGTAAGATGGGATCCGCTGAAAGACCTTATGACAATGCACGACAGAATGAACAAGATCTTTGACGAAACTCTGAGCAAAACCGCTCACGGAAGCTATGGCGACTGGCTTCCCCCTGTTGATATCTATGAAACAGATGCGGAAATAGTCATTGTTGCGGAACTTCCCGGTGTTAAAGAGGAAGAACTCGACATCCAGATGGCAGACGGCATACTTATCCTTAAGGGTGAAAAAAAATACCCTGTGGACGGCGACAGCGACAACTATTACAGGCTTGAGCGCGCCTACGGGAAATTCAACCGTTCGTTCGCAATTCCCAACACGGTTGACGTAAACAGTGTCAAAGCATCTCTTAAAGACGGACTTTTGAAGATAACTCTGCAGAAAAGAACAGAGATACAGCCCAAAGTAATTAAAGTTGAAACAGAATAAACAATAACGGTGAACAAACTATGCCTCAAGATTATTACGCTGTCCTCGGCGTGTCAAAAAGCGCCACAGAGGACGAGATTAAAAAAGCATACAGAAAGCTGGCGAGGAAATATCATCCCGACGTGAACCCCGGCGACAAATCAGCCGAGGACAAGTTTAAGGAGATATCCGAAGCCTACGGCGTTCTGTCGGATGCTGAAAAAAAGAAACAGTACGACTCTCTGGGGCATGACGCATTTAAAAACGGCGGACACGGATACGATTTCTCCGGCGCCAACTTTGAAGACATAAAAAACCACTTCGGCGGTTTTGACATGAACGATATTTTCGGGAATATGTTTGGCGGCGGTTTCGGCGGAGGACGCAGAAGCCGCTCCGACGCCCCTCTTCAGGGCGAAGACATAAACCTGACCGTACAGATACCCTTCAAAGACGCTATATTCGGCAACGAATATGAGATATCGGTGAACCACACCGAAAAATGCGCTTCCTGTAACGGCAAAGGCGGCGACAAAATAACATGTCCCTCCTGCAACGGTTCAGGACAGATAATGAACCAGAAAGGCGGCGCGTTCTCAATCTCCGCCTGCCCCACATGCAAAGGACACGGTCAGATATCCAAAAATGTCTGTTCGGTGTGCAAGGGCAGCGGATACAAGAACGTACAGGAAAAGATAAAGGTTCGCATCCCTAAGGGTGTGGACAAAAACTCAAAAATACGCGTGGGCGGAAAAGGAAACGCGGGACGCAACGGCGGACCGCAGGGCGACCTTTATATCATCACAAACGTACAGGATCACGAAGTATTTGAGAGAAAAGGAAACAACATTTATGTGAACGTTGAGGTCGATATGTTCGAGGCGGCACTGGGGGAAAAAATAAACGTACCCACCCCATACGGCACCATAAGCATGAACATACCCGCAGGCACACAGCCCGGGCAGACCTTCCGCGTTAAGAACAAAGGTGTACCGAGCCTGAAAAGCGGCACCACCGGAGACCTTTATGTGGTCATAAAAGTGCGCATACCACAGATTGCTGTGGAGGGAGACAGAACCTCCCTTAAAGACATGCAGCACCGATATGCCGACGACGCAAGACAAAGGCTCATAGACAAAGCGAGGCTGTAAATATGAGAAGTAAGCCCCTCTACGTCATAAGCATAGTGTCGGAGATGTTCGATCTGCACCCGCAGACACTCCGGCAGTATGAAAGACTGGGGTTCATAAACCCCCAGAGAACGCAAGGAAACACAAGATTATACTCGGATGAAGACCTTGAAACCCTTAAGTTCATCCTGACCCTGACAAAAGACATGGGGGTCAATCTGGCAGGGGTGGAAGTCATTATCAACATGAAAAACCAGATGGAAGAACTGCAAACTCAGAACGAACAACTGCGCAGGTTCATAATGGAACATGCCGACAGCATAAACGCGAAAAGAGAGGGACTTGTTCCCGTTACGGAGAACAGGATAATCAAGGTCAAAATAGATACGGAGTAAATCAGGAGGAGACATGATTAACTTCAACAAAATGACCATCAAAGCACAGGAAGCCGTTCAGGCGGCGCTGGACGATGCGGAAAAACGCAATCACCAGCAGCTTATGCCCGAACACCTTCTCCTCGCCCTCATAAAACAGGAGGACGGGATCGTTACGCCGCTTCTGCACAAAGCAGGCGTGAACGTGAACAAACTCACCGAAGAGACTGAAAAAATAATCGGTAAACAGCCGAAGGTGGAAGGAAGCGTTCAGCTTTACATGTCGCAGGAAGCCAAAAAGGCTCTGGACTACGCCTTTGACAGTATAAAGAAATTCGGGGACGAATACGTCTCCACAGAACATATCCTCATGGGTGTCGGCGAAAACGCGGGATACGACCTGCGTACAGCCCTCTCCTCCTGCGGATATTCACTGAATACGCTTCTGAAAGCGTATGAAGCTACGAAGGGTTCAAGCCGTGTCACAGACCAGAACCCTGAAGACAAGATGAACGTGCTTGAAAAATACACTATCAACCTCACCGAAGCGGCAAGGAAGGGAAAACTCGACCCTGTTATAGGCAGGGACGAAGAGATAAGGCGTGTCATTCACGTTCTTTCAAGACGTACAAAGAACAACCCGGTGCTGATAGGCGAACCCGGCGTGGGTAAAACAGCCATAGCCGAAGGACTGGCACAGAGAATAATAAACGGCGATGTGCCTGAATCACTGAAAGACCGCACTGTCGCGGTGCTTGACATGGGTGCGCTCATTGCGGGCACAAAATTCCGCGGTGAATTTGAGGACAGGCTGAAAGCTATCCTTAACGCCATTAAAGAGCGCGAAGGCGAGATAGTGCTTTTCATAGACGAGATGCACACACTCGTCGGCGCAGGCAAAACAGACGGCGCAATGGATGCCGCAAACCTGCTTAAACCCGCTCTGGCAAGGGGCGAACTCCACTGTATCGGCGCGACAACCCTTGATGAGTATAAAAAGTACATCGAAAAAGATGCGGCGCTCGAAAGAAGGTTCCAGCCGGTATACGTCAAAGAACCGTCGGTTGAGGACACAGTTTCCATTCTGCGCGGGCTTAAAGAGCGTTACGAGGTTCACCACGGTGTGCGTATTAAAGACAGCGCGCTGGTTGCCGCCGCACACCTTGCTGACAAATACATCAGCGACAGGTTTATGCCCGACAAGGCTATAGACCTTATCGACGAAGCGACTGCAAAACTCCGCATGGAGATAGACAGTCTGCCCACGGAACTTGACGAGCTGGAACGCAAAATCACCCAGCTTGAGATAGACAAACAGGCGCTGAAAAAAGAAAAGGATGCGGCGAGCAAACAGCGGCTGGAAAAACTTGAAGGCGAGCTTGCGAACCTGAAAGAACAGGCATCGGCAATGCGCATTGCATGGCAGAATGAAAAAAACGTCATTCAACAGGTGCGCACCATCAAGGAACAGATTGAACAGGCGAAACATGACATGGCACAGGCAGAGCGCTTCGGCGATCTGACCAAAGCATCGGAGATAAAATACGGCACCCTCGTACAGCTCCAGAAGGAGATGGATGATGCCAATCTGAAACTCACCGAGCTTCAGAAAGGAAAAAGGATGCTGAAAGAGGAAGTGGACGAAGAGGACATAGCCGCCGTTATCAGTAAATGGACGGGAATACCCGCAACCAAACTGCTTGAGGCGGAGGCGGACAAGCTCATAAACATGGAAAAATGGCTGCATAAACGCGTTATCGGTCAGGAGAACGCCATCGCCGCCGTCTGCGAATCCGTCAGACGAAGCCGCGCAGGGCTTAACGACCCGAACAAACCGCTGGGTTCATTTATTTTCCTCGGACCAACAGGCGTTGGTAAAACCGAGCTTGCGAAATCTCTGGCAGAGTTCCTTTTCGACACGGAAGACGCCATCGTCCGTATCGACATGAGCGAATATATGGAGAAACACGCCGTGGCAAGGCTTATCGGCGCGCCTCCCGGATATGTGGGGTATGAAGAGGGCGGACAGCTCACCGAAGCGGTGCGCAGAAGACCCTACTGCGTCATACTGCTCGACGAGATTGAAAAGGCGCATCCGGACGTTTTCAACGTTCTGCTCCAGCTTCTTGACGACGGCAGACTGACAGACAGCAAAGGACGCACAGTCTCCTTTAAAAACTGCGTGGTGATAATGACCTCAAACATTGCGAGCGACCTTATCCACGATTCGTTCGCAAAAGAGGGAAGCTGGCAGGACAAATACACCGAGATACAGAACATAGCGACTGCACAATTGTCCACTTTCTTCCGTCCGGAATTTTTGAACAGAATAGACGATATAATTGTGTTCCACCCGCTGGGTAAAGAACATATTGCCGATATTGCAGAGATACTTATGAAAGGTTTTGCCAAACGTGTGGCAGAGAATGACATTGAACTTAGCTGGGACAAATCTGTCATAGATGAGATAATCAAGGCAGGTTTCGATCAGGCGTACGGTGCAAGACCAATGAAAAGAGCCATAAGGAAACTTGTTGAAAACTTCGTGGCGGAAAAAATTATCAAAGGTGAGCTGAAACAGGGCGACAAAGCCGGGCTTACTTTTAAAAACGGCGCTATGGAGATTATTTTTCCCTAAAGGTTAATTTCGGATTCGGCAATCATGTGCTATAATCTGAAAACGGCAGAGGACTATGAGCGAAGAAACAGAAGATACTCTCGAAGAAAACGAACAGATTGACGACGAAGAGATTGAAGATACTGCTGATGCGGGGGAGGTAGAAGTACCTGCCCCTGTCAGCGAAAACTCGCTGAAACAGTATCTCAACAGCATTTCGCGGTATAAACCCCTTTCCAAGGAACAGGAGTTCGATCTCGGTGTGCGCATTGCCAAAGGAGATCAGGAAGCGCTGAATAAGCTCATCCTCTCTAACCTTAAATTCGTCGTGTCTATAGCAAACAGATATAAAAATACAGGTCTGCCCATTTCCGACCTTATAAATCAGGGCAACCTCGGACTTGTGGAAGCGGCAAAGCGTTTCGATCACACAAAAGATGTTAAATTCATTTCATACGCCGTATGGTGGATACGCCAGTCTATAATTCAGGCGCTGGCAGAACAGTCTGGTACAGTCAAACTGCCCATTAAACAGGCTGGGATCCTCTATAAGATAAACGGGGCTATAGAAAAGCTGAACAAACAGCTGAACAGGGAACCATCTTCTCATGAGCTTGCGGAATATCTGAAAATGGAAGAATCTGACATTGAGAACGTTCTCAGGGTCTCCAGAAACTACCTTTCTCTGGAAGCGCCTATAAAAGACGGCGAAGACCGTTCGTTCATAGACCTTCTGGAATCAGGCTCCGCCGACATCGAGGAAGACATCATCTCCAAAACGCTGAAAGCCGCTCTGGACGATATCGTTGACGAACTTGACGAGCGTGAATCACAGATAATCTCATGGAGATTCGGACTGGACGGTGAAGCTCCGAAAACCCTTGAAGAAATAGGCGAAATGATGCAGATAAGCCGCGAACGCGTGCGTCAGCTTGAAACACGCGCATTGGCGAAATTGCGGAAAAAAGCCATGAAAAATAAATTACAGGACTTCCTCAACTAATGAATACATATCAACACGTCAGACCGGAACACCTGAACCACTACGGAAAGCTTTTCGGCGGAACAATGCTGAAGTGGATAGACGAAGCCGCATGGATGACGGCGTCTCTGGACTATCCAGGCTGTAAAATGGTCACTGTTGCCATGGACAGCATAATATTTAAACATCAGGTTGTGAATGGTTCTATACTCCGTTTTGAGATAAAACCGGAACGTGTTGGCACAAAATCCATTACCTATAAGGTCATCGTTTATGCAGACGAACCGGGCGGCACTATAGAAAAAGAAGTTTTTTCCACAAATATCACCTTCTGCCGCATCGACGCAGAAGGTCGCTCCACTCCCCTACCCATTTACGCACAACTCCGCTCCGAAAGTTAAACCGTTATTCCCAATAACTGTTTGACATGCGTTATTCCTGGTGCTATATAACGTTTATCGTTATATAACCAATAACATAACGTAATCAGGAGGAAAAATGAAAAAGATACTTTTAACGGTTCTTGCTCTTGCCATACTCAGCGTCAGTGCCTATGCAGATGAACTCCGCATAGCCGCAGGTGCAGGGTACAAAGCGCTTGTTGAGGACATGGCTGCCTATTATGAAGCCAAAACAGGTAAAAAAATGGAAAGGATGTACGGAAACATGGGTCAGGTTGCCGCACAGGTTAAACTTGGCGGAGGAATCTGTGCTGTTGTCGGCGAGGAAAGCTTCCTTAAAACATCAGGTATTCCCTACACATCATATAATCCCATCGGTAAAGGCGTTCTCGCCATCATCGTAAGAAAAGGGCTGACAATATCTTCACCCGAAGACCTGAAAAAACCGGAGTTCGCAAAAATCGCAATTCCTGATGCAACAAAAGCTATCTACGGAAAAGCAGGCACTCAGCTTATGAAAAACACAGGCATGGCTGACGAGCTTGAAAAAAGACTTATCCCCGGACAGACAGTTCCTCAGGCAGGTTCATACGTTCTTTCAGGCGAAGCTGACGCGGCGTTCGTAAACATCACATTCGCAGTTAACAACAAAGACAACCTCGGCGGATATATCGAAGTAACAAAAGGCTACTCTCCCCTTGAGATAGCTGCCGCAACACTTGAAGGATGCCCGGTTCCTGAAGATCTGAAAACTTTCATCGGTATGCTCGGCACTCCCGATATGAAAAAAATAGCTAAGAAAAACGGTCTTTAAGATGAATTTGTTTCTGAACGAGCTGACCAACGATCAGATAATCTTTTCGATATTTCTGACGGCAAAGGTCTGCTTCTGGGCTTTTCTCATGCACGGGTTCTTCGGTATTCTTATCGCATGGTACCTGAGCAGTGAGAAAGCCCCGTTCAGGGGCTTTTTTGATATCTTCATATCATTTCCCCTGATTTTCCCGCCAATAGCCACGGGCTTCATCCTGCTCCTTATCCTCGGAAGGTTCGGACTGCTCGGAAAGTACCTTCAGGATATGGGAATAGAGATGATATTCACACAGAAAGCACTTGTAGTGGCGGCGTTCACCGCGGGTCTGCCTCTGGTGGTAAAACCCGTGCAGTCCGCCATATCGTCTTCCGCAAAAAGCCTTATTGAAGCGTCTTTGACTCTGGGCAAAAGCAGACTGACGACGTTTCTCTTCGTTGTGGTACCCAATGTCAAAAAAAGCATTTTTGCTGGGCTGGCGCTCGGACTCGGCAGGTCGCTTGGCGAGGTAGGCATAACACTTATGATAGGCGGAAACATAATAGGCAAAACAAATACCCTTTCGCTGGAAGTATATAATGCAGTTTTTGAAGGTAATTATTTACGCGCAGGTGTCCTCTGCGTTATACTTCTAGGTGTCTCGGTAATCCTTTTCACACTGCTTAGAAAACTTGAGACAAGGAGCGTTTAAGATGTTTTTCACTCAGCATGACATAGACAGATGGATAGAAGAAGATATACCGTTTATAGACCTTACGTCTTCCATTACGAATTTCACAAAAGATTCTCTCAATATCACATTCAAAGCAAGGCACGACACCTGTATCAGCGGATGCGAAGCGGCTGTGAGCGTCCTTGAAAGGGTCGGATGTACGGTAACAAGCTCCCTTAAAAGCGGAGATTTCATCTCTATGGGCGACCTGATAATAGAAGCGGAGGGCACACCCCAGGCAATACATAAGGGCTGGCGTGTTGCTCTTAACCTGTTGGAATATTCATCAGGTATAGCCACAAGGACAAGAAATCTTGTTGCTGCCGCCAGAAAAGCTAACCCGCATATAGTTTTAAGCGGCACCAGAAAGGCATTTCCGGGCACGCGCCGTCTTTCCGTACAGGCTCTTATGGCAGGCGGAGCAGTTCCGCACAGGCTGGGTCTCTCAGAAACAGTGCTGTTCTTTCCGGCGCATTATGACAATGCAGGCGGACTGGAGATGCTCCTTTCGCAGATGCCTCAGATAAGACTTAAATGTCTTGAGAAAAAGATAGAAATTGAGCTTGAGAAGCTTGAGGACATAGAAAAGGCTGTTAAGGCAGGAGTAGACAGCATCCAGACAGACAAAATGACACCTGAACAGGTGGCAGAGACCGTTAAGTTGGTGAAAGCCCTCAATCCCGCTGTTAAAGTCCTCGCAGCAGGCGGCATAAACATAGACAACGCAGAAAGCTACGCCGCTTCCGGCGCCGACATGCTGGTAACTTCTTGGATGTATTTCGGAAAACCTGCGGATATAAAGGCAACAATCAGCTAGATCGTTTGATATATTCCATATCCTCGTCGATTGATATGCCTTTGACAGTCAGATAGTCGCCCACCATAATACCGCTGGCTCCGGCTTTCAGAACTTTTTCAGCGCTGTTTTGAGAAAAAACGATACTGCGCCCGCCGCAAACCCTTATACTGCGGTTTGGCAGAAGAAAACGGAATACAGCAAGTATGCGCATCGCCTCTTCCTCGGAAAGAACAGTAGTCCCCTCTTTCGGAGTTCCTTTGATAGGGTTCAGGAAATTCATTGGCACCGAGTGAACGCCAAGCTCACGCAGGGTCACGGCAAGTTCGTATCTGTGCGCCCATGTCTCACCCAACCCGAATATACCGCCGCTGCAAGTATACAGCCCGGCACGTACAGAATCACGTACCGTCTGAACGTCGTCTTCGTAATCGTGAGTTGTACATATCTGCGGGAAAAAACTGCGGGCAACCTCTAGGTTGTGATGGTAGGCATCAAGTCCGGCATCTTTCAGCTCCATCAGCTTTTCATAGCTGAGACAGCCCACCGACGCATCGGGTTTCAGCCCGTATCTTTTTATGATAATCAGTGATTCTTTTATCTTCTGAAATTCTTCATCGTCCGGCACAAGTCCGCTGGTGACGATGCTGAACCTTTCCACGCCTTTTGCGGCAAGGTCTTTCGCCGCCGCCTCAACACGGTCAAGTTCAATATATTTGTACACGGGAGCGCCTGTTGAAAAATGTGACGACTGAGCGCAAAAGGCACAATCTTCGGAACAAAGCCCGCTTCTGGCATTGATTATAGCGCAGGTCTGCGGTTCTTTTCCCATGAACTTAATTTTTATCTGTTCCGCGTAATTAGTGAGTTCGGCGATATCTGCATTGATGAGAGTTTCAAGCTCGGCATGAGATATCACTTCAAGCGCCAGAGCCTTCTGATAGATGTTTTTAAGCATAATTATTCCGATGCGATAATGAATTTTGAATCCGCAAAACCTGTATAATCCTGCGTTTTAACCTTAAGCCAGCTTTCCCCTTCGTTCCTGACACTTCCGAGGATGGAGACCTGCTGCCACGCAATAAGGATTTCCATCACGTCCGAGTTTTTGGAAGGCGCCCTCCAGAGAATCACTCCATCTTTAACGGCATACCCGAAGCCTGTTTTTGACGTGTCTATCTCCGGACCGGTTGCATATTTTCTCTGGACGGGTTTCGCCTCTTTGGCAGGTTTGCCGATGGGCTCTATTTTTGTAACGCCGTCCTCTTTCTTCGTAACGACGGTAATCTGCGTATCCTCTTCTTCCTGTTTGAGCTTTTGAAGTTCTTCCTGCTTTTCTGCAAGGGTTCTGGCTTCAAGCTTTACAACAAGTTCTTTCATATTACTGAGTGAATCTGAAAGGAGCTGCTGATTCTTTTTGGCAAGTTCGATATCTTTGGTCTGTCTGTCGATATTCACGCCGACAACGTCAACAGAGGTTTTAAGCGTCACAAGTTCATTGCGCATCTGGTCTGTTACGAGTCTGATGTTCCGCACTTCCGAACGGATATCGTCAAGCTGTTTGTCGTAACTTCTGAACTTTGCTCTGGTGCCGCATCCTGTAAGGATGAAAAGGACGGCTGCCAAAGCTATGAACCGTTGCGCTCTTATCTTCCACACTCCCCTGTTTCACTCGCTTTAACAAACTCGGAAAACATATAACCGTCTATGCCCTTATATTTAACTTCCCACCAGCTGCCGTCTCCTGTGAGCCTGACAAGCTCAACTCTGGCTTTGTTTGGCGCATTGCCAATGCTGGCGGCGTTTCTTGAGGGATGCTGACGTATTTTCAGACCACTTGCGGCATCAACACAGCCGTATTTAGGCTGTAAAACCGCAACTGGCGGCTCTTCTTTCACTGGTTCCGGCGCTGGTTCAGGTGCCGGAGGTTCCGGTGTTACAACTGTCTGCGGTTCTTCCTGAACGGGTTCCTGCTGAGGTTCCGCAACAGGCGGAGACATAGGCTCAGGCTCTGTCATTACAACAGGCGGTTCCGTTTGCGTTTTTTTTCTTCAGAGGCATCGTGTGAAACATAAGATAGTATGCGCCGCCGAATATTACTATGAGGGCGGCGAATACAGGCAGAAGCTTCACAGTTCTGCGGCGGCTTACGCCATACAGCATGGCGGCTGCCTGTTTAACAATTGCTGACGTCACTCTCGACGCTTTTTTATCGTTTGCTATCTCGATTGCCTTCTGGGCAACCCTGTTAATTTCTGAGGGGATACCTTTGGAGTAATGATATATCTCTATGTAGGAGCTTTTTCTGAAAAGAGGAAAATCCTCTCCAAGTGCGGTTTTAAGACGGTGTTCGACGTAATCTGCCGTATCTTTCATGGAAAGCGCCGCAAGTTCCACAGTAAATGTAAACTTGGGACCAAGCTGACTGCTGACACTTTTAAGTCTGTCGTGAAGTGCTGGTGTGCCGCAAAGGATCACCTGCACCAGCTTGCACTGTTCGATTTCAATTTCCATAAAGCTGTTAAGCAGTGAAAGGCAGGCGTCTGAAATTACCTCCGCATCGTCGATGATGATGAGGCTGTTTCTTCCCTCTTTGTACTGCTCTACAAAATATTCCATCAGCTTGCCGAAAGCAGCCTGATGATTCTCCTCAGAGTATTCAAGACCGAATCCTCTGCATATCTCTGCCAGAAGCTTTTCAGGTTCTCTGGTACCTGTAGGCACAAAGACAGTGTTGACACCGTTAAGACCTTCATGCAGGATACTGCATGTCATTGTCTTTCCAGTGCCTTTCAGCCCAGTCAGCAGCATAAAACCCTTTCGGCTGTTGATGCCGTATTCAAGCAGGGTTATAGCCTTGTCGTGGGAAATAGAAGAAAAAAAGTATCTGTTGTCTGGGTGAACACTAAATGGTTCGCCTTTAAACCCGAATATGTCTCTGCTCATACCGCCTCTGACAACGCGAAATCATTAAACAAAAAACAATTATAAAGCATTATAAAGAACTTGTCTACATTTTCAAAAATTGCCATCACAACTGATATGTAAAATTATTTTACACGCGTTAGTTAAATATACCACTCTATTTGAAACAGGGCAACAAAAAAAAGCCCTCTGCTTTCGGCACAGGGCTTTTTTATAACAAAAACTATTTCAAATATTCGTCTTAGCCGATGGAATCTTTGAAAAGCTTGCCGGCTGTAAATTTAGGAACTCTTTTTGAGGGGATAGTCATTTCTTTTCCGCTCTGGGGGTTCCTTCCTTTACGCTCTTTTCTCTCGGAAACAGAGAAAGTACCAAAGCCGACAAGTGTAACTTTGTCGTTAGCTTTCAGTGCTTCAACTGTGGCTTCTTCAAAAGCCTTAAGTGCTTTTTCAGCGTCTGATTTTTTGAGACCTGACATTTCTGCGATTTTCTCAATAAGCTCTTTCTTGTTCACTACAACCTCCTAACATCAAGAAGTTAAAATTATATACACATATGAACCCCGAAAATCAAGCAATTATTGTCCGCAGATTCAGATAGGAACACTAATTATTAATAATTAATGAATATATGTCCGCAAAGCAAGTAAAATCGCCCAAAATTAAATTAACTAAGGTTCATTTTTATGCCTGTATTATTACCATTTCAATTGTCTAAAATCAAGTTAAGATACGGATAAACAATGAATTCCCCCGACCCCTTAAAGAGTCGGGGGGAAATTTTATCGTTTTATATTCGCCGACGAATATTATTTTATCAGCAATTCTGCAATCTGTACAGCGTTTGTGGCGGCTCCTTTACGAAGCTGATCGCCCACAACCCAGAAAGTCAGACAATTGGGTCTTGCGATATCGGTTCTGATGCGTCCCACATAACAGTCATCGCCTCCTGCAACAAAAAGAGGCATCGGATATTTGTTGTTCACCGGATCATCCATAAGTATGAGTCCCGGTGCCTTGGCAAACAGTTCTCTTGCCTTTTCGGGGCTTATGGGCTGCTCTGTCTCTATCGTCACAGACTCGGAGTGGGCGGACAGAGTGGGAACACGCACACATGTTGCGCTCACTTTTATCTCGTCGTCGTGGAGCATCTTTCTTGTTTCGTTGAACATCTTAAGCTCTTCTTTTGTATATCCGTTGTCAGTGAACGAATCCACATGAGGGATAACGTTGAAGAGTATCTGGTGAGCAAACTTTTCAACCTTGATAGGGTCGCCGTTTGCCCATGCCTTTGTCTGGTTCATCAGTTCTTCCATAGCCTGTGCGCCGGCACCGGATGTTGACTGATATGAGGATACTACCACATTTTTTATCTTTGAAAAGTCATAAAGCGGCTTAAGAGCCACAAGCATGATAATTGTTGTACAGTTGGGGTTTGCAATGATGCCATTATGTTTAAAAGCATCCTCAGGGTTAACTTCCGGCACGACAAGAGGGACGCTTTTGTCCATACGAAAAGCGGAAGAGTTGTCTATTACCACTGCTCCGGCTTTTACTGCGCTGGGGGCGTAATCAAGGCTTCTGCCTCCGCCCGCGCTGAAAAGAGCTATATCAACCCCTTCAAAACAGTCGTGCGTCAGTTCTTCAACTTTATATGTCTTGCCCTTGAACGTTATCTCCTTGCCCACTGAGCGTTTGGAAGCCAGAAGCTTAAGCTCAGCGATGGGAAAATTTCTCTCTTCAAGGATCTGCAAAAATGTTTCGCCGACAGCACCAGTTGCTCCGGCAATTGCCACGTTATAGGCTGCTTTTTTCTTAAATTCTGCCACGTTGCACCTCGCATACAAAGTTGATGGATACAATTATGCTGAAAGAGCCCTATTGTCAACGAATTTTAGACTATATGATTATATTATTGCTTTTACAATGGTGCATATGTTACCTCTTATTCACCATGGAACGTATAATTTTTGAAATTCCGCTTAAAAACGGAAGCACGGCAAGGATATATCAGGGAGCATTCGGCAGCGGGGAACATGTCACAACGAAAGCCTGCGTTAAACATTTGGAAAACATGGAACTTTCAGGTAAAACCATGCTGGATGTGGGGTGCGGAACCGGTATACTTGGCATCTGCGCTTCGCTCCTTGGTGTTGGTTCTGCTGTGGGATATGACGTTTCTTTCGATGCCTGCCGCACGGCATTGCAGTGCAACGAGCTGAACGGCATCACCAACAACCACATAATCTGCGGATTTGAAACCTGCATAAAAGGTTCTTTCGACATAATCTTCGCCAATATATATTATGATATACTGCTGGCAATATCGGATTTCATCTACGGTTCGCTGAACGAAGGCGGGCTTCTGGTGGTTTCCGGCGTCCCGATAGAGGAACATTACGACATACGAAAGCATTACATGCGATACGGGCTGGAAGTTCTTGACTTGCAGATACATGAAGATTATTGTACTGTTCTTTTCAGCAAAGGGCGATTAGCTCATTAGGATAGAGTGCAGGCCTCCGAAGCCTGAGGTAGTGGGTTCGACTCCCGCATCGCCCGTTAAATTTTCCCTTTATCTACAAATACTTTCTTTTCGTAAAACTCACTTGGCACACTTTGTAGCAATCAGTCATTTTATGCCCTCCACGATCTATGCGAGATCTGATCCTGTTAATGTAAAACAAAGCATTATTCAAACCTCTCAAATATTTATATATTGCACTATGGTTTATATTATAATTTGAATC
>NZ_JAJOIL010000011.1 GCF_021209385.1 Seleniivibrio sp. | reverse complement strand
AGGTCATCTATGTTAAGATAGAGTTCTGTTTGAAATTGGTCTTCTGTCTCTTTAAGCATCACATAATATAACAGAAAACGCCATGTAATTGCAATTACATGGCGTTTGTCAACAATCTGAGGCGACCGTAAGGTCGCCTTTTTAAGTTATATTCTTTCAGAGATGAGGTCGCCCATCTTGTCTGTTTTGACCAGTGTCTGACCTGTTTTGTTCTTGTTGAAGATGTCTCCGGTTCTGTAACCTTCGTCCAGAACTTTCTGAATAGCATTTTCTATATCAGTTGCAGCAGCGTCCAAGCCCAGAGAGTAACGGCACATAAGAGCCGCTGACATTATCTGTGCGATGGGGTTTGCTATGTTCTGTCCTGCTATGTCGGGTGCAGTTCCGCCGATGGGTTCGTAAAGTCCGAAGTTGGACTCGTTGATGGATGCGGAAGGAAGCATGCCGAGAGAACCTGTAAGCATTGCTGCTTCGTCAGAAAGGATATCGCCGAACATGTTCTCTGTCACTACAACGTCAAACTGGGACGGCCAGCGGACAAGCTGCATAGCGGCATTGTCAACATACATGTGGTTAAGCTCAACGTCAGGATAGCTTTTGTGAACCTCTGTAACGGTTTCTCTCCAAAGGATGGAAGACATAAGTACGTTTGCCTTGTCAACGCTGGTAACTTTGTTGTTGCGCAGTCTGGCGGCTTCAAAGGCAAGTTTTGCGATACGCTCAACTTCGGGTTTTGTATAGAGCATTGTATCCATACCCATGGTGCGTTCAGCGTTTATCTCTTTGGGCTGACCGAAGTAGATCCCGCCTGTCAGTTCGCGGAAGAAAGCTATGTCAAGTCCCTCGGGGATAAGTTCGTTTTTAAGCGAGCTTGCATCAATGAGGGAAGGGAATATCTTTACGGGTCTGATGTTGCAGAAAAGACCGAAATGCTTACGCAGAGGGAGCAGAGCGCCTCTTTCGGGCTGTTGGGCAGGGGGGAGGTTTTCCCATTTCGGACCGCCGACAGAGCCGAACAGGATAGCGTCTGACTGTTCGCAAAGTTTCAGTGTGGATTCGGGCAGAGGGGTGCCGTGGTTGTCTATAGCTATACCGCCTATGTCGGCAAAGCTGAATTCAAATGTTTTGTTATATTTTTCAGATACTTTGTTCAGGACCTTAATAGCCTGCTGCATCACTTCGGGTCCGATTCCGTCACCCGGTAAAACTGCTATTTTTGCCATTTGGAACACTCCTTATATTAGTAAACTCCGAATATTATTCCAATACACATGTAAAGTCAAACTGTAATATGTTCAATAAAACTACATTGCATGCTCACGCCTGTAAATGATGAACGCAGCAAGACATGCGAACAGAATGATGGGCAGAAAACTTGACATAAAGGGGCTGAGAACGCCGTTTTTGCCAAGAGATGCACATGAGGCAACGCTCATCCAGAATCCAAAACCAACACCCAGCGACTTTGCCGCAGCTTTTATGTATGAGTGGTTTCTGTTAAAGTCCACGCAAAGCGGGAAGATGACCAGTATTATGACCAGAACGCTTATTGCGTGAGCGAATATTTTATATATCTGGAGCATGTATTTAGAAGTATTAACATTTTGATTTTTCATAACCTCGGCAACTTTGTATATATCGCCGATTGACACAAACTGCGGTTTGAGGAACGGCATTTTTGAAAGTTCGTCAAATATGGGTTTTGTCATGGTTATATTTCTGACGTCATAGGTTTTTTTAGGAACGTTCATCATGTCGTATTTTTTCTGATTGAACAGTTTCCATTTGTCGCCGTCTTTTTTCGCAGAATTATAGGTTTCGATTGATTCCACCTGCAGTTTATCATTGAGGGTGTATTCGGTGACATAGTGAAATTCCATCTTTTCAGGGTCAAGGGCGGTTATGTGAATGAATTTGTTGCCGTGAAGCTTCATCCATATGTTAGTGAGAGAAGGGCGGATGTCCATCTCTTTTTTATATATTATCTCTGCGGCGTATTTTTCGCGCATATACATAACTTTCGGGTTGATGGTGTTCGCAGTAAGGACGAGCAGCAGTGAAACAACCGCGCCGGATATAAGAAACGGCTGAATCAGGTTGCGTATCTTCCCGCCGAGGGAAACGTATGCCATCAGTTCGTTGTTTTTTATAAGTGTCAGCATGACCAGCATGGTGGAAATTACAATTGACATCGGCATGGTGGTATAGAGCAGATAGGGTATCTTCATCATGTCAAAAACCAGCACCTGAACAATGCCGACCTTATATTTATCTATCAGATCAGTGTGCATTGCGGCACTTGCCAGCAGTGAAATAATTCCTACAACAATCTGAACCACAACTGTATATTTAAGAAATAAAGATATGACATATTTATCAAATTTGGAAATCATAAAACTCTCTCGTAAGCGAAGATGCTGATTATGCCGAAGAATACGTTAGGCACCCATGCCGCGAAGAACGGCTCGATGCTGCCTTCCGCCGCAATGTTCTGCGCAACAAGGAACATCATATTGTATACAACTACAATTAAGACCGTTGACGGGATCGCCATTGTTTTTCCGCTTCTGTGGAAGAACATACCGATACTCATACCGAACACGCACATGATGATTGCCGCAAAAGGCATAGAGAAGCGTTTGGAGTATTCAAATTTGTATATAGGGTCTTCATTGAAGTTTGCTCTGAGTTCGTTCATAGGCATCAGACGCTCTGTTTTTATCGTCACTCTGGAAGCCTCGGCAAGAGGAGCGTTGATTACGAATTTATCAAAATTTATTGTTGAGTGCATGTTATCTTCGCGGATTGTTGCTATGCGCCCGTTTGAAAGTTCAAGCAGCAGTCCTGCGTCCCCTGTAGGGATAATCTTTGCAGTCTCGGCGGTTATGACTGAGTTCTTTGATTTATCAATTATCATGAGTCTTGCGTATTTGGTATCGCTTATTTTCTTCTCAGCGTAAAAAACATAGCCCTTAAGCTCTTCGTAAAGCTCTTTTTCCTTGATATCCCTGATTGATATCAGTTTTGCCATTTTAAGCACGTTTTCAGCCGCCAAAAAACTTCCTTTCGGCATCAGATAGGTGCTCATTGCAACACCGAGAGCGAAAACTCCTATGGCAAATATCATTGCGGGCAAAAGGAAAAATCTTTTACCTGCGCCGAACGACCGCATGGCTATTATCTCACTTTCTGAAGACATCCTTCCGAAAACGAATATAACTGCAAGCAGTGCCGACGTTGGTATGGTTATTACGAAAAAGGATGGCAGATAATATATTACGGTCTGGATTATCAGCCAGCCGGGGACGCTTTTTGTGAAAAAAAAGGTCTGACAAGTCGACAAGTTTGTCCAGAAGCAGAAGCAGTATAAAAAATACATTGCCGAGGAAAAATATCGGCAGCAGTTCTTTTAGAATGTATTTATGAATCAGTTTGAGTTTCACTATATAGCCTTATAACCGGAGTTTCTTTATGCATAGTAATTTCGTCAATTCGCACTATATAATTCAGAGGAATATATGAGCGTTCGACGTTTTTAAAGACCTCTTTCAGTTTCCCGTCGTCGGGAGAGATGATTATGTCCGACTGACCTATGAAAACTATGTCCGATATCTCTATCAGACCGAGGAATGAGGACGGGTTCAGGTAGCTTGCGTGTATGGTCTGAACCTTTTTATCTTCGTCTATAAAGACGATTTTATACAGCTTTTTGTTCATTAGTTCATTCGCCTTTGCGGTAATAAAATTTGACGGCGGAGCGGGATGAAAAGGAATCGAACACCAGATTTACGATGCTGATGATGATGGCGCCTAGAAATGCCGCCCAGAAGCCTTTTATAACAAGCTCTTCGATAAAGTGTGCCGTCAGAAGCAGAAGCATGGAGTTAATTATCATATATCCCACTCCCAGACTGAGTATCTGAAAGGGAAGTGTCAGAAAAAACAGGAGCGGACGCAGAAAAGTCTGAAAAAACGTAAGTATAAGCGCGGCCGCAAGCAGAGCGCCGTATGATTTCACATTGATGCTCTCCATAATGAGCGATGCAAAACCTATTCCAATAACGTTGACACAAATTCTGTAAAGTATATACTGAAATCTATACATAATATGACATAATATATTGTTAAAATGATAATAACAAGGAGTTTTTCATGATAGATCTGCATTGCCATTCAACCTATTCTGACGGTACGTTTTCTCCGGTGAAACTCCTTGAATATGCTGAAAAAAGAGGTGTTGAGGTTCTTGCCCTGACAGATCACGATACTGTGGACGGGCTGCCTGATTTCTTTTTCCACGAAACAAAAGTTGAACGTGTGGCTGGCACGGAACTCAGCATAGATTACGACAAAGGAACGTTCCATCTCGTCGGGCTTTTTTTGGATTATCGTGAAAAAAAACTGAATGAGACTCTGGATTTCCTTAAAAAAGTACGCAGAGAAAGAAATGAGAAGATACTTACATCCGTCAGCAACCTTCTGGGGCGGGAAGTAACGCTTGCGGACGTTTCCGATGGAAACGAAGGCGAGCTTGGCAGACCGCACATAGCGAAATTTCTCATAAAATGTCATGTCGTTTCAACTATGCAGGAGGCTTTTGATAAGTATCTGGCGAAGGGGAAACCGCTCTATGCTGATAAGGCAAGACTTTGTTTTGACGATGCGGCGGCTATGATACACGGAGCAGGCGGCATAACCGTTCTGGCGCATCCCGTCAGTTTACACCTTGAAGATGATCTTATGGAGGGTTTCCTCGCTGAATACAAGGAAAAAGGGCTTGACGCCATAGAGGTGTTCTGCTCGGAAGTCGCTCCTGAAAGACGTCCGTTTTATCTTGCTATGGCGAATAAATTCGGTCTGGGGGTTTCAGGCGGAAGCGATTTCCACGGGGACAACAAACTCAAAATAGCTCTCGGTACAGGTCCTGAAACACTCAATACGCCTTATTCCGTTTATCAGGCTCTAAAGGAGCTTGCACACAGATAATCGAAAACCTCTGCGTGGTCTTTTATGATCCTGCTGTCCTCGAGCTCGTTTTCATAGGCGAGGAAATGAATATCTGCCGTTTTTGCAGCCAGATAGTCCGTCATCGAATCGCCGATGAATAGTAGCTCTTCTTTTTTACTGCCGAAATATTCCATTATCTTGTAGAGCCCCTCAGGGTTTGGCTTCGGTTTTGCTACATCCATGCATGTGACGGTGTAGGAGAAAAAATTTCCCATACCGAAATGTTCCAGAAGGTATGAAAGCGATATGCCTCTGTTTGTAAAAACAGCGAGGCTGCGTCCGGAATTTCGGAGCTTTTCGAGGGTTTCGTGTATGTTTGGATTAGGCTTCATGAGGTCGATGAACATTTTAAAGTTCATTTTCATGGCGAATTCAAGCATCTCGGCAATCAGTTTTTCGTCGCTGACGAAATGCCTGATTATTCCTTCGTTGGTTCCCATCATGGCGAGTTTTACAAGAGAAGGGTTTTCCCAGTCGATAACGGGGACTCCGTATTTTTCAAATACGAAGTCGTAATAACCCCTAACCGCCATAGTGCTGTCAAAAAGCACGCCGTCGCAGTCGTAAACGATAATATTTTTCATACCTATTGCTTAATACATTTTTGATGATTGGGCAATTTGTTTCTAAAGATTGGAAGAAATCAGTCCGAATAGACTGATATCCTCAGGAGGTTGACCCATGGCCGGAATACAGGTAGGCGGCATTGTTTCGGGATTGGACACGAACGCTCTGGTTGAGCAGCTTACACAGCAGGCAAATATTGCAGTGGACAGGCTGAACGGACAGTATTCATATAAAGCGCTGGAAAAAAATACATATACTTCTATCAATGATATGATGGGGGATATGTCTTCTGATCTTCTGTCTCTTAAACTTGAATCGACGTTTTTGAGTAAAAAGATATCCTCCACAAACGAATCTGTCGCCACCGCCACAGCAACAACTGAAGCGGATATAGGTACCCACTCTCTGACAGTTTCAAAACTGGCAAAAAACTCAGAAGCATTGAGTTCATATACCCGTGTAGGAATGGTTACGGCAGGAGCGAATATTACAAAAATATCAGGCAGAGCAACCGAATCTCTTGAAGGGAAACATACGGTTACTATTTCGACAGTATCTTCAAAATATCTTTCCACCGACGTTTTTGAAGTAAGCAACATCGGATCCGTTTCAAAACAGGCTGGTTCAACTTTTTCTAGTGTTGACGCCAACGGAGCCTTGACATCAGATATTTCAGGTGATCTTCAGTTTACATATACGGATGCCGACGGGAACAACCAGACAGTTACAATCAGCGGTACCTTCGGTACTTCAGGACAGGATATCAACGTTGTATCCACTAATATCGAAGATACATTGAACAATGCTCTGAACGCTTCTATGGGAACAAATAACGTACAGTATGTCACCATGAGAGCCGATTATAACAGCACATCATCTGCATGGAATTTTTCCATGTATGAAACTACCATAGACGATTTCAACATTGCATTTGGCGGTGACGACAGTACAACTCTAAGGGATGAACTCGGTTTTTCAGCGTCGTCTTCTCCAACGCTTTCAACAGTGACTAAAATTAATAAGTATCATCTTGCTGATACGGCAGCAAATTTACAGAACAAGCTTGCCAGTTCTATATCGGGTCTTATTCCGGGAGCAACTATTGAACAGTCAGGTACAATAACCACGGGAACGTTTGTATTTGCGCAGGATGCATCGCTTAAAGTATCTGCATCAACCTATTCTTCTTACGTTTCCGACACTGTTACATCGGGTACTCTGAACACGTCTACCGACGGACTTCAAAACGCCGGATTTTCAGTTGCTGCCAGCACAAGTCTGAACGGTACGTTCACAATAAACGACGTCGCCATAACTATCAGTGATTACACAAAGCTTAGCGTAGATGATGTATTAGGTATGATCAACAGTTCCGGTGCGGGTGTCACGGCAACCTATGATTCATCCACCAAAAAATTTAAACTGGAGTCAAACGAAAGCGGAGCGAAGACCATAACGCTTGGCGATTACAGCGACACCAGCAGTTTGCTGAAACTTTTTAAATTCGATACTACGAGCGAAACAACGTACACTGTGGGCAGTACGGCAGGAAGCATAAGCACGACAACAAAGCTTTCAAACGCCGGACTTACAACTTATCCATATACAGGGACTTTTACTATAAACGGCGTATCTATTTACGTTGACACATCTGTGGACACTATACAAACGCTCATAGACAAAGTTAACAAGTCCGGTGCAAAAGTCACGATGAGCTACGACTCTGCTTCCGACAAAGTCAAAATAAAATCAAATACCATAGATCCTATAACTGTCGGTTCAGCATCTGACACCAGCAATATACTTGAAGCTTTCAACCTGACAGACGATACTACTGTTACAACAACAATAGGCGAAGAGGGCAGCAGAGCGGTATTCACTGTTGACGGAACCACATATGTCAGAGACACCAATGTGATAGACGATGTTGTTGCCGGTCTGACATTTACAATAAACTCCGCAAGCTCGGAATCAACAACGATAGGGGTAAGCGTTGATCCTTCAAAGGGGGTAGCGGCTTTCGCAAAGCTGATACAACACTATAACGTACTCATGGAAAAACTATACACACCCGAAGTTGATGACGATGAAGAGGATAAATACATTGAGTATCTCACCGACACAGACAAAGAGAGCATGAGCGAAGACGATATCGCCAACTATCAAGAGAAATATGAGCTTTATAACAGCTATAAAATAATCAGACGAAGCTCTGAACTTCGCAATCTCGACACCAACCTCAGAAAATCTTTTTTTGCAGAACGTCCTGGGATAACAAGCTCCATAAACGATATGTCTGACCTCGGCATAGAAGTTGCAGGCGCCGGTGATACTTCAAAAGAGGTGTACGGATACCTTGTTACGCTGTCCACTGATTACGATGAAATATATGCCGCTCTGGAAGGCAATGAAACTTTTATGGATGCACTTACAAATAATCCTAAAGATGTATATACATTTTTGCGAATTCATCCGATTTAGATGAAGATGATGCTACTAACTCCAAAGAAGCTGCCCAGATCAAACAGCAGATAGAGAATGAAGTCGGCTGGGCAAGATACTTTGGTGATTATGTGCTTGATGCGTATACCGATTCAGATGGTATGATTGGTGCGAAACTGGGGACGACCGGAACCTTGCAGACATACCTGAATAAGCTGGCAACGAAGATCAGCGATCAGGAAGACAGGGTTCAGCAGGAGCTTGAACGGTATTGGGCGCAGTTTACGGCTATGGAAAAAGCTATATCCGATGCACAGTCTCAGTCATCAGCATTAAGCAGCGTGACATCATCGTCATCTTAATGTATACTATAGGAGTTTTAATCTATGCAAAGCCCTTACAAGAACTACATCAAACAGGAAGTTGAAGGCGCCACCAAAGGAAAACTTGTTCTCTTACTGTATGATGGAGCTATCAAGTTTATGAGGATTGCTGTTAAAGCTATTGACGACAAAAATATTCAGGACTCACATAATAACATTATGAAAGCCCAGAATATTATCTATGAACTAATGTCCACCCTGAACATGGATGCCGGAGATATTTCAAAAAACCTCCTTAGACTCTATGATTTCATGGTTTGGCAGCTTATAGAAGCAAACAGGGAGAAAAGTAAAGACAAGGTTGAGAGTGTTATAAAACTTATGTCGAACCTGAGAGAAGCCTGGCGTGAAGTTGTCCAGAAAGAAGAGGGCACAGCCGCAAAACAGGAGCCTCAGGAGGCGGAAGTCAGATCCATCAACTTTGCCGGATAAACTATGACTATCAACCCTAACAGTTCCGTTGTCAATTTGCGGGAAAAGCTCCTGCAAATGGACAGGAAGAAAACACAATCTGAGTCTGAAGATGTGAATTCGGGCAAAACGTCTGCCGAGTCCGTTTCTGCTGACAAGCAGTATATGTCTGATGTTATAGGCATAAGAAACGAAAACAGACTTGCAGTTCAAAGCTCAAACGCTATCACTTCAAAAGATGAAGCGTTCGAGATGCTCGACCTGCTTAAGCAGAAATTTTCCGACAGCTCGGAAACTGCTCTGAATGCACATAAAAAGGCGGATCCGAACACAGTAATGCAGTTTTACCCGTTTGAATAACATTCTGTGTCCGAAATATAGCTGATAAGGAAACAATCCTGATGAGCCAATCTGATTTTCATGTAATGTTTAAACAAGCGTATGACGCTGCAAAAGATTTAAACGAAAGAGAATTCAACGATTCATTCTTGGAAAAATATCAAATTTACAGTAATTATCTTTCCCAGATATTCCAAATTCTTGATAACATGCCGGAGAAACCGGAAGATGTAAAAAACGCAATAAAAAACCTTCTTGCTGAACACAAGAAGGTTGAGTATCGACTTGAGAGAGAAAAGACGGAGATTGGGAAAAAGATATCCAATAAGATACGCAAACAGCATATCCATAAAAAATACAATTCAAAAAGTATCAAATCGGCGCTTTTGAATAAAAAAATCTGAAGAACCCGAACACAGCAAAAGCTGTCGGTACTTTCAATACATCAGCGATTTAAAATCTGACCCATATCTTATAGCTCTATCATATAGAAAGAGGGTAAGTTTCCCTAATGGGCAGACCCGGGTTTCCAGAAACGGTTTTTACTCAGCTTCGATCAGAAGTTCTTTAATCTCTTTGCCGGGTTTGAAGTAGGGTACGTTTTTGGAAGGTACTTCCACTTTGTCTCCGGTTTTGGGATTGCGACCGAGTTTGGAGTTCTTTTCTCTGATCTTGAAGCTTCCGAAGCCTCTGATCTCTACTTTGTCTCCGGCTTTCAGAGCGTCTTTGATGTTTTGGAAAACACCGTTAACGATGAATTCGATCTGTTTTTTTGTAAGTTCGGGGTTGAGTGTAGCAATTACTTCGATCAGTTCTGATTTAGTCATAACCATAATCTCCGTGCAAATATCGTTTATTTATGATATTTTTCAATGTCTCATTATATCCGATGTGTTTTAACGTGTAAAGTCAATTTACGTTTTTTTTTAAGGAAATAATTGTCATGGCAGGATTTGTTAAAAAAGTGCTTAAATCCGGACTGGGTATTCTGACCAGCAGAGTATTCGGGATGGTGCGGGATGTGCTTGTGGCGGGCTTTTTCGGCGCAAATGCCCTTACAGACGCTTTTTTTGTTGCCTTTGCCATACCGAATCTTTTTCGCGCATTTTTTGCTGAGGGCGCGTTGTCTTCCGTATTTGTCCCCGTACTTAGCGATAAACTCACCAAAGAAGGGGAACGTTCTGCATCCGATTACCTGACAAGTCTTATAGTTTTTGTGTCCGCCGTCATTCTGGTTCTGCTTGTCTTGGTTTTTATATTTCCTGAATTTTCAGTTACAGTCTTTATGCCTGGATATAGACATGACCCCTGGATTTTGAGTTCTGCCGCATCAATGCTTGTGATTCTTATGCCTTACCTTCTTCTGATATCCGTATGCGCGCTTTTTTCAGGATACCTTAATATAAAAGACACTTACTATCTGCCTGCTGCTTCAACTGCTGTTCTTAATATATCTATGATAATAGGCGCATGGCTTGGATATATGCACTCTGGCAATATGAATATACTGTGCTACGGTGTGCTTGTCGGCGGAATACTCCAGCTTTTTCTGGTGTTCGGAGCGGCTGTTTATAATGGTTACAGACCTGTTTTTTTCAGCGGCATCAATAAGGATGCACTACAGACATTTTATTATGTTCTTCCTTCACTCGCCAGCGTAGGGATAAGTCAGCTTAATTTTATGGTCGGCAGAATAATTGCATCTTTCCTTACAATCGGCAGTATATCGTATCTGTATTATGCTAACAGGCTTTTTCAGTTTCCACTTGGGATGTTTGCAGTTGCTGTCGGCACTGTTACACTGACAGAGATAAGCGTGGCAAATTCCAATGGTGATTTCGGACAGCGCAACAAGCTTATAGATAAGGCGGTGAATGCTATTCTTGTTATTATGATACCTGCGTCGGCAGGACTTATTATTCTTGCCGAACCGATAATATCGCTCATTTACGGCAGACTGTCGTTTGGCGCAATGGACGTCAGGGCGACATCATTTGCCCTCAGAATGTATTCTTCCGGATTGTTATTCTATTCACTGATAAGTGTTTTCAGTCGCATATATTATTCGGATAAGGATGTAAAAACTCCCTTAAGAGCCGCTTTTATAGGCTTTGTGTTCAACGTTCTGCTCGGTTTTCTGTTTATGAAACCGTTAGGGCATGGCGGGATAGCACTGGCGGCATCTATTGCGGCTCTTGTGAACTGCTTGTTTCTTTATATAAAGCTGAAACACTATAGTTACTCAGTTGTCAGCAGTTTTAGTTTTATAGCGAAAATAATTATTTCCGCGGCAGCTATGTCTGCTGTTGTTTTCTTTGCTGATAAACATGGACTTCACGTCCTTATAAATATTGTTCTGGGCTGTGTTGTGTACTACTCTGCCTTGAGGGTGATGAAACTTGATCTGTTGAAGGTGATTAGATGAAAGCTGTGCTTCAAAGAGTTAACAGTGCATACGTCCGTATTGACGGGCAGACTCAGGCTGAAATAGACAAAGGTCTTTTGATCCTTTTCGGAGTTGAAAAGGGTGATGAAGCTGAAAAATGTGCTGAACTTGCCTATAAGTCAATGAATCTGCGCATATTTGAGGACGAAAACGGCAAGATGGGCAGATCTGTTAAAGATATTGACGGCGGAGTGATAGTGGTCAGCCAGTTTACTCTGGCAGGGAACTGCAAAAAAGGTCTGCGTCCTGATTTTACAACTGCAATGGAACCTGTAACTGCAAATCTGTATTACGAAAAATTTGTTGATGAATGTCGCAGGCAGTATGCCGCCGACAGAATTCAAACGGGAGTTTTTGCCGCGGATATGAAAGTAGGGCTTGAAAACGACGGACCCGTAACAATAATATTAGAATCAAGGTAGGAGACGAAAATGAACATTGAGATAGTGATAACAGGTCCTTTAGGGGTTAATACATATATAGTAAGCAATAACGGCAGCGCAGTTATATTCGATGCCGGAGGCAACGAAGAGGATATCGAGGCATATCTTGCGGCTAACAAACTTAAGCCTGTTGCGCTGGTGAATACCCACGGTCATTTTGACCATATAGGCGCCATACATCCGCTTATGAAGAAATATGATCTGCCTTTTTACATGCATAAAGATGATGAATTCCTTCTGACGCAGGGAAAAAAAGTTATGCAGATGTACGGTTTCGGGGACATGGAAATACCGGTTGTCACAAACTATCTTGAGCACGGACAAAAACTTGATATCAGCGGCATAGTTATGGATGTAATCCATACTCCGGGACACACACCGGGAGGCTGTTGTTTTTACATCGACGGGATAAAAAGTGTGATCACCGGAGATACCCTTTTTCTGGAATCTGTGGGACGCACGGATTTTCCGTACAGCAGTACACAATCCCTTGTGGACAGTATAAATGAAAGGCTTTTCACCCTTGACGGACATACGGTTATTTATCCCGGACACGGCGCCAAATCGACAATCGGGCATGAAAGAGAACTGAATCCGTTTATGTGATTCTGAAATATTTGCTGTGTTTGGATTATTGACTTATACCACATATCTGATAAGATAACTTAAATGAAGTACATGCTTGCGGATACATCGGGAAAGGGACTTTATGTCACGATATGCGACGAAAACAGAGTACCTTTTTCGTCTGTCTTTCTGTCCCTTGAAAATTCTTTGAGTGAAAAGATGCTCTGGGCGCTGGATAATCTTTTATACGGTTCAGGTCTGACGCCGCAGGATATCGACAAATATTATGTCGTTAAAGGACCCGGTTCCTTCACAGGGATACGGATAGGTGTCGCTACACTTCTCGGTTTTTGCATGGCTTGCGGAAAACAGCTTCACGGGATAAGTTCCCTTGATGCCGCGGCGATTGTCAGCGGTGAGAAAAAGATTACGACAGCCGTCAGGCTTCGCGGTAAGCTTCACGGTTACAGACATTACGACTTTGAAAATAACGTTTTTTCAGAATATATGACCGGCAAGTTTGAAGACACTGACGGTCTTTTTGTTGTCAACAGCGTAGGCGGGCAGGCTGTCAACCTTTCCGAAGCTCTGCTTTCAGAAAGATTCGACTCGTTTGTTACCGATTATGCACCGATGTATATGCGTCCAAGCGAGGCGGAGATCAATTTTGATAAGAAATGCAGTGCATGAAGATCTCGACGCCATACTTGCGATAGAAAACAGCTGCTTTCCGCGCCCGTGGAGCCGTAAGTCGTTTGAAAACGAACTTTTTAAAGTTAAAAGCGACTTTATGGTATACGAATGTGACGGCGAAGTGGCAGGATATATAGTTTTCTGGTATATTTTGGATGAGGCGGAACTTGCTGTCATAGCCGTTGCGGATAAATTCCGCAGAAAAGGCATAGCGAGCCGTCTTATTACGCATTGTGTTGAAAAACACGAAGAAATTGAAATCATACATCTTGAGGTGGAAAAGATTAATCTTTCCGCCGTTGCAATGTATGAAAAAATGGGATTTAAGCCCAATGGACAGATTAAAGATTATTACGGAGATGGCAGGCACGCACTGAGAATGTCATGCCTCCGTACAGATTACAGGGGTGACGAGCATGCTTAAAGACAATGCACTGGTGGAAACGATTTGTCAGGTCGATGAGGAATTCAGGAAACTTTTTGAAAACCACATCCGCTTTGAACAGGATCTTGAGGCTCTTTACAGCCTTAAGTTCTTTCCTCCGGAAGTCGAAGCGAAAATGAAAGAACTTAAAATGCTGAAACTGAAAGGCAAAGACAGAATGACGCAGATAATTATAAAATACAAAAATGATAATGGTTTATAGGAGATAGTTGATGGACAACAAGAAATATTTATTCACATCAGAGTCTGTCAGTGAGGGACACCCGGATAAGATAGCTGACCAAATATCGGACGCTATCCTTGACGCGATGCTCAAAGACGACCCTTACAGTCGCGTTGCATGTGAAACTCTCGTTACGACAGGACTTGCTGTGGTATCCGGCGAAGTTACCACCAGCACATATGTGGATATTCAGGCTACTGTCAGAGAAACTATCAGACAGATAGGATATACGAGAGCCAAATTCGGTTTTGATGCCGATACTTGCGGCATTATAATCACATTGAACAAGCAGTCTCCCGACATCGCTATGGGTGTTGACACCGGCGGTGCAGGCGATCAGGGACTTATGTTCGGCTATGCATGTGACGAAACTCCGGAACTGATGCCCATGCCCATTATGCTCGCTCATAAAATAACAAAAAAACTCTCCGAAGTCCGCAAAAGCGGCGAACTCAGCTACCTTCGTCCCGACAGCAAATCTCAGGTTACTATAGAATATGACGGCTACACTCCTATCCGCGTTGATACGGTAGTTGTCAGCTCACAACACTCTGAAGATATAAAAATGGATGTCCTGAAACACGACATCATCGAAAAAGTCATTAAACCTGTTATCCCCAGCGATATGCTCGACGATAAATGTAAATATCACATAAACCCCACAGGACGCTTTGTAATAGGCGGTCCCATGGGGGATTGCGGTCTCACTGGGCGCAAGATAATTGTTGATACATACGGCGGTATGGGTCGTCACGGCGGGGGCGCTTTCAGTGGAAAAGACCCGTCAAAAGTTGACCGTTCCGCAGCATACGCCGCAAGGTGGGTTGCTAAGAACATCGTAGCCGCAGGTCTGGCAAAAAGATGCGAAATACAGGTTGCATACGCTATCGGTGTTGCAGAACCCGTAAGCATAATGGTCAATACGTTCGGTACTGCCGAAGTTGATGAAAAACTCATTGAAAAGGCTGTTATGGAGGTTTTTGACCTCACGCCCAAAGGTATTATGACAGCTCTTGACCTTCGTAAACCCATATACAGAAAAACAGCCGCTTACGGTCACTTCGGACGCAGCGAATTTTCATGGGAAAACACCGACAAAGTAGACGCGCTTCTCGCAGCAATACGCTGATAATCGAATTATTCAAGCCCGCAGAGGTTCAACTTTTGCGGGCTTTCTATGTTTAAAGGAGATAATGATGGACAACACGCTTAAATACAAAGTAGCCGATATATCACTTGCGGATTTCGGACGCAAAGAGATTGATATTGCTGAGCACGAAATGCCCGGTCTTATGGCTACAAGAGAGAAATATGCAGCTCTTAAACCTCTGGCAGGAGTACGCATATCAGGTTCTCTTCACATGACGATCCAGACGGCTGTTCTTATAGAAACACTGACAGCGCTGGGTGCGGAAGTCAGATGGGCTAGCTGTAACATTTTCTCCACACAGGATCATGCGGCGGCTGCCATAGCGCAGACAGGTACTCCCGTTTATGCATGGAAGGGCGAAAACCTTGAAGAATACTGGTGGTGTACCGATATGGCGCTCCGTTTTGAAGGCGGCAAAGGACCTCAGCTTATCGTTGACGACGGCGGCGACGCTACTATGATGATACACGTCGGTTATCTGGCGGAAAAAGATCCCTCTATCCTTGACAGAACTCCCCACGGAGAAGATGAGGCAGAACTCTATAAACGTCTTAAAATAATTCTGAAAGAAAATCCTACCAGATGGCACGACACTGTTAAAGAGTGGAAAGGTGTATCCGAAGAGACCACAACAGGCGTTCACAGACTTTATCAGATGATGGAAAAAGGTGAACTGCTTGTTCCGGCAATCAACGTAAATGATTCTGTTACAAAGTCAAAATTCGATAACCTTTACGGATGCCGCGAATCTCTTGTCGACGGTATCAAAAGAGCCACAGATGTTATGATCGCCGGTAAAGTAGCTGTTGTATGCGGATACGGCGACGTTGGTAAAGGCTGTGCGGAATCTCTCAGAGCCATGGGCGCAATAGTTACCGTTACCGAAGTTGACCCGATATGTGCTCTTCAGGCATGTATGGCTGGATACAGCGTTAAAACCGTCGAGGACACGCTCGGCGTCGGCGACATATACGTCACCACAACAGGTAACAAAGACATTATCCGCATCGAACACATGGAAAAGATGAAAGATCAGGCTATTGTTTGCAACATCGGTCACTTTGATAACGAAATAGAAGTTGCGAAACTTGAGGCTTTCAAAGGCATCAAAAAACTGAACATCAAACCTCAGGTGGACAAGTACACTTTCCCCGCGGGCAATTCAATATATCTTCTGGCAGAGGGCAGACTGGTGAACCTTGGTTGTGCCACAGGGCACCCTTCGTTTGTCATGAGCAACTCTTTCACAAACCAGACCCTTGCCCAGATTGACCTTTGGGTAAACAAAGAAAAATATGAAGCTAAAGTCTACAGGCTGAGCAAAAAGCTGGATGAAGAAGTTGCCAGACTTCACCTTTCAAAAATAGGTGCTAAGCTCACAACACTTTCAAAGGAACAGGCGGATTACATCGGTGTACCTGTCGAAGGTCCCTATAAACCGGAGCATTACAGGTACTGATACCAATATGGTTAAACAGCACTTTGATATAGTTGTCATCGGTGCCGGTCCTGCCGGCATCGAATGTGCCAAAAAACTGGCTGACAACGGAAAACAGGTTCTGCTGATAGACAGGAATGTCGGAGGAAGCTACTGCTTTACAGGCAGTGTTGTTTCCAATCTACTGCTTCACATAAGCTATCTGTATGAACGAAGTATCAATAAATCTTCAAATTTCATCAATATCGAGTATGATAAATCGGCTTCATTCGATTTCAAAAAAGCCAAAAAGTACATCGACGGCATAACCGCAAAACTTGTTAAGGATTTTCAGGACGAGTTGGAGCAATCCGGCGTTCAGCTTATGCGCGGAACTGCTGTTTTTGAGGATGAAAACACACTGCGCGTGACCGAAGAGAAGCAGTCGTTCCTGCTCGGCTTTACAAAAGCAGTGATAGCAACCGGCTCAAACAACATGGCTACCAATGTTCCTTCAACTAAGAAACTCATTGATTCAACAAATATCTTTGAACTGACCACAGCACCCAAGAGTGTTATTGTTGTCGGCGGCGGCTTTATCGGAACGGAATTTGCAACTTTTTTCAGAAGAATCGGTTCAACTGTAACTATCATAGAAAAGACTGATAAGGTGCTTGCAACTATCGACAGGCAGGTTGTTAAGGACTATGAAGATCAGATTAAAAAGAACGGTGTCGAGATAGTCAAGGGTGTTTCTGTTGAGCGGATTGAAAAGGTGGGCAACAAAACCATCGTTTTTCTGAGCAACGATACCAAACTTGAATCGGAAGAAGTATTTCTTTCCATCGGCAGAAAACCTAACATGGGCAGACTGGAAGTTGACAATGCAGGAATAAAGCTTTGTGAAAGGGGCTTCCCTAAGCTGACAAAGAGTTTGCGCACAACCAACAAGAACGTTTATGTCGTCGGCGACTGTACCGGAATAAATATGTTCGTGAACTGGGCGTTCATGTCTGCGGACATGGTTGCAAACGATATACTTGAAAGAAGCAAAGTTATTTCAGCCGATTACTGCCCAAGAATACTTCATCTTGATCCGGAAATTGCGGCGGTGGGACTGAGCGAGGACAAGGCAAAAGAACTCGGTATTGACTGCAAAGTGATAAAACATACATTCAAAAACTTTGAAAATGCAATTATGTCAGGTACTTTCAAAGGTTTTATCAAGGTCATATATGACGAAACCACCAAAAAAATATTAGGCTGTCACGCCATCGGAAGCGGCGCAGCGGAACTCGTCACAACATTTTCTATGATGATCCAATCCAAAATATCTCTTAATAAACTTGAAGATTTCGTCTTTAATCACCCGACATTCTCCGGTGTTCTGGGCGATATCGCTGGTAAGGTAAAATGAAGATAATCTACAGCCTTTTTGTATGGATAATATTCGGTTTAATGACAGCTTTTCTTACTGTATGCGGCATGCCGTTTGTAATTATAGGTAAAAATCCGTTCTTTATGCTTGCAAGACTCTGGTCAAAAATAAGCTCAAAGCTTTTCCTTGTGCGCTATGAGGTTGAGGGGCTTGAAAAGATAGAGCCGGATAAGAACTACGTTTTCATGGGTAACCACCAGAGCTATGTTGATATATTTTCTATGATCTCCATAATAGATAAAGACTTTCTTTTCATGGCGAAAAGGGAGCTTTTCTCAATCCCGTTTTTCGGATATGCCATTAAACACATGGGGCTTATCCCGATTGACAGGGGCGAAAGCCGCGAGTCGCTCAAAAGCCTTTTTGATGCCGCAAAGAAGATTCAGGAAGGCTATTCAGTTTTGCTTTTTCCCGAAGGCACAAGGTCTGAAGACGGCGTTATGCTTCCATTCAAACGTGGTGCGTTCACACTCGCAGTTCGTACAGGTCAGCAGATAATCCCTTTTGTAATAGACGGTTCTTACAAAGTCATGAAAAAGGGAGCGTTCATCATCAACCCTTTCAGAAAGGTGCGGATACGTTTCCTCGATCCTGTAAGCCCCGAAGGGGTTAAAGACAGAGAGATGCTGGATATTATCAGAGCGAGGATGGAAGATGCCCAAAAAGAACTTGGCAGTATTGGGGCTGGGAAGTAATCTGGGGCAGAAAGCCCGTAATCTCGCCTTTGCAATAAAAGAAATATCCCGTTTTTGCGAGGTTGTACGCGTATCTTCCGTATACAAAACCGCATCGCTTCTTCGCGACGGGCAGGACGGATATTTCAATTTATGTGTGCTTGTGCGCACAGATTTTTCGCCTGAAAATCTCCTGACAGCAGTCAAAAATCTTGAGAAAGTCCTCGGAAGAGAGAATTCGGGAAGATGGTATACACGTCTGATAGATATAGATATAATAGACTATGAGAACAGAGTTTTAGAGTTTTCAGGTCTGTCCATCCCCCACAAAGAGATGCAGAACAGAAGCTTTGTGTTATATCCACTCGCCGAAATTTACCCTGATTACAGGCACCCCGTAAGTTGCTTAAACGTCAATGATATGGTAAAAAATATTAAGGACGATCTTGGCATAAGCAAACTGGGGGTGTGCATATGGCGGTCATAACCATTTCAAGACAATACGGCTGTGGCGGTGAATACGTTGCTGAACGTATCGCAGAAAAACTCGGATTTAAATTTCTCCATAAGGAACTGATACGCATTGCTTCCGTTCTTATGAGTACGGATGAGGAAAAACTTAAACAGTTTGACGAGGAAGAATTCTCCTCCATGCGTGCCTTCATGTCTAAATATTTTGACCTCGGCATGTTTGCCGATATGCTGAGTAAAACAGATTATTCCGAAAAAACCGCCAAAGAAATAGCAATTCAGGAGGCGGAAACTTTTTTTGAAAAATATAACCCCGACACAACCGCTTTCGACAGTGATTCTTTCCAGACCATGATAAAAAAGATAATAGAAAAGGCTGCCGACACCACAAACGCAGTGATTATGGGCAGGGGCGGGGTGAGAATCCTTGCCGATGTGCCGGACACTCTTCATTTCAGACTGATAGCCTCCGAAGAGGATAGGATCCGCTGGGTCAGCGCCCGCGAGAACATATCCAAAAAAGATGCGAAGGATCGCATTGCGGAAGTGGACAAGCGCAAAGAGAAATATTTTAAACATCACTTCAATCAGGATATAAATGACCAGTGGATGTATCACGGTACCCTGAACCTCTCCAAACTCGACATTGAAGAGGCTGCGCTGGCGGTCACCGCTATTGCCAGGATAAAATTCAAACTCTGAAAGCTTACTGTTGACTGCATAATGTTTTAAGCATATTATCAGGGTTTTGGAGGAATATTTCCCGTGTATCAGAAAGTCAAAGGTTTCAGAGACATATACGGACTGGAAGCCAGATATTGGAACAAGGTCGAAAAAGTATTCAAACAGACATTCCGCACGTTCAATTTTGAAGAGTTCTATCTTCCGGTTCTTGAGAAAACAGAAGTATTTAACAGAGGCATAGGCTCGACTACGGACATAGTTGAGAAAGAGATGTTCGCCTTTGAGGACAGGGACGGTACATCCGTTTCACTGCGCCCTGAAGGTACCGCATCCCTTGTTCGTGCGTATGTTGAAAATAAACTGTTCTCAACACCCGGTATATCAAAATATTACTATATCGGTCCCATGTTCCGCAGGGAGCGCCCGCAAAAGGGCAGGTTCCGCCAGTTCACACAGGCGGGGATAGAAGTTTTCGGCTCCGGCGGCCCTTCGATAGATGCCGATGTCATCTATCTGCTTTATAAACTTGCGGAAAACCTCGGTATCAAAGACTATGTCAGCATGGAGATTAACTCCATAGGCTGTCCCAACTGCCGTCCGGCATATAACGAAAAACTTATAGAATATTTCAAAGCGAATATAGACCATCTGTGCGGCGACTGCCTGCGCAGGCTGGACAAAAACCCGATGCGTATACTCGACTGCAAAAACGAGTCATGCAAAAAGATCACTGCCGACGCACCAAAAGCGATTGATTTTCTTTGTGATGAGTGCAAAGACCATTTCGATGGTGTGAAAAGCTACCTTGACGCACTCTCTGTGCCGTATAAAGTGAATCCGATGATGGTTCGCGGACTGGATTACTATGTCCGCACAGCGTTTGAGATGATAACCGACAAGCTCGGTTCTCAGAGTGCTGTAGGCGCCGGCGGGCGCTATGACGGACTGATTCAGCTCCTCGGCGGTCCCGACACCGCGGGTATTGGTTTTGCAGTGGGTATAGACAGGCTCGTAAGCCTCTGTATGCTCAACGAAACCGAAAAAGAGAACGATCTTGACGTGTTCATCATCAGCTTTAAGGACGTTTCCGATAAGACCGCGCTGAAATTAGCGAACGAAATGCGTTCTCAGGGAATCAGTGTTGATATGGACTATGATTTCCGCAAGATGAAGAAACAGTTCAGCCTTGCCGACAGGTACGGTTCACTTTTCACAGTGGTGATAGGCGAAGATGAGGCTGCAAAAATACCGCTGCTGTCAAGGACATGCAGTCGGGAACACAGGAAGAGATTGCTACCGAAAAGGTTACGGAATATATTATAGATAAACTCAGGAGGAACTAACGTGCTTTCTAACATGGGAGACTGGCGAAGAAGCCACCACTGCGCACAACTTACCGGAAAAAATATCGGCGAAAAAGTCTGTATAATGGGCTGGGTTCAGCGCCGCAGAGACCACGGCGGTGTTATTTTCGTTGACCTCAGAGACAGAGAGGGCATCACTCAGGTTGTGATGAACCCAGAATACAACGCAGTTGTCCACGAGCAGGGCAACAGCATCAGAAACGAATTTGTAATAGCTGTTAAAGGTACTGTTTCCGGCAGACCCGACGGCACTGTAAACACTAAACTTCCCACAGGCGAAGTTGAGATCATGGTAGATGAACTGCGCATCCTCAACAACGCAAATACTCCTCCTTTCATGATAGACGATTATACCAACGCAAACGAAGACGTAAGACTTAAATACAGATATCTCGATCTGCGCAGACAGAAGCTTCAGAACAACCTGAGACTTCGCCACGAGCTGACACGCACCGTTCGTGAGTTCCTTTACAGCAGAAACTTCATGGATATCGAAACTCCTTTCCTTACAAAATCAACACCTGAAGGCGCAAGAGACTATCTTGTTCCCAGCCGTGTTAACCCAGGAAAGTGCTATGCGCTTCCCCAGTCACCCCAGATGTTCAAACAGCTTCTGATGGTTGCCGGCTACGAAAGGTACTTCCAGATAGTTAAATGCTTCCGCGACGAAGACCTCCGTGCCGACCGTCAGCCTGAATTCACTCAGCTGGATATGGAGATGTCATTCATCGACAGGGAAGATCTTATGGATCTTATCGAGGATATGTACATCCTTATCTTCGATAAACTGAAAGGCATTAAGCTGACAAAAGGTTTCCCCAGAATGTCATATGACAACGCAATGGAGAAATACGGTCACGATGCACCCGACACCCGTTTTGAAATGTTCCTGACTACTGTTAATGACCTTGTTAAAGACAGCGGATTCAAAGTGTTTAACGACACAGTGAACAGCGGCGGCGTTGTTAAGGCTGTTGTTGCTGAAGGCGCTGGCGAGAAGTTCTCCAGAAAAGACATAGACGAGCTCACAGATTTCGTCGTTTCACTTGGTGCAGGCGGACTCGCATATATCAAAGTGAACGAAGACGGTCTCCAGTCGCCTATAGTTAAGTTCCTTGGCGATTCTGCCGATAAGATTGTGAGTGAACTGGGAGCAAAACCGGGCGATATCATTTTCTTCGGTGCAGGCAAAAAGGAGATCGTTAACCTTTATATGTCTAAACTGCGTATCAAGCTCGCAAATCTGCTCGGTCTCATAAAAGAGGAACAGTATTCATTCACATGGGTTCTGGACTTCCCGCTGCTTGAATATGATGCGGAAGAAAAAAGATATGTCGCCGTTCACCACCCCTTCACAGCTCCGCTGGATGAAGACGTGGAATATTTCGACACAGACCCCGGCAAAATGAGAGCAAAGGCTTACGACCTTGTTCTTAACGGTTCCGAGATCGGTGGAGGATCTATCAGGATACACAGAAGCGACATTCAGGAAAAAATGTTCGACGCCCTCGGCTTCTCAGAAGAGGAGAGGGAATATAAATTCGGCTTCTTCATCGAGGCTCTTCGTTACGGAACGCCCCCTCATGGCGGTATAGCGTTCGGTGTGGACAGACTTTCGTCTATCCTCACCGGCTCAGAATCCATCAGAGACGTGATAGCTTTTCCGAAAACGCAGAGAGCAACCGACATGATGAGCGAAGCTCCAAGCAAAGTGGACGAAAAACAGCTTAAAGAACTCTTTATGCAGTTTAACGTCCCTGAAAATGACTAAAATATTACAAAATAAGTAGTTTGTGTTTTTGACAAACTATTTCATGTGTGATATTATATGTGTAAATATAATTCGGAGGATGTAATGAGCAGAGCAACTAAAGTACTGTTTACAGCCGTTTTCGCGGCTGCTGTGTTAGTCTCAGGCTGCACAAAACCTCCCGTTCAGGAGATGGATAACGCCAGAGCCGCTATGAAAGCTGCTCAGGAGGGCGGCGCCGAAATGTGTGCCGGAACTGAATATTTAGCTGCGAAACAAAAGCTTGATGCTGCCGAGGCAAAAGTTGCCGATGCAGAGAAAAACGGCAATAAAGTGAGCTTTACAAACAGGCAAAAGCTGAGCTGATCGAAGCTGCTGCCGACTTTGAAAAAGTTAAACTTGTTGCGGCTGAAAGAGCAAAAGTTAATGAGCAGGCGAAAGCAGAGCTTTCAGCAGCCAAAAACAATCTTGCCGCTAATGCTGAGGACGGAGAAAAATACTCTGCAACCTACAGAGACGCAAAAGCAAAACTTGACGAGGCTCAGAACCTCATCGACAAATGCGAAGGCGAAAAAGCTCTGGCTGTGCTGAAATCAGTTTCTGCTGATAACGACACAATCCAGAAAGAGATTGCGGAAGGCAAAGCTGCCTCTATGAAATCTGCTGAAAAAGAATCTACAGCAGCAGCACCTGCAGGCGCAGTGGAAGATATCATGAAATATAAAGTTGTTAAAGGTGACAACCTTTGGAATATCTCCAAAGCTAAATACCTTAACCCCTTTATGTGGCCGCTTATCTACTGGGCTAACAAAGAGCAGATCAAAGATCCTGACCTGATCTTCCCCGGACAGGAGTTCAAGATCCGCAAAGATGTCGATGCTGATAAATCTAAAGCGATCGACTACTCCAAACACAGAGGTCCCTGGTCACTGTTTGACGGCAAATAAGATATTTATCTTATAAATCAAAAAGCGGAGGTTTTTGCCTCCGCTTTTTTTATTGCCCAATTATCCTATTAAAAAAAATGTTACTAATATTTAAATCGACTTATATCCGTTCTCAAGATACATTTGCTTATAACTGATATACCTGTCCGCATAGTTTCTTATGCCGTCTATGTCTTTTTGATCAAGGGTTTTCACAACCTTTGCGGGGCTTCCCATTATGAGAGAGCAGGGCGGAAACTTTTTGCAGGGGGGAACCAGAGAGCCGGCGGCAACGATCGAGTTTTCACCTATTTCAGCATCGTCAAGAATTATAGCTCCGATACCGACAAGAACGTTGTTGTTAATTTTACATCCGTGGAGCATGGCGTTATGTCCTATTGTGACATAATCTCCCAGTATTGTAGGGAATTTATCCAATGTCGTATGTATAACTGTTCCATCCTGAACGTTTGAATATTTACCGATAACTATCTTTTCGACGTCGCCTCTGAGCACAACATTGAACCATATGCTCGAATCATCTTCCAGTATAACCTCACCGATTATGTCGGCGCTTTTTGCTATAAAAACCCGCTCACCCTTAACAGGGGCTGTATTCAGCCTGCGCAATACAGATTCCATATATCACCTGTTCGTTAATATTTAAAATAGGATATTCATCAATTCGTTTTCAGTCAACTGTTAAAGTAATATTTGACGAGGTATTAATTAAAATATAACTTTCATGCTTAATTTATTAGTAGATTTCATAAAATAAAATATTAATTATTAACGAAAGATGTTGACAGCCTGTATTTGTTTAAGATATAATTCTAATTATTTTTGAGGGGTGTTATTATGCCTTACGGTATTAAGTTAAGAGAGATAAGAAAGAAACTTGGCATGACGCTTGAGGATATTTCTCAGAAGACCGGTTTCACTAAAAGTTTCATCAGTCAGATTGAAAACGGAAAGAACTCTCCCTCTATAGCTTCTCTGAAAAAGATTTGTTTTGCGCTCGGAACAACCATCAGTGAGCTTTTTGAGGATGAACGTAATATTGTTAACGTTTTTGAACCCGGCGAATACAAGGTATTCAAAAACAAAAGCATCTCCATGTCGTTCATAGCCTCGAAACTTGTTAACAGGAAGCTTGAACCCATGCTTATAGAGCTTGACCCTTATGGTGAGACAGGTTCTGAATATTACCAGCACGTCGGCGAGGAATTCGGATATGTTATAGAGGGCGAAATATGTGTTGTTATCGGTGCAGACGAATATCATCTGCCCGCCGGACACAGCATTTATTTCAGCTCAAATATGCCTCACAAGATACGCAACAGAACGGATAAGCCCGCTGTTGCCCTTTGGGTGGACACTCCTCCCACTTTCTAAAAAAACCAATAGCAAAGGGGGTTCTGAAAAGAACCTCTTTTTTATATTGACTTAAGTTCTTTAATTACCTATTATTCACTTGCTTGGATCTTCGGACCGAGACACTGCAAATCAAAAACGTTCTATTTTTTGCCATGTCTTGCGTCTGTAATCAGAAAATCAGAGGTTAGATATGAGCAAACACACTGATATCAAAAAGATTACAGTCAACACTATCAAAAAAATGAAGTCTAACGGTGAAAGGATATCATGCCTTACCGCTTATGATTTCACATCTGCATCCATTCTTGACAAAGCAGGGGTTGAAATGCTCCTTGTGGGGGATTCACTCGGGATGGTCGTTAACGGTTATGAAAACACACTTCCCGTTACTGTGGACGAGATAATTTATCACTGCAAAATGGTCAAACGTGCCGCCACCAACGCTTTTCTTATCGCCGATATGCCTTTTGGGTCATACCATGTTTCAGACGAGCAGGCTTTGGAAAACTGCATACGAGTTATCAAAGAAACCGGTTTCGATGCCGTCAAAATTGAGGGTGGCGCAGAAAGAGCCGGACTTGTTAAAAAACTTACCGGATGCGGCATCAACGTTATGGGACATATCGGTCTCATGCCGCAATTTGTAAGCACTATGGGCGGCTACCGCATACAGGGAAGGGAAGGACATGAAAAGCTTCTTGCCGATGCTGTTGCTCTGGAAGAAGCCGGTGCGTTTTCCATCGTCCTCGAAGGGACGGTCTCATCCGTAGCAAAGGTGATAACTGAAACAGTGAAAATCCCCACAATAGGCATCGGCGCAGGTGTTCACTGCGACGGACAGGTGCTTGTTTTCCATGATGTATTCGGCATCTTTGACGGCTTCACTCCCAAGTTCGTCAAGCAGTATGCAAACGTCAACGAAATCATATCTGAAGCTGCAAAAGCATACATTAAAGAGGTGAAATCCTCTGAATTTCCGCAGGATATACATTCTTTCTGAGGCGATGAATGAGAATATTTAATAAAATAACTGATATAAAAGCTGAAATAAAGAAAATTAAGTCTTCGGGGAGGTCTGTCGGGCTTGTGCCTACTATGGGTTTTCTGCACGAAGGGCATATGTCTCTGGTGCGTGAATCAGTAAAAAACAACGATGTGACAGTGGTCAGTATTTTTGTTAATCCGACCCAGTTCGGACCTACAGAAGACCTTGCTGCATACCCAAGAGATTTTGAAAGCGACTGCGCTCTTCTGGAAAAAAACAATGCTGATATCATCTTTTATCCGGAACCTTCAGAGATGTACGGCGAAGGTTTTTGTACGAAAGTTGAACTGTCCGGCATAACAGAGGTTCTCTGCGGTATAACAAGACCTGTGCATTTCGCAGGTGTGGCAACGGTTGTAACAAAACTGTTTAATATCGTAAATCCAGACAGAGCCTATTTCGGCTCAAAGGATTACCAGCAGCTGCAGGTAATAAAGCGCATGATCAAAGACCTGAACATGGATGTCGATGTCGTCGGTATGCCAATCATACGCGAAAATGACGGACTGGCGCTCAGTTCCAGAAACGTTTACCTCAAAGGTGACGAGCGCACATCAGCACTGGCTCTCAGCGGCAGTTTCAAACTGGTTGAAAACCTTTTACGCGAGGGCGTTGAAGACACAAAAACCATAAAAGAAAAAGTTGCGGATTTTATTCTGAGCCATCCGCACACAAGAATAGATTATATTGAAACGGTACATCCGGAGACTCTAGTCTCTGTTGACAGCGCGGACACGGATTTCGTTATGGCGCTTGCGGTATATGTAGGTAAAGCAAGATTAATAGATAACAGATATTTTGAGGTGCATCATGTTTAGAGAGATGTTCAAATCAAAAATTCACAGAGCAACCGTAACAGACGCAGACCTTCACTATGAAGGCAGCATAGGCATCGACCTCGACCTTATGGAAGCGTCGGGTATCAGAGAATATGAAAAAGTAGATATCTGGAACATCACCAACGGCGAAAGGTTTCAGACATACGCAATCGAAGGCAGACGCGGAAGCGGCGAGATATGCCTTAACGGTGCGGCGGCGCGCAAGGTACACGTCGGCGACATGGTTATAATCGCCACATTTGCAATGTACGACGAAAAAGAACTCGAAAACTATAAGCCCACTGTGGTTCAGGTTGATGCAAACAACAAAATCATCAATAAGACAGGTGCTTTAGTATAATATTTGCAATCTGCCGATTAAACTGATATGATTGCATAAAAATACAACGAGGTTATCCATGTCCGAATATAAACAATATGTCCGTTTGCTCCTTGCGGAAGACAAATACGGCATAGATATCATGGATATTGAAGAGATTCTCCGCATGGTGGACATAACAACCGTCCCCAAGGCTCCTTCATTTGTTGAGGGTATTATAAATCTCCGGGGAAGGGTTATTCCTATTGTTGATCTGAGAAAAAAACTCGGTCTTATGGCATCTGATTTCACAAATGCCACGCGTATCGTTGTTGTAAACCTCAATGGTCGCAAAATAGGCTTTATAGTTGATAACGTTGAAGATGTTCTGCGTGTCAGCAGTGATGTCGTCGATAAAGCCCCAAGCGCATCAACAGGTGCTGATACAAAATACATTAAGGGTGTTGCGAAAACGGAAACCGAAATGGTCATAATCCTTGATGTGCATAAAGTTTTCTCTGGAAACGAATCTTCCGCTCTGAACATGTTTTAAATGGCAAACGACAGAGGACGGCTTTTAAGACTGCTTGCAGATATTAAAGACAACACTGCGGATTATTTTAAAAACCCGCGTAAATATCTGGATGCGTTGAAAGATATAACCACCCGCAGCGGTTTTGACTCTGCGGGTTTTGTTTTTAAAGACTCCTACGAACGCAGGGAGCTTGAGAATATCCTTGCTGAAATTACCCTTCTGGCTCAATCCGCCAACACCACCGAAGAATTTAAAACTGTCGATATCCGCAGTGTGCCGCGCATTGGCAAAAAAGCAGCGGATGCATTGGAAAAACAGAACATACGCACCGTAGAGGATATGTTCTACCATTTCCATACAGATACGAATATATAGGAGAATCCCAAGGCGGCAAAAGGGCGCTGACAGGTGTTTTTAAAGCCGGCGGCATCGTTATAACTAAAAATAAAAAGCGCTTTTACAG
>NZ_JAJOIL010000037.1 GCF_021209385.1 Seleniivibrio sp. | reverse complement strand
GTTTTCATTCAATAAGCCCGGCCTGTACACGGTGAAGGAATAGCCATCGAACTTATTTAACCCATCCGGAGTGCCAATCCAGATAAAACCCCTGCTGTCCTGTAACATACATTCCACAACATTATGGGATAATCCATCCTCGATGGAAAAGCTTTTGAATTTAAAATCAAAGCCTTGACTAAATACGGAATGACAAAAAAGAATCAAAAAAATTATTTCAACTATTTTTATTTTATTCATACCAGGTATCATAATTTCCACTAAAATACTTCTATAATTTGCCAATATGTAAAGGCAGTAACACTGCTACACTACATTTGTAACATTTCTCTCCTTCGCTAATCAATGTAGTCGATACTTTTGATCAGACATATAAATATTCTGCCTATTGAAAAATCATTCCAATTAAATTAACCAACAAAAGACGGTCTTATAAGTACAATTTTAAAAGTATCAATTTATGAAAAAAACGAGTTTTATGAACTGTCGTATCTCCGATACCTGAAAAAACTACTCCTGACAATAAAAATATGTCTGTTTTTTCTACTGTTTCCGCAACGACCACTGTAACTGCGATGGATAACCCGGACGAAATAAATTCTGAGGTTGATCAACCTGACCAACGAAAGGAAATAACCGGGAAAGTGACTGATAATAAAAATGTGCCAATTCCAGGTGTAACAGTAGCTATTAAAGGAACTGTTACAGGAACGATTACCGATGGGGGTGGTAATTTCAAACTGGTTTACGCCGGAGAGGCAAAAACCCTGTTATTTTCCTTTGTTGGGATGAAAATCCAGGAAGTTTCTGTCGGCAATAAAAATTACTTCTCTATTGTAATGGAAGAGCAAACAGTTGAGGTTGGCGACGTTGTGGTAGTTGGATACGGTACGCAAAAGAAAGCTTCGATCACCGGTTCAATTGCAGCAATCGGGACGGAGGATTTGTTGCAGTCGCCCCAGGCAAACATCAGTAATGCCCTTGTTGGCCGAATGACGGGATTATTATCCGTTCAACGAAGCGGACAACCGGGAGAGGATGTATCAACCTTGAGAATAAGGGGTATCGGAACTTTTGCCGGAGAACAGGAACCACTTATCATGGTTGACGGAATTGAAGCAGATAATTATAATAATATTGATCCGAATGAAATTGAAAGTATCTCTATTTTAAAGGATGCTTCGGCGACGGCCGTTTATGGGGTAAGGGGAGCCAACGGCGTGTTGCTGATTACCACTAAAAGAGGAAAAGTAGGAAGGCCACAGGTCAGTTACACAGCCCAATATGCCATTTCACATTTTACAGATGTTCGTCATAGCATGAATGCCTATGACTATGCAACGAGTTTCAATGAAGCTAAAAAGTACGACGGGTATATTACAGGTGGATATGCGCCTCAATATTCTGATGAGGCTATTGCCCATTATAAAGCACACGACGACCCGGTTTTTTATCCTGATATAGACTGGTTTCCCTACATGTTTGATAAAAATGCCGGTCAAACCCAGCATAACGTGAATATTTCGGGAGGAACTGATAACGTCAAATATTTTATATCCGGGGGCTTTTTTGACCAGGAAGGTCTGATTAAGCATACGGATGTAATTGAAGATTTTGATGCCCAGATGAAATATAAAAGGTACAATATCCGTTCAAACTTCGATTTCAATGTTACCAAACGCCTCTCCGTGAGCATTAATCTGTCAGCCCAGATAGAACAAAGAAAGGGAACGGCTGCACCAGTTGAAAGAATATTTGAGGCCAGCTGGGCCGGGAATCCTGTTGATCATCCTGATCTTGCTGATACTGGTGGCAGATATGTAATTCTTGACGGCGCTACAACCACGATGACACCAATTTCCTGGTTATTAAGTGAAGGATATCAAAAAAATTACCGGGACTACCTGAACAGTTCTTTTCGGGTTGATTATGATCTTGGTTTTATTACCAAAGGATTGGTGACACATTTCACCTATTCCTATAATAATTATAACGAACATGATAAAAATTATAAGGCGCAAGCGGTGACTTACAGGGCTCAACGATTAGAGGATCAGTCTATCGTATACATCCCTCAATCAAATCCTGAACCGTATACTTTTACTGAAACGATCAGTAAAAACAGAAAGACATACATAGAAGTCGGGGTTAATTATGCAAGGAAATTTGGGTATCATAATTTGAGCGGCTTAGTCATGTACAACCAAAGCAAACGGCACGATCCGACTTTGCAGTACCTGGTTCCAAACGGGTACCAGGGTATTGTAGGTAGGGTAACTTACGATTTTAAGAGCCGCTACCTGGCAGAATTTAATCTTGGCTATAATGGGACGGAAAACTTTGCACCCGGGAAACGATTTGGCTTTTTCCCCGCCTATTCTCTTGGTTGGATCCCAACAGAAGAATTGTTCTTCCCCCAGAATGATTACCTGACCTATATGAAAATCAGGGGTTCATACGGAGAAGTCGGGAATGACAAAGTGGGTGGAAACAGATTTTTATACCAACCTGCAGCCTATAGCTATACGGATAATTTTTATCAGTTTGGAGAATACGGATCAACCCAAAATGGTTATCAGGGTTCTCTGGAAGGTATGCTCGGTAATCCCGATCTTACCTGGGAGAAGGCAAAAAAGTGGGATTTAGGAGTGGATTTGGCCTTACTAAAAGATAAAGTAAAAGCTTCGTTTGATTACTTTAGGGAAAACCGGAACAATATCCTTTCTTCCAGAAACACGGATCCTGTAATTGTCGGGGCAACACTTCCCGTCTATAACCTCGGTAAAATGAGGAATACCGGATATGAAATTGAGGCTTCATTCAGTGATAGGTTGGGCAAATTAGATTACTGGGTAAAAGCAAACTACAGTTACGCGCATAACAAAATCATCTATATGGATGAAGTAAAAATACTTATTCTTATCAAGACGAAACCGGTAGGCGATATGGACAATATTTCGGACTTATAGCCGATGGCTTGTTTAATACATGGGAAGAAGTTAATGATCCAAACAGGCCTGTTTACAATTGGCAAAGTAATAAAATTCAACCGGGAGACATCAGATATAAAGATGTCAACGGAGACGGAATAATTGACAATGACGATTCAGTTCCCATAGGATATTCTAATTTCCCTGAAAAGATATTTGGGTTCTCATTTGGCGGAGCGTACAAAGGATTTGATTTTTCAGTTTTATTTCAGGGAGCAGCCAATGTTTCTGTTCAATATTCAAGACGTTATATCATGGGATTTGCTGAAGGAGCAAATGCTCCGGACTATTTGATCGAAAGCTGGAGCCAGCAACGTTACGAAAAGGGACTTCCAATTAATTATCCTCATTTTAGCGCGGGGGATAATTCAAGCAACTATCAGAATTCTACTTTTTGGACCAGAGATGCCAGTTATCTTCGGCTGAAAAATGCTGAAATAGGGTACACCCTTCCAGATAAAGTACTCAGGAAAATCGGGATTTCCTACGCCCGTATATATCTTAACGGAAGCAACCTGACCACATGGGATGATATGCTTCCGGGTGCGGATCCGGAATCTACAGCGACCGGGGAAATAAATGTTGAGCCGTATCCGGTTACCCGGACCTTTAACATGGGAGTCAATGTCAAATTCTAACAATCACGACGATGAAAAATATTAAAATATTACTGCTTTTTGGCGCCTCTATTTATACGCTGTTTTCTTCATGTGACGATTATCTTGAAAAAGCTCCCGGAGTGGATGTAACAGAAGATACAATTTTCTCATCAAAGGTACAGGCCGATACTTATATCACCGGCACCTACCGATACGGAATTCACTCTATTTTACCCAGGAATGAGACTACCTATACCGGAACCCAATATGGTATAATGGCGACTGCAACAGATGAAGCGGAGTCCGGGGTTACGTGGCCCATCGAACAGAAGTGGAATATAGGTGATATCACGATTGATAATATCAGCGAACAAGACTTTCGGTTTGATATTCGTTTTGAGGCTATCCGCAGGACCAACATATTGATGGAAAGAATTGATGAAGTTCCGGATATAGATGCCGAATATGCCGGCCAGGTGAAAGGTGAAGCGAGATTTATCCGTGCACTGAATTATTTCGAAATGCTTAAAAGATATGGTGGTATGCCGATAATCGAGAAAAAATTTGAACTTAGTGATGATCTTTTACAGAATAGGAATACATTTCAGGAAGTTGTTGATTTTATCGTTTCAGACTGCAATGCGGCGATCGCCTCTTTGCCTGATGCATACACTTCTGATTTAAGAGGCCGTGCAACGAAAGGGGCCGCGTTAATATTAAAAGCAAAAACGCTTCTTTATGCAGCAAGTCCGCTTTTTAATACAGCAGATCCTTATCTCGATATGGACGACCCGTCTGAAAATAACCTGATTTGTTACGGCAACTATGACCTGAACAGGTGGGAACTGGCAGCCGATGCTGCGAAAGCGGTCATAGACTGGGCCCCTTCGGGAGGAATAAGTTTAATAACCAGCGAAGGCGCAGACAAAAATTACAGGTATATCTTTGAAAAAAATGATAATTCAGAAATTATCCTGGCTTGTAAAGCCTTCGGAAGTACCGGTATTTGGGGCTGGCCATGGACAAGTTTGATGCCTAAGGGATTTTACAGCGTTACCTGGTGGATGGGATATAGCATGACTTTTAATTTCCTGAAGAAATACGAAAAGCAGGACGGAACCTCTCAAACCTGGGACTTTGCCGGGGGGAGCGACCTAATTGAAAAGTACAATGAATTGGATCGTCGTTTTAACCAGTCAGTGGCTGTTGCAGGTTCCTATTGGAACGTCGATATTCCGATGGTAAATTCACAGGTAGATGGATCTTTCTATTCCGGATGTACCGGTGGTCAGTGGATTACTAAATTTATTCCCCAGAGTTTGACTAATTCTCAGAATTATGCTATGGCGAATGATATCATTTTCAGGTTGGGGGAAGCATACCTTGATTATGCCGAAGCATTAAACGAAGCAGAAGGACCGGTATCCAATGCCTATGATGCCGTTAATATCATCCGTCAACGTTCCGGGCAGCCTGATCTTCCAGCCGGCCTTGACCAGGATCAATTCCGGGAAAAGGTCAGAAATGAGCGGGCCATTGAATTGTTCGACGAAGATCACCGTTTCTGGGATGTCCGCAGATGGTTAATTGCTGAACAGGATGGAATCATGCAAGGTGCTTTTTACGGGTTGAAAGCCTATTCAAATCCGTCCCCACCTGATTTCAGATACGAGATTTATCAGTTTGAAACCCGGTCGTTTGAAAAGAAACTGTATCTATTCCCTTTCAGACGGGATGAGGCCTTGAAAGGATATTTGACCCAAAACCCCGGATGGTAATTTTCAACCTTATGAAATCATTAATACTGAAACTTATGACATTAAAATATAGCAGAAGCCTAATATTGGCCTTTTTGATCAGCATAGGCATAAGTACTTTCTCATTAGCACAGGATTCTATACAGTATATTACACCGGTTAACCGGCAGGAGAAAGCCCTCAATGTTGCGTATGGCACACAACCTGCCTGGATGGTAACAGGTGCGATATCCACGATAGACGGGAATGATGTTGAGGATCCTTTCACGACTCATTTCACAAACAGGTTGTTTGGCCGGATTCCCGGACTAACGGTTAATGCATCCAAGGCAGAACCCGGCAATGAATCCAACTCAATGTTCAGCCGCGGTATAAATACTTTTGGCGTTGCGCAGACAGGTATGCTAATCCTGGTTGATGGGATCGAGGCTAACTATTCAGACCTGGTTCCGGAAGAAATTGAATCTGTTTCACTTTTGAAAGATGCCTCCGCTACAGCTATGTATGGAAGCAGGGGGGCAAACGGGAGTATTGCTTATTACCACCAAAAGAGGTAAAAAAGGAGATCTGAAAATCGTATTCAGTGCCCAGCAAGGAGAACAAAGCGACAGAAGACTACCTAAATTTCTGGGGTCATATGATTATGCCAGGCTTTACAATGAAGCATTGGTAAATGACGGTAAATCTGAACTTTATACTGCAGAGGATTTGTCTGCATATCAAAATGGCACTGATCCTTATTTTCACCCGGATGTTAACTGGTACAAAGAAGTATTAAGAAACTCCTCTCCAATTTCCAATTATAACCTTAACTTTTCAGGAGGTGATAATTCCGTTCGTTATTTTGTTATGTTGAACTATGTAATGAACAACAGATTGTTCCGGAGAACCGGTAAGGCATCCGAGTTTAGTACCTCCAGCCGTTACAACAGGCTAAATTATCGTACAAATGTCGATATAAGCCTTACCAAAAGACTTTCTGCTTTCCTGACTTTAGGAGGCACTGTTGAAGACCGGTATAATCCCGGCGGAAACACAACCGATGAAATTTTCAATGCCATGTCATTAATTCCACCCAATGCCTTCCCTGTTTATAACCCAAATGGGACATTTGGTCGAAATCAATTATACTCCAATCCGCTTGGCGATATTCTGAATACCGGGTATTATACGTCAAACGGACGGACGATCCAAATTACGGGCGGACTTACGGAACAGCTTGATAAACTTACTCCCGGGTTAAGCATCACCGCCAGAATTGCATATAACAGCTACTTCCTTAGCCAGTCAAACAAAACAAGGACTTACGAGAGTTTTTCAATTTCAAAAAACAGTAATGGAAATACTGTTTACACAAAATATGGAGAAAATACCTCTTTGGAAGGGAGTGAATCTACATCCGATCAAAACAGAAACAGGGTTTTTCAGGTATCTCTTAGCTACGATCGCACCTTTGGCGCGCATACTGCAAGTGGAATCCTGATGTTTAATGAAGATAAGTATACGATCAGCGGAAATAATTTTCCTGTTATGCATACCAATTGGAGTGGCAGGTTAACGTATGCCTGGAATCAAAAATACATTGGCGAGTTCAGCTTCTCCTGTATGGGATCTGAAAATTTCCCGAAACACGACAGATATGGATTTTTTCCTGCAGGTTCTTTAGGATGGATCATTTCGGAGGAAGATTTCATGAAGGATAATAAGGTATTCAATTATCTGAAAATAAGAGGTTCTTATGGTCTGGTCGGAAATGACAAAATCGGTGGTGACGATCAAAGATTTATGTTTGACCAGATTTATCCTTATACTTCTGCATACTATTTTGGCTCTTCAAACGATATTTATTACGCCATTGTTCAGGGAGCTCCTGCAAATACCGATGTAACATGGGAAAAAGAAAAAAGCGCCAATTTTGGTATCGAAGCAACGTTATTGGATCATCTGGATTTTACGTTTGATCTGTTTAAGCGCGACCGGCATGACATTCTTGTCCGGCCAAACAGAACTGATCCTGATTTCATGGGTTATACAAAACCATATCTGAACCAGGGAAAAGCAGAGAATGAAGGTTTCGAAACGAAACTGCGTTACTACAATGATAACGCAGTCTTAACCTTTCAAACGCCGTGGCGCTTGTGGGTTACGATATTCTGCGCCGAAGGGACTTTGAAGGACTGGACGGGCATTGGATGGGACCTTCAACGGGGGAAATATATGCTTAGAATCGGTCAGATTGATTACGCAAACGTGTATCCTATATTCCATCATCTACAGAAAGAGAAAGGCTTTAAGCTCATAAAGGGCGTTCCTTCATACCTTAACACTGCAATACGCGAAGGCGTAATAGACCTTTCGCCGTGCAGCTGTATAGAATACGGGAGAAATCCTGAGAACTATTATATAATTCCCGATATTTCAATCAGCAGTATAGATCAGGTTAAAAGCGTTCTTCTGTTCTCCGACCTTCCCATTGAGGAGCTAGGCGGAAAGCAGGTTTACCTTACATCGGAATCGGGTACCTCCGTGGTGCTTTTTGAAATACTGATGCGTGAGCGTTACGGTATTGCGCCGGAGTTTACCAAAGAGAACACCGATGCGCCCGCGAAAGTCTACATCGGCGACACGGCGCTTTTCGGTTATTACAACGACAACGCGAAATATATATATGACCTCGGAACTCTTTGGAAAGAATTCACAGGACTTCCGTTTGTCTTTGCCCTTTGGATAATCCGCAAGGACACGGCAGATGCCAACCGCAAAGAGACCGAGGATTTTGTCAGACTGCTTGCCCGTATAAAAAAGGACAGTAAGGGAAACCTCGCATCCCTTATAGACCACTATCAGATGAAGGGGCTGACTTCCTATCAGATCATCGACTACTGGGAGATAATCAACTATGACCTCTCGGAAAACCATATAAAAGGGCTTCTGACCTATTACAGTCTCGCGCATAAAATTGGACGCATCAAAAAGATGCCCTCGCTGGATTTCTTTGTCTGAAAGGCTTGCTAAAAAATGTATATACATTATAGTATATACACGAGGTGCCGTATGAGCCATGCGAAGATTTTTAAAAGCGGAAACAGTCAGGCGGTAAGGCTTCCCAAAGAATTTCATATCAGCGCGGAAGAAGTTCGCATAAAAAAAGTTGGGAATATGCTTATCCTTATTCCTGAAGTAGACACATGGGATAGCTTTGAGCAGAGCCTTGATATGTTTGATGATTCTTTTATGCCCGACAGAAACCAGCCTGATGTTCAGGATCGGGAGGTCTTCTGATGTATATGCTGGACACAAATATCTGCATCTATATCATTAAGAGCAAACCTAAGAATGTCATTGAGAAATTCAGGACTTTCAGACCTTCTGATATATGCATGTCTTCCGTAACATTCGCCGAACTGGAATACGGCGTTGCAAAAAGCAGGGCTATTGAACGCAACAGGGATGCTCTGGCAATGTTTGTTGCGCCTCTTGAAATACTTCCGTTTGAAGGCACAGCTGCGGAAGCATATGGAAGTATAAGAGCAGGGCTTGAGACCAGCGGACAGGTAATCGGTTCCATGGATATGCTTATTGCCGCCCATTCAATAGCTGTTAATGCAGTGCTTGTAACTAATAATGTTAAAGAGTTTGAGCGTGTTAAAGGACTGCGGGTTGAGAATTGGGTATAATGTGACGCTTTTATGGAGAATGTAAAATTCCCTTTAAAAATATTTTTTACGGTAGTATATTTTTGTTTGAACTTATAGATTGGTGGTCAGTCTTATAACCATACGATTCGGAGGAAATGTGAAAGATACGGCAATTATCGAAAAAGTGCTGGATGGCGATTCACAGGCGTTTGAAATGCTGATACTCAAGTATCAGTCGAAACTTTTCGCCACCTCGATGAACGTGGTGAAAAACAGAGAGCTGGCAGAGGACATAGTTCAGGAAGCTTTCATGAAAGCTTTTATGAAACTTGATTCTCTGAAAAACAGAGAACAGTTCTACCCATGGCTGAAACGCATCGCCCTTAACATCGCCCTTAACCATTTTGAAAAAGAGAAAAGGGTGATGGATGTTGAGACGGAAGACGACGAAACGAGCTTCTTTGAAAACATCGGCAGCGGCGAAAGCCCTGAAGAACTCACTCTGAAAGAGGAACTTCACAAATATGTGAGAAGCTATGTGGATTCCCTTCCCGACAAACTTCGTGTGGTCATCGTTCTTCGCGAGGTCGAAGACATGAGCTATGAAGAGATTGCCGAGATGATGAACATACCGCTGGGAACTGTCCGCAGCAGGCTGTTCAACGCCAGACAGATTATAAAAGACAGACTCATCAATCAGGGGTTGGCAGATGGAATGTACCAAATTTCATAAACTGATTTCATCATACATAGACGAAGAAGCCTCTTCTCTTGAAAGACAGGCGGTCGAAAGACACGTTGCGGCTTGTCCCGCTTGCCGCTCTGAGCTTACGAACGAACTTCGCCTTAAAGACATGGTGAAACTTTCATATGAAAGAACTGCGGAAATCGACCTTTCAAAGAACATTATGGCTATGATCGCGCCGAAAGCCGAAAAGCCTGTTCAGAAAAAAGGTTCCTACTATAAAAAATTCTCTGTGTTTGCGGCGGCGGTTGCGGCTCTGTTTGTTCTTGCTTTTGCAGCTATCATGACCATGGGTACCGAAGAGACTCAGGTAGCAGGTAACGAAAAGCTTGAAGAATACGTTATTGAGCATGTGGGCGCCGGAGTCGCAGACTTCAACGGAACACTTGCTACTGTAAATTATAAAAAATGATCAGATTTTTCCTGTTTTTCGGTATTTTGATACTTTCCTTCGAGTCTTACGCCGCTGAACAGGTTTATTTTAAAGTGGCAGTGGACAACAGCACCTATACCGCCTTTATGGGCGGAAAAGCAGGGCTGGACAACACTACTCTGAACTATCTTGCATCAAAGATGCGGAACCAGCAGTTTAAATTAAGCGATATTGACAGGGCATATTATGATATAGCTCAGCCGGTATCGATGCGTTTTGCGGGCAGGGACGTTCTGCAGTACGATCTTAAACCCAAAAACGGCGACAGGTTCAGGCATATGCTGATGGTGGATTCCACTAACGAGATAGTTCATAAAGACGTGTACGACCCGTCGGGCAAGCTGGTGTATTCGTTCACCATTCTTGAGCCGGAGGATTCCTCTTCAAAGTCTGTTTCAACGGAAGGGAATCTGGACAAATCAGGACGCTGTTTTCTGGGGTTCTGTGTTGTCGGCAAAAGGATGCTTAAGGACGGAACATCGCACATAATGCTTTCGGACGGAATAAACAAATTTTCAATATTCAGAAAGAGAGTTTACGGCGAGGTTCCTGCAAGCAAAAAGATAGTTTACGGTAACTACGTTATGCGCAGAAAACTTGGCGACGAACTGTTTACAGTTGTCGGAACGATACCTTACAACGCTATGCAAACCATGATTGAAAACTACTCAAAACTGGAGGAATAGTATGAAAAAATTCCTGATACTGACACTATTTATTATTTCAACGGTAACTGCTTTTGCGGCAGGCACACCGGAGTCGTTCTCCGGAGTTTACAAATCCACAAAGGATGCGGTGGTGAACATCTCCACCACAAAAGTGATGAAAAGGTCTGCGCACCCGTCGATTAATGACGATGTGTTCAGAAGATTTTTCGGTGACGATTTCGGAAATATGGTACCCAGCGTACCCAAAGAGTACAAGACGACTTCACTTGGTTCCGGTTTCATAATTGAAAACAACGGGCTTATAGTTACAAACAATCACGTTATTGAAGGAGCAAGCGAGATAATCGTTAAGCTCAACGATGAACATAAATTTCCCGCAAAGGTAGTTGGCAGAGACCCGCTTACAGACCTTGCGCTTATTAAAATAGACCCGGGCAGCGTTAAACTTTCGTCTCTTTCACTTGGAGATTCCAATAAGGCTGAGATAGGCGACTGGGTTATAGCTATCGGCAACCCTCTCGGACTTGAGTGGACTGTTACAGCAGGCATAATCAGTGCGAAAGGAAGAGAACTCGGCAGCAGCCCATATGACAACTTTATGCAGACGGACGCATCAATTAACCCCGGAAACTCCGGCGGTCCCCTGATAAACATGGATGGTCAGGTTGTGGCTATCAATACGGCAATCATCCCCTCCGGTCAGGGGCTCGGCTTTGCAGTTCCGGTGAATATGCTTAAAGAACTGCTCCCGAAACTGAAACAAGGGTCTGTTAAGAGAGGCTGGCTCGGTGTTTCCATTCAGCCTATTGACGACAAGCTTGCCAAAGGTTTCGGAATGAAAGACGCAAAGGGCGCTCTGGTTGCGGATATCACAAAAGATGATCCTGCGGATAAGGCAGGTGTTAAGGCAGGCGACGTTATCCTTAAAGTCAACGGTCAGCAGATAACAGATTCCAAAGACCTCGTTACTCTGATAGGCTCATACAGCCCCGGACAGACTGTGACACTGGATATTCTGCGCGACAAAAAAGAACTTAAGATCCCTGTAAAACTCGGCACCAGAAAGGGCGAAGGTGAAGATGACGACAGTTCTGTCGGAACACCCGGCGCCACTATTTCAGTTGCTCCTCTTAATAAAGGCGAGATGGCAAAACTGAATCTGAAATACGGTGTTAAGGTTCTTAATGTTGATGAGAAGAACAACGCTTATGAGGCGGGAGTAAGACCCGGAATGATAATCCTCACCATTAACCGTGAGCAGGTGAGAACAGCGGCGGAATTTACCGCAAAATACAATAAGATACCAAAAGGCAGCGTGGTTGTGTTGCAGATATATGCATCCGGAAGAAGCAACTTCATAGCCTTCGATAAAGAATAATTTCAGTAAACGAAAAAGGCGCACCCGAAAGGATGCGCCTTTTTTATCTTAAACCTTTCTTCGGTTATATTTTGAACTGACTCATCAGAACCATGAGGTTTTCCGACTGCTTTTCAAGGTCGGAAACAGTTCTGGTTATCTCCGCCAATGCGTGTGTACTCTGCTCTATACCTGCTGAAATTGTCTGTGCGTTGTCGTTTATATTTTCAATAGCCTGAACCTGTTCTTTGATGGATGTTTCTATCACGCTGTTCATATTGCTCATGTCATCCACAGACGCCACTATCTTGTCGAAAAAGGTTGAGGTTGTCATCATGGTTTTAACACCTGAATCAACCTGAACAAGAGCAACGCCCATGTCGTCTGATGCTCTGTTGGATTCTTTCTGGAGGTTTCCTATAATACTGCTGATTTCGCCTGTGGCGCTTTGTGTGCGCTCTGCCAGTTTGCGCACTTCGTCGGCAACAACGGCGAATCCGCGTCCGTGCTCTCCTGCTCTCGCTGCTTCTATTGCGGCGTTAAGGGCGAGAAGGTTTGTCTGATCAGCGATATCGCTGATGACGTTCAGTATCGCTGTTATCTCCTGAGATGAATCAGCCAGACTTCTTACCGTTGAACCAAGTTCATCCACCTTGTTTTTTATCTGCTGTATCTCGTCCACAGCCTTTTTAAGCATCTTGCTGCCATCCATGGTGTTTTTTGCCGTTTCCTGTGCAACTCTCAGACTGGCATCAAGGTTTTCGTTTATAAGAGTTGATGAAGCGCTCATCTCCTCTGTTGCGGAAGCAACTCCTGTGACCTGTGATGCCTGATCTCCCATGGTCATAGAGAGTTCTTCTGTTGCCGCAGCAAGTTCCGTGCTTCCGGATGCAACGGAATGTGCGTTCTCCTGAACCGTGGACACTATGCCGCGCAGTTTGTTTATGAATTGATTGAAATATTTGGAAAGCTGCCCTATCTCATCTTCTGACGTCACTGGAAGCTGTTTTGTAAGATCACCTTCACCGGATGCGATATCCCGCAGAACGTCTGCCGCCGTTTGTATTCCTTTTGTCATTCTGCCTACCATTACTGTTGTAATGACGACCGTTATCACAAGTGCAACTACGGATAATCCGAATATGCTCAGAAGCATGCTTTTTATGCGCGCGTTTGACTCTTCTTTAAGCTTTTCCAGAGCTACGTCAATGTCGTCAATATAGACGCCTGTACCTATCATCCAGTGCCATTCTTTAATTTCAGTGGCATAGCTTAATTTCGGCATGTCTTTACCTGCGGATGGTTTAAGCCAGATATATTCAACGTAGCCTCCGCCGTCCAGTTTTGCTTTATCAAGCATATCTCTCACGAAATAAACGCCGTTGGCATCCTTGGTTTCCATAAGGTTTTTTCCGACAACTGCTTTGTTCGGTCCAACAGTTAAAGCCGTTCCGTCGAAAGTATATGTAAATATATAACCGTCACCTGCAAAGCGGATGCTTTCAAGGATTGCTTTTGCCATCATCTGCGCTCTTTCGGGTGTAAGTTCTTTATGATTAACGAGAGGTTGCATGGCTGTCAGAGCTATGTCCACATTGTTCTTCAGTTCCTCTTTTTTACCGTTGAGCATCTTTTCTCTTGCCTGTATTATCTGCTCTTCCGTTGTTTTTGTTACATCTCTGTAAACAGTGAAAAGAACTATGCAGGTAACGGTCAGAAGAGGAATCAAAACCAGAAGCAGTATCTTTGTTTTTACTGATTTCAACATGTCATTCTCCAGAATAATTTATTTAATTATATCGTCCATTAATTGCATTTGAAACAAAATTTAAACATTTTTTTCTTGACTTTAAGAGGATGTTTTAAGTATTTTTATCGTTTTTGATTCATACCTTTAACATTTTAAATATATATTTCAAGATAAAATAACAATTAATGTGTGCCTGATTCCGGTCTTAAGTGAATATTCCGGCTCATTAATGTTTGAAAAAAACTTCCAGGCGTTTATTATATGATGAGAGGTGCATTATGAAAAAAATGTTATTACTTGTTTTTTCGGCTGTTTTGCTTTCCGCGACAGCTTTTGCATATAAAGGGGCTTCTGTTTATGTTCCTGTGTATTCTCATATTTACACCGGAGACAAAGAAAAGCCTTTTCTGCTTGCCGCCACAGTCAGCATAAGAAATACGGATATGAAAAACAGAATAACACTGCTCTCTGCCGACTATTACGGTTCGGACGGAAAACTGATATCAAAATATGTCGATAAGGCGATTGTTTTAAATCCTCTTTCGTCAGTTCGCTTTGTTGTGAAAGAATCCGATACGGCTGGCGGTTCCGGTGCCAGCTTCATCGTCAGATGGAAATCGACAGCGGATGTTACCGATCCGGTCATTGAATCTGTTATGATAGGAGCAAAGACGCAGCAGGGGATATCCTTTACATCACGCGGAGTCATCCTTTCCCGCGACTGACGGTGATACACTGTGCATAACTGCGTCAGTTTTTCCTCAGAACGGCTCACATACAAATCCGTATGCTCACCGCCCGTTCGTCAAATCTTCCTTGTTCTGCTTGCGTCTGACCGTCAGTCAGTGCTTACGGTAGATAGCGTATAACTACTCGCTTCTAAGTGTCGAATAAGATTACATTTATACGTCTTCGCGAGGAGCGTAGCGACGCGGCGATCTGGTCTTTTTCTGATTTTGGACATAAAAAAAGGGAACCGAAGTTCCCTTTTTCAATATAAGAAATACGATCTTAGTTGTAAGCTTTCTCGCCGTGCTGATTAACGTCCGTACCCTCAGACTCCTGTTCGGGTGTAACTCTTATCCCGATGGTAGCCTTAAGAGCATAAGCAATAACCAGTGTGACTACGAACGAATACAGACCTGCGGAGAGAACGCCGATCGTCTGAATACCAACCTGTGCGGAGTTTCCGCTTACAAGACCTTTACCCTCGATAGCAAGAACACCCGTCATGATAGCGCCGAAAAGACCGCCAACGCCGTGTATGCCGAAAACGTCGAGAGAATCGTCAAGTTTAAGTTTGAATTTAAGTCTGACTGCATAACAGCAAAGTACGCCAACCAGAAGACCGAGAACAAGCGCTCCCCAGGGAGCAACGAAACCCGCCGCTGGTGTGATTGCAACGAGACCCGCAACTATACCTGAAGCAACGCCCAGTGCGCTGGGTTTGCCATGTGTCCATTCAATAAGCATCCAGCTTACGCCGGCAGCAGATGCCGCAATCATTGTGTTTGCAAATGCAAGACCTGCAAGAACGTTTGAACCGAGAGCTGAACCTGCGTTGAAACCGAACCATCCGAACCACAGAAGACCCGCACCTATGAGTGTTTGTGTCAGGTTGTGGGGAATTGTGGCGGATTTGAGGAAGTCCTTTCTGTTGCCGAGAACTATTGCAAGCGCAAGAGCCGCGCAGCCTGATGAGAAGTGTACTACGGTACCGCCGGCGAAATCCAGAGCGCCCATTTTAAAGAGCCAGCCGGAACCTGCCCACACCCAGTGTGCGACGGGAGCGTATACAACGATCACCCATGCGACCATGAAGATTACCCATGCGGAGAATTTCATCCTTTCAACAATAGCACCGCTGATGAGCGCGACAGTGATTATCGCGAACATACCCTGAAACATTGCAAAAACTGAAAGCGGAATGGTTCCTGACATCGCTGTCATGAAATCACCGCCCATGAAAAGGTACTGCATGCTTCCGACAAAAGGAGATTCGGTTTCACCGAATGCCAGTGTAAAGCCTATCACCATCCAGACAACTCCGACAACCGTGAGAGCTGTGAAGCTGTAAAGGAATGTTGAAAGAACGTTTTTCGCTCTGACCATACCGCCGTAGAAAAGTGCAAGACCCGGCATCATGAGAAGAACGAGAGCAGAAGACATAAGAAGCCAAGCTGTATCGCCTGTGTCAAGAGCCGGCGCCTCGTCGGCAAATGCCGTGAAAGCCGTAAGTACCAGAAGTGTTGTTAGGAGAGATTTTTTCATATCTGTCACCCCGTGTTTTAATCAGTGAGCTTATATGCAAACGACGTGCCAATTGGGCGGAAACTGTAGAATGCGCTTTTGTCATATTCTTAACACTCTATATGGTTATTATATCACCATTGTGTGGTTATATTTTAATCAGATAGCATGAATTGAACTTAATATTATTTGGAGTTGTCTAAAAACCGTAAATATGATAGTTATCTCTGTTCATATTTAATGAATAAAGAAATGCCCGTAGGATGACGGATGGAAAAAATATCTTATGTGATACCGGTTTATGACGAAGAAAATAATCTCAATCCCCTTTATGATCAGATAAAAAAAGTCTGCGAAAAGGTTGGCGGTGAGTATGAGATAATATTTGTTGACGATTTCAGCCGCGATAAAAGCCTTGAAATAATAAAATCTTTGGCAGAGCAAGATTCATGTGTCAAATATATAGCCTTTGCAAAGAACACCGGTCAGTCTGCAGCTCTTTACTCAGGATTTCAGCATGCGTCCGGTGATATTATAATCACCATGGACGCCGATCTTCAGAACGACCCTGCGGATATACCCGAAATGCTTAAACTTTTCGGCGAATACGATATGGTGAACGGATGGAGATTCAATCGCAAGGACACTCTTTCAAAACGTCTTGCCAGTAAACTGGGCAACAGAATACGCAATGCGGTCATAAAAGAAGACATACATGATACAGGATGCTCGCTTAAGATTATGCGCGCTTCCATGCTTAAACGCGTGAAAATGTACAAAGGTCTCCACAGATTCCTTCCCGCCATGATGAGGATGGAGGGTGCAAAGGTGGTTGAAATGAAGGTAAACCACAGGGAGCGTCACTCCGGCGTTTCAAAGTATACAAACCTCAAAAGGGGCTACGAGGCTCTTTATGACCTTATCTGTGTCCGCTGGATGCAGAAGCGTTATCTCAGAATAAGCGTCAGAGAGAATAATGTCGGCTCTTAATCCTTCAGTTCTTAAGACCGCTCTGATAGTGTTCGGTTTTGCCGGACAGGTGCTTTTCTTCATGCGCTTCATTCTGCAGTGGCTATACGCAGAAAAGTATAAAAAAAGCGCTGTGCCTATGTCTTTCTGGTATTTCAGTCTGGCGGGCGGTTTTGTGCTTTTGACATATGCGATACTGGTCAAGGATCCCATATTTGTTCTGGGTCAGTCCACGGGCGCAATAATTTATTTGAGAAATATCTCCCTGGTGATGAAGGAGAGAGGTACCAGACCCCGTTCGTTCGGGTTTTGGATGGTGATAATGCTGATAATCTATTTCGGAATGGTCGGCGTTGCCGCATATTATTTTCCGGATGTTGTCAGCAAAGACAAACCTCATTACACAGGGTTTATATTTGCGGTGGGTATCATCGCACAGGGAATGTTTTTTCTGCGGTTCCTCGTTCAGTGGATCATGTCGGAAAAGGCAAAAAAGAGCGTGTTTCCGGTTATGTTCTGGTGGTTCAGCCTTGGAGGCAGCGTTCTGCTTTTAATATATTCAGTAATGGTACACGATGCGGTGTTTATCGCCGGACAAAGTGTCGGAATTTTAATTTATGTCAGAAACCTATACTTCATCAAGCTTGAAAAACAGCCTCAGTCTGGTTGAAGATACCAGATTTTACATCTTTCTTGCGCTCTATTTTGTTGCGCTTCTGCTTCCCGCCTATTGGCTGGACATCATGGAAACAACGGATGCCCGATATGCCGAGATGGGCAGGGAGATGCTGCGCAACAGGGATTATATCACGCCTTTTTATAATGGTATAAAACACTTCCATAAGCCTCCGCTTACATACTGGATGACGGCTTTCGGTCTTGACATCTTCGGTGTGAACGGTCTCGGGGCAAGGTTTTTCCCCGCCGTTTTCTCTGTTCTGACGCTGATATACACCCGCAGAATGAGCTTTTCACTTACGGGAGACAGGGACAAGGCACAGCTCTCCGTACTGATACTGGCTTCGTCTGTACTGTTTCTGATTGTCAGCCGCGTCATATCCACGGATATCTATCTGACCTTCTTTACTGTTGCGGCTCTGGCATATATGTTTGAGCAGATATACGGTAATAAGACGCTGAAAAATGCCGTTTTTGCAGGTATATTGTTCGGTCTGGGATTTCTTACCAAAGGACCGATAATTTTCCTTTTCACTCTGCTGCCTTTTACGGTTGTCTGCCTTTTTGACAGAGACCACAGAAGGGCGTTCGGATGGCTTGATTATCTGCTGATGCTTGTTATGTTCGTTGTGGTGGCGCTGCCATGGTATATAGGCGTGGTCATGTCCAACGACGGACTTCTGAAATATTTCCTTTATGACCAGACTGTTGAGCGTGTCACTGATGCAGAGAGATTCAGCAGGTCACAGCCTTTGTATTTCTTTCCGCTGGTCATACTCGGAACATTCCTTCCGTGGCTGTTTTATTTCTTTGCAAATATCCGAAACAGCAACTTTGTTAAAGGCGGCTGGCACATATATCTTTATGTACTTGTTCCGTTTATTGTTTTTGAATCTTCCGCAAGCAAACTTGCAACGTACATCCTTCCGTTTTACCCTGTGATGGCAGTTCTGGCATCGGGCAGGGCTGAACGTCCTCTGATGCCCAAAGCGATAGGCTACATATTCGTTGTTCTGGGCGGACTTGTCGCTCTTGTGCCTCTTTTTGTGGAGCATCTTCGTGAGTTCTGGATGTTCATAGCCGGCGGTTCGGCGGCATACGTTCTGCTTATGACAACTATGATAGAGAAAAAATGGTTCATCCGCAGATATCATTTTTCGGTTTCCGCTGCAATCATTCTGCTCACACTGCTTATATACGGCGGCATGACGTTCGCAGGACCTTATATAAAAGGTTACAGGCTTTCCGGCGAGGATATAAAGAAATTCGACCCGCAGGGTAAATACGATGTTATCATCTATGCCGCGTTCACACCTTCGTTAAGCTTTTATCTTGACAGGGTGGTTCCGATCGTATTCGGAAAGAGGCGTGAAGTGCAGTTCCAGACCTATGAAGAATATAAGAACGTATGGATGAACACAAACGACGAGATGCTGGACTATCTTGATCAGCGCAATGAATATATTCTTTTTACATACAGGAAGAACGTTGACAGATATCTTGCACTGACAGGGGACAAATGCGTACTCTTTTCAGACAGAGGCGAGAAGAAAGTCGCCTATTTCTGTAAAAAGGGGACGAGACCAGGTGCCGAGATGCGTTTAGGCGACCTGCACAGATATATACCCTGATTAAACCGAATTGGTTTGACATTTCGCTCCTGTCTTGTTAAGTTTCTCTACCGCCACAAAAGGCTTGGAGCGTGCTATGATCTGGAACCAGCAATATGAGACCATGCCGCGGGACGAACTGCGGAAACTTCAGCTTATGAGACTGAAACAGCTTGTGGAGAACGTATACCACAGGGTGCCTTTTTACAGATGCTCATTCGATAAAGCGGGCGTTAAACCGGAAGATATAAAATCTCTGGACGACCTTCAAAGACTGCCTTTCACATATAAACAGGACATGCGCGATAACTACCCGTTCGGGATGTTTGCCGTTCCGCAGGAACAGGTTGTGCGTATCCATGCATCAAGCGGCACCACAGGAAAACCTACCGTTGTCGGGTACACCGCCAGAGACGTCGATACATGGGCGGAACTCATGGCGAGAACAATGTCTGCGGCAGGTGTCGGCAGGGGCGACATACTTCAGAACGCATACGGCTACGGACTGTTCACAGGCGGTCTGGGTGCTCACTACGGTGCTGAAAAAATAGGCGCATCCGTTATCCCCATTTCAGGCGGAAATTCAAAAAAACAGCTTATGCTTCTTAAAGATTTCGGTTCAACAGCTATATCGTGTACGCCAAGTTATGCTCTCAGCCTCTATGAAACGGCGATTGAAGAGGGCATTAAGATAGAAGACCTTAAACTCCGCGTCGGTGTTTTCGGCGCAGAACCCTGGACAGATGCCATGCGTCAGGAAATCGAGTCAAAATGGCAGATAGACGCGCTGGACATCTACGGTCTCAGCGAAATAATAGGTCCCGGCGTCGGTTACGAGTGCGTTGAAGAGAAACGCGGAATGCACATCAGCGAAGATCACTTCATTGTTGAGACCATAAACCCCGACACAGGCGAGGTTCTGCCCGCCGGAGAAGAGGGGGAGCTTGTTTTCACCACTATCACAAAAGAAGCTATCCCGCTCATAAGATACCGCACCCGCGACATAACCAGTCTGATAACCGATCCATGCAAATGCGGACGTTCGTCCGTTCGTATGCGGAAGGTTACAGGCAGAAGCGACGATATGCTCATCATCCGCGGCGTGAACGTATTCCCGTCACAGGTTGAGGCTATCATTGTGACAAAGCAGGAACTTTCGCCCCATTATCTGCTTATTGTTGACAGAGTGGACAATCTTGATACTCTTGAGGTGCAGATAGAGCTTGCGGAAGGTATCTTTATGGACAGAATCAGCAGGCTGCAGGATCTTTCCAGAGCTGTTGAGAAAGAGATAAAAGATATGATAGGCGTAACCTGCAAGGTGCGCATAGTTGAACATAAAACCATAGCCAGAAGCGAAGGCAAGGCTATGCGTGTGCTTGATAAAAGAAAGCTTTGAGAGGTGTAGTATGAAACTTCAGCAGATCTCTGTTTTCATCGAGAATCAATCGGGAAGGCTTTATGACGTGGCAAACCTTCTTGGTCAGAACGGAATAAACATCAGGGCGCTCTCTCTGGCTGACACGTCGGATTTCGGGATTTTAAGACTTATCGTCAACAATCCGGAAAGCGCTTATAAGATACTGAAAGACAATGAATTTACAGTTGGACGTACGGAGGTCGTGGCTGTTGAGGTTAAGGATCGACCGGGCGGACTTGCGGAGATTCTGGGTGCTCTCAGCAGAAACGAAATTAACGTAGAATATATGTACGCCTTTGTTGAACCCACAGGCAGCAGGGCGATAATGATATTCCGCTTTGACGAGACAGACAAGGCTGTTGAAAAACTTTCCGCAGAAGGATTTACACTCATTCCGGGAAGCAAGATTTACGGGATATAATATCAAATATTAAGAATGAGATCGCCGCGTCGCAGTGTTCCTCGCGAAGACATATATTCGTCTCTGCGAGTCATGGCATGACGAAGCAGTCTAATCCTTTCTGACGGAATAAATTTACGGACGGTTATTGATGCAATTTTTGTATTCGGGGCTTACCAGCGGGAGTATATACGGACTGGTTGCTCTGGGGTTTAACATTATCTACAACACCACGGGGCTGATAAACTTTGCGCAGGGTGAGTTTGTCATGCTGGGCGGAATGCTTATTTATACCCTGTTCTGCATGTTTGAGATTCCTTTTTACACAGCGCTTCCGCTGACACTCGCCGGATGTTTCATCATCGGCGTGCTTTATGAAAGGGTCTTCATCCACCTTGCCAGATATAAGACAGAGATAAACCTTGTTACGCTCACCATCGCCGCATCTATCATAATGCGGGATGTTGCAATGCATATCTGGGGACGCGACAGCCTTCGGGTTGACGATTACATCCCTGTGGTCAACGTTCAGATGCCGGGCGGGGTCATATCCAGCCAGAGCATACTGATAATTGCGGTCTCTCTGCTGGTGGCGTGGGGACTGAACTTCTTCCTCAAAAAATCAAAATACGGAAAGGCAATGCGAGCCTGCTTCGACGACCAGACAGCGGCAGAGACCTGCGGCATAAGCGTGCGCAACGTACGCATAATGTCGTTTGCGGTTTCCTCTGCAATGGCAGGTATAGCTGGAGTAATAATTTCTCCCATCACATTTGTAACATACGACGACGGTATCATGATAGGACTTAAGGGTTTTGCCGCTGCCATTCTCGGCGGACTGGGCAATTTCTGGGCGGCTGTTGCGGGCGGCATACTCCTCGGAATATTCGAGAGTTTCTCCGCAAGCGTGATTCCCTCCGGATACAAAGATGCCATGGCGTTTTTCGTCATCCTGCTGATACTTTTCATTAAACCGGACGGACTGTTCGGACGCAAAAAGGCAACCCGCGTATGAAAAGGCTCAATTTTACTTTTATAATCATTATGGCATGCGTGCTTGCCTACATCGGCACACAGGTTTCAAACGAATATTACATAGGCGTTGCAACACTGCTTCTGATACACGCAGTGAACGCGACGGCGCTTAACATACTGCTCGGATATACAGGCATCATCTCCATAGGTCAGGCGGCGTTCTTCGGGCTTGGCGCATATGTTGCGGCGGTTCTTTCCACAAACTACGGAGTGAATCCGCTTCTGACCATGCCTATAGCGGCTGCGGCGGCTTTCGCAGTTGCTTATCTGGTGGGGTCTCCCATCCTGAAACTCCACGGAAACTACCTTGCAATGGCGACGCTCGGCATGGGAATGATACTTTATATCTTCATGAACGAGATGGACTTCATTACAGGCGGTCCGTCAGGGTTTGTGGGAATAGGCGACATCATAATCGGTAAATTCGACCTCGCGGATGAGAAATCGTTCTTTGTGTTCATGAGCATCTTTTTTATGGTGTTCCTGTTCATCTGCGAGCTTTTCGATAAATCGTTTCTGCACAACAAGCTCAAGTTCATCAAGAACTCTGAGAGCGCATGCAGAAGCTACGGCATAACGCCTGCAAAAACAAAGGTTATGGTGTTTGCGTCCATGGCGGCATTGACTGCCTTTAACGGCGCTATATTCACCTTTTACACCCATTTCATAAGCCCCGTGTCGTTCAGTTTCAAATATTCCGTTGAACTGCTCGCCATGGCGACAATCGGCGGTCTGGGATATATCACAGGCGGCGTTGTGGGCGCTGTTCTTCTTGGGCTTGTGCCGGAACTGTTTTCCGCTTTTGAGGAATACGAAATGATAATTTACGGCGGACTGCTTGCCGTTGTTATCATGTTCCTGCCCGGCGGAATATCGGGAACTCTGAAAAGGCTGGTGAAGAGAAATGCTTGATATAAACAACATCGGAGTAAGCTTCGGCGGCGTACACGCATTAAGCAACGTTACGTTCGCCATGCCGCAAACAGGCATTTCCGCGCTCATAGGACCCAACGGTGCTGGAAAAACGACACTTTTCAACGTTATCACCGGATTTGTTACCCCGAAAGAGGGTTCTGTCAAATTTGACGGAAAAGAGATAACAGGTTTTAAATCAGAGCAGGTTTTCATGGGCGGCATATCAAGAACCTTCCAGAACCTGAACATCATACCGGAGCTGACACTCCGTGAGAACATGTATCTCGGTTTCATCGGCAAGGAGAGACCCTCCGCCTTTGCGACCATGACGAGGCTGAACAGAAAATACTGGAAAGAGACCTCGCAACGCATCGAAGAGTGTATGAACTTCGTCAACGTCACCGAATATGCGGATATGACGCCGGGAAGCGTGCCTTACGGCGTTCTGAAAAACTTTGAGCTGGGCAGGGCTGTTATGTCTAAACCCAGACTGCTTCTCCTGGACGAACCCGCCGCGGGGCTTAACCTTGCGGAGAAGGAGAATCTGGCGGACATGGTTCGCAAGATACAATCCATGGGTGTATGCATACTTATGGTGGAACACGACATGCAGTTCATTTCGTCGCTGGCGGATTTTGTGGTGTGCCTGAACTTCGGTCAGGTCATTGCCGCAGGAACCTATGCAGAGGTTCGGGAGAACAAAGAGGTTCTTAGAGCCTATCTGGGGGACGAGGATGCTTGAGGTAAAATCTCTTTCGGTTTCATACGGCGCTGTACAGGCGCTTTCAAACGTGTCGGTACACGTTGCGCCCGGGGAGTTCGTGTCCCTCATAGGCAGCAACGGCGCAGGCAAGACCACACTGCTTAACAGCATTATGAATATAATCGGCAACTCAAAAGGTAGTGTCACTTTCGACGGAAAGGACGTTACCAAGGCGAGAACGCCTAAAATCGTTACGAAGGGTATGGCGATCGTTCCTGAGGGAAGGCGCATTTTTTCAAACATGACAGTGCGCGAAAACCTTGAGATGGGAGGTTTCACCCGTCCCGCAGGAGAGGTTAAGACCAATCTGCAAAAGATGTTCGATCTTTTCCCCGTTCTTGAGGAGCGCCAGACACAGACCGCAGGGATGCTTTCCGGCGGTGAACAGCAGATGCTTGCCATAGGCAGGGCGCTCATGACCTCGCCGAAACTTCTGCTGATGGACGAACCGTCAATGGGGCTTGCGCCCCTTGTCATAAAAGAGGTATATGAGAAACTGAAAGTTCTGGCGGCGGGCGGTCTTACGATACTGCTTGTTGAGCAGAACGCCACCATGGCGCTGAAATATGCCCAGCGGGGCTATGTTCTGGAGAACGGACGAATCATTCTTCAGGGCAAAGCGTCCGAGCTGCTCGGCGACAACGAAGTGAAAAGAGCATATCTCGGAAAGGAGTACAAGGAAAAATGGGAGAGATGAAATTCTGGCAGAAAGACGAAGAAACGATGCCCGTTGCGCAGAGGCAGGTTTTTCAGCTTGAGAGACTCCAGACTACCGTTAACCGTGCCTATGACAAGGTTGACTTCTACCGTAAAAAATTCAACGAGCTCAATATAAAGCCGGACATCATAAACGATCTGTCCGATATATCAAAACTGCCGTTCACCACGAAACAGGATCTGAGGGATAACTATCCCTACGGAATGTTCGCGGTACCCCTGCGCGATATCGTGCGCATCCACTCATCAAGCGGCACAACCGGAAAACCTACCGTAGTTGGCTACACAGCGAGCGACCTTAAGAACTGGAACGACCTCGTTTCACGCGTTATGGTTGCGGGCGGGGTCAGCCGTGAGGATATAGTTCATATCTCATTCACATACGGACTGTTCACAGGCGGATTCGGGCTTCACTACGGCGCGGAGAACATCGGAGCATCCGTTATCCCCGTTTCAAGCGGCAACACGGCAAGACAGCTTGCCATCATGGAAGACTATAAAAGTACAGTTCTGGTTGCCACGCCTTCATATGCGCTTCACATAGCTGAGACTATGGAGAAAGCGGGGATCACAAAGGACAAACTGAGCCTTAAGATTGCGCTTCTCGGCAGCGAACCCTGGGGCGATAAGGTAAGAGCGGAGATAGAAGAACGTCTTGGCGTTCAGGCGTTCGATAACTTCGGTCTTTCCGAACTGATGGGACCCGGCATCTCCGGAGAGTGCGAGTGTAAAAGCGGTCTTCACATCAACGAGGATTTTTTCTATCCGGAGATAATCGACCCAGTTACATTACAGCCGCTTCCACTTGGTGAAAAGGGCGAACTGGTGCTTACGACGCTCAAACGTGAGGGTATGCCCCTCATAAGATACAGAACACGCGATATAACAAGACTTTACAGAGAGGAATGTCCATGCGGCAGAACTCTTATAAAGATGGAGAAAGCGAAGGGAAGGACAGACGACATGCTTATCATAAACGGTGTGAACGTGTTCCCGTCGCAGGTTGAGGAGGCACTTTCCAAGGTTGACGGTGCATCCCCCCACTATATGATCTTTGTACGCAAAAAAGGCGCACTGGACGAAATGGAGATAAAGGTTGAGGTTACGGAATCTATATTCTTCGACGAGATGAAGAAGCAGAAAAAACTTCTGGAAGACATCACTGCACAGCTTGCCAAAATACTCCAGTTCAAGCCGAAGGTTAACCTTGTCATGGGACAGACCCTCGAAAGATTTGAGGGCAAAGCGAAAAGGGTTGTTGATGAAAGAAATATCTGACAGAAGTGCCACGTTCTTTTATGAACTGGGCATCCTGCAGACCATGAAACGGTCGGGGCAGGACTATCTGGGGTCTGGCACCCAGTCCATTGCAGACCACATTTTCCGCACCGCCATGATAGGCTTTACCATGGCGAAGATGGTTCCGTGTGATGCGGATAAGGTGCTTAAGATGTGTATGTTTCATGATCTTGAAGAATCCCGCACGGGCGACCTCAACTATTTACAGCAGAACTATGTAAACTCCGACGATGAGAAGGCTCTGAACCATGTTGTAAAGGGACTTCCCATTGAGGAGGAGGTCAGTACCTGTATAGACGAATATGCCGCCCAGCAGAGCCTTGAGGCGTTGATAGCCAAAGATGCGGATACCCTTGAGCTTATCTTCTTTTTGAAAGAGCAGCTTGACAAGGGGAACAAGCAGGCGGAAAATTGGATAAAAGCCTCTTCTCAGAGGCTTAAGACTGACATTGGAAAAGAGATAATGCAGTCCTGTCTCGAAAGAATGTATTACGAGTGGTGGTACAGTAAGGATGAAAACTGGCGTCGCGGCAGTAAAAACTGGTAAGAAACACCCATCCCCCCTGCACACGGCTGCACTCTGCATCCGTCTGATATTTTTCAGTGAAAAAGCGCTTTACGCAGTATTTTTAAATAATGCACACATGTTCAATCTTGTGTGCATGTTCATAGTGACATTGTTTATTCCTTACAAAGACATGGACGGAAACGTCGCGCCTGCCGGAATGGATAGTATACTGGAAGGACTTGTTTTCACAATGATCTTCATCGGGCTTTTGTTCCTTTATCTGCCGAAGACCGTACCCGTTTTCTTAGGTTTTTTGCGGGTGATGCTTGGTTTCGAGGTGATGTCCCTGCTTCTGCCTTTCAGCTTTCTTGTTCCGCCGCAGCATCTTAAGATATTCCATACTGTATTTCTCGCGTGGTATCTGAGCCTCGTTGTTTATGCCTACAGCCGGATCAGAGGTTTCGGGTATCTGCGTTCAACTGTGATAGTTTTTCTGGTGTTCATCTTCCTGATGTTCATCCCCGCTCTTTTTTCGTAACGAATATTTGACTTGCTAATTATTTAATGCAGGAGTATATTTCCCAGACCAAACTGAGAGGTGCAGAAAAATGATTGAGTCGGTAATTTACAATCTTTGTGATTAATAATCGAAATAGTTCAACCCTCTCATCGTAACCATTTCAATTTACGGATCACATTCAAGGCAAATTTAGTCACAACAATTTAGTATTATTTTTAGGTGCAGTTTTGGAAACTGGTAATAATTCAGTCGTTCACGCAAAAAGCGGAGGCGTGCGTGAAATGATATCTATCGCGCTGCCGATGGTCATATCCAACGGGTGTGAAACGATTATGGTTTTTACGGACAGGCTCTTTCTCTCACGCATGGGAGCAGAGCAGATGAGCGCCGCCATGGGGGGCGGTCTGTTCATGTTTACAATGATATCCTTCTTCATAGGGCTTCTTGGATATTCTGCGGCAATCACAGCGCAGTATCTCGGTTCCGGACAGAGAGAGAAATGTCCGACGGTTACGTTTCAGGCGGTGCTTACCGCGCTGGCGGCTTATCCGTTGATAATTCTGCTGTTCATACCCTTGGGGCATTATGTGTTCAGGGTTTCGGGGATATCTTCGGTTCAGCTGGGATTTCAGTATTCATACTTTGACATACTGATGTTCGGAAGTGTGCTGATGCTTGTCCGTGCAGCGTTTTCAGGATTTTTCATAGGGGTCGGCAACACCCGCGTGGTGATGTTTTCATCCTTTGCGGCGATGATACTGAACGTCGGTTTCAGTTATGTGCTGATATTCGGCAAATTCGGTCTTCCGGCGATGGGTGTCAACGGCGCGGCATACGGAACGCTTCTTGGCGGTCTTTTCGCTCTTCTGATACTTATATACTCATACATACGATATGCGAAAAGCTCACGTCTTAACCTTAAGGTATCGTTCAGATATGATATAAACATACTCAAGACGCTTCTGCGGTACGGCTTTCCTGCCGGTCTTGAGTTTGTTCTGGGGCTCACGGCGTTCACCGCCATGATCTTTATGTTTCATGCCCGCGGTCCTGAGACTGCTGCGGCTGTAACAATAGCGTTCAACTGGGATCACGTCGCTTTCGTTCCTCTCATGGGGCTTGAAATGGGCGTGACCAGCATATTCGGAAGATATATGGGGGCAAAACGTCCGGATATAGCCCACAAAGCGCTGTTTTCCGGCATTAAAACCGGAGTGTTCTACTCAACGGCAGTGACGTTCTTCTTTGTGTTTTTTCCCGCAATGCTTACGGATGTTTTTCGTCCCGGGCATTACGATCCGGCATTTGAAAACTCAAGGGAACTCGCCGTGTTCATGGTGCGTACAGCATCCATTTACGTTGTTCTTGAATCACTTATAGCATCCTGCGCAGGAGCCTTGCGAGGAGCGGGCGATACATATTTCGCTATGCTTATAACGGTTGGCGGAACATGGCTGGTTGTTTTTGCTGTGTTTGTCAGTCTGCATGTGCTTGGCGTTTCAATGCATACGGCATGGATGACTATGGTTCTGACATTTCTGACAGTTCCTGTAATGCTTACCCTGCGTTACCGCAGCGGCAGGTGGAGAGATATAGCTGTTATAGGGAATCCGACATAAGTTTGTTGATGATTTCCGGAGATGATGGTCTGGCGAGCAGAAAACCCTGAATATCGTGGCATTTGAAGCTGCGCAGGGTATTCAGCTCGTCTTCCTGCTCCACTCCTTCCGCCGTAACTTTCAGTTTAAGGGTTTCCGCCATGGCTATGATAGCCTGAGTGATAGCGGCATTGTCTTTGTCGTTCATGATGTTGGTTACAAATGAACGGTCTATTTTAAGTCTGTCTATAGGGAAGAAGCGCAGATAGTTCAGTGACGAGTAACCTGTGCCGAAATCGTCTATGGAGAGTTTCAGACCAAGGTCTTTCAACTCTTTAAGTGTCTGGAGTGTCTGGTCGACGTCTGTCATAAGGACGCTTTCTGTCAGTTCGAGTTCTATGCAGGCAGGGTCTGCGCCTGTAACTTTTAATATATTCTTTATACTGTTAAGGAAATTCTTCTGCTTAAACTGCACTGCGGATATGTTTACAGAAGTGATTATCTTCTGTCCGGTGTTCATCTCCCACTCTTTGTTCTGGAAGCAGGCGCGCAGAAGCACCCACTCGCCTATGGGGAGTATAAGTCCGGTGTCTTCGGCAAGGGATATAAAACTTGCGGGGGGCATGATGCCCTTTTCCGGTTTATGCCAGCGCAGAAGAGCTTCCACGCCGAACATTTTTCCTGTGTCAACGTTGTACTGCGGCTGATATTCGAGATAAAATTCATCCCTGTCCATAGCATGACGCAGATCATTCTCCATAACAAGCCTGTGCATTACCTTGTTATTCATATCCAGAGAGAAGAACTGGAAGTTATTGCGTCCCTGTTCCTTCGCCTGATACATTGCCATGTCAGCGTTTTTAAGGAGTGTTTCTCCGTCTTCCGCATCTGAAGGGAACATACTGATACCGATGCTGAGGCTGGAGAAAAGCTCGTGTCCGTTGACAAACTGGGGTCTGGAAAGCATATTCATCAGCTTTCCGGCTATGTGGCTTACGGTCTTTTCGTCAACGTTCGTAAGCACAATGACAAACTCGTCGCCGCCCAGCCTTGCAACCGTGTCGCAGGAGCGGACGTTTGCCTTAAGAATGTTCGCTATATTCATAAGGAGCTGGTCGCCTGCGGTATGCCCCAAAGTGTCGTTTATGGTCTTGAAACGGTCTACGTCTATGAAAAGCACTGCGAACGTTTCTTCATTACGCTTGGAGTGTTCCACCATTATCTTTATGCGGTCGAGCAGAAGCTGGCGGTTTGGTAGTCCGGTAAGTGTATCGTAATAAGCGAGTTTTTGTATCTTGTCCTCTGCTTTTTTTCTTTCGGTGATATCCTGAATAGTGCCGACAATGGCTTCAGGTTTCCCATCGGAGTTTTTCAGCAGTGCCTTTGAGAAGATAACGTTTCTGCTGCCGCCGTCAGGCATGGTTATAACTGTTTCGTATGGCTTCAGCTTTCCGGTGCCGAGAATCTGCATATCTGTGCGTGCGCACTGGAATTTCCAGTCGTGGGATGTTATGTCGCGAACGGTTTTGCCTGCAAGTTCTTCTTTTGAAATTCCGACATATTTTTCAAACATTTTGTTGCAGCCTATGTATTTTCCGTCGGGAGTTTTATAGAAGATCGGGTTCGGGATGGAATCCATCATTGATTGAAGGAAACTGAGTCTGCTTTTCAGTTTTTCCTCTTCTGAAATATCTGAAAATTCTATGAGAAGAGTTTTTTTATCGGGAGAAACAGGTTTTATCCTGATGTTGTAAATTGAGATACCTTCATCAACTTCAAGTTCACGTCTGAAAGATGCTTTTCTTTCGCCTGAAAGCCTGAAATCGTCTATGTCTTTTTTCAGAAGCTCCATCATGCATTTTTTCCCGAAATGCCTGTGTGCAGCTTCGTTCAGCCTCAACGGAGTGTCCCCTTCAAGAAGCACCACCGGGTCGGACATATCTTCAAATAGTGTGCGAAAATTACTGGAACTTAAAATGACAGTCTCCGCAAAAATAATAATTATCTTACATTAGCAGTTTTCTTTTGGTTTTTCAATCATCTGATTTCATTCATGGAAAATGAACAAAAAGATAAAAACAGTGTATTTTGACATTAATTCTTTATTCTAACTTAAAAACATGTATAATATGTTTTAAGACAACAGTTTTATAAGAAGGCAGCAGATGGATTCATTGGAAAAGCTGAAAGAGTTCAAGGTTCTTTATGTTGAGGACGATGATATCACACGCGAAATGGCCTCAAGGATGATTTCTAAGTATTTTAAAGATATTGTTATTGCCGCCGACGGAAGGGAAGGGTTGGAAAAGTTCTCCTCCGAATCGCCGGATATCGTTATCACAGACCTCTCAATGCCGGAAATGAGCGGGTTTGAAATGATCTCACACATCAGAAAAATGAACCAGCAAGTACCGATCATCGTTACCACTGCCTACCGAAATGAAACTGAATGTCTTGAAGATGTCAACGCCGTTGTGTTTAAGCCAGTTAACAAAAAACTACTCCTTCAGGCGATATCAAACCTTTACGATTGATTTATTGTGAATTATGGCTAAAATTTAGCTATATAATAGTTTGATTTTTGACTATTTTGGGGATATGATTATTTGTTCTGATATTTCAAGAATTAACGGTGTTAATATCTCGTCAGAATTATTTTTTTCAGGTGGGTTCTAATGAATTCAAAGGTCGAAGTTTTTAAAGCATTGGGAGACAGCAACAGGCTGAGGATAGTTTGTATGCTTGGTATTCGCGATCTGTGCGTATGTGAGATCAATGCGGTTCTGCATATCTCCATGTCCACTATTTCGTCACACCTCAAAGTGCTTCGCAACGCAGGCATCGTTACCTCTAAAAAAGACGGCAGATGGATCATCTACAGCCTTAACAAAAAGGACAGCTTTGTTGCGGACATACTTAACGTTACAGTTAACGGTATGAAACAGGACGAAACGGTTGTTCAGGATACGCAGAAACTTAAGCATATTAATCCTAAGAACTGTTCGGAGCAGTAGTTTTTAAAAAAAATACTGGCAGAGGTTGAATGAACAGACGTTTGTCGGGCGGCGGCATTGTTACATTAGCGGGCGGTTTACGTCAGGGTGACGGTGTCGTTTTTCAGATGGAAAACCCGCAAAGCTATATGCAGATAGCGGAAACTCTGGTTTCCGACATGAGCGGCTTCGGCGGAAAATTTCATTTTATCAGCTTCTGCCGGGATTTTGATCAGGATATATTCTCTGAAAATATAACTGTTTTCCGTGTGGATCCCTCTGCGGGATTCGAGCGTTTTGTAGAGGAATGTTCCAGATACGTTATGCGCGTTGACGACGGCGATATTGTAATTATGGACTGTCTCACCGGGCTGATGGCTTACTGGGGTTCCGACTGGCTCATCGGTTATGCGTATCAGCTGATCATGGATTTTGCCAAGATGCGCAGGCTTACCACTTTCACCGCTGTTCAGCGGAAATGCCACAGGCAATTTACTTCCAGAAAGATAACAGACGTTGCCACAGTATCAGTCCGCGTAATGCGGGACAACATGGGCAGATATTGCCTGGTTCCCAGAAAAGCGAAGGACAGACACTCCGCGGCAATGTACAAACCATACATAATGGAACCGAAAAAGGGCGTGCGTCCAGTTCAGGATACGATGGAAGCCCTTAAAATGCAGAACCCTCCTGACAGACGGAGCGATATGCAGTATTTCACCTGTCTGGACGATCTGTTTCTCGGCGACGAAAACACCGAAGAGCAGGAGGCTGTGAACAGGCTTTGCAAAGTTCTGCTCGGCATGGACGAACGCATACTTGAGCTTGCCGCAAACAACTTCACCCTTGAGGAGATGAAGATAATCCGCAAGCGCACCATCGGTTCCGGTTTCATAGGCGGAAAGGCGGCTGGTATGCTCATCGCCAGAAAGATTATCCGCAAAAAACTTCCGCACCTTCTTAAATATTTTGCAGAAAGCGACGACAGCTTTTTTCTCGGCGCGGACGCTTTCTATACTTTTCTGATTTACAACAGCATATGGGACGATTATATCTCGTTTTCCCACGATCCCGACGGAAACAAGAGCAGAAGGCTCCACAGGCTTGTCATGAACGGCAAGATGCCGCCTGAGATACTGGAACGTCTGGAAGATCTTGTTGACTATTACGGTCACTTTCCCATCATCGTGCGTTCAAGCTCATTACAGGAGGACAGCTTCCGCAGTTCATATGCGGGCAGGTACGAAAGCCGTTTCTGCATCCTTTCCGGTGATGACGCGCAGATGCTTTCACAGCTTGGCGACGTTGTTAAGTCCGTCTTCGCAAGCACCTTCGCACGGGAGGCGCAGAGTTATAAAAAAGCGGCTAGGCTCCACGACAGAGCGGACGTTATGTCCGTGGTGATTCAGCGTGTTTCAGGAGTTTATCAGGGTAATTTCTTCTTCCCACACATAGCAGGTGTTGGACATTCTTATAACTCGTTCGTATGGGATAAAAAAATAGACCCCGAATCAGGACTTCTGCGCATGGTGGCGGGGCTTGGAACAAGGGCTGTGAGCCGATGCGGAACAGACTATGCACGGATGATAGCCGTCAACAGACCAAACGACAACCCTATGCCAGGCGCCGAGAACAAAAGGGCATACAGCCAGAGGCTGATGGATGTTGTTGATACTGTTGCAAACAGGATAAGAGAGATAAAACCGTCAGATCTCGATCAGGACTCTTTCAGACCGTCTCTAAACCTGATAGCGTCGAGAGATATAGAGACAGAGAAAACCATTTACCGTGCCACAGGGTCGAATATCACATCATGGATGGTCGATCTTGACCATGTGATAAACAGAACGTCAGTAATAAAAACGCTGGCAGAGGTGCTGAAAACCCTTGAAACGGAGTACAACAGCCCTGTGGAGATAGAGTTTACCATCAGCTTTCAGGATGAACAGCAGTATCTCATAAATATTCTGCAATGCAGACCTGTTCAGGTTCAGCGTATCAGCGATGAGGACAACCGCGCCGGAAGCCGAGAATATACCGTATTCAAGGCGAAGGGAACGTTCCTCGGAGGCAACAATTCAATACCCATTGATACGGTGATATACGTCAACTGGGAAGAATACGTTCTTCTGCCGCCTGATAAGAAAAAGGAATGTGCGAAGATAATCGGCATACTGAATCAGCGGGTGAAAGAGAAAGGGTTCAGCAGTGTACTGATGGGTTACGGCAGGTGGGGTTCCAGCGTAACGTCCCTTGGGGTTCCGGTGAGCTTTTCGGATATAGACGGTATGCAGGCAGTTGTCGAAATAGGCAGGATTGAGCGCGGGCTGGTGCCGGAGATGTCATACGGAACGCACTTCTTTCATGAAGTTGTGGAATCGAACATGACATATATATGCGTGCTTGAAGATAAGGAAAACTTCCTGATGGACGATACAATCGTTAAGGCTGTCAATATGATAAGAAAGGCTGTTGAAGAACCTGAAGGGCTTGAAAAAGTTATAGGCTACTTCAGATTCTCCAAAAAACCTTTAAGGCTGGTCACAGACATCCGCACACGCACAGTGGCGATATACCGCGAAATCCAGCCGTGGTATTATTTACAGTCGCAGCCGCAGCCGCCTTCTTCTTCGTCTTCCTCACAGCAGTTAAGCTGATCCGTGTCGATAAGAGCGAGTTCGCCGTTTGTGATGGCAATACCAACTTCCATACAGTTGTAGATGAACTCTTCAAAGCTCATTTCGTTTGCTTTCGCAGCTTCGTTAAGCTCTTCAAACATTGATTTTTCAAGATTGAATGCGAAGCTCATCATCTCTTCGGGAGTTCCGCAACCGTCGCTTTCACAGCCGCATTTGTCTTCCTTATGGTTGTTTCCGCCGCAGCAGCCCATATTTCACCTCATTTTTTGTTTATAAGAAAATAACAAAGGTTATTTTATTCCGAATTTGTGTGCTTGCTTTTAAAAAGCCTGCCTCATACAATATGAACAACAGTAACAACTGCAAGGTTTTTATCAGCTTTTGAATGATAATGCAAACAAAGACTTGTAAAAACGGTGATATATGAAACTTGCGATCTTTCAGATAAAACACGGACAGAATAAAAAAGAGAACCTCGATAAGATATTATCGGCAATCAACCTCCATGGGAAGGACTGCGACCTGATACTTTTTCCTGAAACCTGCATGGGTATTAAAACTGATTCGGTGTCGCTTTCCGATATGGCGGAGGATATACATAACGGAGAGTTCATATCCGCTGTTCGGGCAGCCTGTGCCGAAGCTCAGGTTCACGCCTGTGTATGTCTCTGGGAAAAGGCGACTGCCGAAAAAGTATATAATACTGCAGTGGTGGTTGCTCCCGACGGAAGTACAAAGGCTGTTTACCGCAAGCTGCACCTTTTCGATGCCCTGTCGGTTAAGGAATCGGACGATATGACCGCCGGAAGCGAGCTTCCGCCGACGTTTGAAGTGTGCGGAGTGAAATGCAGTCTCGGAATATGCTATGATTTGCGCTTTCCGGAGGTTTTTCGCGGTGCGGCGCTTGGCGGTGTACAGCTTTTTCTCATCCCTGCCGCGTGGTATGCCGGTGAACACAAATTAAATCATCTTAAAACGCTTCTTGCCGCGCGCGCCCTTGAAAACACGGCATATTTTGCATGTGCGGATATCTGCGGAGGCAGTTTTTCCGGTCATTCAGCAGTGTATTCCCCGTTCGGACTCTGCGAAGCGGAGGCTGGTGCTGACGAATGTGTCATATACGCGGATATAGACACTGATAAGGTGTCGTCTGTAAGGAAAATACTGCCCTGTCTTGAAAATATCTCTGCGATATTTAAAGAATTATGATTTTGTCCATGGTTTAAACACAAGTTGTCTTGTTTAGTTCTTTCTACACGTATATACTTCGGGTATTATTCAGGCTTTGATCGGAGGAACGTTGTGTTTAATGTCAGGTTGATCTTGTTGTGTATTTTCTCGGTTCTGCTGGTCTCATGCGGGGGCGGCACTACTGCTTCTAAAAGCAGATATTCAGCGAAAGTCAAACTGGACTTTGAAGACCTTACCACTTCAAAAAGCGGCGTAACAAGCAGGATGCAGGTCGGAAGCACGCTTATTAATTCCATAATAATAGGTTACGGCTACGGTTCAAACCTCAGCACAAAAGAGGTTATTTCCAGCGTTCAGAATGAAAGCGATATTTACATCAACGGGCTGGAACCCGGACAGGAATACAGTTTCAGCGTGTCGGCATACGGACCCACAGGCAGCATGGTCTGCATGGGCGGAGACACTGCGACCATTATTCCCGGGCAGGTTGTCGACGTCAATCTCGTATGTACATTTAAAGATAAATATGCGGTTGAGAACATGCTTCTGAGTGTTGCCTCACAGGGGATGGCGGGAACGCTTTCCGAAGAGGACGCGGAAGCCGTTGTTGCCACGAATTTCGGTGTTAAGGACGGAATGGACAGGGACGCTTTCATAGCCGATCTGAGGCAGGAAGAAGCGAATAAGTTTGCTTTCGATTCCGGTATAAGCCTTTCCCGTGTTGAACTTGTTCAATGGACAAGAAGCGCAACAGCCAAAACAACAGCCGAGGACGACGGAACACTTTCACAGAACAGCCATCTTATTAAACTGATATATTCCGACGGTTCGGTGGATTATGACGATATAGATATGGTCATTGAGGGCGGCGAATGGAAAATAGCAGGAAACGGTCTGCAGTACGGCATGAAAATACGCCATGCCGCCGTGGAGTTTGTTGACTACCCTCACACTACAATATACGGTCTTGAAGTTTATAAAAACTATGACGACGGTTCGGACAACATAGACAGCCTTTCGGTTTCAGGCGACGGGATAACGACAACAGGTTATACGAAAACGCTTAATCCCGATACCGGCGATTACGAAATGCGTCAGGACACGGCTTTTGACGAAAACCTTTCCATACCTGATGATATAAATTACGGACTTATACCCTACACAGGAGACGTTGCGAACGGCGCTTCTGTTGCGTTCGGCATAACGGAAGGTTCCGATACCGACAGCGAAACGTATCATATACGCGGTGGTCACGATTACGATTCCCCCGCATATTCCGAAATACCGACCATATCTCCCCTGACCAGCGCCGACAAGATGTCGTTTCTGGTTCAGATTCCTTCGTGGGTTATCCGTGCAGACGTGCATTACAAACTTGATGACGGGCAGGGGCAGAGCGACGAGGGCGAAAGCTGGCTTTCGATGCAGAAACCTTCATTCTATATTGATACAACATCCCTGACAATTTCAGGTATATCGGACGGTGCGTTCACTTTCAATTTTTATGACAGCAATGACAGTGTCTATACCGTTTATATGCCATACAGCTATTTTACGAATAACGCCGTTAACGGCGAGCTCACCGATGATTCCTTTCCCGCTCTTGGCGGCGGTTTCTCCGGCAGTCTTTCACAGGTTGTAGCGACGGGTCAGTCAGGTGTCACCCTGAACGACATTTTCTACAGTTCTTCTTCAGCTGTTTTCGCAGTCGGTTATTCCGTCTTCACCACGTCTGACAATGTAAACTATAACCCCATAGTTATGAAAGGCAGTTTCACAGCCAGGGGACACAGTATTAAAGCAGGGCTTATCAAGATGTCCCAGCATAATATGGAGCTTTACAACGCGCAGGTTGAAGGGGTTCTCGGAAATGAGGTACTGCTTGCGGCAGGCATTAAAGATACCAACAAGGTTGTTGTTATGCGTCTGTCTTCCGACCTTTCAAGTATAAAATGGGTTAACACCTATTCAAACGGCAACGACGGAACTTCATCCTTCCCGGGATTTGTTTCCATGGCACTCGTAAAGGATTCAACAGAAGTTGCCGTTCTTATGAAAGGTTACGAGAGCGGAGTTAAGACCGCGAATATGATCAAGATATCCGCGGCAAACGGAGCCGTACTTTCTGCCGTACATCTGGCGGATAATACCGGAGCAGATATAACTCCTGTGGCTATGGGTGTTGTAAAAAGCAAAAACAGAGTGGTGCTTCTTACACAGAAGGCGACAACCGGAGAAAACAGCACATGTAATATGCTTGTGTTCGATTCCGACCTGAACCTCATAGGCAACAGCACTGTTATAGAAAACAGAGCTGTCAAAGACCTCAATCTGGTGGTGGCAGGTTCTAACGACAAAATATATCTTTCATACTCTGAAAAGCATGAAAACCAGATACTTTATCAGCCTGTTCTGGATGAGCTTGAACATAATCTCAGCACCAATAACGGAACCTACGGTTTCAGCTTTGTGTCTCACAATGTGCTGACACCCGCAAATGCACAGCTTACTCTCGAATCTTATTACACTAAGCTTCAGGATAGCGGTGACAGGCTTTATATGTTTGTTTCGGGCGGTGATGATGATTCTCAGAATCCTGCACTGTATAATGCAGTTGCGGCTGTGGATATGGCAAGCGGAGATGTTCCGTGGATAATGAGCTTACCGGATATTATGGGTGTGACTGCTATGTCAGATGCGTCCGGTGATTCGCTCCTTATGACGGCGGGAACTCAACTGTTCAACTTTAATTCTGACGGCGAAGTTAAAGGCTACAGTATCCACGATGTCAGCACTGATCTGCATTTTACGACAACCTTGGTGACTCCTGTCTCCGCTGCAAATATAAATGCATCCGCTTTTGTACCGACTGTTAATGCAACCTCGTCTGATACCGAGATGGAGGCAGTCCAGTCAGTCACCGTCAAATCAAATCTGATATTGGTTTTCTGAACGTTATATATCTTCAGAATGGGGCATATGCTTAGCATATGTCCCATTTTTCTATTGTTTAACAGGTTTAACAAATATTGCATTAATTTGACATTAATTTTGGAACGGATGTGATATTGTGCGATATCAAGTGACGAATATCGTCAAAAAACATGTATTCTGATCAATGCGGAGTTGAGAAGATGGCTAAAAAGTCCTTTGAATGTAAAGACTGTGGCACAAAGATAACTGTTAAACAGGCCGGCGCTGTACGTTGCGAAACCTGCGGAGCAATTTACAAATGCTACTTTGAGATCAAAAAAGAATCCAAAAAGAAAGTGATCCCCAAGCAGGTGGCTCAGGAAGAGAAGCAGACATCAATGCTTCATTTCTTCGACGACAAGACCGCCTGAGGAAAGGAATATCACGGTTCATCACTGCAGTGCCGTGATGAACCTAATGTTCTTTTTACATATTTTATTATTCATTATTGCGTTTTTGAACAGTTCAAATGTTTTCATTTCATCTGCCTGACTTAACTGTCTGACACTGTTTATGTCTTCAAAATTATCAAGTACGGTTGAAGCGACAAGTTTGTCGAGTTTGCCGGTCTGAACCATCTCCTGTATTATCTGCGCCACCTTGTCTTTAGGCATGGAAGACCTGTATGGACGTTCCTCTGTGAGTGCCGTGACAATATCCGCCAGTCCCAGTATTCTGCATCCGAGATCAAGCTTGTCGTCTGTGAGATGGAACGGGTATCCGCTTCCGTCGAGACATTCGTGGTGAAAAGCCGCCCAGTTTTTTATTTTGTCAAATATCTGGAAGGTGTTAAGTATCGAATAGGTGTAATAAGGGTGCTTGCGCAGAATAAGTATTTCATCATCATTAAGAGCGCTCTGCTTATAAAGGATAGACGACGGGATGGCGAGCTTGCCTATATCGTGCAGATATCCAGCTATCATCATGGATTTGCAGTCGCGTTCAGGAAATCCGAGTTTTTCAGTTATGAGCTTTGCCACAGCCGCAACGCCTGCGGAGTGGTTTGCAGTAAACACACATCGGAAATCTATGATCCGGCTCAATAGTTTTGCAGTTTCCAGAATACTGTCAATGTCCATGTTGATATGAGAAAAATGGAATCTATGTTTAAGAAGTTTATATTTTTCCTGCTCCTCAATGTCGAACCAGAATGATTCCCTCTCTGACAGTCTGTTAAATGCCGCAAGGTGGTCGGGATTGAATTTTGTTCCGCCGAAACGGTTCACGTTTTCTATTATTCCGTTCTTCTGGTCGAGTGAAGGCTCTGTGCGGCTCAGAAGAACGTCTATGCGGTCTGCCAGATGTATCACCATGGCGCCATCCGGGATAACCTCGTCGCAGGTTTCAGCAAGGTGGTTTATTTCTCCGCCATATGGCGAATGATGGTATTTTACCAGAGCCGGAAGTTCAGGAAACAGTTTAAGGCAGGTGAGCAGGTGCGAACCTACAATTGCGTGACAGAATTCCGAATCACCTTTTTTGTCACTGGTGTCCGCCAGCTCAAGGAATTCGTTCTCCATAACAACGCCTATGTCATGTATGAGTGATGCCAGTACGATGTTTTCTATTTCTTTTGAAGGAAGTCCGGCTTCGGACGCAATGCTCCCCGCTATGAAGGCAACACGCTGATGATGGTTGTTTATCATGGGGTTGACAAGGTCAAGCGCCCTTGAAAGGGCGTAGGCTATGTCGAATGAAGTAGTGACGTATATATCAAAAGGATCTGAATCAAGCTTTTGGTTCATTTCTTCTCCAACGTGCAATAAAACATGTTCCGCAGATAAAAATAATAAAATGCTTCCGATGTTGAAAATAAACTTGGAATACGCTAGTATAACAGGTTAATCGGTATTGTGAATTAGTTTTTTCTTTTTCAGGAGTCAAAATGAGCGAAAATCGTATCAGGGTGCGCTTTGCTCCCTCGCCCACAGGCTATCTGCATGTCGGCGGCGCAAGAACAGCCCTTTTCAATTACCTGTTTGCTAAGAAAACAGGCGGAACGTTTCTTCTTCGTATTGAGGATACGGACAGGACACGTTTTCAGGAAGATTCTCTTAAAGAGATATTCGAGAGCCTTAAATGGATGGGAATAGAGTGGACGGAGGGTCCTGAAAAAGGCGGAGACTTCGGTCCTTATATCCAGTCTGAAAGGCTTGACATATATAAGAAATACGCACAGATACTCTGGGACAGAGGACAGGTCTACCCCTGTTTCTGCACGCCGGAGCGTCTGGAAAAGATGCGCAAGGAGAAGGAACTTCGCAAAGAGATACACGGCGGATACGACAGAAGATGCCGCGATATTTCCAAAGAAGAGGCTATGAAACGCATTGAGGTGGGGGAACCCTACGTTCTCAGGCTGAAAGCGCCGCTGGAGGGCAGCATATCATTCATAGACGGTATCCGCGGGGAGATAGAAACTCCCGTCACTATGGTTGACGATACCGTGCTTATGAAAACAGACGGTTACCCGACTTATCACCTTGCAAGCGTTGTTGACGATCACCTGATGGAGATTTCACACGTTCTGCGCGGCGACGAATGGATAGCCAGCACACCCCGTCACATCCTGCTTTATAAAGCGTTCGGATGGCAGCCGCCCGTCATAGCGCACCTTCCCGTTATCCTTTCGCCCGACGGCGGAAAGCTCTCTAAACGCAAGGGTGCCGCATCCGTAATGGATTACAAACGCGCAGGTTTTCTGCCGGAAGCTCTTCTGAACTTCCTTTCACTGCTGGGCTGGAACCCCGGTGACGACAGGGAGATAATGTCCGTTAACGAGATAATGGAAGCTTTCGATATGCACCGCATATCCGCAAAACCCTCTGTTTTCGACGAGCAGAAGCTTGAGTGGATGAACGGTCAGTATATGGAGCATTACGATTCCGCCAAACTGCTGGCGGACATAGAACCAATGTGGGCAGAGAAGGGACTTCCCGTTGCTGATTTCAGCGCAGAATACAAAGAACGCGTTGTATCGCTGTTCAAGACCCGCTGCAAGAAAGTGACAGAATTCGGCGAGAATGGCGGCTATTTCTTCAAAGATCCCGAAGAATATGATGCAAAACAGGCGGGCAAACAGTTCACTGCGGCTGTTAAACCTGCTCTTGATAAGATAGTTGAAAAGACTGACAGTGTTGCCGACTGGAACAGAGCGGCTCTGGAAGAACTTTTCCACGGCATAGCCGATGAACTTGGCATGTCAGCCGGAAAGATAAACCCTGCCGTAAGGCTCGCTGTAACAGGCGTGGGCGGCGGTCCAGACCTGTTCGACATGCTGGAACTGCTTGGCAAGGATTGCGTTAAACGCAGAGTTGCGGCGGCGTCCGCATGGATAGAAAAAAACGTATAAAGGATTGATACATGGAAGAAGAAGTATCCAAACCGTCCAATTTTATAAAAACCATAATCCGTAAGGATCTGGAAGAGGGCAAGAACGAAAGCCGCGTGCATACCCGTTTCCCGCCGGAACCCAACGGATATCTGCATATAGGACATGCAAAGTCCATCTGCATCAACTTCGGGCTGGCGAAAGAGTTCGGCGGCAAGTGCAACCTGCGCTACGACGACACCAACCCTGTTAAAGAGGATGTGGAGTACGTCGATTCAATCCGCGAGGACGTGCGCTGGCTTGGGTTCGACTGGGACGACAGAGAGTTCTATGCATCCGACTATTTTGAATTTTTCTACGAGTGCGCGGTCAACCTCATCAAAAAGGGCAAGGCATACGTCTGCGAACTGAACGCGGAAGAGATGCGCAAGACCCGCGGCACGCTGAAAGAGGCGGGCGTGGAAAGCCCCTACAGAAACAGAAGCATTGAGGAGAACCTCGACCTGTTTGAACGCATGAGAAAAGGCGAGTTTCCTGACGGCGAAAAAGTCCTCCGCGCAAAGATAGATATGGCGTCTCCCAATATGAACATGCGCGACCCCGTTATCTATCGCATCGCACATGCGCACCACCACCGCACAGGGGACAAATGGTGCATCTATCCAATGTACGACTTTGCCCACGGGCTTGAAGACTCCATGGAAAAGATAACCCACTCCATCTGTACGCTGGAATTTGAAGACCACAGACCCCTTTACGACTGGTTCCTTGACGAACTGGGCGTTTTTCATCCCCAACAGATAGAGTTCGCGAGACTGAACCTCACATATACCGTTATGAGCAAAAGGAAACTCCTTACTCTGGTTCAGAAAAATTTCGTGAACGGCTGGGACGACCCGCGTATGCCTACAATAGCGGGACTTCGCCGCAGGGGTTTTACGCCGGAATCCATAAGGAACTTTGCCGAGATGATAGGCGTTGCCAAAAGCAACAGTACTGTCGATTACGGTCAGCTTGAATACTGCCTTCGCGAAGACCTTAATAAAATAGCCCAAAGGGTTATGGTTGTAACAGACCCGCTTAAAGTGGTCATAACCAACTATCCTGAGGACAAAGAGGAATGGTTTGAGGCGGAGAACAACCCCGAAAACGAGGCGGACGGTTCAAGACAGGTGCCTTTCTGCCGTGAGGTATACATAGAGCGGGACGACTTTATGGAAAACCCGCCTAAAAAGTATTTCAGGCTCTCTCCCGGACAGGAGATGAGACTTAAACACGCATATTACATCAAATGCGAAGAGGTCATTAAGGATGCCGACGGCAATATCATTGAGCTTCGCTGTACGTATGACCCCGCAAGCCGCGGCGGCTGGACGGAGGACGGACGTAAGGTCAAGGGAACTGCCCACTGGGTAAGTGCCAGACATTGCGTAGAGGCGGAAGTACGCATGTACGAACACCTCTTTAATACTCCGAACCCCGATAAAGCACCGGAAGGGCTGGATTTCACCGCGAATATCAATCCCGATTCGCTGAAAGTCACCACATGCCTTGCGGAACCCTCGCTGAAAGATGTCGAACCGATGCAGAAGTATCAGTTCCTCCGCGTCGGATATTTCACAAGCGACAAGGACTCCAAATCGGGTAAGCCTGTGTTTAACAAGACTGTTGGTTTAAAGGATAGTTGGGCGAAAGCACAGAGCAACGGTTAGAATTTTTTTAATCATAAAATAAAAGGCGGAGAGCTTATGCTTTCCGCCTTTTTTATTCTACCTGATTCTTTATTGTCAGGGCATGTCAGCCAGATCCATAATAGAAAGTTCTCTTTGGGTTAAGCTGAAGGAACTAACGGCGATATCCTCAACATTCATATTGGTTATCACTGCGTTACTGAGTCCTATTGTGTTCAGGTCGTTCAAAGGGTCTCCCGTGGAATAACTTGAGAATGAAAATGCGTTGGTCGCACTGTCTATAGGGATATCTCCGACTTCTCCGTCAACGTTAACGCTGACAGAGCTGTTGAAATTTGTCAGGAAAACAGACGATGCCGCTCCTCCTGAAAGCTGTCCGCCGGGCATTTGCATATTCGGAATTATTATCGCCCAGTTATATCCGGTGCCGTTTGCAAGGCTGGATCCGTCAAAAGCCGCTTCTGTCAGCTGGGCGAGTACAGGCAAATAGACAGTTATAACTATGTCGCCGCCAGCTGAACCTATTGACATTGCATAGCAGTATATAAGGTTTTCTGTTCCTGAAGGTGCAGTTACTACAGCTATTCTTGGAGTGAAGTTTTCATAGCCGATGTTAGCGTTATCCATACTTATGAACGATACGGATTGTATTTCATATGCGGAATTGTATTCATTAAGATCGGTGGATATTTCCGCAACAGACAGGTCTGAATAGTTTTCTGAGAAAATTACATATAGCTTTCCGTTGATGCCTGCCGCCATATCAATATTATCAAGTAATGTTTCATCCGCATTATTGTCGCTGATTGAGTTCATAACACTGTCAAAACCTTGGTAGAACTCTTTTGAGTTCTGCAGTGTAAGCTCTGAATCCAGAGCCAGAATCGACAGGGAAGAATAAGCTGTTCCGTCGTCCGCACATGTATACGCCAGAACGGCAACTGCATCGTAAGGTTTAATTACTGCCATTTTTATGGGAACTATACCGCCGTTGGTGTTTGTTACGGTTGTTATACTGCTGTTGAGAATGCTTCCATCCTCTGAAGATACTTTGAGCATCATGACGGTCGAGTTGAATTGTGCATCCTCGTTCTGACCTTTGATAAGCAGCAGAATCTCTTCCGCGCTGTCGGTGTCGTCAACGGAATCCGATATCAGCGACGCGTCGATGAATTTGTGATATTCGTTATTGGCTGTGTCGCTGCTTTGATATTTTTTTATCCAGTCGATATCGTCGCCTGCGGCATTTATCTTCATAACACTTACGAAATTGTCGTTGTCGTAGTTTCCTGCTGCGATGAACTGTGAACCGTCGGATGTTTTAAACACCTTCACCCTGAACATGGTGTTTTCAGAGTTTGCATCCGTATGCTGAACAGAATATGCGCTTGCCGGTGTGCCGTCGCTGTTAAAGGACGCTACCACCGGTTCATAATAGCCATCTGAGTATATATCTGAAAATAATTCTGTACTGAGCACTCCGTAGAAAGAATTATCCGAATTGACTCTTATCCCGTTGAATTTTACGGAGTAATTCATTCCGTCTGTAGAGAGGCTTGCCAGATTGTAGTATCCGTCAACAACAATATCGTCGTCGCTTCCGCCTGATCCGCCGCCGGGTGTACATCCGTTGTCGGCGGATATGCCGAGATTTTCAAATGAGTAATATGTTGAAAAGGCTCTTCCTGTCGGATCGTATGTTGTTAACTTAATTTCTGAATATTGCGGAGAGCTGCCGAGTATGTCAGTCATATCTACAGAGGCTGTTGTTGCGTTGATAGGAACTTTCACAGAACCTGTTACAGCCGTTGAATGACTGTCTAAAACTAAAATATCTATCTGAGCCCAGCTCGGTGTGTATGCTGTCGGCATAGTGAGGTTTACAGTTTTTGTGCAGTAGTTGTCCTGCACAACGGTTGCGGTGGGGAAAACATCCTGTTCCATTTCGGCAGCGGTTATGCCGTCTCCGTCTATATACTGTGTGTCGGTTTTGGATTCGCTGTTGACAGTGGTTATCGCGAAAACGTATGGGTCGCCGTCATTAACGGCTGAGGCATTGCCGTACATTGTCATGTTTTCGTTTATCTCTTTGAAATAATAAGATGACGATGGAGAGGTCAGTTTTGCATATATCGGGTCGGAATCCGTGACTATTGAATAGTTTGCACTGCTTATGCCGTCTCCGGACATTGCGAAGGATGCGATACTGTCTTTAGATACACTTCCGGCACCCACTGTAATGCCTGCAAACTTATCAGGATCCGTCTGGCTGGCAGTGCTGAAAAGCTGTGCCGCCTGATTCTTTATGGAAAGGTCGTAACTGTGTCCGTTGCCCACCAGCTTCCATTCATCGTCTATCTTTGCCGCCCAAAGTTCTTTAAACCGGTATGAGCCGTCGCTGTAAATATATTTAACCTTTGCCGTTGCCGTGCTTTCAGAGGTTTTTGATGATTTTGCTTTAGGATCAAGCATCTGAACGGAAATAAGGCTGAGTCCGTTATCCTTCATTTCTATACGTTCCGCAATGAAGTCTGAAATAAAAGCGTCTCTGTCCAGACCGTTGTAAACGCCGAAATCGGAACTGTCGGCTACGTAGTCTTCCAGATCGGATTCCGTCATGGTTTCGTTTATCATTCCGGTTTCAATGTTGAAAACGAAATTTTCAATAGCATACTTGTCCTGAAAACTGCATGTCAGTGTTAAGTCTGATTCTGTGTTGGGGACTATTGTCAGCGTATCGCCGCCCTGACAGACAAGTGTGTCTGCACCGCTGTAAGCCGCTACGGTGAAGCTGTATTCTTTGCCCGCCTCAAGCTGCGAAATGGTTACGGAAGACTGGTTTTCCGCCTCAGTGGTAACGTCCAGAGAGGTCATGTTTCCACCTGTAAGCCCATATCCTATCTGAACTTTTGATATGCTTGTGTTGCCGATGGTAAACCTTGGAGAACTTTTTGTGCGTTTCTTTGTATCGCTGGGAAGCTGTAGTTTAATTGCTATGCTTGTTTTTGTTTTTGATGTTGTTGTCCCGCCTCCGCATGAAGCGAGAAGAGCGGTAATAAATACGATAGTGATCAGTTTAAAATAACGCATATTGCACCGTAGTGAGAAAGATGATCGATTATCCTCCAAAATGAAGAAAATCTCAATAGAAGCGGTGTCAGATATTTGTAACCTACCTGAAAGAGTAGGTGGAAAGCGGAGGTTAAAAACCTCCGCTTTGTTTAATTATTTTCCTGATTTCAGCAGGTTCCAGTATTTCTCGTAAACTTTGATGGCGTCGCCGACATCAAGCTGAAATTCGCCCTGTTTTATGATGCTGAGAGGGGGATAGATTGTCGCGTTGGTACGGACTGATTTGTCCAGCAGGGCAACGCCCGCCTTGTTGGGGCTGGGGTAACCTACTTCTTCGCTTATCAGTTTGGCGACTTCCGGTTTCATTATATAGTTGATGAACTTATGGGCGTTCGCAACGTTCTTTGAACCTTTGGGTATGCACATGCTGTCCACCCAGAAGATTGCTCCCTCTTTGGGGTAGATGTATTTGATTGCAGGGTTTTCCTGTGCGGCAGCATACATTTCACCGTTGAATGTAAGTCCCAGAGTTACTTCGCCGTTGATGAAAGGCACTTTGGGCGAGTCAGAGTTGTAAACGCGCACGTTGGGACGCAGTTTGCGCAGAAGCTCGTATGCCTTCTTAATTTTCTCCGGATCGGTTTCGTTTCCGGAATATCCGAGGATTCTAAGCGCAATATGAAAAACTTCGCGCAGGTCGTCGGTGAGTATCACCTTGCCTTTATATTTGGAATCCCAGAGGATGCGGTAAGTGTTCGCTTTCTTTTCGTCAACGAAGTCAGAGTTAATTGCAAGAGACGTTGAACCCCAGAGATAGGGAACGCTGTATTTGTTGCCCTCGTCGTAAGGTTTGTTCATAAGCGAGGGTTCCATGTTTTTGATATTTGGCAGAAGCTTTTTGTTCAGCGGGGTAAGAAGTCCTTCCTTCTGCATCCTGTTCACATAGTAGGTGGAGGGGAAGATAACATCATATCCTTTGCCGCCAAGCACTTTCACTTTTGAATACATCACCTCGTTGCTGTCGTAGGTGGTGTATATCACCTTGATTCCCGTCTCTTTTTCAAAATTGCTGAGAACCTGTTCGGGGATATATTCCGACCAGTTGTAGACGTAGACCACCTCTTTGGCGAAAGCTGAAGATGCCAAAAGGCAAAGAAGAATAGCAAAGATCAGTCTTTTCATTTTCTCTCCCTGTTAAGTATTTGAGATATCATAACTATCACAAGCGAAAGAGTGAACATCACTGTACAGAGGGCGTTCACTTCCGGCTTAACTCCCAGCCTGACCATTGAGTATATGCGCAGAGGCAGTATCTCAAAGTCGGGACCCGTTACAAAGAAGCTTATGATAACATCATCCATAGAAAGTGTAAATGCCAACAGCCAGCCCGCGGCAACGGCGGGAAGCATCATGGGAAACAGAACATGGCGCACTGTCTGAAATTCTGTCGCGCCAAGATCCCCCGCCGCATCGAAAAGGTTCTTGTCAAACCCCTTCATGCGCGACATGACAGTAACTGCCACAAAGGGGATGTTGAACGTTATATGTGAAAGCAGAAGGGTTATGAATCCCGGCTCCATATGTATTGTTATGAAAAGTATCAGAAGGCTGATACCCATGACTATGTCTGGCGCCATCATAAGGATGTACACCAGCGACATTATCACTTTTTTACCCCTGAACGTGTATCTGTAAAAAGCAACAGCCGCCAGCGAGCCTATTATCGTTGCGCAGGTTGCGGAGAGTGTTGCCACAAGAACGGAATTGCCCGCCGCCGTCATAAGTGACGAGTTGTCAAGCAGGCTCTGATACCATTTGAATGTGAATCCCTGCCACGATGTACCGAATTTTGAAGCGTTGAATGAATAGACGATAAGTACGAATATCGGCACATACAGGAAAGCGTAGACCAGAGTTGAATATCCTATTTTCAGCGAACGCATCATATGGCTTCCCTGCCTGTTTTCTTGGTGCTTCTATAGTAAATGTATATGACGATGAACATCAGTACGGTGAGTATCATACTTGCCGCCGCGCCCATGGGCCAGTTGCGGGTGAGCAGGAACTGGTTGCGTATGAAGTTGCCTATCAGCAGAGATTTTGCGCCGCCCAGAACGTCTGAAATGTAGAACAGACAGAGTGTCGGCAGGAAAACAAGCATGCTGCCTGCTATCACGCCGGGCATTGAGAGCGGAATCACCACATGCCAGAAGGTGCGCATACGTCCCGCGCCGAGGTCTTTTGCCGCCTCAATAAGTTTGCCGTCCAGCTTTTCAAGCACTGCATACAGCGGAAGTATCATGAATGGCAAAAGTGAATAGACCATACCCACAAGAACGGCCGTTTCCGTGTACATTAGCCGGAGCGGTTCGTCTATGATGCCCACAGCCATCAGTATATTGTTAAGCACGCCGTTGGTCTTGATTATGATGATTATGGCATAGGTGCGTATCAGTGAACTTGTCCAGAACGGAATGATGATAAGCACCAGCAGAAGGCTTTTGAATTTTCCTTTATATTTTGAAAGATTATACGCAAACGGATAGCCTACCAGAAGGCAGAGAGCCGTCGTTATGAATGCCATCTCGAACGAATCCGCCAGAACCTGTAAAAACAGAGGGTCTCTGATAGCCTTATAATTGCTTAGAGTGAAGACAGGAGATATTTCACCCGGAGTATTGCTGGTCATGAAGCTGACCGCTATGACCATCAGCGTCGGCACAAGCACCAGAAGGATAAGCCAGACGGAGATGAGTGTTACGGAAAAAGTTTTAAAACGGTTCTTCTCAGTCATCGGGAAGCAGTACCTCCCAGCCGTCAACCCATTTAACGGCAACCTTTTCACCTGTCTTATATTCAAATTCGGGGTCGTCCTCGTCAAAGAACTCGCTCGCCATTATCTGTGTTCCGCTGTCCAGCCGGACTGTGGAATCAAGCGTAGCGCCCTTGTAAGTCGTTTCTTCTATGATACCCTGAAGCGGATAGTCGCTGTCGGCATCCTTGATGTGTTCAAGTCTGATATCTTCAGGGCGCAGAAGGAGTTTCACTTTGTCGCCTTCGACATATGTATGTTTTTTGGTAAGCCGGCACTGCCTGCCTTCGACGTTTGCGCGGAGCTTGCCGTTAACTGTTTTTTCAATGACCGCCTGAAGAACGTTTATTTCGCCGACGAACTTTGCCACGAACATATTCTTCGGGTTTTCATAGACCTCTTTGGGGCTGCCGTCCTGCTGGATAACGCCTTCGTTCATAACAACCACGCGGTCGGACATGGAGAGAGCCTCCTCCTGATCGTGTGTGACAAAGACGAATGTTATGCCCAGTTTGCGCTGAATATGTTTCAGCTCGGTCTGCATTTGCTTGCGCAGTTTATAATCCAGAGCTGAGAGGGGTTCGTCCAGAAGAAGCACCTTCGGGCGCTTTACGATAGCCCTTGCTATTGCCACCCTCTGTTGCTGACCGCCGGAAAGGTTCTGCGGCATGCGATCCGCGAAGTTTGAAAGCATTACGGTATCAAGCGCTTCTTTGACGCGCTCTTTTATCTCAGCTTTCGGAACTTTGCTCATTTTAAGTCCGAAAGCGACGTTATCGAATACTGTCATATGGGGGAAGAGTGCGTAGCTCTGGAAAACGGTATTCACTTCACGCTTGTTCGGGGGGATGATGCTGACATCCTTGCCGCCGATGAATACTTTTCCGAAGTCCTGTGTTTCAAGTCCCGCTATGATGCGCAGAAGTGTTGTCTTTCCGCATCCTGAGGGACCGAGAAGCGTCACGAACTCCCCGTCCTTTATGCACAGGTCAAGGTTATAGACAACGCCGTGTCCGCCGAATGATTTAGAGATGCTTTCCAGTTTTACTATGTCGTTTTCGCTGCTCATTATCCACCGAGTAAAAGAATCTGTACTTATAATACAAACAATGTGCAGCAGTCTATAAAAAACTGACCCGAAAAGCAAGAAATCACAAAATTATAACAAAAGCATTATTCAACTATGCCGACAATTCCTTTAAGGTATTCTGATTCAGGGAAAAACGGGTTTATCGGATGATCGCAGCTCTGGGAGAGAAAACCTGTTATTCTTAAGGTTCTGCCTGCATCTTTTGCCGCCCATGCCACAGATTTTATGAAATCTTCTCTGGAAACCCTGCCTGAACAAGAGAAAGAAATGAATATTCCGTTATTTTTCATTTTTTTCATTCCGAGCATATTCAGGTCTTTATAAGCGCGCAAAGCCTGTTCCACAGAGGATTGGGACTTGGCGAGCTTGGGCGGGTCGAGAATTATGATGTCGTGTTTTTGTGAATCTGCGTTTCTTTCGCGAAGATACTCAAAAATGTCAGCTTTTACCGTATCAGGAGCCTCAAGACCGTTTAGGGCGAAGTTCTCCTTAAGGTTGGAAAGGGCATCAGCCGAGGAGTCCACGCTGGTGATGGATTTCGCGCCGTTTGCCGAGGCGTTCAAAGAAAAGCCTCCGGTATAACAGAAACAGTCAAGAACATCCTGACCCCTGGCATAAGCCGCCGCAATGCGTCTGTTTTCGCGCTGGTCAAAGTAATATCCTGTTTTCTGTCCGCTTATAAGGCTTGCGGATATCTTAAGTCCGTTCTCCTTTATAATAATACTTTCTGGTGTATTCCCGTATATACACTGCTCAGGATAACGTATCATCTCTTTCTTTGCCAGTTCGTCTGCCGGGCGGACATATATAGATAGCGGGCTTATTATCTCTGTCAGTGCTTCTTTCATCATCGGCAGATAGTAAACCGCTGAAGCGGTGTTTACCTGCAGTCCGACGTGTCCGCTGTATATATCGGCGATGTAGCCGGGCAGTCCGTCCGCCTCGCCGTATAGCAGGCGGTAGCTGTCTGTATTTTCGCTGTTTATGAGCCTTTTTCTGGCAGCGAGAGCTGATGTGAGTCTTTGTTTGAAAACTCCCGCGCCGAAGGTTTCGTCTTCGTTCCAGGAGAACAGCCTTAGGGTTATCGCGCTGAATTCGCTGTAAAATCCGTATGCGATGAACCGTTTTTCAGAATCGAGTACTTTTACTGTTTCGCCGTTTATGATTCCCTTGTCTGCGGAGTGTATTGCGCCGGAAAATATCCATGGATTTTTGTTCTTTGCCAGTTTGTCTTTGAGTTTTTTGAGTGTTACAGTTTTCATTCTTCTATTCACCATAATTGGATGATTATTTCAAGGTCATAGTAATATTTACTTGAAATTTATTAAATAAAAAGTAACAATTGTCAGAATAAATACACATAATTATTTGTTTTCCGGAGGCACGATGAATCTTTCCATAAGATACAAAATTGCTTTGATGGCAGTGGTTCCAGTTCTTCTGACAGCATTGTTCCTCAGTATTTTTACTTATTATCAGCTTAAGAAAATTGGAGAATCTGAAATTGCGGATTTCAGTGAGAGTATGCGCTTTGCGAAAGAGCAGGAACTTAAACAGTATATTGACATGGCTCTTTCTTCCATCAAAGATATTTATGACAACGCATCCGCCGACGACGAAGAGGCGAAGGCCAAAGTGGCGGCTAAGATACAGTCTCTTTATTACGGCAAAGACGGCTATGTATTTCTCAATGATGCTGACGGTATTGCGCTTGCGAACAGAGCCAAACCGGAGCTTATCGGTCAAAACCTGATAGATATGCAGGATAAGAACGGCGTATATCTTTTCAAAGAGCTTATAGCGGCTGCGGAAAAAGGCGGCGGTTACGTCAGCTATCAATGGTTTAAGGCGTCAAAGGGTACCGAAGTCGAAAAACTCAGCTATGCGGTTGCACTTAAAAAGTGGAACTGGGTAATGGGAACCGGCTTCTATATTGACGACATACAGGATGCCGTTAACGCAAAAGAGGCGAGACTTAAAAAGGTTATCGCCAAAACTATTATGATAATTGTCGGTATGTCCATTCTTATAACTTTCGGCATAGTGATAGTGGCATTCGTGCTTTCAAGCGTACTTACAAAGAGTATTAAAGCTATAAATCAGTTCCTTAAAGAAGTTTCAGACGGTGAGGGCGACCTCACCCGCGATCTGCCCGTTCTTTCCAATGATGAAATGGGTGAGATGGCGCAACACTTTAACAAATTTATAGGAAAGCTTAACGAAATAATTTCAATAGTTAAAGACGGCTCAGAAAATGTCGCTTCCGCAAGCACCGAGCTTGCCAGCACAACCGAGGAACTTACTGTTACGTTTCAGGATCAGGCAAGTCAGGTTACCTCTGTTGCCAGCGCAACAGAAGAGATAAGCGTCACTTCTCAGCAGGTTATGCAATCCATAAGTGAGGCGAACGATCAGGCAGCCAATGCAGAACACCTCACCAAAAGCGGAAAAGAACAGCTTTTAACCTCCGTTTCCGAGGTCATGGGCATCAAAGAAAAGGTTGAAAAACTCGGCAAGACAATTGACAGCCTTGCGAATTCATCCTCTGAAATAGGTAATATTACAAACGTTATCAACGATATTGCAGACCAGACAAACCTGCTTGCCCTCAACGCTGCCATTGAAGCGGCAAGGGCAGGTGAACACGGACGCGGTTTCGCTGTTGTTGCCGACGAGGTTCGTAAGCTTGCCGAACGCACTCAGAGCGCTACGAAAGAGATTGAAAACATTATCATAAGTCTGCAGAACGAAACCAAAACGGCTACTAAAGACATGGAGGAAGCAACGAACAAAGTTGTTTCCGGTGCAAAAGCCATAGAAAGCACGGAAACGGTTTTCGAGCAGATAGTGGATTCTGTCGGAAATATCAACGCGACCAACCAGACCATCAACAGCTCCATTCAGGAACAGGTCACAGCCATTGCCAACATTAACGATAATGCACAGGTGATATCGTCAGGCATTGACGAAAGCTCAAACGCTCTGGCACAGGTGACTACAACAGTTGCCGATCTCCAGAAGCAGGCGGATGACCTTCATTCAATGGTCAGCAGATTCAAGACCAGAGGTTAATACATCTCCGCATGGGTTGTGAATACAGGCTCATGCGGAGAATTTTGCTTTTCAGTGAAAATAATGTTAAACTTATCCATAGCTTAATAAATAAGGTGGCAGATGAGTACGACTATTCTGGTGATTGACGACGATCAGGAAATCCTTGATATTCTTAAACTCCTTTTAAATCTCGAAAAGTATAACGTACTTACGGCTCCCAATGGTATGACCGGACTCTCTCTGGCAAGGGAGAACAATCCTGCCATGATCATTTTAGACCTCAATCTCCCGGATATTGACGGTCAGCAGATATGCAAGATAATCAGGAGCGAACTGGATGTGCCGATACTTATCCTTTCAGCCCGCGATAACGTATCCGACAAAGTGGTCTGTCTTGAGTACGGTGCCGACGATTACATGACAAAACCGTTTGAGAACATAGAACTGATTGCCCGTGTTAAGGCGATTCTGCGCCGCGCCGAGAAAACTGTCCCAGCTTATGAGGATGAGAACGGCGAAAACACCGTTTTTCATCACATGAATATCGACAGGTCGAACAGACAGGTATTCATCAAGGGTGACAAGGTGAACCTTACTCCGAAGGAATATGATATTCTGCTCTATTTCATAGAAAAAGCGGGACAGGTTCTTTCCCGCGATACTATTGTTAACGATATATGGGGCAAAAATTCTATCTATTCATGGTCAAGAAGCCTTGATGTGCATATCAAAAATCTGCGCCAGAAGGTTGAGATTAATCCGAAGAATCCGGATATCATTAAAACGGTTTCCGGTGTGGGTTATAAGATCAGAAAATGAAACTTACCGTAAAGCTGATCATCAGCATAACGCTGGTGACAATCGTTATTATTCTTGCCATGACTAACGTCTTCATTGAGAATCAGAAGAAGATTCTTTTACAGCAGGCACACACTCAGGCGAAAACCATGTTCGACATGATAGTGGTTACACGCCAGTGGGTTGCGGAGAACAGAGACCAGATAAAGCCTGTTCCCGCCGTTGCAACTAAGGAACTTTCAAAATACGCGGAACGCATGACCGATTTCAGGTTTCACATAACCAGTATGCAGCTTATCAATCCGGAGAATGCACCGGATGAATACGAGATAAAGGCACTGGGACTGTTTGCGGAGGGTGCGAAAGAGCATCAGGAGATAATCACCGTCGGCAAGGACAGATTTTACCGTTATATGGCTCCCTTGTACGTCAATAAGGCGTGTCTTGAGTGTCACGATTATCAGGGATACAAAATAGGCGACCTGAGGGGCGGGATATCCGTTACCATACCCATGAAGTCTCTTGAAAAGGCAATGGCGGTGAATAACCGGAACTACCTGATAACAGGCTTTGCCGCATTCCTCGGAATAGTTTTTACCCTTACGCTTCTGCTGCGCATGATGGTGCTTAAAAACCTTTCAACGCTCACCGGTGCCGCTGTTTCCTATAAAACCGGCGACTTCACCAAAAAGGTCAATATAAAAACCGGCGACGAAATTCAGGAGCTTTCAGAAGCTTTTGAGATGATGCGCCACAGTATACTTGAGAACGAGGACAGGCTGAAAGAACAGCTCGCCAGAGTAACAGAACAGTACAAGACCGTTCTTGAGGTTCTGCAGACCAGAAACGACGAACTGAAAACCATAAATTCATTTAAATCAGATATACTTGATTCGCTGGCTCACGAACTGCGCACTCCTTTGACAAAGATAATATCTTATTCCGAAGTGCTTATTACACAAGGACTTGACTGTTCGCCGGAAGTTAAGGAAAAGTCCCTTGCTACAATCGCGAAAAGCGCAAGACTTCTTAACACTCTTTTCAGCGAGATAATAACGTTGTCCAGACTGGACAGTAATCAGTATCCTTACCACTTTATGCCGCTGAAAATCAGCAGGCTGGTTTCAGAGGTTGCCGCTGAACACGAAAAAGAGATAACTGACAAGAATATCAGCTTTGAAATAGAGATTCCCGAAGATGCAATGGTGTGTGCTGATGCGGAATCTTTCCGTCATGTGTTTGCAAACCTGATATCAAATGCTGTGAAATTTTCACGCGGCGGCGGCTTTATAAAGGTCAGGCTGAAAGACAGTGAAGAATACAGCATCATAGAGGTTGAAGATTCGGGCGTCGGTATCCCTTCTGATGAGATAGAAAAGATTACCAAACGTTTTTACAGGGCTACAAATGTTAAACGTGAATTTTCAGGTACCGGTCTGGGACTGTCAATTATCTCGCGCATAGTTGAAGGGCACAGAGGCAGACTGGAAATAGAATCCGAGCAGGGCAAAGGCTCACTGTTCCGTGTGTATGTCTCAAAGAGCATTGCGGACGAGGAATCTGTAGAACACGATGAACTATAGTTAATAAATAATTAATTTATTTATTATCTGTTTATTAATTTAAGTGAACTAAAATTCATTATTATCAGTGCTGTACACAAAGAGCTGTCCGTGTTATAATTATTTCATGGCAGGCATAAAGATATATGACTTCCACGAAACAGTTTATTCATCCGTCACTGATTCGGTGAAAGCCGGCGAAAGCCCCGCCGAAATCATGGACAGGATACATCAATTGACACAGCAGAGGGCGGCGGAGGATATTTCCGATGAGGAAGCGTCCCACATTAAGTGCCGCAGAGGCTGTAGCCATTGCTGTCGTGTCCACGTTCCCGTTCTGTGCCTTGAGGCTGACACCATCGCGGAATATCTTTTATCATCCCTTTCAGCAGACGATATTGAAGAGCTTAAGAGAAAACTTCATTACATCAAAGTGCATATCGCAGGATATGACGAACAGGAACGCATCATTGCTAACATCCCCTGCGGGTTTCTCGGCAGCGAGGGCGAATGTACGATACATCCGGTGCGTCCGCTTGTATGCCGTTCTGTCACGAGTGCCGATGCGGACGCCTGCAGAAGGGCGATGACAATGTCAATCTGCGAGGAGAACGCATTCATACCAATGAATATTTTACATAAAAGTATACACGATTCCGCTTTCATCGGGCTTGCAGATGCTATGAAGGATATGGGTATAGACTGCCGCAGTTTTGAGATAACGGAAGCGGTGCTTCAAAGACTCGGTAAACGTATTGTTTAATACCTTTACAATGTTTATTTGACGAAAGGCGTTATAAAATATAAAATTAAGAATGTCTCCTATTTTTGTTAGCGAGGTAATAACCATGAAAAAGACTATCGGATTTATTGTGTTTCTCACTGCAGTTTCAACAGCGTTTGCCGCTGCCGACGGCGCCGCACTTTATGCAAAGTGCAAAGGCTGCCACGGCGCCGACGGGTCAAAGAAGGCTCTCGGCGTAAGCGGAGTTATTAAGGGACAGCCTGCCAAAGATATCGAAGCCGATCTGAAAGGTTATCAGGCGGGCGAAGGCGGAGCTAAAAAAGCAATTATGCAGTCTCAGGTTGCCAAACTGACTCCCGAGGAGATCAAGGCTCTTGCAGACTATATTTCAAAACTGAAATAAGCCTATGATAAAGCAGACATTAAAATTTGCCGGCATTTTTCTGACAGTATTATGTCTGACAGGTTCGTTTACCACCCGCTCCGCTTATGCGGCGGATGGTGACGCCCCTGCGGAACATATGAACCATGAAGACATGCAAAATATGGATCATGGCGATATGGCGAAAGAGCATGTCCACAAGGAACCCACGCCTCAGGAACAGTCGAACGTCGGCGTAACGGAGCATCTTGGTTCCATAATACCCCTTGACCTTGAGTTTCAGACTTCCGACGGACGCACCGTCACTCTGAAAGAGATAGTGGATAAACCTACGCTGTTCGCCCCTGTTTACTACAGCTGTCCGAACGTGTGCAATTTCCTCCAGTCAAGGCTTGCGGATATCATCCCGCAGATGAAAATGAAGGTCGGAGAGACGTTTCAGGTGGTTTCAGTCAGCTTCGACGAATATGACACACCTAAAACAGCGGCAGAAAAAAAGGTCAATTACATGAAGGCGGCAAACGGCGCCATTCCTGATAACGGCTGGATATTTCTGACCGGTTCCAAAGAGAATATAGACAAGCTTATGAACGCTCTGGGTTTCAGGTTCCAGAGAAAGGACAGGGATTTTCTTCACCCTGTTTCAGTAATGGCGGTTTCCAGAAGCGGAAAGATAGTAAGGTACTTATACGGAACGGACATTCTTCCGTTTGAAATGACCATGTCGGTTGTTGAGGCAGAAAAAGAAACTCCCGGACTTTCAGTTAAAAAGCTGGTTGCTTACTGTTTCAGCTACGACCCGCAGGGTAAGAAATATGTTTTTGACGTTATGAAGGTTTCAGGCATCGTCGTTCTTCTGGTGATAGCCGTTTTTGCTTCATATCTGTTTTTTGGCGGAAAAAAGAGAAAAAAACGAGGTTCGCATGAGCAATAACTCTCTTTCGTTCTGGGAGGATTCGGGAAGCAGCCGTTCCGGTATCATGGCATGGCTGACCACCACCGACCATAAGCGCATCGGGCTTATGTATATGTATATCATTCTGGCGATGTTCATTGCCGGACTGTGTCTCGGACTCGCGATCCGGCTTGAGCTTATCGCGCCGGGCAGAACAATAATGGATGCACAGACATATAATACGGTTTTCACTCTCCACGGGGTGATAATGATATTTATCGTGGTGATCCCCAGCATACCCGCCGCAATAGGCAACCTTGTACTGCCTATACAGCTTGGGGCGGAAGACGTGGCGTTTCCGAGACTTAACCTGTTTTCATGGTACCTTTATGTAGGCGGAACGTTACTCGCTCTCGTATCCCTTTTTACAGGCGGCGGCGCACCGGACACAGGCTGGACGTTTTACGTTCCGTTTTCGGAGTTCACCACAACAAACGTATCAGTTGCCGTCATAGCGGTGTTCATTCTTGGCTTTTCATCAATACTTACAGGACTTAACTTCATAACAACCATTCACAGGCTCCGCGCGCCTGGCATGACATGGACGAAGATACCTCTTTTTACATGGTCGCTCTATGCCACAGGCTGGATTCAGGTTCTTGCAACCCCTGTGCTTGGTATTACGGTGCTTCTGATTTTTGCCGAACGGGTTCTGGGTGTAGGTCTTTTCGACCCGAATAAGGGTGGCGACCCCATTCTTTATCAGCACCTTTTCTGGATATACTCTCACCCTGCGGTGTACATTATGATACTTCCCGCCATGGGTGTTGTTTCGGATATTATCCCCGTCTTTGCCCGCAAACCGATTTTCGGGTATAAGGCGATAGCCTTTTCCAGCCTTATGATAGCCTTCGCAGGTTCGCTGGTCTGGGCGCATCACATGTTCACATCGGGCATGAGCGACACGGCGGTTCTCATCTTCTCGCTTCTGACATTCGTGGTCGCCATTCCGTCGGCTATAAAAGTATTCAACTGGACGGCAACCCTTTACAAAGGTTCCATATCCGTTGAACCCCCTCTGCTTTACGCACTGGGATTCATCTTCCTGTTCTCAGTCGGCGGTCTTACGGGGCTGATCCTTGGTTCTGCCGGAACGGATGTGCACGTTCACGATACCTATTTTGTCGTAAGCCACTTCCACTACGTTATCTTCGGCGGCACCGGATTCGGCATGTTTGCCGCGGCTCATTTCTGGCTTCCGAAGTATTACGGCAGAATGTATAACAAAAAAATAGCTAAAATCGCTTTTTATATCCTGTTCGTGGGCTTTAACCTGCTCTATTTCCCGCTGTTCATCATCGGGCTTGAGGGTATGCCCAGACGTTACTACGACTACCTGCCGCAGTATCAGGAGGGTCATGTTATCTCCACAGTGGGATCATGGATTCTTGCCGTCGGCATAATTATAATGCTTGTCAACCTCTGGAGAGGTTTTACGAAAGGCGAAAAGGTCGGGCGCAACCCTTGGGGTGCCGCCACACTGGAATGGGCTACCCCCACGCCTCCGCCCCTTCTGAACTTTGACGAGGAACCGGACGCATCCCGTAAACCATACGATTTCAGGGGGATAACGCCTGATGAGTAATACACATAAGGATTACGCCGGCGCAAAGCTCGGCATGTGGTTGTTTTTGTTTACGGAAGTGCTGCTTTTCGGCGGTATGTTCGTGCTTTATGCAGCATATCTGCATGAATACAGAGCGGATTTCCATGTGGGCGGAAAACAGCTGGACGTGTTCATAGGAACACTTAACACTGTGGTACTGCTGTTCTCCAGCTTTGCCATAGCGGCGGCGATCACTTTTATCCAGCAGGGAAAAAAGAAGCTTGCCGTTAACTTTACATATCTGACGATAGCCTGTGCGGGCATTTTCGTGATAAACAAGACGATAGAATGGCGCGCAAAATTCCACCACGGCATCTGGCCGGACTCTCCGCACCTTCGCGAGATGTCCCACGGTGAGAATATCTTCTTCGGGCTGTATTTCCTCATGACAGGGCTTCACGCCGTTCACGTCGTAATCGGAGCAATTCTGCTTTCGGTTATGGTGTGGTTCATGAAGAAGGACGTTATCAATCAGCAGGATTTTGTGAAACTGGAAAATGCAGGTCTTTACTGGCACATAGTTGACCTCATCTGGATATTCCTGTTTCCCCTGTTCTATCTTGTGTTGTGAGGTCTGTTATGAGTGAAAATCATGAACATCAACATCATATACTCAGTATAAAGACGGCAGGGATAATCCTTGTCCTGCTGCTTCTGCTGACCGGTACAACAGTTGCAGTGTCGCGCATTGACCTCGGCTTTCTGAACGTTGCTGTTGCGCTTACGCTGGCTGTTACAAAGGCTCTGCTGGTCATATTGTTCTTCATGCACATGAAATATGAGAACAGGTTTATGCAGATGATAGTTTTTCTGTGTTTCCTGCTGCTCGCCATTTTCATAGGCATGACGTTCTTCGATCTGGCATACAGGGGAGGCTGATATGGATACGACACTGATAGATGCCGTAAGCAAAGTTGACACGGCATTTAAATTTATATTCGGGATATCTTTTATCATCCTGTTTCTGATAACGGCGGTAACTCTGTATTTCCTTTACAGATACAGCAGAAAAAGAAACCCCGAACCGTCGCAGATAGAGGGCAATCTTGTTGCGGAACTCATCTGGACCATCGTGCCGTGCATCATAGTCGGCGCAATGTTCTGGTACGGCTGGGTAGGCTACAAGGCTCTTCGCGAAGCCCCAGCCGACAGTTATGAGGTCAAGTGTACCGCCCGCATGTGGTCGTGGAAATTTGAATATCCCAACGGAAAGACCAGCGACAAGCTGTACGTTCCTGCGGATACACCGATAAAAGTTGACCTGACTTCGGTTGACGTTATCCACAGCTTTTATGTCGCTGCGTTCCGTGTAAAAATGGACACAGTGCCGGGTATGCACACATATGTGTGGTTTAACAGCGGCGAACCAGCCGAATATGAGATACAGTGTGCCGAATACTGCGGCGTGCGTCACTCCTACATGCTTTCCAAGGTCGTTGTAGTTCCGAAGGAAGAATTTGACAAATGGCTGAACGCTTCATCCTCCGCCACGGAAGCTCCCAACGAAGGCGAAGAGGTGATGAAGAAACACGGCTGCTTCGACTGTCACACTACAGACGGAACAGAGCTTGTGGGACCCAGCTTTAAAGATATATACGGACGCGACACGGTTGTTATGGAAAACGGCAAAGAGAAAACAGTTAAAGCCGACGACGCTTATATTGAAAAATCTATTCTTGAGCCCGGAGCCGACATTGTAAAAGGTTACGAGGATATGATGCCTCCGACCGAGGTTTCCAAAGAGGAACTTGCAAAAATGCTTGAATACTTCAAGGGCGGCGGCAAACCTGCTGTTAGGGCAGGGGCTAAGGGTGCCGAGGTAGCCGAGCGCGAAGGCTGTACCGGATGTCACTCCGTTGACGGAAGCGAGATGGTCGGACCTAGCTTTAAGGGGCTGATGGACAGAAAGACAACTGTTCTGAAAGACGGCAAAAAGATGGAGGTCACTGCAAACGTGGAGTATATAATAAGCTCCATCAAACATCCGTCTGAGTACGTTGTTGACGGTTTTGAACCTTCAATGCCGGAATACGAAAGCCTCAGCGACGACGACATGAAAGCGCTGATAGAGTACATCAGCACACTGAAATAGATGCGAAGCATAAAGCATCTTGTCAGATTACGATTATCATCAATGGTAGGCCTTTCCGCTTTTGCGGGGGCCTGCCTTTCTTTTCGCCATATTGGTGTTACGCATCTTTTGGCTGTATGCGCGGCATGTTTTCTTTCTTTCGGCTGTTCCGCACTGAACCAGTATCAGGAGCGGGAGATGGACGCGATGATGACGCGCACAATGAAGCGTCCTTTGCCAAGGGGCTTCATAATGCCAAAAGAGGCGCTGATGTTTTCAGTTGTGCTGATACTCATAGGGTTCTGTTTCATAGCCATAAGCGGTAGCGTCGCAGCTCTGGTCATAGGTTTGCTGGTGGTTCTGGGGTATAACTTCATATATACGCCTTTCAAAAGGATATCTCCTTTTTCCGTAATGCTCGGTGCGCTGACAGGCGCTATGCCGCCAATGCTCGGCTACAGCATGGCAGGCGGCAACCCTTTCGACAGAGAGATATTGCTTGTCACAGCCGTGCTTTACCTCTGGCAGACGCCGCATTTTGCCGTTCTGGCTGACATCTATGCAGACGACTACAGACGCGCAGGTTTTAAGACGCTGACGTTTTCATACGGCGCGGACAAGAGCAGGCTGTTTGTTCTGGTCTGGGCTGTCGGGTATCTTACGGCACTTCTTTTCATCTCTTTTTCCGAAGTGTATAACAGCAGATTTACTGCCGTGCTGAATATCGCAGCTGTGATACCTGTTGTATTCTTCATCTTTGGCTATGCAAAAAAACCTATGCTCCGTTTCAACTCACTTAACCTTTCTGCTGTGCTGTTTTTTCTTCTTCTCATCGGCGACAGAGTTCTGATTCATTAATCCTTGCAGTATAAAGCATAACACGGTATCATCTCATTTCTGAAACAGCGGAGGTGCGTTATGAGCGCGAATGTTACCGAGGTTATGAAACGTCACCATGAGACTGCGGAAAAGTATGCCGCGGCGATGGAAGCTGCTAGGGAAAAACAGGAATTCATCTCTGCTATGAAGATATGCGCACAGGAGGTCAGGGCGCAGTATGAAGACCTTGAAGCCGTCAGTACGAAATACGCGGAACTTATGACGCTGGGCACTGCAAGTGCGGAACTGCGCGAAATGGCGGAGAAAACAGGCGACTGTTTCGGGAAGAGGATATCAAATATTTACTCAAAAACAGCCATGTTTTTTACCGACGCTGAGTTTAAAAAAGCCGAACAGGAGCTCTATCAGGTGCTTACTGAAAATCCGCTTTTCATGGGCGCTATGGAACAGGACGGAAACTTTGATGAAGTTGCAAAGTCCTTTGCAGGTTCTGTGAACGCCATGGCTGAAAAGCTGAACGCCGAAACCTCCGAAGCATCAGAGGAGCAGGTGGCAGAGCTTGAGGCTGTGCTGAAAGAATTCGATTCGCTGGCGAAACGCTATGCGGCGGCTCTTCAAAAGGCAGAGACCGTGCGTAAATTCGTAAATGCCAACGAGCTTTTCGTGGATGCGGTGAAAAAACTTGTTCCCAGAATGACAGCAGTGGCGGACACCATGCGCCTGCTTTCTGCAAAGAACGCTCTGCCTCAATCCGTTTCGGAGGCGGGCAAAAGCCTGCGCAACACACTGGGCAAGGAACTGTCTGAAATTCTGAAAGACAAACGCGACCTTATGACAGATGCGAAAGTGAAAAAATCCGTTGAAAAGATAGGAAAACTTCTGGAAACACTCCCTTTTTAAAAGATATATCTGAAGAAATTGATAGCCATGATGCCCACAGCGAGACAGAAAAGAAGTCCGCGTCCGGTTATCGCAGTGCCTATAACCACCATCGCCGAAAGTATTTCAGGAATTGAACCTTTTATTATCGTCGGAGCAACAATCGATACCAGTATTGCTATCGGGATGCTTTGCAGTGCGTAGCGGAATCTGGGCGTGAGTTTGACTTTTCCCGCTATATAGAACCCGAGAACACGGGTGATATATGTTGCTATCCCCATTCCGAGAATGGTCAGAAAACTAGTCTTGTCCATAACTTATCCATGCTGTAAATCCGCCGGCGATGCCGCCCGCCAGTATGTACCATTTCCCGCCCACATAATGCTCGAAAAGACAGGAAACTATGACTGCCACAACTATGACGGGTATGTCCTTTCTTCCGCGGAAACCGGATATAGCCATTGTTATGAACACAGCCGACAGAGCGAAATCTATACCCAGCTTTTCAGGAGAAGGGATGAAAGCTCCTGCCTGTCTGCCTATCATGGCGGAAGCCAGCCAGAGAAAATAGAGGATGAATCCTGTACCTGCAAGGTAACCTATGCGTTCGGCAGTGCGTGCCATTTTGCCCATGGTCAGCGCCCAGCCTTCGTCCACCATGAAGAACAGGCTGATGTAGCTCACCCATTTTTTCTCTTTTTCCGCATAGGGATATATTGATGCGCCCATGAGTATGTGGCGGATATTGACTATGAACGTTGAAAGGATCAGAGCGAAAACAGGGAGTGGAGAGTTCCACATTTCAAGCGCCATTATCTGTGATACTCCGGCAAAAACCACCATGCAGGACATGACGGTTTCCCATGTTGTCAGGACGCCCTGTGTGAGCATGCCGTACACAACCCCGTATGCCGCAACGCCCAGTGCAACGGGCAGTCCCTCTTTGATTCCGAGTTTGAACGCCTGATAATTCGTATTCATCGGAAAGGATTATACCGTTTTGTAATGAAAATTACATCAAGTTTTTATGATCTTTTTGAAAAAGCCAGCGCAACGCCCAGTCCCATCAGCACTGCACCTGCCGCCTTGTTAAGATAACCGGCACCTTTGGAGTTTTTGAGTTTTTCGCCTATCTGTCCGCTGAAAAGAGCGCAGGCTGAAAACACTATGAAGGTGCATATGATGAAGAGCAGTCCCAGAAGCGCCATCTGGATTGCAGGGTGTCCGTTCTGCGGTTTTATGAACTGCGGAAAGAAGGCAATGAAAAAGAGCGCAACTTTGGGGTTCAGAATGTTTGCGGTGATGCTCTGTATGAAAACAGCTTTGGGGCTTAATATCTTCGTGTCCTTTTCGGCGGTTGCCCCGCCTTTGCTGGTGAAGGTCTTCCATCCGATGTAGATAAGGTATATCGCGCCCGCTATCTTTATGGCGGTGAACGCCAGAGCGCTGGAACGGATTATTGCCGACAGACCCACAATGGCAAAGGTGGTGTGTGCTATGTTGCCGAGGGAAAATCCCGCCGCCGCCGCCATGCCGCTTTTGTGTCCCTGGGTTATGCCGCGGGTGATGACATAAATGATGTCAGGTCCCGGTGTGATGGCGAGCAGGAGTGATGTGGAGCAGAAAAGGATGATCTGTGTGCTGTCGAGCATGTTTTATGCCTCCGCTAGAACGTTGTGCTTTTTGTTATAGTATATGGAAGGGCGTTTGCCAACCTGCCAGTCTGCTTCTGCGAAAAGTTTTGAGCAGTCGGCAACGGACATTCCTCTGTTCTCTTCCGTTTTTTCGTTTGTATCCCTCGGATTTGCGCCGACCTCTGCCCAGAAAAGGGTTGCACCTGACGAAGCACCCAATATGTTCGGTTCGTGGGTACAGTTGCCCAGAACGCTCATGGGGGTGGCGATGCGTGTGATGGCAACAATCTGCGCCAGACGCAGTTCGGAGATCATTCCGTATTGTTCAAGGTCGGAACCGGGTATGGTTATCCTGCGCATTGCACCGCTGAACGCGGGGTCGAATGATGCCGCAAGGAGTATTTTTTCGGCTATTTCGTCGTTGGTGTGTTCAGGTCCGATGGGTTCCACGCAGGTGCCGACAACAAGACCCGCATCCTGAAACGCGCGTATGGATTTCAGCCGCTGTTTAACGGGTGCGTTGGTTTTGTCCCCTTCGCCCATGCGGATTGCGTGGTATGTGCCGTTGAATCCTGCATTTTTCATTTTGACAGCCTGTTCGGGGGACATGTCGCCAACGTTGGCTATCATGAGGGTTTCAGGACGAAGCATTTTACGGACTTCCTGCGAAATCTCCATGAATTTTCCGAAATCGTAGTTTGCTGTTGTCATAAGGAAAACTGCGGCGTTTTCCGGTGCGTTGTCAAAGCCTTTTGCGTAATCTATTGATTCCTGAACGGTGAGTTCCTTTGGTTCCTTGAAGATGCCGTATTTTGCAGCAAATGCGCAGAAGCGGCAGTTTACAGGGCAGGGCGCAAGGTTCAGTGCGAACTGTCCGTGTACCTCCGCTGTGTTGTCTGTCAGTTCACGGGAGATTCTGGCTCCCTCACCCATCAGCAGGTGAGCTTCTCTGGATTTAGGGTCTATTTCAAGCATCGAAACAACTTCTGCGTGTGTAAACGCTTCTTTGTCACGAACTTTCCTGATTATATCGTGAACGTTCATATATGCCTCCAAACAAACAAATAATTTCCAGAATATATTACATTATGCATCTTTACAATAGCGAATCAGTGCTTTTGTAAGTGCGTCCAGAGGCTTTGAATCTATGTTCCATCTGTGCCAGTAAAGATGTGCTTCGACAGTGTGCGGAGCCGCCGCATCGGCTATCATTCCCTGTTCGAGATACGCTTTGCACTGCTGGTCGGGCATCATGCCGATGCCGAATCCACGCATAACGGCATCCAGATATTTTTCAACGGACGGGATGAACAGTTCCGGATGGGCAACGTTCTCCTTGCCCAGCGCCTTGCGGAACATCTGGGTGTGAAGTGTGTCCCGCTCGTTATAGATTATCACAGGAACATTCTGTAATGCTTCCTGAGTAAAGCCTTTCGGAAACCATTCTTCATGTTTTTCGGGGGAAACGTACATCCGGTAGGTTGTTTTGCCGAGATAATGCACACTGCATCCCTGCATTGGGGTGCTTCTGGTGCTGATACAGCCGGACACTACGCCGTTTTTCAGCATTGAATGGGTAACTTCCTGATCGTCCACACGAAGTTTTAAAAGTATCCTTTCACGCTTCACCGTTTCTTCTATGGCATCAAAGAACCATGTGGCGAGGGTATCGGCGTTCAGACCTATGCTGACGCTTGTGAAGCCGCAGTCCTCATCGTGACTGAGCGCTTTTTCAAGTTCATCCTCAAGGGAACGCACTTTATTGAAGTGCGCCATGAACGCTTTGCCAGTATCTGTTGGCATGGGAGGATTTGAACGCACAAGGAGAACGGATTTCGCCGCGTCCTCAAGCTGACGCACACGCTGCGAAACTGCCGACTGGGTTATAAAAAGTTTTTCAGCCGCCTTTTCAAATCCGCCGCACTCGACGACAGCGCAGAAGGCTTCCAGAAGTTTGTAATCATACATAGATTAATATTAGCAAAACTTATGTATTATGAAAACAATTAATTTTACTTTTTATGAGCTATGTCATATGTTCTCTTACGAAAGGAGAGCGAAATGACTGCATTTGTTAGCGGATTTTCAACAGGAGCCGGACTGATAGTAGCGATAGGAGCGCAGAACGCGTTTGTTCTGACCCAGAGCGTAAAGAGAAATCACCATTTTAAGGTGGCTCTGGTGTGCGCCATATTCGACGTACTGTTCATCATGACAGGCGTTGCAGGTGTAGGAACTTTTGTTGCGTCAAACCCGACCCTTATGAAGATAGCAACTTGGGGCGGAGCGGCTTTTCTTTTCTGGTACGGTTTTCTGTCCCTCCGGTCTGCTTTTTCCGCCCGCAGGATGGAACTGAACGAAAAGACCGATTCCAGCGTAAAAAAAACTCTCCTCGCTACTCTGGCTGTCACAGTGCTTAATCCTCACGTCTACCTTGACACAGTGCTTCTTGTTGGAAGCATCAGCGCCGGATTCATCGGAAGCGGACGCTATGTTTTCGGGCTTGGCGCGTCAACTGCATCCATCGTGTGGTTTTTTGCGCTTGTTCTTTTCGGTTCCGCTCTGGCAAGAGTGTTTGCCAGACCCATCGTATGGCGTATTCTTGACGGACTTGTCTGCTGTACAATGTGGGGAGTGGCAACTTCGCTCATAATATAGTACAATGCCTTATGGATATAAGGCGTACTTTTTCACTCAACGGCAGACCAGCAAAGGCTGGCAAAACAATCTACTGGATGTCCAGAGACCAGCGCGCAAAAGACAACTGGGCGCTTATCTATGCCGCAGAACTGGCTATGGCGGCGGACAGCGCTTTTGCTGTACTCTTCTGCCTGTCACCTGATTTTCCAAACGGCAATTCATTTCATTACAGATTCATGATAAACGGGCTGAAAGAGACCGCGCAGGAGCTTGAAGCCCTCAATATACCGTTCTATCTGCTAATCGGCAGACCCCATGAAAAAATACCGGAATTTGTCAGACAGCACAAAGCGGACACGCTGATATGCGATTTTATGCCGCTGAAAGTGCCTATGGCATGGCGTGCGGACGTTGCTGCGGCTCTTGATATACCCGTCATTGAGGTGGATGCTCACAACGTTGTCCCCTGCCGTTTCGTATCGCAAAAACAGGAATATGCCGCGAGAACCATCAGACCGAAAATACATCGGGTTCTTGGGGATTTTCTGACGGAATTTCCTAAGATGCAAAAGCAGACGACCGTTTTTTCTGAAAACATTCAAAAACCTGACTGGGCGAGGGCGGAAGCGCTTTATTCATACAGCGGTGCTTTCCCGATTGTTTCGGGCGCTAAAGCGGCTATGGAAACCCTGAGAGAATTTGCCGACGAAAAGCTATCTTGTTATGACGAAAAACGCAACAATCCAAACTTTGATGCTCAGTCAATGATGTCTCCTTATTTTCATTTCGGACAGGTTGCTCCACAAAGGGCGGCGCTTGATGTTATGAAAGCTGATGCGCCTGATGAGGATAAGGATGCCTATATTGAAGAACTGATCATCCGCCGAGAACTTTCAGATAATTATTGCCTGTACAATCCTGAATATGACAGCATAGATGGTGCCGACAAGTGGGCATTGAAGACCCTTGACGAGCACAGAAACGACAGACGGGAATATATCTATCCCTATGAAGCGTTTGAAACTGCCCAGACACACGACACGCTTTGGAACGCGGCGCAGATGCAGATGAGGCTGACCGGAAGGATGCACGGCTATATGCGGATGTACTGGGCGAAAAAGATTCTGGAATGGACTGAAAGCCCCGAAGACGCTTTCAGATATGCTCTGCTGCTGAACGATACCTATGCGCTTGACGGGCGTGATCCGAACGGCTATGTGGGTGTGGCGTGGAGTGTTGCCGGTGTGCATGACAGGGCATGGACAGAGCGTCCGGTTTACGGCAAAATACGCTATATGAACCGCAACGGATGCCGTTCAAAATTTGATGTGGACGGGTATATAAGAAAGATTGAAAACATAAAAAAAGGCGGTGTGTGATTACACCGCCTTTGCTTTATACCGTAAAGTGTTTAAGCATGGACGAAAGCTCCATCGCCTTTGCGTTCAGCGACGCGGCGATCTGGCTTACATCGTCCCCTGCGTGAGTATTCTGCTCGGAGAGTTTGTAAAGTTTCTGCATTATGAGTATCAATTCTTTTGTTCTGGTGGCAATTAGTGTTGTCTTGCCGACAAGTGTGGCGGAGGTGTTCAGTGAAACGCTGAGTTCGTCTTTTGTGCTGGTCGCCAGATTTATCAGGTCGTTGGACTGGTCAGCGACACCGAGTATTTTTTTGGACAGTTTATCGGTTTCTCTGCTGATTGACTCAACACTGTTGACCAGTTCGCTTGTGGTAGTGTTTATATTGCCCAGTGAAGCCTGTGTGCGTTCTGCCAGTTTACGAACCTCGTCTGCGACAACTGCAAAACCGCGCCCGTGTTCACCGGCTCTTGCCGCCTCAATGGAGGCGTTCAGCGCCAGCAGGTTTGTCTGGTCTGCAATGTCCGCTATCATACCCAGAACAGACGATATCTGCGCCATCTGCTCGTTGAGAGCTTTGATGCGCTCTGAAAGTTCCGACTGTCTTTTGCTGTCCTGAACTATTGAAGCGGAAAAAGTGTTGAGATGAACGGTGAATTCCTCAAGCTGCTTGTTACCTTTTTCTATGACTTCCGTGGTGGTTACAGCCATCTCTTCGGTTATATCAAGCTCCTGTCCAACTTCGGATGTAAGCTCGCCGCTTTTTGAAACAAGTTCCATCTGTTCATGGATGTTGTTGGAAAGGGATTCTGCAGTTGTTGAAAGCTTTATACTTGATTCGTATGTTTCATCAGCGTTGCGCATTGTCGACGATACCACTTTGTGTACCGTATCTATAAAATGATCCACATGGGTTGCGGCAGTGCCGATCTCGTCGTGACTTTTAACGTTGAGTCTCAGTCTGAGGTCTCCGTTGCCCTCGGATATATCCCTCATTTTGGTTTTGAACGTGTTTATGAATCCTATCATCACCTTTGATGCAAACATCAGAAGCATTACGGATAAAATTATGATTGCGGTGAAGAATAGCTGGAGTCTCAGCATGTTCATGATTTTTGCCTCGGAGCTTTCCTGAAGCATGGTGACAGCTTTGTTCATTTCTGCCATGAGCGGCATGTTGTTCTGCATTATGTATTCGAGATCCTGCTTGTCGCCTGTTTCAAGATATTTTGTAAGATTAGCGGCAAACGTATCCCACATCAGTTTCACTTTTTCAAGCTGTGCATGTGCCGGATCGCCCACGGCATAGATGAAAACCATTTCACCCTCAGGGTCGTTGGAGAGCGGGACTTTGCCTGAATTCAGAAGTCCTTTCAGGGTTAGATCGAAATTTTTAACTGAACCTGCGATATTTTTTTTCACTTCGTCTTTTGCTTCACCTCTGCTCAGCTCATATGTCAGTATCTCTTTCGTCATTTTTTGAGATATCATGCGCTGGCGACCGGCGATATTGACGATCAGTGCATCTTTCTCCTGACCTTCTATAACTATCCAATTCGCTATAAAAGATATGATAACAATAAGAAAAACTACAGCGGTAGGAATAAAGAGCTTTTTCATAATGCTTAATTTCATAAGAAAACCTCATATTGTGTTGATTTGATAATAACAAGAATCTTTACATTTGTCCGCATAAACTTGTTTTAAAACCATCCTTGAAAATGGTAGTGATTGACGTGAATACTCTTGTCAGCAGCATTTAATTAAAAGAGAGTAATAAAGTCCTGTTTGCGTTTTGTTCAAAATGCTATATATTGAACCAATGGTGTTTTATATGCAAAACTATAAAGTGAATGTTGAAGGCATGGGGTTTGAATACGGGACGGTTTGCGTTCCGTGTGTGTTTGCCTTCATGGATGAAATGAAAAAGCAGGAAGGGATTGAAGATGTCAGTTTTGTCATAACGGAGAAGCTTTTTTATGTCACATCTGAATGCGGGCATAAAAAGACGGAAAAAAGAACTGCGGAAGCACTTGAAAAAGCCGGTCTCCGGCTTGGCAAAGATTTCCGTATGGTTTCTCTTACTGTTTCCTGTTGAAACGTTCCAGTCTTTTGAACGCAACTATCTGTATTAAGATTACAAGCACCAGCACTATGATAAATGTTGCAAAGCCTTTTTCACTTTTACCCCCGGGAATCCCTCCAAGGTTGACCCCGAAGAGACCGGTCAGGAAAGTTACCGGAAGAAACACTGCCGCCAGCATTGATATGAAATACATGTTTTTGTTTATTCTGTCGTTGGTGATTGCCGCCACTTCGTCCTGAAGGACATAGCACCTGTTGTCAAGTGCGTCCAGATCCTCTATGAATTTACTGATCTTGTTTATACATTCCTGAATCCTCTGTTCTTCCGAAGCATTGAACAGGCTACCTTTCGCCGCTGCCAGTTTTGCCGCAGCATCCTTTTGCGGTGAGAAATAGCGGGTGAAAGTTATGACTGCACGCCGTATTTCAGATATCTGCCTGCGCTGGTTTATATCGGATTCATCTATAATTTTGTATTCAAGCTCATATGTACTGTCTTTCAGATCGGTGATGTAGCTTTCCGCCCGCTCGGTGAGAAGTTCCAGCAGAAGAGTGACAAATTCGCCTGTGGTGCGCGGGGCTTCTTCTGTTTTAAGTGCGGCTGCGAGGTCTTCAACAGCATGGCACTGGCGTTTTGATGTTGAGATTATCCTGTCGGGCTGAACAAACATGCGGATGGAGACCATGTCGTGGGGATCCCGTTCAGAGTTCAGGTTAACGGCGCGCAGGTTGACCATATATCCGTTCTGATAGAAAGCCGTACGCGGACGTGTGTCCTCTTCCAGAAGGCTGTCGATGGCCAGAGAGTCTATGTTCTCCTGTTCGTTCAGCCAGCTCAGCGTTCGTTCACTGTCCGCTTCCATGTGTACCCATGAGAGTTTTCTTTTTATATTCACTGAAGGATGAGTGCGGTCAGTGTCAATCCATCCGTTTGTGTCCGATAGTATAAAACTATATGTGATATATGACTTATCCATTGAATATTACCTCAAAAAGAGTATACCTGATATAATCGAAGCGTTCTATTATTATTTGGAGAGAAGACTTTAATGTTGAGTTCATTCAAAATCAAAAACCCGTCAATTTATATTATATTTCTTTCACTGATCGGAGCAACCCCGCCTCTGGCAACTGATATGTATCTTTCGGCTATTCCCACTATAGCGGCAGACTGGAACGTTCACGTTTCCGTGGTCAATCTTTCTCTGGTTCTCTGGTTTGCCTCTTTCAGTTCGTCTCTTTTGATATTCGGACCACTTTCAGATAAGTTCGGACGCAGACCGGTACTGCTTTTCGGTCTTTGGCTTTTCGTTATTTCCAGTTTTCTGTGCGGATTTGCAACGAACCCGCAAATGCTTATCCTTTTCCGCATTATACAGGGAATGGGAGCCGCCGCGCCGTCCGCCATGGTTATGGCAATATGCAGGGACAGATATGAAGGAGCAGAACGCCAGAAGGCGCTGGCATATATAGGTGTTATTCTTGCAGTTGCGCCGATGGTTGCGCCCTCCATAGGCACAATGCTTCTCGGACTTGGATCGTGGAGGCTTATATTTTTTGCACAGGGTACCATGGTGCTTATCACTTCGATGATAGCTTTGGGATATGAAGAGACATCAAAAGAGTTTATTAAGGGGAGTATCATTTCTCTTTTTCTGCGCTATAAATCGTTATTGTTCAATAGAGAATATGCTGTGGCAACAACCGTTATGGGGCTTTCCATCTCCCCGTTTTACGGCTTCATAGCGTTCTCTCCTATTGCCTACATTAAGGTATACGGGCTTTCCGGTCAGCTTTTCAGCCTTCTTTTCGGGCTTAACGCAGTTTGCGCCATGGCTGGGTCATTTGCCAGCGCTAAACTTTCCATAAAGCTCAAACAGTCCAGAATGCTCACCACAGGTTTTATCGGTACGTTTGTCGGCGGACTTTTTGTGCTGCTCTTCAACCACCTCGGTTATGAATTTTTTGCAGCCGGTATGTTCATATTTGCTTTTTTTTATGGGTTTCAACAGACCTGTCAGTTCAAGTCTTGTCCTTGAGCAGGTTCGTACAGACATAGGCTCTGCATCATCCTTCATGGTTTTTTATCAGTTCATGGCGGGCGCTCTCTGTATGTGGCTCGTTACACTGCCTCACCCTGATCCTCTGCGCTATTACGGTTATATGATAATGTCTATTTCGCTGGCTGTGCTTATCATATGGCCATTTCTCTTTATGTGGCTCAGAAAAAAGGGAAGAATATAGCACAGAACATTCACTTGTTAAATTAAGACGGAATCGGTATATTCTATTAGCTAATAAGTTTTTATTTTGAGGTGCGTTATGACCATAAGGGCAAAGCTGAATTTATTTTTCTCTGTACTGTTCGCTGTTTCCGTATTTACCGCCGTATATCTCGGCGTCAAACTTTCGGGGGCGAAATCCGCTTCTGAGATGCAGGATTCCAGAACCCGTGAGATTCTTGATGTTAACCTCCTGAAAACTTACAACAGCGGCATTGCTCTTGCGGCAATGGATATTATTGTCGACAAAGATTCAATGCAAATTGCCCCTGAACTCATAGATGAGATCAGCGCTCACTACAAAGATATTGATGCAATGACCTCCGGTTTCCGCGACTATGCAGATACGGAAGAGGAAAAAGAGGCTATCGAAAAGATACTTGCTCTGTTTGCGAAACAGAAAGAAATCATTGAAGGCGAACTCTTTCCGGCTGTAAAAAACGGTGGCGGAGATGAAGTTTTTGCCGCTCTGGATGACAAAATAGATGGTATTGCGAGCGAGAACAGCTCTGAAATTGACCTGCTGGTATCATCCATTACAAACGAATATGAGATGGCATCAGATATAAACAGAGAGGCTGTGAGTTCTGCAGCATTCTGGGTATACACAACTTCGGTACTGATAACAGTCCTTTCCGGTCTGATATATCTTTTCGTTTATACGTCAGTAATTAAAAGATTATATGGTTTTATTCATATCCTTAAGGATTTTACAGGCGGCAAGGGAGACCTTACGCGCCGCATCAATATAAATACCAAAGACGAGATAGGCGAAATGTCAGGTTATTTCGACAGTTTTGTCGGCAGTATTCAGGAGATAGTCTCCGACGTTAAGGAGAACGCATCCGGACTCAGCGTCAGCGCGGAAGAGCTGAACTCCACAATGAGAAATATGACAGACGCGTTTATGGATCGCTCCCGTCAGGTTGAGTCGATAGCGTCTGCCATAAGTCAGATAAGTGCTACCAGCGATGTCATGGTTGATAACATTCAGCAGGCGTCCGTGCCTCTTAACGAAGCGGTTTCAAGTACAAATGACGGAGCTGAAAAGCTTGAGATGGTGAAGTCCGGCATGGAAAGCATTACTCATTCAACTGCGAAACTTGCTGAAACCATAGAAAGCCTTACGACTTCGTCTGGGCAGATAGGAGAGATACTGAACGTAATCAGCGATATCGCAGATCAGACGAATCTTCTGGCTCTCAACGCTGCCATCGAAGCGGCAAGGGCGGGGGAAGCGGGCAGAGGTTTTGCAGTTGTTGCCGACGAGGTTCGTAAACTTGCGGAGAGAACCCAGTCCGCCACATCTGAAATAGATTCTATTATAAGAACCTTTATTGCGGATACTAAATCGGCATCAACCGAAATGGGAACCGCAGAAAAGAACATAAATACAGGTAATAAACTTATTGAAGAGACAGACTCTTCCTTTAAAAAGATAGTTGATGCTATTAATGAAGTGAATCTCAGCAACAGCGCTGTGCGCCTTGCCATCGGCGAACAGAGCGAAGGTATTCAGAATGTTAATGAGAACGCCGTGCAGATGTCGCAGGGACTGGAACAGAACGTAAACACTATGACAGAAGTGAACAGCACCATAGACCAGCTTGCGCAGCAGGCGACACATCTTAATGCTATGGTGGATAAATTCAGGGTGTAATGAGCAGATTTCTTAAGTTTTACAGAGCGATCATTATTATTGACGATAACGGAGACACTGTCTATGCGGATGAAGTCGGCAAACTGCTTTTAAACGAGAGCGACGCCGCATTAAAACTTAAAGATGCCGGTGACGGAACCGTTATAAGCATAGTGAAGAATTCCGTTGCTTCGGATTATTCAGTTGCTTCTGAAAAGGTCGGAGGCAGCGGTTACAGTCTGATCATCCTTGAGAATGTCAGTGAACGCGAAAGAGCATCCAAACTTTTGTCGCTTGGTGAGATAATGCCCTCTCTGGCGCATGAGATACGCAATCCTCTTGCAGGCATAGGGGTTCTTCTTGATGACATCCACGACAGAATGACCTGTGCGGAGAATGAAAGACATCTTCTCCGTATGGCAATATCTGAATTTGATCGTCTGGAAAGGATGCTTACCGACGTGCTGACATATTCCGGCGGCGATCTCCGCGCCATGGGCGAAGAGGATATTGCGGCTGTGCTTTCCGAAGTGCTGATGCTCAACAGCAAGCTTTGCGTTATCAACAGAGTTAACGTCCAGACCGATATCGAACCGGATATCCCGCACATACTCGCCGACGGCAGCAAACTGCGCCAGGCATTTCACAATCTCATTATCAATGCGGTTCAGGCTATGGCAGGTGGCGGAAATCTGACAGTGACCGCAAAGGCGGCAGACGGCTGCATTTGTATTCACTTTAAGGACACAGGCTCAGGAATCTCCACGGAAAAGCAACATATGATCTTTGAACCTTTCTTTACCGATAAAAAAGACGGAACAGGAATAGGACTTTCCGTTGTTCGCGACATAGTACGCAGGCACGGAGGCGAAATCACCGTTGAGAGCGAGTCCGGTAAGGGTACGGATTTTTGTATCAGATTTAATTTATAGTGATGGCGAAAAACCGCCATGTTTTTCTTGCTATATTTTCATAATACCCTATACTGCTTTTTATACACATTTATTTGCATGGATCGGATATGGAAAAAATACTCGTTGTCGATGATGAAATATTTATTCGCGAAAACCTCGAAAGAACTCTCACATTAAAAGGATATGACGTTGCTGTTGCCCAGAACAGGCATGAGTCAATTCATATGCTCACTGAAGGGGATATTGACCTTGTTCTTCTCGATCTGAATCTTGGCAGGGACAGCGGACTTGATATCCTGCGGGAGATGAAAGAGGTGGATCCTGAAATTCTTGTAATAATCATAACAGGTTATGGAACCGTTGAAAGTGCTGTTGAAGCTCTTAAGATGGGTGCCTACGACTATATCAAAAAACCTTTCAAGGCTGATGCTCTTCACCTTATCGTGCGGCTGGCTCTTGAGACCAGAAGCCTCAAGCGTGAACTCAAATCATATAAACGTGACGGCTCGGTTCTGCCGGAAGTTGTCGGTGTCAGCCCGGCTATGACTGACGTTTTCATGAAAATCCGCGAGGTTGCCAAACACGAGACAGCTACAGTGCTTATTACGGGTGAAAGCGGCACGGGGAAAGAGGTTGTATCCAGAGCGATACATAACCTTTCGCCGCGCAAGGGCAAGCCGTTCGTCGATATAAACTGCGGGTCACTTCCGTTCAACCTGCTTGAGTCCGAGCTTTTCGGACATGAAAAGGGTGCGTTTACTGATGCCAAAACAAGAAAGATAGGTCTTTTGGAGGATGCAGCCGGAGGAACTGTATTTCTGGATGAGATAGGCGAGATGGATATGAACCTTCAGGTGAAGTTTCTGCGGGTTCTGGAAGAGAGAAAGATACGCAGGCTGGGCAGCACCCGGAATATTGACATAGATGTCCGCATTATTGCGGCAACAAATAAAGACCTGCGCGCCGCCATAAACGATAAGGAGTTCAGAGAGGATCTGTTTTACAGACTCAATGTGTTTCCTCTGTCTCTGCCGCCGCTGCGGGAGCGTACAGAGGATATAGCACCGCTCCTTGATCATTTTATCAAACGTTACAACACTGAGTTCAAAAAGAATATTAAAGAGGTTTCAAAAGAGGCTCTGGAGCTTTTCAAGGCGTATCAATGGCCGGGTAATATCCGTGAGATGAAGAACATTGTGGAACGCATCTGTATCATGTACAGCAAGGAGATCATCACCCCTGATATGCTGCCTCGCGAAATTTCCGGTGAAAAACCTAAGAACGGGGTTCAGAATAATTTGCATATACCCCACGAAGGAATGGATTTTGAAGCCGCTATGGAAAACATCGAAAAACAGCTTCTTTCGGAAGCTCTTGTTCTCACAGGTGCAAACGTTCTGCGCACCTCCAAACTTCTGAACATCCCCAGAGGCACTTTAAGGTATAAACTGGAAAAATACGGACTGGTGTAAAAAGTCCGGAGCATATCTCTACATGAGTCGCATATTATAAGATGAGACTGCTTCACCCCTGCAGGGTTCGCAGAGACGAGGTGAGAGAAGCAATCATTGTTTTTTGTGCTTAGATGCGGGTTATGCAAGGAAGGCTTCTGTGAGACGAGCAAGAGCGTACTCGAATGTACGCGTTGCGAGCGAGCGGAAACTGACGAAGCAGAACGCAGCAGCTAAGTGCAAGGAAAAGAGATAAAAAAGCCCTGCCGGTATTGGAGACCTCAGCAGGGCGAAAAGCGGTTGATACCGCCTATGCATCTATTGATTTGTGGCTATTTGCTTTTTTACTGTCCTGTCAGCGGGCAATCCGCCCGCCGAAAAGACACTCCCCCTCGGCTTACGCCGAACCCATGTTTAAATCTGATACCTATTGCGTACGTTTCAGTACTTATTAGAGCAATGCGTGTGCCAAAAATGTAATATTTATATTTAGCGTCTCTAAGTATTTGAAAGATAATGAATAGTTTTTTTATTTGGTTCCCTTTCCACACTTTTACTACAGTGCCGGTGTGGCGAAAATCTGCCAATAAGTCTTTTATTCGTTTTTATGTTGGCTGTTTTTCGCCAGCAAGCATCGTAATAGTTATATATGCTATTGCTATTGAAGAATATTTTTGATAATTCAGAGTGTATTTTATGAATCAGTGATTAATTGAAGTTAAGTGTATTGTATTTACTTATGGAATTATTTCTAAATCTATTGTGAATATCCTCAAAATGATATAAGATTCAACTATAGAATACACAGACAAGGCTGGCTTTTTACTACTTTCCGTACCGCTTTGTAATGCGGTTGGCCCGGAGAAAGCTGTATGATTATCCCTGAAATTAAGAGCGTCAGAACAAAGCTTTTTATTTTTGTGATGCTCACAATACTGCTTATGTGTGCCGTTTTTGCAGTCACTCTGTACACTATGACCGTGTCAAATATAAACTGGCGCACCGCCTCTTCCTTCAGAACCTCCTTCGCAGTTCTCAACGAAAAGATCAAAAGTCTTCAGGTAGACCTTCTTAAATACACAGACGTTATATCGAGTTCGGATTATTTCGGGATAATGGATTTTTCTTCTGAGACCGGACTCTTTAAAGAAGCGTCGAAGCTGTCTGAGATGGCGAATCTGGGCAACGTCGGAGCGCTTGCCGTTTATGACGGACAGATGAAACTGCGGGTGTTTGCTTTTCGTGAAAACGGAGACTATTACGGCGGTTATATTGATACAGGCGGAAAACCTGTCATTATCAGAAACGGTGAGATACTTCCTGATTTCGGGAATGTGGCTTTCGTAAAAGATTTTCTTTCAAACTCAAAACACATCCGCAGAGGCTACAGTTTCAGCGATATTTCGGGAATTCTTACGGTTCAGTATTCGGCGGAGGCTGTAAGAAACGGCAGCCGTATGACCGTTATGTCAGCTGATTTTCTGGACAGCACTTTTGTGCGTCAGGTTGAGGCCGCCACCGGAATGGGATTTACTTATTATATCAATGGCTGGACGGTTTTTGACGATACAATAAGACCTGATAATAAGTACACGACACTTTTCCCTGAAAGCTTCACCACTGCTGAACGTATGCAGCGTGCGGACGGTATGAACATATATTTCCAGAGATGGGTGATAGACGGCGATACGTCGGTGGATTTCGGATTTTCCGCCCACGACTATGCCGTGCGTGACATCCGCCAGAGCATCCTCATGGGATTTATAATGATATCATTTTTTGTTCTGGTTCTTGTGGTGCCTGTAAGTCTGTTTTTGCTGAATTTAGCAGTGACAAAGCCTTTGAAAGAGCTTCAGACAGCGGTGCGCAAAGCCGAGTCTCTGGATTATGACCAGTTCTTGCCCATAAAGAGAAGCGATGATATCGGTGAGCTTGTTTCCGCATACAACGAGCTTATCAAGCGGATAAAACAGCGCGAGACAGAGCTTCAGGATATCAACGGCAGACTTAAGAACATGGTTGAACTTGAGACCGGACTCAGGCAGAAGAACGAACAGCTTCTCTTTGAACAGCAGAAGTTTGTGGATATGGGACGCATGGTTAACGCAATTGCGCACCAGTGGCGTCAGCCGCTTAACATTATAGGACTTGCCGTTCAGAGTTATCTGATAACCCAGCGGGACGGGCGGTTTGATGTGGAAGAGGCGGCCGATTTTGAAGAGAAGATAATGACAATGCTTCAGCATATGTCCACCACGATAGATGATTTCAGAAACTTCTTCCGCGCGGACAAGACAGAAAAACAATTCTCCATCATTAACAGTATGATAGAGGTTATAAGGCTTATAAGCGCTCAGATGAAATACAACGGTATCACACTGAACTATACATGCAGAAGCGGCGGCGATATATTCGTTTATGCCGAAGGTATTAACGAAAATCCGGGAAAAATGGCTGAAACCGCTATCGTGAGCGGATTTCCGGGCGAAATGAAACAGGCGGTTCTGAACATAATTCAGAATTCAAAGGACGCCATACTCAAAGAAATCCGCGCCGGAAAAATAAATGAAGGTATAATTGATATAATACTTGAAGCGGATGGGAACCAGATCACCTTCTATATATCCGATAATGGCGGCGGGATAGACGATACCGTAATGGAAAGGATGTTCGAGCCGTATTTTACCACAAAACAGAACGAGGAAGGTACGGGCATTGGTCTGTATATGACCAGAGCCATCATTGAAAACCACATGAAGGGCAGCATCACCGCATCCAACACAAAAGATGGCGCTATGTTCACTGTGATACTGCCGAAATTCACTGCCTAGGCGAGGAATTTTATGCGTAAAATGATTCTTCTGGCTGTCTTCGCACTGCTTTTTGCCGGATCAGCTCACGCTGACAGGGAAAAAGTATTCACTGTTGGTGTCAGGGCGTATAACGGTATTCAGGAAGCCTATCAAATGTGGTCTCCCACACTTGCATATCTTGAACAGCAGCAGAGCAAATACTCTTTTTATCTGATGCCTGTTTTCGGCTTTGAACAGATGCGCAAACTGATGGAAACGGGGCAGATTGATGTTGTCATAACACAGCCCGCCGAAGCGGTTATTCTGAAAGAGAAGTACGGTGCGCGTATAATACTGACAGAACTTAAGGAATACAACGGAAAAACAGTTTCATATTTTTCTTCTGCTGTGTTCACCCGCGCAGACAGAAACGACATAAACTCGTTCAGGGATATAAAAGGAAAAGTGTTTGCCGGTATAGATCCGGAAGGGTTCGGGGCTTACTGGATGGGGCTGAAAGAGGTGCGAGACGCTGGACTTAAAGAGGGCAGAGACTTCCGCGTTGTGTTCACCGGAACTCAGGATAAGGTGGTGGATTATGTCCTTTCGGGCAAGGCGGACGTCGGAAGTGTCCGTTCCGGCATACTTGAGAACATGGCAAAGAAAGGAAAAATAGACCTGAAAAATGTGAAAGTGCTGAACAGTGTTTCAGACGGACTGCCTCTTCTGCACAGCACAAAGCTTTATCCTGAATGGGCGTTTATGGCGGGAAAGGACGTTCCTGATCAGGTTGTTACGGATATTCAGAACATCATGACAAACATTCCCCATGACGCACCCGTGCTTAAAGACAGCAATTATGCAGGATGGATAATGCCGGTCAGCTATATCAGCATATACGAACTGATGCGTTCGCTGAATATAGGGCTTTATGAGAAAAAATCGTTTATGGGCTTTTCCGAATGGCCGTTCTATCTTAAAGTGCTTATACCTATCGCGGTGATCTGGGTGCTGATATTGGCGTATGTAGGATATTCAGTATATAGAAAATAGTTTATATTGATTTAATTCCCCGTCGGAGGTATGTTTGCGTATATTTTATTGTTGAGGGAAATATGCGCAAAATATTTTTTATTACACTTCTGGTACTTCTTACGGCTCAGCTTTTTGCCGCACCTTTAAAAACTGTTGAAGCCGAAGACATAGTCAGAATGTCAAAATCCTTTAACGGAAAGACTGTTGTCGTTTTCTGGGCTCCCTGGTGTCCGCACTGTATGCGTGAGATGCGCATGCTCAGAAACAGTCCTGAATTTATCAAAAAGAACAACATTCAGATTATCGGAATAACAAAACCTGCTGACGAAAGATATGCCGAATCCACTATTAAAGAGGAAAAATTTCCTTTTAAATTTTTCACAGGATCGATTGCTCTGCACAAGGAGCTTATGAAGATAGACGCTGTTCCTTTCACTAAGGTATATAACAGTAAAGGTGAAGTGAGCGATGAGGAATACGGCTCCCAGACACTCGAAGACATAGAGGTAATGCTTAACTGAATCTCAGTATGAGATTCGCGGAGTTTGTTGAGGCTGCTTCAGCAGACGAAACGAACATAGCGTGAGCGAAAGGAGGCTTCTGCCGACTACTAGCCGAAGGCTGAATGAGTCCAAATATTGACAATTGTCGAATAGAGCGTTGACGTATTTTTTCCATGGATGGATAAAAATACGCATGAATAATAGGTAATGCTTAACTGACTTTCATATAAATACATTTCAGATATGCGCCCTCGGCGAATCCCACGGGATGGTCGGGGGCGTTCAGTGTTCTTTCAATTTCAGTAAATTTTCTTCCCGAACGTTTCATGGTTTTCAGCACAGTAGTGAAGAAATCATCAGCGCTGACCCTTGCGGAACAGGACGCGCATATGAGTATTCCGTCCTTTGCAGTCAGATTCACAGCCAGTTTTGTGAGCTTTTCATATGCCGCCAGTGCGTTTGGTATGTCCGCCTGTTTTCGTGCGAAAGAAGGGGGATCGACAATCACCATGCCGAACCGTCTGCCTTTGTCTGCGAGTTCCTTCATTGCCTCAAAAGCATCAGCGCAGAGCGTTTCGTGAGGACAGATAATTTCGGGGTTCAGCGCAAAGTTGCGTTTTGCCGCCTCCAGCGCCTGCGGAGCGATATCAAGGCTTATGACAGACCTTGCGCCGCCTTTTGCCGTGTAAAGCGAAAATCCACCGTTATAGGCGAATATATTAAGCACGTCTCTGTCTTTTGCCAGCTTTCCTGATCTTGCTCTGTTTTCCCGCTGGTCGAGAAAGAATCCGGTCTTCTGCCCGTTCACAGGATCGGCTTCAAAGAGTATCCCGTTTTCAGAGAAGACAACGGCTCCATCGACAGGTTTTCCGTAGAGGATGCATCCGTCTGAATATGACCCTTTAGGGGCGACAGTACGGGACAGGCGCAAAACTATTGTCTGCGGGCGCACCAGCTCTTTAAATATATCGCAGATAAGCTCCAGATGGGGCATCCATGCTGATGTATCCAGTTTTATCACCAGAACATGACAGTAGATATCCGCCACCAGCCCGGGGATGCCGTCGTTTTCTCCGTGGATGAGACGGAATCCGTCGGTGGATTTATCGTTTATGAGTGATTGTCTGGCAGAAATTGAATATTGTATGGCCGTTTTCAGCCATTCATTGTCAATGGTGGTTTTTGGCTTCGTTGTGAGTATCCTGATTCTTATGGGAGAGGTGGGGTCATAAAGTCCCAGACCGATGAAATCCCTTTTGGAGCTGAATATAGCCGCTATGTCGCCTGCGTCCGCCTCTCTTGCGGTTTTAAGCACTGCATCAGCATAGACCCATGGATGACCTTTCTTTATGCTCTTCTCTGCGGCAGGCGTCACCTGAACCGAGACTGCGGGTGCTATGGGCGGCATGTTTGCTCCTTTGTGTGATGTGGGAATATACAGGAAAACAGAGGAAAATACAAAAGAATAAGTATCAGACTGCCGCGCTTACGCTCGCAGAGACAGAAAAGAATAAAAGGGAGTGATGAAGGGGGTTATTCCATCACTCCCAAAGAAGAGGTATGGGAAATTATGCCGCTATAACGGGCGACAGAACAATATCCATCCTTTTAAGTTCGTCAATGATAAGAGCTTCTATCTCGTCAAGTCTCCGGTCAACTTCGGGGCTGAGTTCCACCGAGCTGTCGAGGCTTGCGGGGATAACACCGTAAAATGTTATCGTTTCTGGTGCTTTTTCTCTCAGCTCGCTGAGGGTAAGCACTTCCTGAAGTCCTATCTGGTGAGGAGACATCTTTGCGGGAATTTTTTCCAGCATGATATCTTCTTTTTTGTAGACCCTCAGTTCACCGGGAACACCCTTTGCGTCGAGGCTGTCTACGATAATGACGTGGGCGGTCTCCTCAAGTTTATGGGTGGCAAGAATACCCATAGTCCCGCCGTCATAGAACTCGACATCATCTGAAGGTTCATATTTCTCATTCATCCTTTTTACAAGGTGAACGCCAAGCCCTTCGTCGCTGAGGAGCATATTTCCTGCTCCGAAGACCACCACCTGCATATTATCTAACCCTCACGTTTGTAATCTCTTTGCCCTCAGGGTCGATAGAGTGCACTGCACAAGCTATACAGGGGTCGAAAGAGTGAACAGTTCTGATAACTTCCAGAGGTTTGTGTGCGTCTGCAACGGGGTTTCCTTTGATACTTGCTTCATAGGGACCTGCTGCGCCGTTTTCGTCTCTGGGGCCTGCGTTCCATGTTGAGGGAACAACAGCCTGATAGTTTTTAAGTTTTTTGTCCTCGATAACCATCCAGTGTGACAGTGTGCCTCTGGGTGCTTCGTGGAAACCAACGCCTTGGTATTCGCCTTTAGGCATTTCAGTGTGGTTAGCGTACACTGTGTCGCCTTTGGCGTAGTTTTCGATAAGCATATCGAGGTATTTAAGTGATTTTTCAGCCATGATGACGGAGCGGATTGCACGTGTAACGTGGCGACCCATGGTGGACTGAAGCGCGTTAACGCTGATTCCCAGTCTGCTGCATACGCTGTCGACAAGAGCTTTAACTTCTTTGTCGCCTGCGGCATAGGAAGCGAGGATCTGAGCAACCGGTCCGACCTGAACGGGTCTGCCGTCAAGTCTGGGCGCCTTGCACCATGTGTATTTGCCGTCGGGGTTGAAATCTGTGTATTCAGGTTCTGTAACGCCTTCAAAGGGGTGTTTCGGTTTGTCGTCTCTGTACCATGCGTGAGCAGTTGATTCAGTGATTCCTTTGATGAGCGCTTCGTCAGTGTGAGTGGTAAGTTTACGGAAGTTTTTAAGGTCTCCTCCGTGGATGATACCGCCTGACATGTCGAATTTGGTCATTTTGCTGTCAAGGGGGAACTCGGGAACAGCGAGGTAGTTGTCTACGCCGCGTCCGTATGTAAACCAGTCTTTGTACATTGAACCGATAGCCACAACGTCGTTGAAAAGAACTTCTTTAACGAAGTCTCTTGTCTCTGTCATAAGGCTTCTGAGCAGTGCGATGCGCTCCATGTTGATTGCTGCTTCGTTATCCATGTTAATAGCCGTAGCAACACCGCCGAGGCAGAGGTTTTGTATGTGGGGGTTCTTACCGCCGAGGATAGCAACAGCGGCAGCAGCCTTTTTCTGATAGTCAAGGGCTTTCAGATAGTGAGCGGCAGCCATAAGGTTAGCTTCTGGCGGAAGTTTCATTGCGGGGTGTCCCCAGTATCCGGAACCGAAGATACCGAGTCTGCCTGTCTGTACGAAAGCAGTCAGTTTTTCTTTAACGGCTCTGAATTCAGTTTCGCTGTTTCCGGGCCAGTTTGATATAGACTGAGCAAGCTGTGCAGTCTTTTTGGGGTCTGCGGAAAGAGCGGAAACGATATCAACCCAGTCAAGTGCTGACAGGTGATAGAAGTGAACTATGTGATCCTGAACGGAGTGCTGTGCGATGATAATGTTACGCACGAGCTGCGCGTTAAGCGGAACTTCAACGTTCAGAGCATTTTCAAGTGAGCGGATAGAGCTGATAGCGTGTACTGTGGTACAAACGCCGCAGAATCTCTGTGCGAAAACCCACGCGTCTCTGGGGTCGCGTCCCTGAAGGATTTTTTCGATACCTCTCCACATCTGTGCGGAAGACCATGCTTTGGAAACCTTGCCTCCCTCCACTTCAAAGTCAATGCGGAGGTGTCCTTCAATTCGTGTAATAGGGTCAATTGTGATTCTATTGGACATCTTCGTTTTCTCCTAAAAAATTAATGAGCCTTCGCTGCTTCCGCGCCATGCTCGCCGTGAACTTTGGGCATGATGGGGAACAGTTTTACGAGTAACATGTATCCGAGTATCTCGAATGCAACGAGACCCACGGTGATAAAGAACTCAGGCAGTGAAGGGAAATAGCTCCAGTTGCCGTGAGGCTTAAATCCGATAAGGTAAACATTGAAACGGAACCAGCCGCCGCCTATCAGAAGGAACATCGCAGCGATGAAAACCATTCTGGGGGATCTTCTGTATTGGTTCCACATCAGTATGTATGTACCTGTGAGTATCAGAAGCATTTCAGCCATAAACATCCATGAATAGAAGTCTCCGGCGAAAGCCGCGCTGAGCTGTCCTCTGATATAAAGATCTATGAAACGTACTGCCAGCCATATCCCTGTTACATAAGGAATGATTTTTGAAAGCTGCTGAACTTCTTTTTCAAAAGGTCTTCTGAATGCCATCGATGAAGCGAAGGATTCAAAAATTACTGTTGCATAGCCTATGTAAAGGGCGTTGATGATGAACAGCAGGGGAAGCATCTCTGTGTGCCATATGGGATTCAGTTTAGACTTGGCTATGATAAGCATCGAGCCGAGTGAAGACTGGTGCATAGATGGCAGGGTGATACCAAGAACAACTATGAAGATCAGTACCTTGTCAAGTTTAGGGTAGATGATCATTGCATAGTGTTTGATTTTCGGGAACTTGTCGTTTTTCATATGAATGAAGCGCTCAAGTATCGCAGGCAGAACTTCGATGATAAGAACCACGTTGTATGCCATGATACAGACCGCAACTTCAAACATTACCGAGTTCGGCTGCCAGCGCGAAGGGATGAAGAAACTGTAAGCGTTCCAGTAACGCCCCACGTCAACCATAACGGACATACCGGCAAGCATGTAACCGAACATACTTGTAACCAGAGCCGAACGGATAAGGGGGTGATATTTCATCCTGTTCATGATGTAAATGACAAGCGCCATGGCGTAGCCGCCGCACGCAAAAGCCGTACTGGTTGCAACGTCATAAGCGATCCAGATACCCCATGGGTAGCCGTCTGAAAGGTTTGAAACGGCGCCGATACCCATCACAAATCTGTATGCGATGAGCAGGAAACCGAGAACTGTAAAGAAAAGAAGCACATAGAAGGCAGGAGTAAGGATCTTCGCCCTATGTACCTGATATTCGTCGTGATGTCCGGCCATTAGTGTTTGCCCTCCTTCTCTTCTTTCTCCTTCTTAAGCTCTTGTTCGATTTCAACTGCAAGCTCGTGTTCTGTCTCGTGTTCGTGTGCCACTTCTTCAGCAGATTTCCTGTTGCGCAGGGCGACGAAAGCAAGGAAACCGTACAGTGCAACGGGGGCTATAAAGCCTTTGTAGACTGTGTGCTGTACGTGTTCGGACATAAGAGCCGCAGATTCTGATTCGAGCTCAGGGAATCCGAGGTTGCTGAAATCTGTTCCCGCAAGGTAGATAACGTTTGTTCCGCCGACTTCAAACTCGCCGTAGATATGTTTTTCATATTTACCGGGGTTTTCAGCCTGACGACGTTTTGCTTCCGCCAGAAGGTCTTTGCGTTTGCCGTAGATAACAGCGTTCGTGGGGCAGACCTCGCAGCATGCGGGGATATTTTTCAGTTTAAGGTTGGTAAATTTGCAAAGGTCGCATTTTACTATTTTCGGGAATGTCTCCGGCCATTCAAATTTGGGTATGTTGAACGGACAGGCAACCTGACAGTAACGGCAGCCTATGCAGATATTTTTGTCATAGAAAACGATACCTGTGCCTTTTTCTTTCTGCATTGCAGAAACGGGACATGCGGAAACGCATGACGGTTTGATGCAGTGCATGCACTGGTATTTTACATAAGCGTGCTTTTCCGGGTCTTTTTCATCTTTATAAAGTTTGATGATGTTTCTTGTGCGGTAGTCAAGATCCTCGGGAGCATCCCATACCCTGTCGCTGTCGCCGGGCATAGGTGCTGCCGCCATGTCGTTGACCTGCTTGCACTTTGAAACGCACGCCTTACAGCCGACGCAAAGTGTTGAGTCATAGAACATGCCTACGGCTTCGTCATCGGCTTTGATTTCTTGCTGCGCGGATGCAGAAAGGGGCGCAATCATCAGCGCTCCGCCCACTGCGGCAGTTTTCAGGAAATCACGCCTTGTCTTCTTCATCATCCCCTCCTTTAGGCAGCTTGTTCGCCATGATCGCACTTGCTGCGATAGCGGCGCCTGCTACCATACCGATAACGCCGGTTGTGACCGGATCAGCACCTTTGCCGCGGGGTGCGGGGTTGGCGTTGGGGTAGAAATCGGGCGGAGTAATTTCATGGATCTGCGCTTTGTCATAGATGGATGTGTGGAACATAACATCGGGTTCTGTACAGCCGATGCAGGGGTGACCCATAGAAACAGGCCATACACCGACGTCGTTGAAACGCTGTACGGAGCAGTTTGCAAATGTAACGGGACCTTTGCAGCCGAGTTTGAAAAGACACCAGCCTTCAGAGTGACCTTGGTCGCCGAACTGTTCTGCGAATCTGCCCGCGTCAAAGTGGGGTCTGCGTTCGCAATGTTCGTGTATTCTTCTGCCGTATGCAAATTCGGGTCTGCCGAGTTTGTCGAGTTTGGGCAGTTTGTTGAATGTCAGGTAGTAAAGGATTGTTGCAAGCAGGTTGTAGGGGCTGGGAGGACATCCGGGAATGTTGATTACAGGTTTGTCCTTAACAAGGCTTGAAGCCGATACAGCCTGCGTTGGGTTGGGGTCAGCAGCCTGAACACCGCCGAAAGCAGCGCAGGTACCGATGCATATAACAGCAGCAGCGCCTTCAGCGGCATCTTTAAGTGAGTCCACCGCTTTTTTGCCTGCTACTTTGCAGTAGATTCCGTCTTCGGCGAGTGGCACAGCGCCCTCAACGACGAGGATGTATTTGCCCCAGTTTGCTTTCATGCTGTCTTCAAGTGATTTTTCAGCCTGGTGACCGGAACCGATCATAAGTGTTTCGTGATAGTCAAGTGAGATAAGGTCGAGGATGAGTGCTGCCGGATCCGGATGTCCTGAACGGATGAGGGATTCGGAACAGCCTGTACATTCCTGGAAGTGAAGCCAGATTACGGGCGGTCTGTTGTCCGCTGTGGCCGCCTCAGCAACCTTTGTGTGCATAGCGTAAGGAAGACCCATCAGAGCGGTCAGACCTGCGGTAAGACGCAGGAAATCACGTCTGTGGAGCCCTGTGCTGAACAGAGTGTTATCAGACATTTTAAACCTCAAAAAGTTAAAATTAGTGGATCAGTGAAACGTAAACAATAATAGGGATCTTCAAACGTATGCAAATAATGAATAGTTCGGTCTATATATGTGTGTGACCGTTAGTATCTAAATACATACAAAATAAATTAATGCAATAGTCGATTCTTAGTTGATTTTTTTTAAAACACCGATTCAAACAGTTTTCAAAAATCGCAGAGGGATAGTTTTTGTTTTTTTCTGTTTTCAGATAAATTCATATCTTTTAAATATGTAATCATTGAAATATGTTTAATGACAACTGTTTTGCTCCTGTTTTTCTGGCTGTATTTTTTTTAGTAATACTATTAAAATGTTAGTATGAATTGCATGTGTTCATAATAAATTGTTTAAAAAAATATTTAAAAATCCACATGTCTCTTGAAATAGAACTTTGTTATACATGATATTTTGACGTTACATGCATTTTTACCATATTTATCCTCTGAAAAGGTTCTGACGCTCAAAATTATGGTATACCGTATACAGTATCCATTGGTTTTCGGCTTAGATTCTAAGGCAGTGAATCAAAGGCAGTGTTTTTATAATGCCGTCTGTTTTTTAAGGCTTATAAATTAAGCTTATATCCTGTTCATCCCAACGGATGCAGGGAGCATGTCAGCTGACCTCATCCTCAGAGCCAGCGCCACAGTGAGCGCTTTCGTTGCTATGCTCAGCATTTCCCGGAGGTTGAATGTCCTTTCAATCCGTACTGAAACCATGTCTCTTACTGATTCAAATTGCCAGAGAGATCTCGGATCGTCAGACGACAAAGGATAGATTGTATAGTCCGTGCGCCGACAGGTTCCGCCCCCCGTCTCCCATGTTTTTAGGCACTGCTTGTGGAAGAGGTAATCGAAAACAAGCTGTAGATCCGAATCAGTTATATCCGCGCAATGTTGTATTACACTTCCGCCGATCTGAATTGTGTTGTGTTTGTTTATCATGAACTTAATATCGGACTTTAATGTTAAAAATCAATGAATAAATTGTACTGAATCTGTCTTATTTAATAAAGTCTGAGGATATCAGCCCACTCTGTGCCGAGATTGTTTTGTTTCAGAAAAAGCCTGTATCCGTAAAGTGTCTGATTAAGAATAGTGCGCCTGACCGGAAAGAAAACTCCCACGCCTTTCAATGATGCATTTCTGCTGTAAGTCTCTATGAACAGGTCTTTATGTTCAACTTTCAGAGCGTTGAGAAGTCCGTTAAAATCACCGCTTATGCCGAACAGAGTAACTGCACTTTCCGGCAGATTATTGTAGGGGCGCACGCTCAGTTTCCTTATTCTGTCGCGGAATAGACCGACTGTTTGGTTAAGCGGTTCTCCTGTGTCCGCAATGAAGACTGTGAGGGGCTGATCGCTGTTTTCATATGATTTTCTGTAACCGTTCAGATATGCTCTTGCTGCATTTTTTGGTGGAACCTCTGCATGTCGGACAAAATAGTCTATGAAAACGGCATAATCGTTTCCCTTTGCAGGAACCGTTGTGGATGCCGAAACGATATACTTTGCAGTGTCCTTAAGCACCAGCAGGCTCTCAATACTGCCCATATAGCACATGTCGAGACCCAGTACGTCGGGTTCGATACCTTTGAGCGCCTCGCGTATCTGGAGCGCGTTTAAAGACCCTTTATCATTCATATAGGGCGGTACGCCGTGTGCAGTTATGGAATAGAAATATCTGTCTGACTGGTAGTTTTTCCGTACATAAGAAAAGAAGGCTTTCAGTGTGTCAGTGCTGTATGTTTCTGTTGAAATCCCTTTTATATCAATGAATCCGTCGCAGTCTGAAACGTAGGTGATGTCTTTGAGATTTGAAACGTCATCACTGTTCTTTTTCCGGTCGTGCAGAAAGATTATTTTTGTGTTCTTGGGTCTGTTCCGGCATATCTCCTGAACGTTCTCCTGCTGTTCGTGATAGAAATTTATCCCGTCCGCAAGATAGAAAGCCAATGTCCAGCTTTCAGCGGCATTGGCAGCGTAGAATAACGAAAAAAGAATAACGACCGTCAGAAAAGGTTTAATCTGCGGTGTCCTGCGTGTTCGTGTTCTGTCTGTGTTCGTCCAGAGCGTTATGCCCTGCAGCTGTGAGTATCAAAGCAACGCAAAGCAGGAATATTTTCATATAGACCATCGGTTTAAAGTTATGAGCGCGCAGTTTTTTAAGCCGCAGCGCAATACCTGTCAGCGCGGTTGCCGCAATTATCAGAACACCCGCAACAAGTATCAGCGGGCGCTTATCTGTTGTGAAAAAATGCACCAGAAGTACGGCGAACAGTGCCGGAGTCAGGTAAAAATGAATTTTTACCAGCAATGGACGCTTGATATTTACGATCCCTTTTATCTGGGCATACTGAAAGGCAGCCATGCCCATCACCACAAGGCACACTAAAAGCGTGACCGCCAGGGAACCTGTTATGTCGTGCAGTTCTCTCATATTTCAAATACCTTCACCATATTTGTTGAGCCGCGTACACCGAGGGGTGTTCCGGCTGTGATAACGATTCTGTCTCCGGATTTTGCAAGACCTTTTGCCACTGCAAATTCGGCAGCGTTCGCAAAAAGTTCGTCGAGATCTGAAAATCCGCCGCAATGTCCGGGAATAACGCCCCAGAACATATTAAGCTTGCGGAATGTGCTTTCGTTTGGGGTAAGCCCCAGGATAGGACATACCGGACGAAAACGCGCTACGGAAGAGACTGTGAAGCCAGATTCAGTATACGCCACTATTGCTTTTGCGCCAAGGTCTTTCGCAAGCCAGCTTGCGGAGCGCCCGACAGCCCATGAAACGGATTTTGTGTGCGTGTCCTCTGACGGGCTGTTTACGCCCATTTCATAGTTGATGTGGCTTTCCGTAGCTTCCGCCAGTTTGTTCATGACGTTGACTGCTTCAACGGGGTAAGCGCCGGATGCTGTCTCTTCGGAGAGCATTATGCCGCATGTTCCGTCGAACATGGCGTTTGCAACGTCGGTACATTCCGCGCGGGTGGGGCGGAAGTTGTCCACCATGCTTTTAAGCATCTGTGTGGCGGTTATGATTATCTTACCCTCTTTGCGGGCTTTTTTGATTATCTGCTTCTGAACCACAGGCACTTCATAAAGGGGCATTTCCACACCGAGGTCGCCGCGGGCAACCATTATACCGTCGACCATTGGGAGTATCTCGTCCAGATTTTGCACTGCCTGCGGTTTTTCTATTTTTGCGATGAGCAGGGGAGAGCTGCTCTGCTTTGCCAGTATCGAACGTATCTTAACAAGGTCTGCCGCGCCGCGAACGAATGACAGCGCGACGGCGTCCACGCCTTTTTCAAGTCCGAACATCAGGTCGGCACGGTCTTTTTCTGTGAATGCAACTATGCTGAGGTTGGTTGAAGGCATGTTAACGCCCTTTTTGGTGTATGCGGTGCCGCCGTTCATAATACGGCAGGTAACTATATGTCCTTCTATAGCCTCAACTGTAAGTTCCATTGCGCCATCGGCAAGGAGAACTCTGTCGCCGACGTTCAGGTCTTCGGCAAGATTGGGGTATTGTACCGGTATGATTTCGCCTTCCGCATGTCCTTCCGATGCAAGTTGACATGTCTTGCCTGATTTAAGCTCAATTCCCTCTTCGGGCAGGATGCCAAGCCGTATTTTAGGGCCGCAGAGGTCTTGCAAAATGGTTATTGATGTGCCTTTTTTGTTCGCCAGTTCGCGGATGGTATCTATCATCTCACCGTGGGATTCATGTGTCCCGTGGGAGAAGTTAAGGCGGGCAACGTTAAGCCCCGCATCTATAAGCTGTGAAAGTGTTTCCTTGTCTCCGGAAGAGGGTCCTATGGTTGCGACGATCTTTGTTTTTCTCACGTTTGTTCCTCCAAATAAATCATACCATAAGGATAATGGATACGGAGGAATTTACAACCTTATTTGTGTGAACATACGGGGCATGCAGGGTTGCGCTTGAGCGTTGGCATAACTGTGCGCATTTTCATGAAGTCTATGTGCATCATACGCCCGTTGAGCGGTTCACCGTGTCCTGTGAGTATCTTGATCATTTCAACCGCCGCCAGACAGCCTATCGTTCCTGAAACAGCGCCGAGGACGCCGAATCCCAACTCTTTCCAGTCCTTGTCATTTTCAGGCATGTTGCATGCGAGACAGGCTGTTTTATGGGGTACCACTGTGAAAAGATATCCGTACATGTCGTCCATTGCCGCCTCGACCATAGGAATGTTCAGGTCAACACATGCCTTGTTCATGGCGAGACGCTCGGGGAAGTTCGGGCGGGCGGACATTGCTATGTCACATCCTCTGATCAGTTCTTTTGCCTTTGACTTTGATTCGTCCAGACGGACGTTGTGCATCTCCAGTCTCATGTCCGGATTTATCTTTATCAGGTTTTCATATGCTATTTCAATGCGGGGTTCACCCACACGGTTGATATCCATGAGCAGCTGACGGTTCATGTTGGTTTCGGTGAGGTTTCCATAGTGGGATATGATGAGCCTGCCGATGCCTGCACTGGCGAGATACGCCGCAGTCGCTCCGCCAAGCCCGCCGATGCCGCCCACAAAGACCGATGCATTTTTCAGCTTCTCCTGCTTTTCAGGTGTAAAGTCCTTCATCATCATCTGGCGTCTGTAGCGTTCGTTGTAATCGTGCATGGCGAAACCTCCCTTTCGGGTCAGTGTATTACCATGAATTTTGGTTGGCAAGTGGGAATAACGGTTTGGAGGATAACATTATCAAAGGTTCTTATTCTTTTGATACAAACCATTTTGTTACAAAGAAGAATGTTTTGGTATTAAGGAAGAGAATAAATGAGCACATGGAAACCAGACCAATGATGCCTGAGTTCACAAATATATCTTTTATAGGCACATACTTGGTTAATATTGAACAGAAAAAGGCGCCAACAGCATACCCGATACCCATGACGCTGTTAAGTCTTCCAACGGCTTCAACCGATGTGTTAGGAGACACATTGTTCAAAAGCAGTGTCACACTTGAAGGCTGAGACATGGCGCTGAAAAAACCACAGAAAGCTGTGAAAATTATTGCATCATTGAACGAGTCTATTAACGGAAAAAGAAGATACGCCGTTGATGTCATTATTCCGCCGATAAAGACAAATAACCCGTTGGTCTCTTTGTCTGCAAGATCACCCATAGGTTTAAGAAAAATACTCATCATTGTAGCAGGGATGGCGAGAATAATCCCGACTTTTAATGAGCTCAAATGTGTTTCATTTACAAGGAAAATAGGAAAGAAAATGGTCATACATGCCAGCATTACGGATTTACCCATTATAAAAAAATAAAGAGAATATTCCGCCTTTGAGATACTTTCATCTGAATAGACCGGATTCTCATTTACGAAATTATATTTATCGTTAATTATAAAATATTTATTTATGGCAATAGCGATGGCGCACAGAATACATAAAGCTATAAAAAGCCACCTGAAACCAAGAATGTCTTTTATCAGACCGCCTAAACACGGTCCGACTGCAAGTGCGGCATAGAATGAAATATCAAATATGCCGAACGACCTGCCTTTATCTAAGCTGTGTGAATTTACTTTTGAATCAAGCATTCCGTATATCACAGGTCTGAAAGATGCACATGCGATTCCCTGAATGATCCGCAATACGATGATAACGTACAATCCCTGCATGAATAAAAAAAAATACTGCTACCAGGCTGTAAAGAGCCAGACTGAAAAACAGAACAGACTTTAATCCGTATCTTTCAACTGCCATTCCTATAAAACGACTGAATATTATCTTAGACAATTGATAAGATGCTGCGGAAGCACCGAGAAGAATTGCCGTTGCGCCGATGCCACTGTAGTAAATGGAAAAAAAAGCATCAGACATGCAGAAACCGAGATTTATGCAAAAATTTATCAGAAAAACAGCAATGAACCATTCTTTAAAATTAACTGTTTTCATTGCCCATGAATCCAGTCTATCCCCTTACGGACTTCGCAGGAGCTGAAATGGTAAACACCATATTCTTTGTATATGAGATTTTTTTTAGTGAAATTATTGATAAGTCTATCAATTGTTATCAGGCTGACATACAGGAGACCGGACAGTATCTCACGGTTTACCTTAAAAGGTATGGTGAACCATTTTTTTTGATATCAATGTTGAAGTGCAAAGCAATAGCTCCCATGAGTATCCAGAATTTGTCTTCCGCAGGCAAAGTCAGCATTGCCAGCATAGATGTTATTTCGGATCTCATGCAATATCCGCAATAGGTCATGAAAGAGTTATAAGCTTTATTATTTTTGCTGAAATAGCGATCAAGCTGTTTGAATGGGACAGCTATAGCCTCTGAATTACATAATGCTGTGGTTCTCAGAGGAGGCTGGTGTTTAACAAGATATCTTGCATAGCCGCATATTGTGCAAGGGATGCATATGTTTGATATTAAAAACGGTTTACTCAGCTCATGGTAAGTTGTCAGGCTTACGAGTAATCCTGAGGTGAGAAAGATGACTTTCTGGGAACTTTCATATTCGGACGTTATGATCTCGTGTTTTTCATATTTTGAAGGTTTTCCTTCGCTCTGAATGAATGATATAAAGTCATAATCTTCAAAAACGGGTGACAACCACGGCAATATGCTGGTGCTTGAATTATTAGTTGCGTCAGAGATAAGCATTTCACCCTCCATTACTTATATGACGTTTTGCATGGCAATTAATGTGCCATTTGTAAATAATTGTTGAGCAAAGGATTGTTTTGAGATGATTTCTATAAAAGAGAATTATTTTATATTTTCTGGAATTTTCATGGTTTAGAAACGGAGCCGAACTACACGGCTCCGTTCTTTGATGTTGGGTTATTTGTAGTTATCTGCAATATAGCTTATGGATAATCTGCCTCCGTTGATTGCCCATGAACTTGCTGTTCCTTCGGCTATGTGCATATCGTAAGAATCGCTGTAAAGACCGCCGGCGTCCTGTCCGATAGCAAAAAGTCCGGGAATTGCTTTTCCGTTAGTATTTATAACCTGAAAGTTTGAATTAACTTTTGCTCCACCTGTGGTTGAATACATGCGCAGACTGCCTTTCAGAGCATAATATGGCGCTTTATCCACCGCGCGCAGCCATTTGGGGTCTTTGTAGAACTGGCTGTCATATTTTGCTTCGGTCATTTTGTTCATGTTTGCAGCAGTAGCTTTGAGAACTTCAGGATCCATTCCTGTCATTTTGGCAAGTTCGTTTAGCGAATTTGCTTTAAACGCCCACCCTTGTTTGATACCATCTGCCAGCATACTATCAAAATTTTCTATTTTTTCCATTCTCTCAACAACGCCGAAATAACCTCTGATCAGACCGGTATTTTCCCAGAGTTTCTTGGTGTTTTCGTCAAATACAGCAAAACCTTCTCCGCCTACGCCTTCAAAAGCGTTTGAAATGTATTCAAGAGATTGGGTTTCATCAACAACTCTGTTACCTTGCAGGGATGTGAAAAGATATGGCTGATTAAGAGCCGCAATCATTTTGACATATTTGGCACCTCTGTGGAATTGCTGGTCTGTGGAGACACCTTGAAGCCAAAGACCTGCCTGCATCACAACGTTCATGTTGACCAGCTTGGCTCCTGCTGCCTCCATCATTCTTATACCGTCGCCTTCACGTCCGGCAGCGCCGGCATACTGATAACCTGCATAAGGAAGATATTTTTTGATCATTTCCTTGTTGCAGGGGAATCCGCCAGTGGCAACAATAACTGCCTTTGCGTTAACGGTGACTTTTTCGCCGTCAGCGTTTTCAGCAATCACACCGACAACTGTGCCATTTTTTATGATGAGTTGTTTGGCGGGGGTCTCTGTCAGTATTGTACCGCCGTTGTCTTTGATCTGCTGTGCGAAAGCTTTGATCAGAGATGAACCGTGTCCGCCTTCAAACATGTGCCATGTTCTGTTTCCGTCGATAAAAGCTGTCGTTACTTTTTCAAAGTGAATACCATGCTGTTCAAGCCATCTTATTGTATAAGGTGTTTGTTTAAGCCACGCATTAAGAACATCAGGATCAATGCGCCAGTGGTGAAAATTCATGACAGTTTTAAACTGCTTCTCAGGGTTGATACCGATATTTTCTCTGATCTGCATATCACTGCCCACTGCGAAAGTACCCTCCATGTAGTTGCCTGAACCGCCGATGCCGGGCATCTTTTCAAGAATGATAACTTTCATCCCCTTTTCCAGAGCAGCTACTCCGGCTGTCATGCCGCCTGCGCCTGCACCAATAACAACAACGTCTGTGTTGTAAACTTTATCCGCGTAAGCATATGCGGATACAAGGATAAAAAGAAACGTAAAGACAAATGATAAGCCAATTTTCCTCATTTTAACCTCCCTGGTATTTGAAAACCTTGAGTGCAGAATAAAAGCAAACAAATGGAATAAATACCATCATATGATGGTTTTTTTAACTAGTTAAGCTGTTAAAAAAATTGAAATTGAAAGAAGGAGCAGCTTTTATGATGTTTCAGAGAAAACGGGTTGTATTTATTTTCTCAGCCGTCTTTATTGTCTTTTCTTTTAGTGTCTATGCGCAGAATACCATCAACCCTAAACACTCAGATGCTGGGTTGACCTGCAAAGATTGCCATGCCACAGGTACCCCTGATAAAAAAGCGCCGGCATCGACTTGTAAATCTTGTCATTCTAAAGAAGATTTAACCAAAGTTGTTTTGTTTGAAGATGAGACCGGAAAAAAACAAAACATCAATCCGCATGATGCCCATGCGGGCGATCTGCGTTGTACGTTGTGCCATAGTATCCACGGAAAATCTAATCTGTATTGCAATACCGGATGCCATCATACTTTTAAATATGATGTACCTTAATCTGCTCGTTTCATATTCCACCTGTCCTTTTCCTTCTTGGGCGTATTTAATACGCCCTTTCTTTTTGTTTAACATATCATATTACAACCATTTACTTTCTTATTTTAAATAACCAGATCCAATCGGTCTTTTGTTTTAAACATTCTCATAAATAGAAATGTTTCTATTTTTTGGAAGATATTCATAAAAAGGAATAAAGAGTTTCTTTCTTTATGGTGTTGTTAAATAAAGATAATTTCCTTTTTTCGTTCTGTGGCACCGACGTTGCTTAACGTTATTATCAATTTTTCGGAGGTTTATATGAATCTTTGTTTTTTTGTAAGAAAGCTTGGAGCAATTCTTTTTCTTTTTGCAGCTCTGGTATTTCTTCTTTCAGTTAACACTGCCCATGCGCAGAACTATGGTGTCGGATCTGAAGGTATCAAGGGTGCTACCTTGCCAGGTCCCGGATATTATTATGTCATGTACAACCAGCTTTATTCGGCTGACAAAGTTACTGACAAAGACGGAGATGAAATTCATAACGGCTTTGATCTCACCACAGTTGCCAACGTACACCGTTTTGTCTGGATCACGGACAAAAAGATACTCGGAGCCGATTACGGAATGAATCTGATAGTTCCGCTTGTTAATGTTGACATAGAAATGTCAGACCTTGGCGTAGATGAATCCAGTTTTGGGCTTGGCGACATCAACTTAGAACCTTTTGTTCTGGGTTGGCATGGACCTCAGTATGATTATGTATTCGGGCTTTCGATGTATTTCCCAACAGGCTCCTATGACAAAAATGACCCTTCTTCAACGGGTAAAGACCACTACGATATTATGCTTTCGACCGGAGGAACTTATTATCCGGATGCCGCTAAAAAGTGGAGTGTGTCTGTTCTTACCAGATATGAGAAGCACCTTAAAAACAGAGATCTTGATGTCACTTATGGTGATGACTTCAGTCTTGACTGGGGTGTCGGTAAAGTTGTGGGACTTTTTGATGTCGGAGTGTCCGGTTATGCTCACTGGCAGATTACTGCGGATGACGGTGATGATGCCACATCAAACGATAAGGATAGCATTATGGGAATTGGTCCTGAAGTGAACTACGCAATTCCGTCAATAAAATCTCAGGTAAAAGTGAAATTTTATAAGGAATTTAACGCAAAAGATACCACCGAAGGAAACGCTTTGTGGGTTACATTCGCTAAAGCGTTTTAAATTTAGTCCTCCATGTGATGAAAAGAGGGGCGTGAAATGCCCCTCTGAATATTGTTCTCAAAGTTAGAAAGGTATTCCAATTTTTAGAAAAAAGCGGTTGGGTTCATTTGTGTAAGTCTTTATATATTAGATATTTATCCTCATATCGCAAATGGCACCAGCATTGCTTTTTACTTTAACAGTATCCGGACAGTTACATCCGGATAACAAAATAAGGAGAAGTAGCAATGGACGAAAAGAAAAAAGGTACAATTTCCAGACGTGACTTTCTCAGAGGGAGTATGATAGGCGCTGCTGCCGCAATATCTGTAGCAGCCGTTCCTTCTGTTAGTGAGGCTTACCCGAAAGCTCCTCATGATCCCAGAAAATGGAGTTGGGAAGCACCTGCAAAACCTATTTCCAAGTCAGATATTAAAAAAACAGTTAACACTGATGTTCTGGTTATCGGAGCCGGTCTTTCCGGTATAGTTGCGGCATTATCTGCAGCGGAATGCGGAGCCAGCGTTCAGGTCGTTGATAAAAATGCGACATGGGCGGCAAGAGGCGGACACATTACAGCTTTTGGCAGCAAAGTTCAGAAAAAAATGGGTATCGAGAACGATCACCGTCAGATAATCCGTGACTGGATCGCTTGGGCTCAGGGACGCGTTGAAGAAAGTCTTCTTTGGGAATTCGGCAGGAAAAGTGGCGCATGTATGGACTGGACAGTTGATATAGCCGCTAAACATGGTCTTGAAGTAGCTATGTGGGACGGATATTACAAAGGACCGGATTATACCGAATATCCTGTTACGCATTTCTTTTATAAAAAAGGCGGTAATGCTGCATATGTGAACGGCGTTGCAACTGAAGCCGGAAATATTGTTCTTGTGCCTGCATTGGAGAGTGAAGCAAAATCCAAAGGCGTCGTTTTCAACTATAAAACTCCGGCAGTGCGTATTCTCAAAGACGCGTCCGGTAAAGCATCCGGTGTTATTGCCGGAAGAGCAGGTAAGTACACTCAATTTAACGCAAAAAGTGTAATTATTGCTACCGGTGACTATGCATCCAATCTGGAAATGAGAGAATGTTTCGCTCCTTTCACACTTCTTGCAGATGCTCAGATATATTTCCCTAATAAGTGTAACACAGGTGACGGTCTTGTTATGGCTATGCAGGCTGGCGGCGCAATGCAGAGACATGATCCCCATGCTGCTGTTATCCACCTTGAGGCAGGAGCCGGAAGCTATGGTTTCCTTCACGTTAACGCCTTGGGTGAAAGATTTAAAAATGAAGACGTCAACACCCAATCCAAAAGCTGTACCAAAGAACTTGAACCAGGCGGTATCGCTTGGACAGTTTATGACAAATACGGTATTGATCAGGTTAAACAACAGCTTGATGCAGGATTGGCAGGCGGTCTTTTCTATGGTCAGACATTCCAGAAGTGGGGATCAGGTTTTGATGTTGAGATGGAAAAATCCATTCAGCAACAACATATCAAGGATGGAAAAATTCTTGTGGCTGACTCTATAGAGGAACTTGCGCGCAAAATGAATGTTCCGGCTGATAAATTTAAGGCTACAATCGCCCGCTACAACGAACTCTATAAAATGCAGGACGACCCTGACTATGGTAAGAGAAAAGAGCTTCTTACCCCAATTGGGACGCCTCCTTTTTATGCAGGTAAACTGATAAGCACTATTCTGACCATGTGCGGCGGTCTGCGTACTGATACCAGCCTTCAGGTTCTGACTGAACAGGGAGAGCCCATCAAAAATCTTTATGTTGTCGGTTCTGCACAGGGCGAATTCTTTGCCAATGACTATCCTACCATTTGCCCCGGTATCGGTCACGGTCGTTGCATAACTTTCGGCAGAATGGCAGGGATACTCGCAGCCGGAGAAGACCCAGACGTACTTATTCCTTCGATAAAAATATAATTTTATGAGGACTATGATGAAGATTACCTGTGTTTTATTATTGTTATCTATTCTTTTCTGTGGTCTTACGACATGGGCGGGGTCACCTTCCGATGATGGCTGCATAAAAAAATGTCACATTATCAAACCATATGTTAAGAACTCAGATAATCCTAATCTGCTTGTTTCAAAACATAAAGCTCAAGGGCTTGGCTGTGAAAGCTGCCATGAACGTGATGCCGCAACAGTTAAGGAAGAAGAAAAAAGATATAAGAGTAAAGACTACTCAGATCCAATTGAGCAAAGGCAGTACGAAGCTGAATTCTGTTTGAAATGCCATGAGAGCTATCAGGCAGTTGCTGAAAGAACAAGTCATCTCAAAGAGGAATGGGGACGTAACCCGCACGAATCACACCTCGGAGAAATTGACTGTTCCGAGTGTCATAAAATGCATGGACCATCTAAATTTGTCTGTGCCGAATGTCACACAGCAAACTGGAAAGAACGTCTGCCGCAAGGTTGGGTCACAGAGTAGACCGTAAACGTTAGGGGAGCAACGGAGGGGTGTTCCCCTTTAATTTTTTATGATTTTTGTTGATAAGTGTTGAGTATATTTGGAAAACACAAAAGCGGTCTGACAACATGTCACGACCGCTTTTTATTTTAAAGATCAATGTTGTAATCTTTAAGTTTTTTATACATTGTTGAAAGCCCGATCTTAAGTTTATCTGCTGTCGCCTGTTTATCATTGTTCATAACTTCCAGAGCAGCAAGAAGATATTGTTTTTCCATTTCCTGCATGGGGATAATACTGGAAGCAATAGTCGGAATGTGTGCCCTGTTCTGCAATTCAGATGGCAAATTATCTTTGCATATCCAGTTTTCATCTGAAAAAGCCACAGCTCTTTCTATTGCATTCTGAAGTTCTCTTACATTGCCGGGCCATTCGTAACCCATGATAGCTTTTGCCGCCTCAGAGTTTATTCCTGTAACCGTCTTATTCATTCTTTTTGAGGAAGCTTTTAAAAAAACATGTGCTAATGGCAGGATATCTTCCGGACGGTCGCGAAGAGGGGGGATATCAATTTCAATTACGCGCAGCCTGTAATAAAGGTCTTTTCTGAAGTTGCCGTCTGCAACCTCCTGCGTCAGATTTTTATTTGTTGCGGCTATGATGCGGACATCAATTTTTCTCGGTATATTGTCGCCTACACGTCTGATTTCTTTTTCCTGCAGAACTCTTAAAAGCTTTATCTGCATAGGAAGTGATGTTTCGCCTATTTCATCGAGAAAGAGAGTGCCTCCGTTTGCAGCTTCAAAAAGCCCCATGTGGTCTCTGTTGGCTCCTGTGAATGACCCTTTAACGTGACCGAAAAGCTCACTTTCCAGAAGAGTATCCGAGAATGCACCGCAGTTGACTGCTATAAAAGGCTTCTTTGACCTGGATGAATCATCATGTATGAATCTGGAGATAACTTCTTTACCGACGCCGCTTTCACCTGTCACAACAACGGATGAATCAACTTGCGATGATCGTTTTGCTATATCTATGATATTTTGCATTTTTTTACTGCGCGCAATGATTCCGTGGAAAAAGTCGTTGTTAAAGTCATATTTGCTTCTGCACTGTTTCAGCGATTCCTGTGTTTTGTGGAGTTTATCTGAAATTTCGTTCAAAAGCGCATTGGCAGAAGAGATTCCGTAAAAAGGTAGCTGTTCGGCTAATGTTGCTTCATCCCATTCGTCCTTGGGCTTTGACAACATTATGCAGTGAGGGTCACCTTTTCCAACACATTCAGTCTCGAAACAATAAGTTTCCATTCCGGTTCTCGATGATTCAAAACCGCTGGCAAAACCTGTGATGGTCCAGCAGATCGCCTCTTCGGCAATGCCAAAATGGAGCAGGTGTTGCTCTGCTTCATAAGAATTTATGAGCTCGCATTTGATTATAAAATTTCCGTTTGGCAGGTATTTTCTATCAATGTCAACTGTGCATGTTGCTCCATAAAGAAGGTGGTGTGAAGCTCCGGCACAAAGAACTTCAAGAGCTTCAGGGTCTTGCGCTCTGAGTGTCTCTCCGATCCTGTATCCATGGGCATACCCAAATCTGGTAAGTACATTTCTGGCGCCGAACACTCCGAACATTTCGATCAGCTCACGTCTGAGAAGTCCAAGCGTCATTGCATCAAACATGAGCAGTCTTTCCCCTGTGACACTCATGATTTTTTCTGTTTCTGTGAAGTCAATGTAATCACGTAAATCTATCTTATGGATTTTCATATTTCTGCCTCAAGTTATTGTACCATAAATAAAAAAAAATTCAATTTTGTGTGAGAAAAATGTGCATAATTCGGCATGTTTACAAGAAAATTTATCTTTTTAGTTCGGATATTTTTGAGTAGTTCGATGGTATTAAAAGACCGATATTTTCAGATGTAAAATTAAGTCATGGAATATTATTATGTCATCTTTATGGCAAGTGTGAATAACAAGGATAAAGGGAGAGTATTTAAATTACAAAATAGTCTGAGTTGATTTCTTTTATTTCGATTGTATCCACAGTGGATACCCCAACATTATATTTTATCATGAAAGAAGTCAGTTGTTTTCCATCTATAAGAATAATTTTTTGATTATTAAGTTTAGTTACAAATTCTTTTGCAGCATTAGAAAAATCGGATGTTGTTATAAAAATCCCTTTTGTTGCATTCTGGCCAGAAAGAGCACCTGAAAAATCCCTTACATCCGCAGGGGAAACAGGTTTTTTCCACCTTTTTTGCTTGGATATAAATTTTGTCTAAACCAAGGATATCCTCTTTTATTACACCATCAACTCCACCATCATTTGAACGACCTATGGCTAGGCCTGCGTCTTCAAAAGAACCTCCGTAGCCCATTGATAATAGTACGTCAATTACAATTTGCTCAAAATATGATGGTGAGCATTGCATAATATTATCAAGCAATTCTTTTGATAAAGTATTTTTTATGTTTTTTGCTATCTCTTGAAGTTGCTCAAGAGGTGTTTGCGTAGATTCTTTTTGAGAATCATTTTTTGAGGAATTACTGTTTGTTGAAGTAAAATCGACAAATTCTCTAAATTGAGATAATATTTGTTTATTTAATTCATTAATTGATTCATCAGCAAGTAGTTTTTTCCCTCTTTTGGTTATAACAAAAGAACCTCTTTCTGGATAACTTATTAGGCCAGCCATTTTGAGATATGTTTTTGCCCAAGCTGCCCTATATGCAAAAACAGTTCTGTGACTGTTTTGATTTGGCATTCTTACCGTACGTTCTTCTTCAGACACTTTCATTGACTGCGCAAGTTCATCTATTACATTGTTAAATATTCTTTCTCTTCCATCTTCTACTAATTTAAGCATGGGGTATAATATTTGATCATAACTAGGTATTGCCATAATTCACCAATTCGTTGATTTTTAGTAATATTATACCGGATATGAAAATTGTGCAATTCTTATGCCTTCGGTGGGGGGACTCGCTTTTTGTCTGCCTGCGTCGTGCAGTCAGCCAAAAAGACCAGCCTGCTCACTTCCGCCTACATCCTGTCGGCTCATCCTCCCTATCCGGTCGGCGTTCGCATCCGTTCGAGTCCCACCAAGGCAGAATACAAAAAAAGCCACACCCTTTAGGGTATGGCTTTTTTTGTATGCCGAGGGGGGGGACTCGAACCCCCACAGGATTAACTCCCACAGGTACCTGAAACCTGCGTGTCTACCAATTCCACCACCTCGGCTCTCACCGCTTCATCAGCGGTAAGGGGGTTTATACCGTTTTATGCAATTCTTGTCAAGCTACTTATTTCGTATCAACAATAAAAATTTATGCCGACCTGAACTTAAGAAGCACAGCCGAATTCAGTATAACCGCAACCGAACCCACGTTATGTACCAGAGCGCCCATAATTGGGTTCAGCGTGCCGTTCATTGCAAGGATTATCGCCGCGAAATTTAACAGCATTGAGAGCGTCAGATTCAGCTTTATAGTACCCATCGTGCGCTTTGCAAGCTTCATAAGATGTGGAATGTTTTTGATATCGTCGCCCACCAGCGCTATATCTGCCGCATCAACCGCGATATCGCTGCCTATGCCGCCCATTGCAACGCCGACGTGTGCCTTTTTAAGTGCGGGAGCATCGTTTATGCCGTCGCCTACCATGCACACCATATCGTTGTCTTTCTGGTATTTATCAATTGCCTCCATCTTGTCTTCCGGCAGACAATCAAATTTTACGTTATTTATGCCCGCCGTCCGCGCAATGAAGTTTGCGGCATGCATGTGGTCACCTGTCAGAAGTACACTTTCAACGTTGATTCCGCGCAGTTTGCGGACTATTTCCCTTGTTTCCGGTCTGATAACGTCTGAAAGGGCAACAAAACCGACCGCTTTGCCATCTTTTGCAACATAAATTACAGTGCAGCCCTCGTTTCTGTGTTTTGTCGCGTCATCAAGCATCTCTTCCGACAGTTCTACGCCATTTTCTGCCATCATGTCAGCATTTCCGGCAAAAATCTGCGAGCCTTCTATAACAGCCTTAACGCCTCTTCCTGCCTTAAGCGAAAACTCCTCCGGCTGGGGCAGGGCGTGTTCGGAAACTTTTTTATAATGTGTTGTAATTGCTTTGCCCAGCGGGTGTTCGGAGCGCTGTTCAGCCGCCGCAGTGAAACGGAGCAGTCCTTCGTCGCTCAGCCCTTCCTGATAGCTTTTGGCATATGTGACTTCCGGCTTGCCGAATGTCAGTGTTCCTGTTTTGTCAAAGGCTATTCTGGAAACCTTTGCGAGTCTCTCAAGTGCGTCGCCTTCGCGTACGAGTATGCCGTATTTGGTTGCGTTGCCGATGCCCGCCATAATGGCTGTGGGTGTTGCAAGCACGAGAGCACACGGACAGAAAACAACAAGAATGGTGACCGCGCGGATTATCTCGCCTGTGAAAAACCATGTTCCTGCCGCCGACACAAGGGCTATGACAACAATCCATGTCGCCCATCTGTCCGCCATTCCCACGATCTTTGCTTTGCCTGCGTCCGCAGATTCCACCAGCCTTATCATTCTCTGGATAGAGCTGTCCTCGCCGACCTTTACCGCCTGCATATCGAATGCGCCGAACTGGTTCACCGTACCGCTGAAAACCTCGTCTCCTTTGCTTTTGTCAACGGGAAGAGATTCACCGGTCATAACTGACTGGTCCACGGAGGTTTGACCGGAGATGATTGTCCCGTCGACGGCTATGGTTTCGCCCGCCAGAACGCGCAGAGTGTCGCCCACATGCACTTCTTCCGCCGGAATAACGTGTTCCTGACCGTCCCTTACGACCCTTGCCGTTCTTGGGGTCAGGTGAACGAGTTTTTCGATGCCGGCGCGTGCTTTCGCCACCGTGCGTTCCTCAAGCATAGCTCCCAGAGCCATGATGAAAGCTATCTCCCCTGCGGCAAAGATCTCCCCGATGATAACCGATGCCACGAGAGCCAGAGAAACCAGAACGTCCGCCTTTATATCAAATTCAGTTACCAGCCCGATGATGGCTCCTTTGATGATAGGCAGACCGCAAAGGATTATGGCAACCCATGCTATGTCCGGTCGGATGTCAACAATTTTGAAGAAACTGAGAATCAGAGATATGAAGGACAGTGCCAGAAAAAGCATTGTCCTTTTTTCGTCATCTTCAATAAAATCCTTAATAAATGCCATATGTTACTTACCCCATCCTTGAAAAATGTTCCACCGCCTTTGCAAAATCGTCGATTGTCTTTTCAGCGTCGCCGTGTTTGATTCCGTCGTAGACGCAGTGGTGAAGGTGTCCCTCCAGAACCATTTTGCCAACCTTGTGCAGGGCGCTTTTCGCGGCGTTTATCTGGATAAGGATGTCCTCGCAAGGAACGTCCTTTTCAACCATTTCGGAAATGCCTCTGAGCTGCCCTTCAATTTTTTTCAGTCTTGTCTGAACTTTAGGTATGTCGATACACTGACGCATATTGCCCTCCGCTAACATATACCCCATAGGGGTATGGGGTATATTTAAATTTATTGATATTGATTGTCAATATAAAACTTTAAAAAGGTATAAAAAAACCGCCCGATCGTTTCCGAAGGGCGGTTTTGAAGTTTGTGATGTTGTTATTGTCAGCGTTCGAGATACTCAGCGGCAACCCAGCCTTTTCCTGTGTCCACCCAGCCGTATTTGCGGTCGTATTCGCAGACGGTGTCGCCTTTGCTGTAGGTTTTGAGAACTTTTGAACCAGCATCCGGCTTTTTGCGGGCTTTCAGAGTGGCGGAGCCGACAGTGAAACATTTTACATCTTTGAGGTTGGCAAGGTTTACCCAGCCTTTGTCGCTTCTGCCCCAGTCGTCGTTTATCTCATAGAGGCATACTTTGTCGCCCCTGTCGAAATTGCCCACAAGCTTTGATTTTTTTGATGCGGTCTTTCTGATATTTGCTTTGCTGTATGAAACGTACATACATTTGATGATTTTGTCTTTAGGTGCTTCTTTTTCTGCTGTTTTTCCGCCGGAGGGTTTATCAGAGACATATTCAGTGCTGACCCAGCCTTCTGAGGTTCTTATCCATCCTTTCTGGCTTTCAAGAACTTCGATTTTTTCGTTTTTCTGGTATTGTCCGACAACATCTGCCCTCAGGTCTGCAAGGGAGCGTATATTCACTTTTGCGCCGGTAACATATTTATACTCAGCTTTCGGCTGATTTTTAGGTTTGACGGTCTCTATTGTTTTTGTGTTTTTTGATGTTTTCTGATTTCCAACCGGATTGTCGTAATTGTATTCCGTCATGCGGGTTTTTGTCTCTTCCTCTGCGGCGGCGGTTTTCTGTTCTGGCTTTGCGATGTCGTCAGGCATTTTTGCGGAGAGGAATTTTGTGTTTACCCATCCTTTGCCTGTATCAATCCATTCGCCGATGCGGTTTTCTTCGCAGATATAGCTACCTTTTTTATAGACTCCGGTTCTTTCTGAAAGAAAAGAAGGATTATTTCTGATATTCGTGACCTGAGAAGTTACATAATAACATTTTGTATCGGAAGAGGATGTCTTCTCTGTCTGCTGTTGTTTTTGGGGTTGTTTGGAGAATTTTGTATTATCCTGCCATTTGACAGGGTCTGCAACAGGAGCTGTTTCCTGAGTTTGCTGGCTTGCCGGAGTTTCTTTAAGACCTATACCTGTCTGTCCCAGAATACCCCTTACGTTATTTTTAGGTTGTTCGTCCGCAGAGGCGGAATTGACTATAAGAAATGCGGAAACTATTGCTGGAAATATATATTTTTTCATACGAACCTTTGTCTGTTTTAATGAATATGCATTATAACAGTATGGTCGCTTTTGTCCATATTTTTTTAAAAATGTTAAATATTATGTACTTTTTATGGAACAGGAAGGCTTTTGAACAGGTTTTTCCAGTCAAAATCAATGAGCGATAAGCTGTCTATTACTGATTCCCTGTTTTTCTCTTCATTACCGAACACCAGACATGAGCGGATGAGAAAAGATTTGTTTTTATCGTTGCGGATATAAAGGAACAGCCCCGGAACACTTTCTGTTTCTGCAATTGTACGAAAGGTTGATTTGTAAAGCGGGGGCAGGACGTTTTCATAGTCGGTATATTGAGTTGCTCCCGCGTCAGCTTTTTTCAGGAAAACCTGTGTGAATACGTCGTCCCAGCTCTCTGCGAAAAGACTGGCGAAAGGAGCGCCGTAAAGCATTTTGCGCATGTGGGAATAGGAGAGATAGTAGCCGCCTGTGGAGTATGAGGAAGAGAAAGCGACGGTTTTGTTTTTCAGATCGCTTATCCATTTAACCGGAGATTCTTTGAGAACAAAAATGCACGATTTAACGTATAGGCTGTTGTTTGCAGTAACCACCATATCAGGAATATTCTGATGATTTCTATGTATAATAGCCGACGGATATATGGAAAGGAGAGCCATATTTATGCGCCCTTTGGTCAGGGCATCTGCAGTTTCCTGCGGGCTGTCTGTTTCGACTATTTTATATCCGGAGTATTTTCCGCTGTGCATGATGAAATCTGCAAACGGGCGCAATTCATCCGTGCCTTTAAAATAATCGTTTTTCAGTATGCCGATTTTTAGTGTTTCGGCGTATGACAGACCGGCAGATAAAAAGAGAGCGGCGGCAAAAACCGCCGTCCGTATTATTTTCCTGCAAGCCCCAGACGCAGATATTCTTTGAATATGCATTCATCCTCTACATAGGGAATATTTGCGTAGGCTGCTATTTTTTTAGCCTCTTCAGATTCGACGCCTTCCTGAAGCCAGATGAGCTTTGCATTTTTTCCGGCTGCCTCGCGGACGACTTCTGCGGCAAATGCACTCTGGCGGAAGATATCCACGATATCAGGTTCAAAATCCAGTTCCTCCACACAGTCGACCGTGGGGATACCCAGAACCTCTTTTTCTATGGGGTTGACGGGAACGCATTTATAGCCGTTCTTCATCAGAAATTTCATTATTCCGTTGCTGGCGCGTTCGGGTTTATTTGATGCGCCCACTATCGCAACTGTTTTCGCGTTTGAAATAAGTTCCTTAAGCTGTTCATCTGTGAGATTGGTCATTGAAATCCTCCGATTTGAGTGTATTATAGCAGAAGGGAACATATGATACAAGGATTGTATAACAGCCTTAACGGCATGAATACACAGGTTGATGCTCTGGACAGAACGGCGAACAACGTTGCCAATATAAATACGCCCGGATATAAAACCGTTGAAACAGCCGCCGCTGACGAAAATATGGACAAGGTTGATATACAGTGGTCCGGTGTGGATGCCGGAAAAGAGATGACCGATATGCTTGTGGAAAAGCGTGCCTTCCAGTTTAACGTTGCCGCGTTGAAAGCTCAGGACGAGATGCTCGGAACAGTTATCGACCTGAAAGGCTGAGAGGCAGTTCTATATAAAATACCGTTCCTGTTTCCTCGGTGGAGCTGAAATAGATGGCTCCTTTCAGATACCTTTCGGTAAGAAGCCTCATGCTGTATGTACCAAGTCCCCTACCCATACCCTTGGTGGAGAATGAACGCTGAAAAATTGACGCCTTTGTTTCCTCTTTCATTACAGAATTGTTCTGGACGTAAATGATAAGTCTGTCGTTTGTAACCCTGCTTCCCATTATTACCGTGTCTTCTTCTCCCGATGCCTCGACAGCGTTTTTTGTCATGTTTGTAGTGACTCGTTTAAGGATGTTCTCGTCGGTGTTGATGATTGTTTCTTCCCTGTCGTTTTCTATAACGAAGGTTATGTTTTTGTCCGGTGTGGTCTCTTTGAAAAAGGAAGCAACTGAAACGAGTGCTTTCGTGATGTCGCATGGTTCCTCTCTGAGATCCAGCTCGTCTTTTTCCGCCAGCGCCAGCATATAGCTTGAGCGCAGTTCATTGTTCAGGCTGCTCATGGCGCCTGTCAGCAGAGGGGTTGTTTCTTTTATAGCCTCAATATCATCTTTTTTCGCATAACTGTCGATAAAATCGACTATTAGGGACAATCCGCCTGCAAGATTGTTTATGTCGTGGAAGAATATCTTTTCGAGAGCCTGCTTTCTGTTTTCTGAACTGGTGTCCAGTACGCAGAAAAGGGTAAATTCGTTCGCTTCGATGGTTATTCTGGAGGTGCTGACTTTAAGATCATAAGCAGTTCCGTTTTCTGCTGTGATGCGGCACTCTTCGATGTGTCTTTCCGTGTCGGTCAATGCGGCGGTTATCGCCTGATATGCTCCGCAATAACGGCAGAACTTTGTTGCTCCGCATACATCGGCGTTTTCAAGTGCGTTGACACATCTGAAAACATCGCCTGGTCTTAAACCTGTTGCGGGGTTAAGTTGATTATTTTCTGCAAAATCAGCAAATTGTCTGTTGAAAAAGACAATTCTGCGTTCATGGTCTAAAATAAACAGCATTTCATGCACCGTTTCTGAAACAGTGTAAAGAACCGGAAACTTGTCCTTCAACAGATTTGTCATATTCATGTTATACTTAAATTCGTCCATATTTTACCTATAAAGTATATTCTTTTTAACTGATGTTTGCATCTTTTTTTTCCAAAAATGGTGTATTGAATTAAAAAAGATTAACTGATACTATTTTCGTGCTTACCTCTTAATGAACAAAGACCTTTGAAAAATGTCATTGCTTCACAAAGGATGTTTGAGGCGTATTTCATATCATAGCATATGTTCGTTTCATATGCGTTGATGCAAATTGTTTAAAAGATTAACTTGAGTTAATCCGAATGATTTACGATTATAACTGTGTGCGCGGAGCGCATTTTATATTATAACAACGAAAACAGAGAGCGGACATCTGCGGATGCCGATGCTCCTGACAGGATGTGACAGTGAGCGAACAGGAAAAAAACACAGAACAGACTGCCGAAAAAGGCAAAAAAAGTTTTGGTAACACAATAGTATTGTTTATCGTATTTTTCATCATCTTCACGGCGCTTGTGACGGGCGTTGCATTTTTTGCGGACAAGCTTAAGCGCTCCGGCAAAGAAGCAAAGACCACTGAGCAGATTGCTCCCGGGGATATGACTAATCCTGACAACGGTAAATCGTTTACTGTTGACGGCGAAGGAAACAAGACGGAAACTGCTCCGGCTGTTCAGCCTGCGGCACCGAAACCTGACGGGGAGAAACCGGATGTTGTTTTAAGCTCCCCTCCTGTTGATACTGCAAAACCGACACAACCCGCCGCTCAGCCGGAACCTGCGAAGCCAGTTGTTAAAGAGGAACCCGTTAAGGCTCCGGAACCTGCGAAACCTGTTGTGAAAGAAGAGCCTAAGCCGACGGCAAAACCTGTTGTTAAGGCGGAGACTCCCAAACCTGTTGTAAAGGCAGAGGTTCCGAAACCGGCAGTTAAAGCCGAACCTGCAAAGCCTGCGGTTAAAGCTGAAACTCCTAAACCCGCGGCAAAACCTGCACCAGTTGCGGAGAAAAAAGCTGCCGTTGCGAACAAACCCGGAGAGTTTTACGTTCAGCTTGCATCTTTCAAAAGCCTCGATCTTGCGAAAGAGGAATTCCAGAGGATGAGCCCGAAGGTGAACGATCTTCAGCTTGTTCAGGTTGATCTGGGTGAAAAGGGTGTATGGTACCGCCTCAGATGCGGAACACCGCTTCCTTACGACAAAGCACTCACAAGAGCGGACGAGATAAAAGCTAAAACCGGATACAATCCAGATATAATGAAGAAATAATGCTTATACGCTTTCTGATAATGACAGCCCTGCTTTTTTCGGCAGGGCTTTCTTTTTCCTCAGAACAAAATCCAAAAATAAACGGCGTTCAGGTGTTCGTGCTTGACAAAGCTTATGACGGCAATCTTGACGTTTTTTTCAGCGGTCTTAAAGCAAAAGGATACGATACGGTATTTCTGCGCGTATTCCACAACGGTTCCGACAGATATCATTTCAATGATGAAAATACGGACTGCAAAAGCGGAGTTTATTTTAAAACTTACAAAGCGTGCGTTGTGCGGGACGTGCTTGGTGAAGCTGTTGTTTCCGCCAGAAGGAACGGGCTTAAAATATACGCGTGGATGGCGACCCGCTCGCTTACTTTTCTAAAAACACCGGAGTACATTGAAAAATCTTTTGCTGTTGCCGGTGTTGTTGACGGCTACGGTGCTTCCATATTTGACAGCGTAGTACGCGAAACTCTGAAAGGACTGTTCGCCGACCTTGCGAAATACGATATTGACGGCGTGCTGTTTCAGGATGATTTCATTATGCGCTATTCAGAGGGTGCATCAGATGAAGCCGTTAAAATGTATGAGAGCGAAACATGTAATAAGCTGACTTACGATACACTTTTCGGGTGTCAAAACGATTATAAAATCACAAAAGTGTCGGGTGCCTGTGCGGAGACTTTTCTGCCGTGGGTGCGCTGGAAGAACGGGAAACTTATGGACTTTTTCGGTGAATTGAGGGATTCCGCTAAGGCTGTTGATCCGGATATAAAATTTGCCGCCAACGTGTATTACGAAACACCCATAGACAGAGCGAAAGGTCTGTCGTGGTATTCCCAGAGCATACAGTCCATGCTTGCCGCAGGATTCGACTATCTCGCCGTGATGGGGTATCACGATCAGATAGCTGCAGAGATGCGCAAGGACACTGACGAGGCGGTTGATGTGCTTTATGAGATGGCTGAGAACCTTGTTGCCGCCACGGATGATGAAAGCCGCATAATCCTGAAATTACAGATAACATCTTTCGATAAAACGCGCAAAGTTGACGAAGGTCAGATAAAGATGCTCTGCCGCATGACATCCGACTATCCGTCCATAAGCCGCGTGCTTGTACCTGTCAATTCACTTGAGGATGTCAAAGATATCTGCTTTTCCAACTAAACTTGTCCTATTGAGAAAACCTTGTTACAGTATAATATTAACAGTATAAACCATAGGAGGATACCATGCCCAGAATAGGAATAGTGCTGAGCGGATGCGGGGTTTATGACGGTGCCGAAATACATGAGGCAGTATTATCTATGTATTACCTTAAAAAATACGGCAACGAACTTCTCATCATGGCTCCGAATGTGGAACAGGCTCACGTCGTTAACCACCTTACAGGAAAGGTTGAAGAGGGGCAGAAACGAAATGTTCTGGAGGAATCCGCAAGGATTGCCAGAGGAAATATAACCGATATAGCCAAAGTTACTGTGGACGATTTTGATGCATTGCTTTTTCCGGGCGGTTTCGGAGCGGCGAAAAATCTTGTTTCCTTCGCTTTCGACGGAGCGGAATGTTCAATCAATCCCGACGTTAAAAGGCTCATCAAGGCTACAGTTGATGCGAAGAAGCCTCTTGCCGCTGTCTGTATCGCTCCTGTTGTTGTGGCGAGAGCTCTGGAAAATTCAGGTATCAAGGCTAAGCTGACAATAGGCAACGAAGAAGCAACAGCGCAGGCTATAAACGACATGGGCGCTGAGCATATTGAAAGCCCTGCGAAAGAAGTCATCATCGACGCACACCACAATATAATCACTAATCCGGCTTATATGCTGGCGGCAGATATAGCCGAGGTGGGCGAGGCGATAAAGAAAACGATGCAGGCATTGTCAGGGATGGTCAGTAGCAACTTATCGGCAGGGTGCTGATAAAAATAATCATGGTTAGTTGAGGGGCGCCCGCCCCTCATTTTTTGTTCTGCCGTTGACATACTTCGCTCTGCCGCGTCAGTTCCCGCCTGCATTTTTTTCCATACTGTTGTTATATTAATATAAATTTCGGGTAAATTTAACTAAACAATCGTTTATCTTCTTGATAAATCATTATGTTTGATATATGCTGAATATTATTACTAATGGATTGGAGGCACTATGCGGATTCTGCTTGCGAATGACGACGGTATATATTCTGACGGCATATATGCGATGTATAAAGCGCTGAAAGAGTTTGCTGATGTTACAGTTGTGGCTCCGATAACAGAGCAGTCAGCCGTCGGTCATGCAATAACGATCGCAGACCCGCTTCGTGTCACAGATTTCTTTAAATTCGGCGAATTTTTCGGCTACGGCATAAAAGGCACCCCTGCCGACTGCGTTAAGATTGCTCTTACCAACATAATGGACGAAGCTCCCGACCTCATTGTTTCCGGCATCAACCACGGCGCAAACGTCGCAAGCAACGTTATCTATTCAGGTACTGTGTCAGCCGCGACGGAAGGAGCAATGCTCGGCATACGCTCCATAGCGGTAAGCCTTGCCACCAAAGAAAAATTCGATTTCAGCCATGCCGCACAGGTCGGCGCATATTTCGCAAAATATCTGCACAATTCTGATATGCCTGCAAACACTGTACTGAACATAAACGTTCCTGCCTTGTCTATGAAGAATATAAAGGGATGGCGCTTTGCCGTACAGGGCAATGCAAAATTTCTTGACACCTTCGAGAAAAGACGGGACCCGAGAGGCTACAGCTATTACTGGCTGACAGGTGAGAAGAAGGAGTCCGATATGGACGAAAATTCCGACGACCACCTTGTTTCAAACGGTTTTGTCAGCGTTACTCCGCTGATGTTTGACATGACAGATCATAAGATGTATAAACATTTGAAAGAAAAGGGAGACGAAGGTGAATTCAGTTAAGAAATTCATACTTGCTGTGCTTCTGGTTTCCGCTTTCAGCGGAATCGTAGGATGCGAGGGCGGATGTTCCGACTCAAACCCTACCTCGCCGGATCAGTCACAGCAGCAAAGCAACTGATAAAAAAGGGTAAATGAAAAAACTTACTGCGATAATAGCTCTTTTTGTGTTGAACTCTGCAGCGCAGGCTGCTGTAAGTCTGCCGGACTTCGCCTTTACAGGTCAGGAGCTGACGGGATTTTCTATCCGTCCCTCTTTTAAGCAAGTGTCCGTTTCGTTCAGTGTTCAATCAGGATTTGACAGCTATTTAAAGCAGGAAAGCTTTGAACTTAAGCAGGTGGATTCCAAAGAATACCAGTCTGCCGACCCTGGCGGGATGTATTCGGGAAGCTTCGGTACATCTCTGTCCTCAGTTTTCGTGGGCGAAAAAGCCTATCGCAACAATATCGTAAAAGGCTATCTGGACAAACAGTATCTGTCCGTTATCCAGTCTTATGAAAAATATTATCCGAAAATAGCAAAAACTCAGTATGAACAGGAGGTCAATCTTGTTTATGCGTTTGCGCTCCTTGAGACAGGTTCCATAAGCAAAGCGATGGATATAATGAAGGGCGTTGCATACGGCGAAAGCACGTTCGCCGGAGCGGCTTCCGACAGGATAATGCAGTATTATCTTGAAACAAGGCTTTACGAAGAGGCGGATATTTTCGCCTCCGGTCTGAAAACCGTAACTCCTTATTCTCTTTACGGCTGGCTTTACAGCCTTTTACAACTCCAGAGATATGAAAGGGTGATTTCCACCTTCAACGCTCACAGCGAGATAACTTCTAAGGACAAAAGATTCTACGATTTTCTTATAACCGCTGAATACAGCCTTGGTAAGTTTGACGAGGTAATAGCAAACAGGGAGAACGCCGGAAACAACACAATGGCTCTCCTTGCTGATTCCTGCCTTGTCCGCGGCGATGTCAAATGTGCCGTAAACAGCTATAACAGTATCCCCGACAACAACATGAAGAACGTTATCTACGGTAAGATTGCCGTTGCCGAGGGGAACCATAAAGAGGCTGAAAAGGTTTTAGCCGCACTTGATTCCGACGAGGACAGGCTGAACATCTTCTTCTTTTACATCGGCAGAAATTTCCCATTCATAGATCTTTCCTTCATGGACAAGTTCGTGTTCGAGAGCAAGATAAACAACGACTACAATAAGTTTTACAGAGGTATCTGGTACCTTTCAAAAGGCGATGAGATGAATGCTATCCGCCAGATTGACGGTATCATATTCAACCGCGACCTGATAAACACAGCTTACTATTACAGAGGGCTTGCCTATTCGTCCATAGACCCCCACAGAGCACAGAGATATTTTCTGCGGTTCATGGAGCTTTCACAGGACGAACAGAAGCTTATGGTGACAAGATATATGCTTGGTCAGATATACTATCTGGACGGGCGTGCCGACGATGCGCTGATGCTTCTGCAACCCTGCGCGACGGACTACTGCCGTGTGCTCAAGGGAAAGATATTTATAGATAAGAAAGACCTCAATTCTGCATGGAGCAGTGTTGACGGTGTTAAAGGAAACGACGCGGCGTTCGTCCGGGCATCCATACAATACAACAAAAAGAACTACAAAGACGCTCTGGCACAGCTTAAGCCTATATCGCCCAAAGACGTTCAGAGCGATCTTCTGCTTATGCTCACCTATCTGAAACTCGGCGACAGTTCATCCGCAGGAGACGTTTTCAACAGGCACTCCAAAGACGAACGGTTCATGGATGCCTATCTGGATAATATGATGCTTGCCGGGCAGTATCAGCAGGTGCTTAAGCTTACCGACGGCAACAAGGACAGATACAGACTTGTACGCTCGAAGGCACTGTTCTCTCTGGGACGTTATCAGGAAGCGCTTGCAGGGTTCAGAAGTCTTGTGGACAGCGGGCTTCATAGCTTTGACGCATGGTATGGGATTCTGACATGCTATTCGGCAATGAAGGACGACAAGAGGTTTGACGATGCGGCGCGTGAGATAACTCAGGTTCGCCAGCAGTTCGACAGAAAAGATTTCCTTGTTTTGCAGGCGGCTAAGATGGCGCTGGACACTAAAGATACCAGACTAGCCACCATGCTTCTTAATCATTTCTTTGATAATTATGATGTTTCACCATATAAACGCGATGCGTACCTTCTGCGCGGACAGCTTTTCCGCGACACAGGCAGACTTGAGCAGTGCCTTGAGGATGCCCAGATGATGCAGAAGGGCGGACGAAGCGACGAAGGGCTTTTCCTTAAGGGCGAGTGCCTCCAGACATCGAAACCCGACGACGCAAAGGTCATATTTGAAGACCTTGCAAAGAATTCCGACAGGTACAGGGAACTAAGCTATGCCAAACTTGTCGATCTTGAGAGCAACCCGAAAGACCTGAAACCGGCCGTTCTGTTTTTCAGAAACAGAGATACCGATATATATGTTAAAGGGCTTGAGAAATATTTCTCAATGCTATCCGCTTCGCAGCTGACAGGAGAAAAAGCTCTTCTGGACGGGCTTGTAAAGGATGCCAACCCCGCTGTTTTGCCTCTGGCATACTATTACAGCGGAACGGCGCAGTACGGTGCGCGCGAATATGAAACTTCCGCCGCGACACTGCTTAAAGGTTATTACCTTTATCCGAACTCAAAATATGCCGATAAGAGCCTTGATAAGGCAGCAGATGCCTACGACAATCTGGGCAGAAAGGACGAGGCGGAGATAATGCGTAAAAAAATTAAAGGTACAAAATAACAGGAGGATATTTATGTTCGAGTTCAATATGGAGCTGATGCAAAAGGGCGGGGTGCTGATGTATCCCATTATTCTGCTCTCGGTCATTGCTCTTGCCGTGTTCCTGGAAAGGCTTGTGAGCCTCCGTGAATCGAACTTTGTCCCCAAAGATTTCATGGACAGGCTGATGGAAAAGCTGAACAATAAGGACATTGAGGCTGCGAAGACAATGTGTGCAGAGAACAAATCGTCAATATCCATCATTGCCGCCGATATCCTTAAAAACCTGAATCTGCCCTTTGCAAGGCTTGCGGAAACCGCTGAGGAATCAGGCAGATTTCAGGCGAAACGTCTTGAAAGATTCCTGCCGACACTTCAGGCAGTATCCACAATCGCCCCCATGCTGGGTTTCCTCGGTACGGTGTTCGGTATGATAAAGACCTTCATGGCTCTGGCAACATACGGCGCAGGAAATGCACAGCCTCTTGCGGAAGGTATCGCGGAAGCGCTTATCACAACAGCTGCAGGTCTTTGCGTGGCTATCCCCACTATGGCGTTCTACTATTTCGTTCGTTTCAGAAGCGAACGCATCACAGGGGAGCTTGAAAAATCCGCAAGCAGGATAATGAACGCAGTCGTTAAAGAGGACTAAATGAAATTCTCCAGAGACGAAAAGAAACACCCTGAGATCAACGTTACGCCGTTGATAGATATCGTATTCATACTTCTGATATTCTTGATGGTGTCAACGTCGTTCAACTTCACAAACTCCATAGATGTGAACCTTCCCGCGGCAAAAGGGGACGAAAAGCCCCTCGTTGAAAACATCCGCATCGTCATGACAAAAGACGGCGTGGTCACCGTTAACGACAACGCTGTTCAGATAACAGGTGTTGAATCTCTTCTTGAAGAGTTCAAGAAGACCGCTCCTGATGCAACAGTCATAATTGAGGCGGATAAAGAGGTTTCACACGGGAATGTCGTGACTGTTATGGATGCCAGCCGCAAGGCGGGATACACTAAATTTGCGATAGCTGTTGAGGAACAGGAGTAACATTTGAGATTTACACTCTTTCTCCTTCTGTCTCTGCTGGTGCATATTCTCATTATTGTGAACGTGCACGGGCTTCATATGTCGAAGGCGGAAAAACCTCAAAGCAAAATAATCGACGTGGAGATAGTTCCTCCCGCTCCGAAAGTGGAGGAGATTCAGCCGGAAATACCGGAGACCGCAGAAGCGGACAAGGGGGCTGCGGAAGAGGGGCAGAGCATAGCGGGTAACGTTATTCCTGCACCCAGCGCCACTATCCCTGAAATAGAGATCCCCAAAATGTCCACTGAAGATCTTACGAAGATAACCATGCCTAAACTGAATTTCAATTCAGAGGTGAAATCCGGTAACTCTCAGGCGGAAGAGTCTCTGAAAAGCGAAATAGCGTCCGAGGCGGAAAAATATCACCGTTCGGAAAAACAGTCTGCGGGTGAACAATCGACCGGAAAGACCGCCGGAAGTCAGGACGCCAGCGATTTCTTTAAAATCAAAAACCTCGGCGGCAACAGAAAGCTGGTTTACACTCCTGAAAAACCGTCTTTTTCCCTTACATCAAACACCAATGTCCGCGTGGAATTTAAAGTTGACCGCGGCGGAAACACATACTCGATAGTTCTGTTAAACAGAACAGATTCTAATATAGAAAGGCTTGCCATTGACTTTGTGCGTAAATTGAAGTTTAATGCCGTTCTGAACGCAGATGCGGAATCTGCGGAAATAACATTATACTTCAGAGTGAGATAGTGGATACAAGTCTTCAAACCTACGTTGAGAACCTTGTCCGTGAAAAAGGACAGATAACCTTTGCTGAATTTATGGACATTGCCCTTTATAAAGAGGGGATGGGATACTATCAGAGAGAGAACCCTTTCGGACAGCAGGGAAGTTTTTACACGTCCGTCAACGCATCCGAATCATTCGGGCGCACACTGGCGAAATCCTTTGTTTACATGATAAAAACTCTGGGACTTGAAAATTCCTTCTGTGAGATGGGCGCGGGAAGCGGAATGCTTGCCAACGACATCCTCAACTATCTGAAAGGGAACGAAAAAGATATCTATGATTCACTGTCATACACGATAATAGAAAAGAGCGGCTATCTGATAAACCGTCAGCGCGAGCTTATCGAGCAAGAACATAAAGGAAAGGCAGTCTGGAAGACATTTGAAGAACTGGACAATTTTTCCGGTGTGTTTTACAGCAACGAGCTTGTGGACGCTTTTCCTGTTCACCGCGTCATACGCATGAACGACGAGCTTAAAGAGCTTTATGTCAAAGAAGTGGACGGCAAACTCCGCTTTTTCCCAGACGAACTGTCAACTCCCAAGCTGAAAGAGTTTCTTGACGCTATCAATCTGAAAGTTGTTGAAACCCAGATAGTTGATATAAATCTCGATCTCAAATCATGGGTGCAGGCGCTTGCTGATAAGCTTAAAAAGGCTGTTGTCGTTACAATCGACTACGGATTTGAAGCTCCCATGCTTTACCAGTCATACAGACGGGACGGAACCGTCACCTGTTATTACCGCCACACACAGAACAACGATTTCTTTGAGCGGATAGGCTATCAGGACATCACCGCGTTCGTGGATTTCACCTCCCTCTCCCTTTACGGCTCAGAGAAAGGGCTTCGGCCCCTTGCATATATGCCCCAATGGCTTTATCTGGTTCAGTCCGGCATACTGGAAGAGATTTCCGCCTGCAAGACCGACCTGCAAAAGCAGTCTGTTAAGGCACTCATCATGCCGGAGGGTGGTTTCGGGACTAATTTTCAGGTGTTTGTACAGGGTAAAAACGTTGATATAACACCTGATTTCAAATATACCCGCTCAGCACGCGAGGTGCTTGACGAGATGGGGAAAGTTTTTTCCTCCTAAAACTGGCACGACATATGCTTATTAGTCCTCAGAACAAAGTTTACAGGGGGCTAAGATGATAATCTCAGGAAAATATTACCCGACGCAGGATCTTACAAATAAAAACGAAACATCCTCTACGTCTTCAACTAAAAGTTCAAATGTCGACAGCATTGTTGCACTTAGAAGCTTCTTTGGCGAAAGCGAAGATTCACAGCCAACGGGTTTTGCTGATACAGTTGATATTTCTGCAAAAGCACTCTCCGTTCTTGAGGACTACGTTCAGTCTTCCGGTACAACGGAGAGCGATTCTCTTCTTAACTATATAAAGGGCAATGCGCGTGAGAAATTCCTTGGCACATATGACAAAAGCGCCATGGAAGAGCTTCAGGGCGCAATGCAGTCTTTCAGCAACAAAGAGCTTGAAGACGTGTACGAAAAGGTGAAAGAGGCGAACCAGCAGCTTTCAGGCGGGTTCATCTCAATCGCTTCCAGAAACGGCGTACAGTCGCTTCTTTAATACGATAAGCTCCTGCGAAGACCCATAATCTGCGCAAAAGCTTTGGCTGGCTTATACAGTCTATGATTTAAAACTCTGCAAATTCCATAACATCGCTGAACACAGACCTGACGGCATTGTCCGTCAGGTCGTTCAGTATAGAGATGTTGAATTTATCCGATTTTGCCGCCGCAAAGTGGTTGTTCACCGCAAATCCTGCGAACGGCAGATTCTCTTTATCCAGAAAATAATAGTTCAGCATGGCGTGATTAATGCATCCGAGCTGGCTGGGAACCACTATCACGGTTTCAAGTCCGCAGTCCTTTGCTATGTCAAAGTTCATGTACCCCTCGTCCAGAGGAACCATGAGACCGCCGGCGCTTTCAACTATCAGCCAGTCGAAACCTTTTATCTCGTTTATCTTTTTTATGGTGTTCTCGTATGGGAAATCGTCGAACGCCAGATATGGAGCGGCAGGGAATTTCGCCGTGTTGAGAGTATACGCGTGTTCCGGTTTCAGTCCCGACATGTCTATCACGGTCTGTCTGTCGTCGTCTTCTGGATATCCTGTCTGTACGGGTTTCACATAACAGACGGAATCGCCTTTTTCCAGCAGATATTTGCAGAGCAGTCCGCAGTAATGTGTTTTTCCTATTCCAGTGTCGGTTCCCGATATGAACAATTTTCTCATCACAGCACCTCGTAAACGGATTCATAAGCTATGTCGACAAGTTTCACCATTTCGTCTTCGGTTATGACATATGGTGTCATAAAGTATATCACATCACCCAGATTACGCAGATATGCGCCTTTTTCAATAGCTTTTCTGAATATCTGAAATCCGGTTCTGGCTTTCCAGTCAAATTTTTCTTTTGTTTTTGTGTCTTTGACAAGTTCCACGGCGGAGACGCAGCCGAGATGCCGCACCTCGCCCACATGTGGTTTGCCGCTGAATTTTTTATCAAGATATTCATGCATCACGGGGAATTTTTTACCGTTGTTCTCAACAACTCTGTCCTCGCGGAATATCTTCATGGTTTCGACCCCTGCCGCGCATGCAAGCGGGTTGCCTGTGTAGCTGTGGCTGTGGAGAAACGCTTTAAGCGTGGTGTATTCGTCGTAGAACGCGTCATAAATGCCGTCGTGGGTCATGACGACGCTGAGAGGCAGATAACCGGATGTTATGCCTTTTGAGAGGCAGAGGAAATCAGGACATACGTCAGCCTGTTCCAGAGCGAACATTGTTCCCGTTCTGCCGAACCCGCAGGCTATCTCATCGAATATGGTGTGTATGTCGTAATGTGCCGCCGCCTGAACAAGTTTTTTCAGATACACGGGCGGGTACATCTTAAATCCGCCTGCGCATTGGAGAAGAGGTTCCAGTATCACGGCGGTAATATGTTCGTGATGCTCCGCCATTGCCTTTTCCATGTGACAGAAACATTCGGCATTACATGAAGTGCGCTCTTTTTCGAACGGGCATCTGAAGCAGTCGGGACCCTGAACACGCACGTTCTCCATCATTATATCGCCGAAAAGCTCCGTATAAAGCTCTTCGCCGCATACCGAAAGTGCGCCGAGGGTTTCGCCGTGGTATCCGGCGTCAAGGTATATGTATCTGTTCTTCTTGGGATTTCCTGTGTTGTATCTGTAGCCGTAGCTCAGTTTCATGGCAGATTCCACCGCTGCAGAACCTATATCTGCGAAGAATACTTTTGTCAGCTTTTCCGGCGTGAGTTTTACCAGATCGTCGGCTAGGATTTGTGCCGGAGTGTGCGTTATGCCGGCGAATATAACGTGTTCTATCTTGTCCATCTGGTCGGATATCGCCTTTTTGAGCCTCGGGTTATTATGTCCGAAGAGGTTCACCCACCATGAGGAAACGGCGTCTATGTATCTTTTGCCTTTGTCGTCTATGAGATAGATGCCTTCTCCCTTTTCAATTTTTATTATAGGGTAGGTCTCGTGATCTTTCATCTGTGTGCAGGGATGCCATATGGGCGTGTTAACTTTCATGATTCTTCCTTATTCATTGACAGGGCTTGTGCCTCTGATATTATTTCCCCATGAGAGATAAAATCAAGAAAAAACTGAACGAACTGAAGGAGCAAAATCTTTTCCGCACTATGCCCGACATAAGCGAGGGCGCCGGTAAGTTCGTTAACGTTGATGGAATAAAATACCTGAATCTTGCTTCAAACAACTATCTGGGGCTGTCGGAAGTTGAGGCGATACGCGAGGCGTCCGCAGAGGCTGTGATGAAGCTTGGCACCACCAGCGGCGCTTCCCGCATAGTGACAGGGAACTACAGCATATACGATGAACTGGAACACAGGATAGCATTGTTTAAACAGACTGAGAATGCGCTTGTTTTTAACAGCGGTTATGCGGCTAATCTGGCGATATTTTCTGCTCTGGCAGATAGAAACACTATCGTCTTTTCCGATAAATTGAACCATGCCAGCATAATAGACGGCATACAGCTGAGCGGCGCAAAACACATCCGCTATAAACATAACGACATGGCAGATCTTGAATCTCTGCTTGAAAAGCACAAGGATATAAAAGACAAGATAATAGCCACCGACACTGTGTTCAGTATGGACGGTGATGTGTGCCGCCTGCGGGATATTGTTGAGCTGGCGAAACAGTACGGGGCGCTGACGGTTATAGACGAGGCTCACGCTTCGGGCATCTTCGGACGCGGCAGCGGCTATGCACACGAGGCGGGGCTTGAAGCTTCGGTTGATGTGCATATGGGTACTTTCAGCAAGGCTTTCGGCTCGTTCGGCGCATATGTTGCCGCAGATGCGGATATCATAGATTATCTGCGCAACAAAGGGCGCTCGTTTATCTATTCCACATCACTTCCTCCCGCTGTGGTTGCGGCGAATCTGGCGTCTGTCAACTACGTTCGGGATAACCACGACATAGGTTACAGACTGCTTGATTTTTCAGACAGCATCCGCAGTTCCCTGCGTTCTATGGGATTTGACACAGGACTCAGCGTAACGCAGATAATCCCCATTATCCTCGGCGAAAACGAGCGGGTTCTTCTGGCGAAAGATTTTCTGATGGAAAAGGGCATCTATGTCGGTGCCATACGACCGCCCACCGTTCCCGTGAACACGGCGCGGCTGAGGCTTACCATGCGGCTTGACGTTATGGACGAGCAGGAACGTATTCTTGACGCATTCAGGGCGCTTAGAGCGAGCGGGATATGAAAGACGTTTTTGTATCAGGCTGGTGCGGGTTTCCCGAACTGTTCGGCAATTTTGCCGACAGGTTTGATTTTAAAGTGCCGTTCATAGATGAGATCGACTTTGAAAAGCTGTCAGGCAGAAATCTCGTCTGCTGGTCAACCGGTTCAAACCTCGCGCTGAAAGCCGATAAGCTTAACTTTGAAAATATAGTTCTGGTCTCGCCGTTCATCAGGTTCACCGATTACACCTCTGAACGGGTGCTGAAACTCATGATAAAAAAAATTCCGTGCAACACCGGAAACGGTCATAAAGGATTTTCTCGCCGCCTGCGGCTGTCCTGAAACAGAATTGCCAAAAATACCTGATTATCAGATGCTTGTAAAAGGTCTTGAATATCTGCTTGAAAGCGGAGAGGGCATACAGCAGCACAGACCTGAAATGACAGTTATACACGGTGTAGACGATGGGGTTGTTAACGTGTCTTCGGGTATGGCGGTGGCGAACAAGTTTTCCTCTTTATTTGTTCCGGTTGCGTGCGGTCATTTTGTGCCGCCGGAGATAATTTCGGAATATCTGATATGAAGATACACATCAAGCATGCATTCTGTTTCTCTTCGGAATCATACGACAGCTCGTGCGACATACAGCGTATTGTTGCAGAACACCTTGCAGAGCTTCTGCCGGAAGGCAGTCAGGACAGAATACTTGAGATAGGAACAGGCACAGGCATATTCACTAAGCTGCTGAATGAAAAATGCGGAGGCGCTTTCTGTGTGGATATTGCAGATGCTCTTCTTGCCAAAGCAAAAAAGAATTTCCCTGAGAATCATTATATCTGCGGCGACGGTGAATGCCTGCCTGTGATTGGAGAGTTTTCACTTATAACAGGTTCATCCGCTCTTCAATGGTTTCAGAGTCCGCAAAAGAGCATCCCCGATATGCTGAAATGTCTGAAAAATGGCGGTAAATTCGCTTTCTCTGTTTTCGTGGAGGGGACGTTCGTTGAGATGTCCATTCTCAACCAGATGACAGGCTTCGGCTCTGTTTATACTCTGCCGGATGAGGATGTATTTGCGAAAATATTTGAAGATTGCGGAGTGTCTGTTAACAAAGAGGTGTGTGAGTACGTTCTGCATTTTGACAGTGTCTCGGAGTTTCTGAAAAAGCAGAAAGGCACAGGTGCAACCTTTAGCGGCAGGGACTCACTGACCTCAAAGGCATCCTATAAAAAATTTCTTGAACTCTATCCTGAGCTTTTCGGTGAAAACGAAAAAGTTCCTGTCACCTATAGAATTCTTTATATCAGCGGACAAAAATAAAAGTAAACTTAGGTTTTTTTATCGGCTTGTTGCATATACTTAGATCGCTTCGGGTAAACCCTCGCGAAGATTAAACATGTTTATGTGGGGAAGCCGTAACAGCTGATGCGCAGTCTGATTTTCTTACTGTTTTTTGGCAAAAATAAAGGGGAGCCAGGCTCCCCTTTTTATGGTTGCAGTGAAAGTAATGTCTTATTCTGCACCGATTCCAAGATATGTTCTGATCTTGTCATCTTCAAATTTTTCCTGAGCTTCAGGCTCGGGGGTGAGGAGTGAAACCACTATTGCCACGATGAAAGCCGCTGTCATAGAGAACACTGCGGGGTTCTTCATGGGGAAGATGGCAACTTCGTTGTGGAGAACTTTAACCCATACTGTGGGGCTGAGGATGATAAGCACTGTTGCAGTGATACCGCCCACAAGGATCGACCATACTGCACCCTGTGTTGACATCTTTTTCCAGAGTATGGAAAGAAACAGTGCAGGGAAGTTTGCACTTGCAGCTATGGCGAATGCCAGACCCACGAGGAACGCAACGTTCTGGTCTTTGAAAAGTATACCAAGACCGACAGCCAGAATACCGAAGATAACAACGGATATTCTCGCAACCTTAACCTGCTCATCCTCTGTTGCATGTCCTTTCTTGAACACGCTTACATAGATGTCGTGGCTCATGGCAGACGATGCAGCCAGTGTCAGACCGGCAACAACCGCCAGAATGGTAGCGAACGCAACCGCCGCGATGAAACCAAGGAAGGGTGTTCCGCCGAGCATTTCAGCCAGTGCGGGAGCAGCCATGTTACCGCCTGCGTCAATACCTTTTATAGTCTCTTTGCCTATGAGAACAGCAGCAGCAAAACCAACAATCGGGATAACTATATAGAAATAGCCTATGAAAGTTGTTGCGTATGCAACAGATTTTCTTGCTTCTTTAGCATCCGGCACTGTGAAGAATCTCATAAGGATGTGCGGCAGACCGAGCAGACCGAACATCAGTGCAAGACCAAGTGAAAGAGCGTCCAGAGGACTTGTGACAAGTCCGCCGGGGTTAAGCATGTTGTCTGCGGGATACATTGTAACAACTTCTGTATAGAGGTTGCTGAGGCTGAAGTCGAACTTTGCCAGAGCAAGCACTGTAAGGACGGTTACACCGAAAACAAGGAGTACGGCTTTGATGATCTGTACCCATGTTGTCGCAAGCATACCGCCGAAAAGAACATAAAGAAGCATAACCACGCCCACTATGATCTCTGCCATTTCATAAGGCATGCCGAACATGAGCTGGATAAGTTTACCGGAACCAACCATCTGAGCGATTGTATAGCAAAGGACAACGAGCAGACCGCCGACAGCTGAGGCTATGCGGATGGGACCTGATTTAAGTCTGGATGCCACAACATCTGCAAAGGTGAATTTTCCGAGGTTACGCAGAGGTTCTGCGATAAGGAACATAAGTGCGGGCCATCCGACAAGCCAGCCCACTGCGTATATAGCGCCGTCATAACCGCTGAGAGCGACCATACCGGAGATACCGAGGAAAGACGCCGCAGACATATAGTCGCCTGCGAGAGCCAGACCGTTCTGGAAACCTGTAACGCTGCGTCCGGCAGCATAGAACTCACTTGTAGTTTTTGTCTTCTTTGCCGCGAAGTAGGTTATTATCAGAGTGAAAATAACCACCAGAACAAAGAAGAGAATGGCGGTGCCGTTAGGTTGACCGAGTGTTGATTGCATAGTGTTCTCCTTGTTCTGTTACTGCAAGTCTTGTTTCAAAGACTCAACTTTTTTGTCATACACTTTGTTCGCCCACGCAACATATATAAGCGTAAGCAGCCACGAACCGATGATAACGGCTGTGCAGAGAACGATACCTACGGTGATGTTCCTGCCGACCATAACGGCCAGGAAATCACGGTGCAATGCTACAAGGAAAATGTAGCCGTAGTAGATCACGAACAGGATCGCCAGCATTATAAAGCTGAATGTCCAGCGTGTTCTGACTAAGTCTTTGAACTTTTCAGAGTTCGTAAAGTCTCTAGCAGTCATTTTTGCTCCTCCTGATAAAAATCTGCAAAGGTGTTAAGTCATAGAAAACACGGTTAACATGTTTTTTACCCTGTTAACCATGGCACGAATATAAAACACTTTTTAATTATAATCAACAATAAAAATGAAGCGAAATTAAAATAATTTTCTAATTGGTTTTGTGATGATAAATTTCAGAGATGAATGTTGTATGGATGTTTTCTTGTAATATGCTTATAGATAACAGTATAATTCGTGTAGTTACAAGGTTCGGGGTGTTATATTTCGGTGCAGGGTGAAAAGGCTTTAAAAAAGCCGTAATCCGCTGCTATGGATTGTATACAGTATTCATTGTTCTGAAAAATCCTTGTTTTTCAGCAACGGGTTAATCTTCGCTTATAAATATCAATAAATGGCGAACAATAATATCACGATGTTCTATAATAGTGAAACAATATTTATTTTACTTCCTGTTGAAATGATGTATAATTAACTCATGCAGATATTCATATGTTTAACATAGGTCTGTGCGGAGTGAATATGCAGTATTCCGAAATTTCATCGATTCAGGAAATAGTTGATACAGCGGCGAAATTGCCGTTTTTTTCTTCTGTTCCGAAAGAAAGACTAAAAAACGCGATAATGAAATGCGAGTCTGTTACGGCTGATGCTTCCGAAGCACTCTTTAAAAAAGGTGAATCATATCATAAAGGGCTTTATATCCTTTTAAACGGAAGAGTCCGTATGACAGACGGGGGCAGCCGCGAAGTGATAATAGACAGCGGAGGGGTTATCGGTGTGTCCACTTTTGTGGGGAAATCCACATACAGAGTGACCGCATATGCTGACACCGCCTGTCTTATGCTTTTTATGCCGGAGCTTTATGTCTATAAACTGATGGAGGATGTTCCGGAGTTCCGCAGCTCATTCCACAGCCTTGTTTCCGAACGCAATGCGGAACTTGAGGGGAGGGCGAGCTGGTCTGTTGCTTCGACAACCTATAAACCGCTTGGAAGCTACATGTCCTCGCCAGTGCTTGCAGTTAACTCTTCCGCTTCCGTTCTTGAGGCATCAAAGCTTATGGCAGAGGCGAATGTCGGCGCTATCGTTATCGTTGATGACGAAAACGTTTTAAAAGGACTTCTGACATCCAAGCATATTGTGCAGAGATTTATTCCCGATATGCAGAACAATCCTACAGATATATCCGCGGGAAAATATATGGAACGCAATCCCGTGGCACTTCCAGCGGAATATCCGCTTGTGGAGGCGCTTGCGCAGATGCAGCACACCCGTGCTGACTATGTTGTTGTTGTCAGCGCAAACAGCCCCGTCGGGATACTTTCCAACAATGATATTTCAAAGATGCTGTTTCATAATATTAATGTGTTCGTTACGTATGTGGATAAGCTGGAGACTCTGGATGAACTTAAAAAGGCATATTCGGACATGTATTCTGTTGCCGCCTCCCTCATGGAAAATTCCAGGGTGAGCTATGACATACTGCCGGTTCTCTCTTCCGTGCATCTTAACATACAGCGCAAGATATACAGGCTTTGCGGCGAAGAATATTATAAAGAAACCGGATTTGACCTGACGAAAGTACGTCACACGCTCATGATAATGGGTTCAGGCGGACGGAGGGAGATGGCGCTTGATCCTGATCAGGACAACGGATTTATCTTTGACGACTCTGTGACCGATGAAGAGATCGCCATGTTTATAAAATTCGGTGCAAAATATTCAGATGCACTTGAGTATGTCGGATATGAAAAATGCCGCGGAAAGGTGATGGTTACAAATCCTGATATGTCGCTGCGCATTTCCGATTGGAAACTTAAGATATCCCGATGGGTATCGAATCCCGGATCAATAGGAATAATGTGGTCATCTATAATTTTTGACTTCGACGGGTTCGCCGGAGACGAGAAACTTGTCTGGGAACTCCGCAATCATATTAACCAGAATATTAACAACAGTCCGATATTTCTGATACAGATGCTTGAGCGTGACAGCGGTCTCAGGATACCGCTTTCCATGTTTGGAAAGTTCATAGGTGAAAAAGACGGAAAACACAAGGGAGAAATAAACTTGAAATCCTCCGCGTCTGCGTTTATAGTTGATGTGATTAGAGCTTTCACGCTCAAACACGGATTGAACGATCTGAACACCGTGGAAAGGATGAAGACCCTGCGCCGTATGAATGTCATCAGCGAGGAGCTTTACCTGCATACGCTGGAAGCGTATGAAACGGTTGTCGACATCATTCTGAAAAGTCAGGTGGAGAAAGCCGCAACGGGCGTTCATGTAAATAAATATATTAATCCCGATGAGCTTTCCCTTTATAACAGGGAAAGGCTGAAGAAGGCTCTGGGACATGTCCAGAAGCTTTTGAACATCGGGCTTCGTTATTTTAAGGGGCATCCGTGATGCACACGAATAGTGGATATATTAACACGGGTTTCGGGGGTAAAGTCTCCCGAAATTAGAGGAGACAGTGATGAAGAAGCTTGCCGTAGTTATGTCTGTGCCGTCAACAGCAGCAGCACTTAAGGCGATGGCGCAGATAAAGAACAAACTGGGGCAAACCAAGAGAACCAGAGTGATGTTCACCGAAGACGGGAAACTCACTTTTGTATCGGGGATATTGCAGAAATCCATAAAAGATGTTGCTCAGCTTGATAAATACAGCGGAAGCGACGTTCTGATCCTTCCTTCTTACGGCGATGAATCAGGAGCCGTTCCCGGTCTTTCAGATATAAAAATGTTTCTTAACAACAATCTGGGATTCAGTATTTTTGTATGCGCAGTTCCGGAGGACGATGACGCAGAGCTTGCATCTGTTACAGATAACATTGTGGACATTGTGAAATCCAACATGGGGATCTGATAGCTTCTCTCATTAACTCAGGATGCTTGATGAATTCTTTTCGTGTTGCTTTTACTGGCAGTCACTCCCGTTCCGTCACCTTTGCGCATATTGCCAAAAATCTGACGGAACAGGGCGCTGACGTTTATTTCATTATGCCGGGCGCGAAATACCGCATAAAATATCTGACGGATATGGGGTTTGACCGAGGCAGGATCCTTGACCTTGCGGAAATCGACCGATCATATGACGCCGATGCGCTTTGTGCTATGGAGAAGTTCAGCAGGGTAACTGCCGCTCATATGATAATGAGCGACAGACTGCTTAGCAAAAAGCGCGTGAAAGGGGCTTACGGATACCTTTGCGGTGTTTTCAAAAGCGTTTCAAAGTTTATAACCGACAACAAAATAGATATTGTTTTCTCAGAAGCAACGTGGGCTTATGAACTTGCTGCCTGCTCCGCATGCGAATATGCAGGCGCAAAATTCATCGTACCGCACAGTGTTCGGATACCAGAGGGCAGGTTCGGATTTTTCAGCGGTATATTTCAGGATAAACTGATACGGCTGAACAGGGCGGAAAAATCTTTGCCTGTTCCGGCGGAATTCAGTGTACCGCAAGTTCCTTTTCAATATAAGCTATTTTCAAATAGAAATTTTTACGGTTTTTTCAGACACTTGGGCAGGTTCCTGAACAAAACGGCAAAGGACGAGACCGAACAGAGCGTTTTCGGTCTGACGGCAGAGCGTGTTAAAAGAGCTGTGAATATAAAAATGTCCGGTTTTGACGCAATGCAAACCATGCCGGAAGCGGATTTTGTGTACATGCCCCTGCATGTTTCACCGGAAGCGTCTCTGGATATTCTGGGCGGATTCTGGCAGAACCAGCTTGAACTTGTGCGAAGTGTTGCACGTTCACTGCCCCACGGTATGGTCGTTGCGGTACGCGAACACCCGGCAGGGTTGGGATGTCGGCATTTCAGCTTCTTCCGCGAAACAGCAAAACTTCCGAACGTGGTGAATATCTCTCCGTATGCAGACGGTATGGAACTGATAAAAAACGCGAAAGCTGTTGTTTCGGTGTCCGGTACTGCATGTTATGAGGCGGCGTTCGTCGGTGTTGGGTCGGTGGTCTTTTCCGATGTGTTTTTCTGTGATTTGCCAACTGTTTTCAGATGCAGAAGTGTGGAGGACATCAGGAATATACTTGCTGAGGCTATGTCTGTGAAATATGACGAACATGCTTTGGCGGAGTTTCTGGCGGATATCACTGCAAATTCATACGCGGGGTGTGTTGATTCTGCGGATATGAATCCGCTTGCTATAGAAAAAGAGAACGCCCGCGTTGTTTCACAGGCGTTCATGGATATCATTGAATATTATTCTTCGTCGGAAAAATCTTTATAGGCGGCGTCGATGTCGTCAAGATGAAGCTGGTACGCTTCGTAAAGAGTTGCTTTTGCCTCGTCGGGCGCTATGTGCGTTCCTGCTATGACGATTTCTGTTTTATGCTTTAATCTGGCGTTGTAGAGGTCAAGCTCCGCTGTTTGCTGTTCCTCGAAACTCTTACCCATTATTTTAAGCTTTCCTGCGTAGTTCTCTTCCATCACAGAACGGATGAAGTTCTTTACGGCATCCTTGTGCAGACTTCCCTTGCCATGCCCCATGGATACGGAGATATCTATTTTCAGCCCAGAAAGAGTTTCGAGCATTTTGAAATTCTCGCCTATTTCGCTGTCCAGAACGTTGCCCACAAAGTCCGATGCTGGCGCCTCTATGGAGAGGTTCAGCTTGCGGAAGATTTCCCAGTTGGTCACCTGATCGTATGCGCTGTTGATAAAGATGGGGCAGGCACCTGCGGCGCTGTCGCCTGTGAGCCAGCGGGCAAAGTCGGAGAAAGCGGATGCGGACGGACCGAAGCCGCCGGAAAGCGTCAGAAGCGCCTGCTTTTCAGGGTCGACGAGAGCATAGCTTACGTCTCCGAGACTTCCGCCCTCTGTGGGAGCCTCCTGAACAACACCTTCGCGGTTGAACCACACGGGGAGGAAGATCTTTTCCTTTATGAGACTGACTATATAAAGCTTGCGGTCGGACACTGTTATCGGTTCAAATATTTTGAACATCAATTCACAGCTTTTTCCGTCGAAAAAGCCGAAGTCCATGCCGCCGGCGGACAGAGCGTCCAGCTTGAAATCCATATCCTGATAAAAGGTGTCCACTGCGGATTCCAGCCTGTAAAAATTCACCGTTACGTTTTTTCTTTCTGCCATTCCAATTTCCTTGAGTTTAAGTATTGCCATCTTATACTAAGTTACAGAACAGTCAATAAGGAGAGAGACGATGAGTGCTATGGCGTTCGTTTCAATCACCCCGCTGGGCGAGGGCGAGAGTGTTTCAAAATTTGTTGCAAAGTCTGTGCAGGTTATCAAAGACAGCGGACTGAGCTGGCAGCTGACCCCTATGGGTACTGTTATCGAAGGGGAAAAGCTCGACGAGGTGTTCGCGGTCATAAACAGGGCGGTTGAGGCTCAGGATGAGTGCGAAAGAATATCAATTTCCGTGAAGATTGATTACAGAAAAAATAAGTCTTTGGGGCTAAATACGAAAGTCGATTCCGTGATGAATAAGCTCAAGTAAAACGTTAAAGTAATGCCGTCTGCTTCCGAATTATACTCTATCAGCAAATATTCGGAGAGGATCAGATGGCGGTTAAAGAAGGTACGGAAAACTTTACTGACTTTCAGGATCGAATCAGGGAACTGCATCTCGTAATAAAAAGCTGCGAACGCCACGGCGTTCAGGCAGACGAGCATGTGGGAAGGCTGAAAAAGGTCGTTAAAGGGATGGAAGAAGTTATGAAGAAATCCATTTCTTTTGGCGGCGGAGCAAAGATCTGATGCAGTTCAGTACAGTTTGTACATTGGCGGGAATCGGTGCGACACTTCTTCTTTTCGGGGTGTGGTTTGTTGTGGGCATTCTGCTTGAGAACAGACGTATCAAACAGAAATGCCTCCTGCTTGCAGATTCCATATGTGTTCTGAGAAACAGCAGTGGAGAACTGAACGAAACCCAGAAAGCCTGCTTCGAGCATCTTGCGGATGCTTTTGAAACCTATATCAAACCAAACGCAAAATATAAATCGGGGCTTGTGCGTGCGCTGAACAGCATATGCGGGTGCAGTCACAGCCAGCTTGATATGTTCGACTGTTTTGAGCACCGCCATGTGAACAGCTTTTTCAGGGATATGGTAAACCGGAGCGGGTACCTGTTCATTAATATGATATACATGGCTCAACTTGAACAGAAAGGCTTCCATGTAGCCGATATGGGCGGCGGTATTTCCGACAGATTGTAATATGAAGCCGCCGTTTCCGGCGGCTTTTTCTGTTTATCCTATAGCTTTTTCGTCATTTTTTTCTATTCTTCCCCGCATTAAGATGGCGGCTGTTACCATGTTCTGTAATGCAGACAATGTTTCTCCCCATCCTCTTGTTTTAAGTCCGCAGTCGGGGTTTATCCACACCTGTTCGGCTGAAATATACCTGAGTATTCGCTCTATACTGACCGAAAGCTCTGTTGCTGTGGGGATGCGGCTGCTGTGGATATCATACAGACCGGCACCTATACCGCTTTCGTAGCCGTTGCGCTTGAAGCTGTTCAAAACACCCATGCCGCTTCTGCCTGCTTCAATGCTTATAACGTCGGCATCCAATCTTTTTATATGGGGCATTATACTGTCGAACTCGCTGTAGCACATGTGCGTATGTACCTGCGTGCTGTCCTTTAAGGCAGATGTTATCAGCCTGAAACATCTCACGGCATCGTCGAAATACTGCTCCTGAATATTTTTATCCAGCGGCATTGCCTCTACAAACGCAGGTTCATCTATCTGTATTATTGGTATACCCGCTTCTTCAAGCTCAAGAGATTCTTCCCGCAAGGCAATTGCTATCTGCTCCCAAACGGTTTCCTGCGGCATATCTTCGCGCATAAAACTCCACTTGGCGATGGTGACAGGTCCTGTGAGTATCGCTTTCATAGGTTTATCCGTGAGTGATGCTGCATATTTTGTCCATTTCAGAGTTATTGGTTTTGTGCGTTTAACATCGCCGTAAATAACAGGAGGTTTTACGCATCTGCTGCCGAAACTCTGTACCCAGCCGTTTTCAAGAAAACAGAAACCGTCGAGATTTTCACCGAAATATTCAGCCATGTCGTTCCTTTCCGGTTCTCCGTGAACAAGTACGTCAATACCCAGCTTAAGCTGATGCTGAATATTCGCATATATCTCCTGTTTTATTGCGCTTTCGTAAGCGTCCTCATTAATTTCGCCGTTTTTGAGCTTCCTTCTAAGGCTCCTTATCTGTTGTGTCTGGGGGAAAGAGCCTATTGTTGTGGTAGGCAGGAGAGGGAGGTTGAGCTTTTCCGCCTGAATCGTTTTTCTGATGGCATAAGGACTTCTGTCAGATGTTATTTCTGTTCTGACAGCCGATGTTGATGTTGAAAAATCTGTTTCGGCTGCCTTATGTGTCGGTAATGACGCGACCTCATAGCATTTCTGCACTGCAAATGCCATTTTATTTTTCAGTTTTTCATCCAGTTTGTGTTCATTTCTTATATCTGCAGGACAATGGAGGAGCGAGCATGATGATGCACATAGAACCCTGTCTTCGCCCAACTTATTCGACAGCATGTCCAGTATGCCTTTTGCTTTGTCCATATCCGTTTTCCAGATATTTCGTCCGTTAACAACTCCGGCGGACACCGACATATGAGCGGGCAGCTCGCTGATATAATCCTTCAGGTCATGTTTTAAGCTCGTCATGTCCAGATGGATCACATCATACCCGGAATCATATATCGGCGTCGCGTTTAAGAGGGGGTCGCCGAAGTATGTTGTCAGCATCAGTTTTCTGTCTGATGCCGCATCTTTTATTTTTCTGTGAGCAGGGATAAACGACAGCCATGCTTCCTTTTCCATCTCTGTGCTGAGAATCGGTTCCTCTATCTGGATAAAAGAACACTCCGCAGGCAGGTGTTTTATTGCAGCGCAGTATATTTCAGCCAGCTCATCCATCAGTTCCCATTTGTTTTTTATCCATACAGGGTTTGATAGTGCCAGAAACGTAGCCGGACCGATAAGCGCAGCTTTCGGTCTGTATCTGTGTTTGATAGCCAAAACAACACCGGATGTCAGTTGAGTGAAATCAGGTTCCTGACGGAATTTAACGTCGGGTTCAGGAACTATATAATGATAGTTTGTGTTGAACCATTTTTTCATAGGGAGGGCTTGGAAGTTCCGCAGAGCATCTCCGCGAGCCATGGCGAAGTATGACTCCATTTTGCTCAGGTTGTTGAATGTGTAGCGTCTGGGCAGCATGCCCAGCATAAGTGTGGTATCCAGCATCCTATCGTAAAAGGAAAAATCTCCTGTCGTGACATAAGACAGTCCGGCTTCCTTTTGGATTCTGAAAGATTCCAGCTTCAGTTTTTCTGCTGTTTTTTCAAGTTCAGTTAGTGACTTTTTGCCCGCCCAGAAATCTTCGAGGGCGAATTTCAGTTCTCTTTCGGAACCGATGGATGGGAAACCGAGGATGTGTGATAGCATTTGAAACGCTCCTTTCAAAATATTTTGAAAAAGAGCAGGACAAATTGTGCCGCATATGAAGAACGGCAGAAAACGTTATATAGTTTTCTGCGTATCTGTCTGTAACGCGAGACAGTCCGGCTCCTTACAGATCCGGGTCGTCTTCTGGCTTCCGGCTCCCTCTGTGCCTTGTCCTTCCCGATTTTATCAGTGGACAGAGGCGGGATATATGCCGGTTACAGCGGCGCGTCCGCGACGGATTTTCACCGTCTTCCGTTTCCCGTTCTGTGTGTGTTAAAGTTTATATCCTCTTTAATTTAAAAAATCAAAAGAAAATTTTTCCGGCAGTTTTTTCCTTCCGTTTATAAAAGGGGGTAATTTACTCCATATTTTGCCTGTTTTTTGACCATTTTTTTGGCATGCGTTTTGATATGTATTATTCGTAACAAATATCGGGGGCAAGAAAATGGCACAACTTGCAGCAACAAAGGTGAACGGTCACGGAGTTGAATACGGATTCGACATTCATGTGGCTGCACCCGAGGAAAGGATTTTAGACAGGGTTTACGACTTCCCCGAAGCTCTGCCCGAAAAAGCGATGGATATGCTGGTTGATCTGGCAAGCGACGATTCCATTTCAAACAGAGAGATGGACTTTATTTACTTCCAGATAATCACACTGCCGATGATGGCGGCTTCAGGAATGTTCGCAGACCAGAAGCAAAGGTTTCTCGCAGAAAACAAATGCAGTTTCAAAGATTATGTTCGATACAGACTGAACCGCCTGAGTCTTATGTCTGCAAACGGCTATGACAGACGGTTTTGCGAGCGTATCAGGCAGCTCCTCTGGAGATTTACTGTCGTTTGACCTCGCGTATGTCTTTAAACACGGCGTCGAAAGCGTGACTTGTTCACGAAATACTGTCCTGGGGGTGTGATGATGCACCCCCGTCCTATTTTCAGAGTCTTTTGTACCTTTCTAATCAAGTTCGACATTTTTCTAATTAGTCTGACAATTTTCTATTTAGTTTGACAGTTTGAGTTTTATATAATTTGGAAAGCATCAAAGAATATGACTAGAACTGCGTATTTATAATAATGCGGTCATCCTTAATCCTTGGATTTAATAAATTTGAAGATTTCCTGTGTCGCAGGTCCAGAGACTCCAGTGTCTTTTGCATAATCCAGCCAGTTTATGACTACGCTTTGTATTTGTTCAAAAATAGCCTTCGGTTTTTTGATATTCATTGTGTTTGCGATTGCGAGTATGTCAGTTTCTGTGATGTTGTCTCGTTTGCCGTTTACAGACATCTGGTGTCTGCTGACCCATATGCTGTCTGGCTTATAACTGAATGTCATGTCGAATGCCGGAGCTAAAGACCACTGCCCCTGTTCGTTCATCAGGAAAGCTATGTTTTTGGTGTGATCGTCTCTGTTATATGTCAGTACGTTAAACACCATTCTCCTGAACATCTGCTCCGCATCGCCATATGGCAAGCGCAGACTTCTCATTACCTGAAAAGCATCCTCATATGAGTAGGCGGTCGGATTATTGAAGTCGAAATGGGCAAGTCCGCACAAAGACTGCATATGTAGCTTTTTGTTGCCTTGTCTGTCGAAACGCTTTGTCATGAAATGTGCATGGTTGCCTATTTCGAGCAGACGGCACTCTGACATAACGATACCGCAGTCCAGAGCCATTTTGTAATATGCATATTCTATACGACCTAATCCTTGCGGGCTGATGGATTGGTCAACACCATCGAATTTAAGCAGTGTGTGGGTAAAACCTTCAGGAACTGCAACCTGTCCGGATATGATTTCTCCGGTCTTGTCGTTTACGGCTATCACAGCCTTGGCTCTCGCACCACCTGCGGAAGTCCCTATGGCAAGAATATCTTTCATCATTTCTGCTGAATCAGCGGAAGTTTTCAGTTGTTCGCGTCTTGACAGGATATTTGCGACAAGAGCTGTCATCTCTTCGATATCTATTTTTGCAGCGTTGGAACGTTCGTGCAGGGCAGGGGAATACTCCAGAGCACCCATGCCTCTGTTGCCTATATAGCAAAGTTTTTCTACTGGGTTCATGTCGGCTTTTGTTCTGCCGGTTCTGCTTAACCATTCATCAAGGATTGTGTTTCCGAACTTATCCGGCAAAGAGTCCGCAAGCATTCCGGGCAGCCCTTGAAACGTGTCTTTTGGTAATGCCTGGAATTGGTATATTGTGTTCTGCGCTCCGTTTGCGGGCATTGTAATAGGTGATGGTTCGCGAACGCTGTTGTTCGCAAAGTCAGGATAATATTGAAACAGAGCAACCTGTCTGTCGGCATCCCATGACACCGCGCCTATTCTTTTGTTCCATAAATTAACTGTAGCGATGTTTACCATTCGGATTCATCCTGTTTTGCTGTTTTTTTCTGTTTTGACGCTCTTTGTCTCTGTTTACCCTTCATCTCAGCTAACGCTATGGGGCTTACAAGCTGTGTTGGGATAAAGTTGTCGAGCTGGTCAAGCATCTCAAGCGTTCGCATTATGGCTATGATGTTACTTATCTTGGATGATGTGTTTCCGGATTCTATATTCTGGAGTGTGCGCAATGATATGCCGGACTTCGCGGCAAGGGTGTCCTGTGACATGTTTCTGTTGATGCGAGCAGTTTTGAGTCTTTCTCCAATTTCATTTACAATGGCTTTGTCAGTTAGGTTGTAGTAGTTCATGAAAGTAATATAGATGGCGTTGTTGCGTGTGTCAATATGAAATAAAATGCGTAATAATGTCAATAAATTGCAATAATATGTGAAATAGTGCGTTTTGTATATGTAAGAACTCTGGCTATTTTTTGGAACTATTGTATGGGAGGGTTACAAGCCATCCTATTTTTTGATTGAAATGCTTAAATGATATATCCATTATAATATAATCAAATATTTATTTGCAGGTGCTCTGATGAAACAAATAATATCTGTTCTTCTGATGCTCTTTTCTTTTGCAGTTTATGCAGGCACGGTTCAGGATGTTGAAAAAGGCGAGCAGGAGGGCTCTGTTTCAAAAAGATGGGTCATGGATATTCTGAAAAATGGTAATACTGACAACGTTGTCTTTATGGATGCCCGCCCAATTTCATTTTATAATAAACAGCATACTGACACTATAGGTCATCTTGACCCTGACGTTTTCTATGAAGACGGCGGATGTGAAAAGGCTTTGTCTTTGATACCGAAAGATAAGATTGTCGTACTCATATGTCCCGGACCCCGCGCTCAGGAGTCTTATCAGAATCTTACTGATTCAGCGGCTAACGGCGGCTGCGGCTACACAGGCGGCAACGTATACTGGATACGCACTAACGTCCTGTACCACAAAGACCGTATTGAAGTGAAATAGCGTATAGATGTGAATGTTATGCAAATCACATATTTTGTATATCAGGTCTGCGACAGCAGAACGTAGGCTTAAATGAAGGCTCTGTTTCGGCAGATCCTTTATCTTATCGTTTCAAAAACATTTTCAACGCTGATCTCCTGCATGCAGAGATTTTTTTTGCAGGCGTGTTTTCCGTCCTTTTCGCATGGGGCGCATGGCAGGTGCGACATTATTATTCTGCCTCGAACAGGCGGCATACACTCTTTCGGGTCTGTGGCACCGAACAGAGCCGTTATCGGCGTTTGTGTGCATGCGGCAAGGTGTGTAAGCCCGCTGTCGTAGCCTATATATCTTTCGGCTCTGCTGATTATGTGAAAACAGTCTGAAAGGCTTGTTCTGCCTGTATAATCATAAATTTTAGGATGGCTGACGTTCAGCTTTTCCTCTTCAATTCCCAGCAGAGCTACGCAATAATCCGTTTCATTCGCTATTCTGAGTGCCAGTTCCGCCTGTTTGTCCCATATCTTTTGTGGGGTATACCTGCGGAAATTTTTGCCTCCGCCAGCTGAAATAGCTATGTATGGTTTTTCTGGCAGTTCAGATGTTGATTCTTCCGGCTGAAATGAGTACCCGAAATCATATCCCATGCCGACAGTTTTAAGATGCCATAGATGCCTTGACGTGCCTGATTTTTTCGCTGAACAGGCGCAGTCAGTGCCTGATATTTTTGCCAGAAAGTGCCACTTCTGGTCTGTATGGAATATATATGCTTTGTCAAATTGACTGAGCAGGCTGGCGATATGCAGGGCTTCAAAAGGCATGAGCTGGCTGTAAAGCCTTTTGGAGCTGAAAGTAACTATGTTGTCTATCAACTTATGCTTTTTCAGCACATGGGCGTATTCTGCGCCGCAGATGAGAGAGATTTCGCTTTCTGGATATTTTTTGCGTAGAGCTGCAAGGGCTGGGGTTATCTGGATAAGGTCGCCTATGGCACCTGTTTTAACAGCCGCTATTTTCATACGCGCAACGCAAAAAAGCCGAAATCCTTCACGGAATTTCGGCTTTGCATAACTTGTTTGATAAAGCTATTAAGCAGTTTTAAGAGCGTTAAGCTTCTTAGCAAGTCTGGACTGACGGCGAGCCACTTGGTTTTTGTGGATAACGCCTTTAGATCCGATAGAAGCTATAGTTGCAGTAGCGGCTTTGAAAGCTGCTTCAGAAGTTTGTGCGTCGCCTGTTTGAGCAGCGGCGGCAAACTTTTTTAACCATAGTTCTCATTTTAGACTTGTATGACTTGTTTCTAAGATTTCTTTTTTCGCTCTGACGGATTCTTTTCAGTGCAGAAATTGTGTGAGCCACGTCATTCACCTCTATTTATTCTTATGAGCGGATAAGACTATCAGAAAGACTTTCTGATGTCAATAACTAAACATATTCAAACTTGCGCTTGATATACATTTTCCCCAGTGATAGATTACCATAAACCATATACGGAGATATTGATATGAAAAAATATATAGCTGCCCTGATATTTGCCGCACTTGTGGCAGGATGCGGCGCCCAGACCGCTTCTGTTGCCCCTGCTGACCAGACGAGACTGGAAGCGCTGGAGATTCAGCAGAAGAGTGATTCCGAGCGTATTGCAAAGCTGGAAAAAGAGCTCAGCGAAACAAAAGAGGCGCTTGAACGCTCACAGAGACAGTCAAAACAGCTTGGTGAAAGCTACGACACTCTGGTCAATATGTTCAAAGATTACAAACAGGTCGTTGTCGGTCTTATGGATAACATGAAAAAGATGATGAACGGCGCCTCTAAAGATAAAGAAGAGGCTCCTAAAGGTAATTAATCAGCAAGATATATTTCAATACGTTCTTTGCCTTTGCCGGGGTTGACACGTTTAAGGGTCAGCCCGCCTATCTCCTTTGTGCTTCTGATATGAGTTCCGCCGCATGGAACCTGCGCGAAGCCGTCTATACGCCAGAAACGGTGTTCGTTCTTAACGTCGTCAAAATCACAGATTATTTTATGATCCGCCGTGATCATCTTTGCCAGTTCATCATTCAGAAACTCAAAAGTTGATGAAATGTTGCCATCCCACATGAAATCCACACGCGCTTTGTCATAAGTTATATTAGCGCCGATTTTTTCAGGGTGTCCGAAGTTCTGATAAACAAGCTCAAGAACCAGTTCCGCAGCAAAGTGCAGTTTCATGATCCTGTATCGCTTTTCCCAGTCTATGCACACTTCAACGTTGTCGCCAAGGCAGAGTGTATGGTTCTGCGGAAGTGTATAAAATATCTCAAAACCGTCCCGTTCCGCCTGCAATATCTCAAATCCGCCTATTGTTCCGATGTCGGACTGTTGTCCGCCCTCGAAAGCATAAGCGACGGTATGGCTGAGTGTTATCCTGTCGCCATCCACAGACATGATCAGTCCTGTGCATTTTGTAAGATAGGGGTCTTTCCAGAATAGTTTTTCAACCGGCATAGCTGTTACTTGGAGTAATGCGTTCTGAAATTCTCTTCCGCCGCAATGAGCCTGTCTCTGAATTCATGAAGGTGATCATGCATGGCTTTAAAAACTGCTTCATCGTTCCTGTCAAGAAAAGCTCTCAGAAGTTCGTCGTGCATGCCTGCCGGGTGAACTTTGTCAGGGTGGAAAGAGGGCTGCAGATCTTTCGTTACCTCGCGGACGAGGATAGCGAGAGATTTTATAATGGCTTCAAGGAATCTGTTTCCTGTGAGTTCCGCTATGAGATAGTGTAGATGGGAACGGTTGTAAACCATGTCGTCGTTTTCGCCGGATAAGGTGTGTTCAGATTCTACTATCTGTTTTATTTTATCAAGGTCTGCGTCGGTACAGTTGCGGACAGCAAGTTTTGCGGCTGCCGGTTCTATGAGTATCCTTGCCTGAGCTATTTCCGGAAGTGACATTTTTCCGGACATGAAAAGGTCGAAACATGCATTGCTGAGCCTTTCAAAAGTGATATGTCGAACGAAAGCCCCGCCTGTTGAACCCTGCTTAATTTCGACGAAAGAGTTTGCCTCGAGAACTTTGATAGCTTCACGGACAACGGTACGGCTGACCTGAAACATTTCAATAAGTTCCCTTTCTGAAGGGAGCTTGTCTCCGGCTTTGTATTGCTCTGTCAAAATGGCTTCTTTCAATTGGTTATAAACTTCGTCTGAAGCCTTTACTTGTTTAATAGGAGTAAATGTCGGCACTACAATCTCCAATAAATTAGGACAATCATATTAATAATACATATTACTGATTATGAGAACAAAAATTTTAAAATAAGTTCAAGAGTTTTTCAAGCGAAATCGTTCAATCATTAATATTTAAATGTATTATATAAAATATATGACATTTGAATTGACGACGCCTTTTTTAAATGTTATACATTTGACATATGATAGTTATATATTTCATCTTAATGGAGAAGCGAAATGAGATCTTCTAACTTATTCATTTTTGTTTTTATCTTCGCGGCTGCTCTTGCGCTGGTTTTCACAGCCAACGCAAATGAGCTTAAGGGCAAGCACAAAGAGGCTGCCGTGGCATGTGCCGACTGCCACAAAACTGATACTCCCGACAAACCCGCTCCTGTGACCTCCTGCAAAGAGTGCCACGGCGGCTATGCGGAAGTGAAAGAGCTTACCAAAGGAGGAGAGGTTAATCCGCACGATTCGCATCTCGGCGAAGTGGATTGCAGAGACTGCCACAAAATTCACGCCCAATCACAGCTGGTTTGTGCTTCATGTCACAACTTTGAGCTGATCGTACCATGACAGCCGTCCTTTGAGGACAAAGAGGGGGGAGACTATTTTTTTTCAGGCAGTTTAACACGTGAGCTTGTGTCAAAGGACACAAAATATAAAGTGAGGTAACACAATGAACCGTCTTTTATCAATCAAAGCAATCTTAACTTTCTTCATTGCATTGGTCATGTGTATGCCCGCGTATGCCGACAAGGTCTACAATGTAGACTACGTCATCGTCGGCGGCGGTGCAACAGGTCTCAGCTCTGCTGTTCAGGCTCAGCAGCTCGGTCTTAAAGTTGTTGTCATGGAAAAACAGGCAATAACAGGCGGAACAGGTAACTTTGCCGAAGGTCTTTTCGCGGCTGAAAGCAGCCTTCAGATCAGGCAGGGTATCGACGTTTCAAAAGAGTTCGCATTCAAAACAATCATGGACTACAGCCACTGGAGAGCAAACGCTCCTCTGGTCAGTGCATTTGTAAACAAATCCGCTGAAACCATCGAATGGCTGAAACAGTTCGGCATCCAGTATGAATATATAGGTGTCGGCGGCTTCGGCGGTCCCCTTACATGGCACGTTGTCGGTGACTATGAACAGGACGGAAAAACATACCACCATGGAAAAGCCGTTATGATGGCTCTCACAAAAACTTTTGTGAACAACGGCGGTACACTTCTTCTTGAAACACCTGCAAACGATATCATCAAAAAAGATGGTAAAGTTGCCGGAGTCATCGGTTCCACAAAAGATGGCGAAAAGGTAATAGTTAACGCTAAAGCCGTTCTTATATCAAGCGGCGGATATGCGAACAACAAAGAGATGATGAAGAAATATTCCAGATATCCTGAAATGATCTTCATCGGTCAGATAGGCAAAATGGGCGACGGTATCCAGATGGCATGGAAAGCAGGCGCAGCAGAAGAGGGCGTTGACGTAATGCAGTCATACAGACCCGGTCTGGCAGGTTTCCACCCCGCATCACAGCTTATCGCTGCGGCAGTTCAGCCCTATCTTTTCGTAGACCCCAAAGGTCACAGATATACTGACGAGTCAAACATAACAGAGTGGCCTCAATCAGGTAACTCTCTGGAAAGAATAGGCGGTACCGCTTACTCTATCTATGATGACAACTCAAGACAGATGTTCATCAATCAGGGTATAGATATGCCCCTTGGTGAATGGGTAATTTACGGAACAAAACTTGACAAACTTGATGACGAATTCAATAAAGAACTCGCCAAAAAGAATGGCAACGTTTTCAAATGCAACACAATCGAAGAGGTTGCCAAAGCTATCGGTGCTGATCCTGCAATTCTGAAAAAGACAGTTGCGGACATCAATAAAGCGGCTGATATGCACAAAGACGACCTTTACCACAAAAACGCAAGATATCTGCGTTCAGTATCAAAAGCTCCCTTCTATGTGACAAAGCTCCACCCCAGAGCGCTGGGAACACTCGGCGGTGTTAAGATCAACGAAAAAGCTGAAGTTGTTGATGTTGACGGCGAGGTAATTTCCGGTCTCTATGCGGGCGGTCTTGACGCAGGCGGTATGTATGGCGACAGCTATGACCTGAAACTTGGCGGCGGAACATTCGGTTTTGCCATCAACTCAGGACGTATAGCTGCTGAAAATGCCGCTAAATACGTTAAAGGTAAATAATGACACGGTGTCCGGTGAAAAACGCCGGACACCTTTTACGACTTTGTCAGGAGGAAACATGAAACGCAAGATAGCTATAGCAGCAGCTCTCGCACTCGGTCTTACATCAACTTCTTTTGCGGCGGACAACCTTAAGGATATGTTTGCCCAGAGTTACGGAAAAGGCGAGATCAGAATGCTTGATTTTAAAAGGGACTTTGATGAGGACACCACAACAAGAAGAGACAACGCCATCGGCGGTCTTCTTTATCTGCACACAGGCGACCTGAAAGGCGTAAGCTTCGGCGCTACTTTTGCCGTTGCCCGCGATATGTACAGCGATGACGACGATGTTGTATACGGACTGCTCCAGAGAGGAGCCGACGGTGACCATGAAGGTTTTACCCGCATGCAGGAATATTATATTCAGGGCGACTGGTTCAACACAAAGATCAAATACGGTGCTCAGGAGCTTAACACTCCATTCATGAACAAGCACGACATCCGTATGCTTCCGAAAACTTATAAAGGTTTGACCATTGAGAACAAATCAGTGGATAACCTTACCCTTTCGGCTTACTACATAACAGATTATATGGGATGGGCTGACGACGAATTTATTTCAGCTTCCAAATCTATTTCTTCTTCTATTGACGACGATAAACCGGTTCTTGTTTTCGGCGCTCAGTACAACATACCCGTAGATTCTGTTAAGTCCAGTGTTCAGGCTTGGCATTACAATATGCCCGATATCTTTAATGAAACTTACCTGAATGCCTCCGTATCCAAAGACTTTGGCGGCGTGACTGTATATGTATCGCCGACTGTCCTTGATCAGAGGTCACAGGGTGATGAGCTTGCAGGTGAACTTGATACGGATCAATATGGTTTCAATGCAGGTGTTAAGTTCAAAGGCTTTGACATCACAGGGTTCTACGCGAAAACAGGCGACGACGATCTGCTTGTTCCGTGGGGCGACACTAAGGTCATAATTCAGCAGATACTTGCATCCGGCAGAGCAGAAGAAAAAGCTTATGCGGGCAAGATCAATTATGATTTCGGTACGCTCGGCGTTAAAGGTCTCAGCGCTTATGTATTCCACGCTGTATATGATACACCCGAATCAGGTTCCAATGCATCTGCCGACATGAAAGAGACAGATTTCAGCATCCAGTATGCTTTTTCCGGCGCTCTTGACGGTCTGGGACTCAGAACCAGATATGCCATGGTCGATGTCGATGACGGCGAAGATTATGATGATACACGTTTTTATGTAACGTATAAATTTGCTTTCGGTGGGGCAAAGAAGTAGAGAGAGAGTTTTTCCTTTATCCTCCAATGTAGTACACGCGAAAGAACCACTGGCTAAGGCGGGGAACCCCGAACCCCGCCTTTCCATTTACCGGAGGCGGAAATGGACTACAGACTTAAAATTCTGTTTATTATAAATCTTGCTGTTTCTCTTGGATTTGCCGTATCCGATGCATATTTCTCACTCTATGCCGGAAGCATCGGCGCAAGAGGGTTGATGTTTGCCTTTGCTGTAGGGGGTTATTTTGCGGCGAAGATATTTTTCAGCCCTTTTACGGGGATGCTTTGCGATAAAATAGGAAGCGGAAGAATGATAATGGCGTCAACCGCAGTCTATTCTATTATCGCGCTTTCATATGTTTTTTTCAACGACCTCCTTATAGTAACAGCTCTGCGTATCCTGCAGGGTCTGGCAGCCGCTATGTTCAGACCTGTGATACTTGCCTCCGCGGGGAGTCTTGCTCCCCGCACGCGCAGGGCGTCTTCAATGGGTGCGTTCGATATATCTTTTTATGCGGCAACCGCCGCCGGACCTCTCCTTGGAGGTATCATAAGGGATACTTTCGGCTTCAGTGGGCTTTTTCTGCTCCTGTCTGCTCTCTGCATATCGGCGTTTGCTGCGTCCGTTCTGTATGCTCTGGATGCGGTGGAGAGGGTTAGTTCTGATGAAGACGGTACCTCTTTTTCAGATGTTATAAAAAATCCTGTAGTTGCGGCACTTCTGGCGTTTATCTTCGGGAGGGCTTTCACGATATCGGCTCTGTGCATCTTTCTGCCTATCTATCTTGAACAAACAATGGGGCTTTCGCCGTTCCGCACAGGCATTGTAATGTCTTTGTCCACCATTGTGATGATAGTTTTTCTTCGCCCTATGGGAGTTCTGGCAGACAGATATCCGAAAAATCTGATGATAATTTCCGGCGGTCTTTATACTGGTATGCTTCTGGTTTTTCTGCCGTTGGTTGAAAGCTATTACGGTATTCTTCTGATATGCGGTCTGGTGGGTGTTTTCAGTGCTATGTCACAGCCAGCCTGTTCAGCTCTTCTGATAGAAGAGGGTGAACGTATGGGGCTTGGTAAAACAGCTGGAGTTTTTAACGGAGCACTCAATCTGGGCTTTGCCGTTGCACCTTTGGCGGGTTCTCTGATCCTTTCTTTTCTGGGTATTCGTTTCGTATTTTACTTTGCCGGTGTTTCCGCTATGCTCGCCATGCTTGTCAGTTCGTATCTCATGATATCGTTTTCCCCGGTGGAAGCTGATATATAGTTTTCATTATTCTGTCCATATCTGATCAATAACATGCCGGAGAAGTTCATCCACTTTGGCACTGTCGGCACTTGGTTTTTTAATACTTCTCATAAGAAAGCTTTCAGATATATTCGCCATAAGCTCGATTCTCGCTTTCAGCTCATCTTCGGGGACATTGGGGAATACCGGTTTTACGGCAAGCAGTGCAAGGTTTCTGTATAAGATGTCAGCGTTTGTAAGCATTTCCGCTACAACGGTATTTCTTGCTGCTTCCGCGTGTATTTCCAGTAAAAGTGCTCTTTCTTCGTGATCATTAACGAATTTCTCTTTAAAATATTCAATGTGAAAGCATGCGATATCTCTTCTCAGTGCAGTTGAAGCAATCCATTGGAGATGTTCTTGGGTTGAGTGTTCGACTATACCGTTTATAATTTCATTCTTATTATCGAAATAGTGATAAATATGACCGACACTCATATTTGCACATTTTGCTATTTCATTCATGCTGGTTGCATGGAAACCTTTGTATGCAACGCATTTTCTGGCAGCTTCAATAATTTTTGTTTTTTTTAACGCATCACGTTTTTCTTTTGTGAGCGATATTTTCTTTTCTTTCATGACCTTATACTACCTGAAAAGCTTTTTTTAGTCAATAAATAGGGTTTTTGTATATGAGATATATACATCTGAATATTGATTTATAAAAAAAGTAAATGTTCATTCTAATTTCTCCTGTAATAACGCTTATTTGCCAGTTTATAATAAATAATATATTGACAACATGACTTTGTTTGAGTATTAAAAAAGTGTGAACGTTCATTCTAAAATATTAAAGGAGATTTATTATGGGCAAAATTAAAACGTTTCTTATGTCTTTTGTTCTTCTAATGGTTTCATCTCTGTGTTTTGCCGCAACCGGAACAGTCCAGCAAAGCTATGATGTTGTCGTTATCGGCGGCGGAGCTTCGGGTGCGGCAGCGGCTCTTTCTGCCGCTCAATCCGGATCCAAAGTGCTTTTGATTGAAAAAGCCAGAGAACTGGGAGCTTCACAGTTTTCTTCCGGTATGATGGGTGTCAACACCTCTCTCCAAAGAGCGCGTAATATGAAGATTACTCCTTTAGAGGTATTTAAGCAGATGGAAGATTACACGCATTTGTTTTTTAATGCCAGACTGGCGAGAACAACTGTTGAACACTCTGCTGAAACCATTGATTGGCTTATGAAAAACGGTGCAAAAATATGGCTGCCCGATATGCCGCAGCAGTTTGCACATGATGCTGAAAAACCGATCATTTATCACAGATGGAACAGTAATCAGGGAGTTAAAGCAATCGGTGCTTCTTTTGAAAAAGCAGGCGGAACAGTTCTGCTCAGAACTACAGGTTCAAAAATCTTAACTGACGCTAACGGTGCTGTATGCGGCGTTGAAGCTGTCGGTGATGACGGTACAAAATATTCTTTTAAAACCAAAGTTGCTATTGTTGCCACCGGAGGATTTCTCGGCAATCAGAAAATGATGGATGATATGGGAATAGTAGGACACCCCATGGGCTGGCTTTATAATGACGGCGACGGTCTGAAAATGGCATGGGATGCAGGCGCTGCAAAATATCACGAAACCGTAACCGAGTATCACGGTACAGGTATTGTTGAAAAAGGCACCAATAAAGAATCTGTTTTTATGCCGAAACTTGAATCCCTTATCCATGTGCCCATTCTTTGGCTGGATAAAACTGGTCAGCGTTATTACAACGAACATCATGTTTACGACAACGCATATGTAGCGAACGCACTTGTTCCCGTTGGCGGAAGTGGTTTCGTGGTTTTTGACCAGGCTATGCTCAATAAATTCATGACATCAAAAACAGGCATGATTGATTCATTCGCAAATATCAGAAATATCCCCGGTCTGGAAAATGGTCCTATTCCTAATCTCCAGAAAGATCTGGAAGCAGCTATGAAAGAAGGAATTGTCTTTAAAGGCAACACGCTCGAAGAACTTGCCGCAAAAGCCGGATTTCATAAAGACGATTTTGTGAAACAGGTCGCAGATTACAACAGATATGTAAAAACAGGTGTGGACGAACAGTTCGGTAAACCGAAGGCTGATCTTCTTTATCCTGTGTCTAAAAGTCCCTTCTATGCACTTGAAGTTACCGCATATAACCTTACTACCATCGGCGGCATCAGAGTTAACGAGAAACTTGAGGCTGTTGACAACGATATGAACCCGGTTAAAGGTCTTTATGCTGTGGGCAACGTTGCAGGCGGTCTCTATTCAGACAGCTATATGACCGTTGAAGGTTTGACAGCAGGTTTTGCTGTTGTTTCAGGGAAGCTTGCGGGTGAAAACAGCTCTGCATATGTCAAATCTCTGAAAAAATAACAGTGCAGACAAGAGGGTAATAAAATGAAACAAATATCCAGAAAAATAATAAGCATGATCTTTGTGATATGCATAGTGCCTGTAATTGCGTTTGCAGCGGCTCAAAATAACGAATTGCTTGCTCAAAAACACCTGAAACAGGGAGTTGCATGTACAGACTGTCATGCCATCGGAGAAGAAAAAGCTCCTGTCAAGGTAGATACTTGCCTCTCCTGCCACGACGGATATGAAGGCATGGCGAAAAAAACAGAGAAAAAGGGTGACGGAACCTACCTCAGTAACCTGAACCCCCATAAATCTCACCTTGGCAATGTTGAATGTACCGAGTGTCACAAAGGACACGAAAAAGCAGCTACTACAACATGTGAAAAAAGATGCCACACTTTTGGTTTGGTACTCCCTTAAGTTTAAAAGGAGAATATTATGAAACTTAGAAGTTTATTAACTTTTACAGTGGTGTCTTTGTTTGCCGCACAGGCTTATGCCGCAGACAGCATTGCTGATATGTTTTCGGAAGGTTCCGTACACGGTCAGATCAGGGCATTTTCATATACTTATGATAATGAGGGTTCAAGCCGCGACCTTGGTGACAATGTAATAGGCGGGTTTGTTTACTATAAAACAGCTCCGCTTCACGGAATCAGTCTCGGATTGACTTTTGCCACTGCGAATAACTTTCTGAGCGATGACAACAAGGGCAATTATGGTCTGCTTGATGAAAGTACTGCCAGCGAACATAAGAGCTATACAAAAATGATGGAGTATTATATTCAGGGCGATTATTTTGACACGACATTCAAATACGGCGCTCAGGAAATTTATACGCCCATCATGAACATGGACTATTGCCGTCTGCTCCCGAAAACTTATAAAGGTCTTTCAATCGCCAATAAAAGCATCGATAACCTTGAGCTGGACGCTTATTACATCACAGGCTATTCAAACTGGAACGACAGTGACTATATGCCTATAATGAGCTCTGTAACTGATTCTGATGATGAAAATCCGCTTCTTATCGGCGGCGCAAAATATCATGTTCCGACTGAATCCGTGAATCTTGGTATAGAGGGATGGGTATATCATATGGATGATGTATTCAACTCACAGATGGCAATTGTGAATCTCTCCAAAACAATCAATGATGTGAATGTTTCATTCATACCTTCATATCTGAAACAGGATTCTGCGGGGGATGATCTTGCAGGCAAACTGGACACATATCAATACGGATTTCAGACAGGTGTCAATTTTAACGGAATAGACCTCAAAGCATATTATTCTAAAACCGGTGATGATGCTCTGTTTACTCCATGGGGTTTTGGAAAGGTCATTATGCAGCAGTATATGGTCTCCGGAAACAGAGCTGAAGAGGACGCATACGGTGTTCTTGTGGGATATGATCTCACAAAAATCGGTCTGACCGGTCTTTCCGCATATGTTTGGTATACCGTTTACGATACTCCTGACAGCGGAAGCAGCGCAACTCCTGATGCAGTTGAGACAGACTATAACCTCCAGTATAAGTTCGGCAAAAACTTTAATGGGGCTTTGGACGGTCTCAGTCTTGAGGCAGGATTGGCTGATATCAATTATGACGGCGCTGAAGATGCAAAAGAACTCAGACTGCGTCTGATATACAGTTTCAAATTTGGCAAGAACAGTTAAACAGCCTCCTTTTATGCGGCAGATGGTTATCTGCCGCATGATGTTTTTATGTAACGTATAAATTTGCTTTCGGTGGGGCAAAGAAGTAGAGAGAGAGTTTTTCCTTTATCCTCCAATGTAGTACACGCGAAAGAACCACTGGCTAAGGCGGGGAACCCCGAACCCCGCCTTTCCATTTACCGGAGGCGGAAATGGACTACAGACTTAAAATTCTGTTTATTATAAATCTTGCTGTTTCTCTTGGATTTGCCGTATCCGATGCATATTTCTCACTCTATGCCGGAAGCATCGGCGCAAGAGGGTTGATGTTTGCCTTTGCTGTAGGGGGTTATTTTGCGGCGAAGATATTTTTCAGCCCTTTTACGGGGATGCTTTGCGATAAAATAGGAAGCGGAAGAATGATAATGGCGTCAACCGCAGTCTATTCTATTATCGCGCTTTCATATGTTTTTTTCAACGACCTCCTTATAGTAACAGCTCTGCGTATCCTGCAGGGTCTGGCAGCCGCTATGTTCAGACCTGTGATACTTGCCTCCGCGGGGAGTCTTGCTCCCCGCACGCGCAGGGCGTCTTCAATGGGTGCGTTCGATATATCTTTTTATGCGGCAACCGCCGCCGGACCTCTCCTTGGAGGTATCATAAGGGATACTTTCGGCTTCAGTGGGCTTTTTCTGCTCCTGTCTGCTCTCTGCATATCGGCGTTTGCTGCGTCCGTTCTGTATGCTCTGGATGCGGTGGAGAGGGTTAGTTCTGATGAAGACGGTACCTCTTTTTCAGATGTTATAAAAAATCCTGTAGTTGCGGCACTTCTGGCGTTTATCTTCGGGAGGGCTTTCACGATATCGGCTCTGTGCATCTTTCTGCCTATCTATCTTGAACAAACAATGGGGCTTTCGCCGTTCCGCACAGGCATTGTAATGTCTTTGTCCACCATTGTGATGATAGTTTTTCTTCGCCCTATGGGAGTTCTGGCAGACAGATATCCGAAAAATCTGATGATAATTTCCGGCGGTCTTTATACTGGTATGCTTCTGGTTTTTCTGCCGTTGGTTGAAAGCTATTACGGTATTCTTCTGATATGCGGTCTGGTGGGTGTTTTCAGTGCTATGTCACAGCCAGCCTGTTCAGCTCTTCTGATAGAAGAGGGTGAACGTATGGGACTTGGAAAAACAGCGGGAGTTTTTAACGGAGCTCTTAATCTGGGGTTTGCCGTTGCACCTTTTGCGGGTTCTCTGATTCATTCTTTTCTGGGTATCCGGTTTGTATTTTACTTTGCCGGTGTTTCCGCCATGCTTGCCATGCTTGTCAGTTCATATCTCATGATATCGTTTTCCCCGGTGGAAGCTGACGTCTGATATATCCTTTTGAGCTATATAAATCTTATTCTGATACAATCCTTAAATCATCTTATTGTGATAATATTAACAATATTGCAATAAGAGGTGTACGGTGCGTGTTTCACTTGTTATATTTTGTATTTCGTTTTCATTGACTGTTTTTGCTCAGGAAAAAAAGGCGGAATATGAAAAGCCGCTCTTTGCATTTAACTATCAAAAAGAAAATATATTGCCGCAAAAGAAGAAAAATGAGGATTTCAGGCGAGGTTGCTGTTCGCACCACGGCGGTGTGTGCGGATGCTCCGGTGGGCGGGCGCTCTGTTGTGACGGAACTCTAAGCCCCACATGCGGCTGTGATTAAATAAAAAGCGGGACGAAATTGTCCCGCTTTTTTAATGAGGTTACTTATTTAACCTTAACTTCTATCTGGTGGCACCAGTTGCAGTGCATTTTCTCTTTAGGTGCTTTGTGTACGGTGTGGCACACTGTACATCTGACCGGTCCCTGGTGGGAATCGTGCATGTTGAACTGTCTTTCTTTGCCGGAGTTGATATAGGTGCGCATTTCACCTGTATAGTTTCCGTTGCCTGAGTCGTGGCATTTGATGCACGCACTGTGGTGGGGCATCTTTGTGGGTTTGTTTGTCCCGTGGCAGTCGATGCATTTAAGTCCTGCCTCTTTGTGTTTGAGTGTGGACACGATCTCTTTGCCGGCGGCAGATGAAACACCTGCGAAAGCGAAGAACAGGCATACAGCGAAAAAGGCTGTTGTTATTATATGAAATTTTCTGGACATTATGCTGCTCCTTATCTTCCTAATTCGTTTTTGATTATGTTCTGTGCTGCCAGTCTGCCTGATGTGAGTGCGAAACCGCTTGCAGAACCTTCAACGAGCAGGTCATATGAGCTGTCGTAAAGTCCGCCCATGTCCTGACCTGTTACATACAGACCTTTGATGGGTTTGCCGTGAGTTGTGAGAGCCTGAAACTCGGTATTGATCTTAACTCCGCCGAGTGTAAGGAAGAATGCACGGATGCCTTTCAGAGCGTAGTAAGGTCCCTGATCCTGAAAAGCGATGATGTGTTCAGGTTTGCGTCCCCATTCGGGGTCTTTTTTGTCGGCAGCGTATTTGTTTACACTGGCAACACTTTTTTTAAGGTGGCTGACATCGACGCCGATCTTTTTAGCGAGTTCTTCAAGAGTGTTTGCTTTGAAAGCGTAACCCTGTTCGATACCTGTCTGGATACCTTGATCGAGCTCTGTCATTTTCTGACCTACTACAACAATTGCGTTGAAGGGGATCAACGGACCGCTGCTGATCATTCTTTGTTTCATGCTTTCGTCAAAGATGCTGTACATAACGCCGCCGTTAGATGTCATGGCGTTGTAAACGTTTGTGAAACTTGAACCCTGTGATTCGTTATAAAAACGGTCGCCTGTTTGGTTTACCCAGAGGAAAGGCTGGCTGAGAGCCGCTCTTGTTTGTTTCAGGGAGTCGGAACCGTTGAATTGGAATATCAGCGGAAGGTGTTTGTCATCAAGATAGGGGCTGTTCCCTGCGACAGTCTGCATACCTGCAAGACCTGCGCCGACAGCTTTTGCCATATTGATACCGTCGCCTTCGCGTCCGTCAAGAACGGGGCCTCTGTAGAAGATGGGTTCATACATGCCTTCGCCGCTGCTGTCTGTAACATATTGAGCGAGCATTTTTTTGTTGCTTTCAAATCCGCCTGTGGCAAGGATTACGCCGCCTTTTGCTTTAACTTCATATTTTTCGCCGTATGCAGTGTCTGTGGCGTAAACGCCGATGACGCGTCCTGATTTATCAGTCATAAGCTTTGTAACGGGAGTTTCAAGGAATATCTTTCCGCCCTTAGCATAAATTTCTTTCTGCATGGCTCTTACAACGCTTGCTCCGTTGTGTTTGTAGCAGTGCCACACATGGAGAGATTTTTCTTCGGGGAAAGTTGTTTTGATACCTTTGAACTCAACACCCATATCTTCGATTCGGTCGATGGTTTCGCCGGAGTTTTCAAGCAGAGTTCTGATAACCGCTGCGTTTGCGCGCCAGTGGTGGAAATCTATCGCAGCGCTGAATACTTTGTCAACGCTTGTGTCATATCCTGCTCTTGCCTGCATTTTTGTGCCGACACCTGTTGAGCCTTCGGGATAGTTACCTGCACCGCCAAGACCGGGCAGTTTTTCAAAAACGACCACCGAAGCGCCTTCACGCACGGCTGTCAGCGCTGCGGAAAGACCGGAAAAGCCGCCTCCGACAACAACAATGTCTGCCGTCAGCTTTTGCACAGCAAACGCATTTGGAACTGCGAATGCGAGCAGAGCGCACACCATGATAACCTTGTTAAGCAATCTCATTGCTTCCTCCTTAAAAAATTAATACGAGACTCCACGGAAAATTATTGAATATCCGGGGTCTGTCATAACGTCTATTACTCAATTAGCGTGCCATAAAGTATGGGTATTAGATTTTTGATTGTTATTAAACTGTTATGGTCACAGAACAGATTCTTATGGCTGTCTTGTTAAGTTTCGTGAGACACTGTGTCTCATAAATAGTGTTTCAAAACGACCGAATGTCGGGCATTATGATACAATTTAGCTTTATCAATAATGGTTTAACATGATTAATGTTGTGGAATATGATTTTCGGACGTGATATACTTGATCATTAAAAAAAAGTAGTCCGACATAAGGATTGTATGCCATGCAAATGAGAAGCCTTAAAACGAAATTCATTTTCAGCGTATTACTTATATTTTTTCTTATTTTCCCAGCATTTACTTATATGGGTATCTGGTATTTTAAATATAATGCAAAAAAATCTGTTCAGGCACAGCAGTATGAGCTTGTGGCAAAACTTGCTGACGAGATAAACACTAAGCTGATAATTCTGACAAGAGTTCTTAAAAGTTCGGCGGACAGTATAACTCAAGACAGCTTTAAAGACCATGCGTCCGCAGACAACTACATCAAGAAGCATATCTCGCTTAATTCGGTGTTTGACGACAACATTATGCTGTTCAATGAGAACGGACAACTCCTTGCGGAATCCGGTGATAACAGCCCCGAAAGGATAATGATGAGTTTTATCTGGCGCGATTATATCAAAGTGCCGATGAAGACGCATAAACTATACATCTCCGCACCGCTTAGAGCCACTGCCAGTACAAAGCTCACAGATCCGATGGTTGTCATTGCCGCACCGGTCATCGTTGACGGACATTTGAAAGGAATCATAACCGGTTCAGTGAACCTGTACAGGAAAAATATATTTAACAACAATGAATTCAGTCACCTTAACAACGACGGCTGGATATATCTGGTCGATGCAAACTCAAACGTTATAATGCATCCGGACAGGAGCAAGATATCCGGTAAGGCTGATGTCATAGAGAACCCGATCATTTGGGATATGATCAAGCAAGGTTCTGGAAGCATAGAGTATAAGGACGGGAAAAAACAGGTGATTCAGTCTTCTTTTAGCAGAGTTCCCGTGGCAGGCTGGACAGTTATAGCAAATTACAGATCCGACAATATCTTCAAGCACATATACATGGCGGAATCAACCCTTATCTTCTTTGTTATAGCGGGAGCGTTCATTGTTTTCTTCATGCTTTCATTCGTTGTCAGAAATCTTATAACTCCTCTTGTTTCTCTGAAACAGCAAGTCGACAGTCTTTTACATGATCCCGAAAGTGAAGGACTTATAAAGGTGGATTCCAACGATGAGGTGATGGAAACCGCCAACGCCATTAACAGACTGCTTATGCAGATAAACAGCAGCAGGCAGGAGCTTAAGAGCAGTAACGACATTTTGCAGACCGTCTGCGACTTTTCAACTGATTGGGTATACTGGGTGAACGATCACGGAAGGCTGATATATATTTCCCCTGCCGCGGAAGAGATAACGGGTTATTCAAAAGAGGAGCTTTCTGATTATCCTTTTTTCTATGAAAAGCTTATCCATCCGGACGATTATGAGAAATGGCTGAAAGCTGAACAATCCGCCAGATTGTCCCATGAAGCATTTAAGACAGATATAAGGATAATCCGCAAAGACGGCTGTATCAGGTGGCTGAGCAATAACTGCAAAGGGATATTCGATAACGACAGTTTCATCGGTATGCGCGGTGCATATACAGACATAACCAACGCCAGAACCGCCGAGGAAAAACTTGTTCTCAATGAGCGCAAATATCGCGTACTTATTAAAAATTCAAACGCCCCGATAGTTCTCACCGATGAGGAATTCAATATCATAGAGTACAACGAAAAGGCGTACTCACTTCTTACTTGTTCAGGCGGTTCATCGGTGCTTGGCTATCTCAATGTCAGCAAAGAGCGCATAGCTGAACAGCTTAAAGCCAATCCGAAAGATCAGAGGGTAGAGGCAGAGTCTGACCTGATAATCTTCGGCAACGTATACCATTACCTCTGGCATATCAATATCCTTTCGTATAAGGAACACGGCGTGTCGGGATATATGATAGTAGGAACCGACATAACCAGCAAAATGAAGAGGAACGAAGAACTCAGCCGCATGGCAATAAAAACTGAAATAACGAAATATGTCAGACATATGGAGGCGATCATCAAGAGCGTTTCGGAGGGCATCCTTTCGTTTGACAAAAACGGGTGTATGACCTGTTTCAACAACAGTGCGGGAGATCTTTTCGGGCTTGGAAACGAAGATATTGGCAAGCCTATGGAAAACATAAACGAATTCTTTGCATCAACACTGATATTTCCCGTTAAAAAAGCATCAAAAACAGGCAACCCTATGCATACCGTCATGGCGGAATATTCAAAAGATGACCATACACGACAGCTCCGGCTGAACATAACTCCTCTGCTGGATAACGACGGAAAGAATTTCGGTGTCCTTGTGGTTGTGTCCGATGAGACGGTTTCTATTCAGACTGCCGTTAAAAGCGGTTTTGACAATATGATAGGCAAGAGCGCAAATATGATGAATCTTTTCGGGATGATGCGTTCTCTGGCGGATGTGGAATCCACCGTTTTGATACTGGGTGAGAGCGGTACGGGAAAAGAGCTTGTTGCCTGCGGAATCCATGAAGCGGGTAAGCGCAAGGACAGACCTTTCATAAAGCTGAACTGCTCTGCAATACCGGAAAACCTGCTCGAAAGCGAGCTTTTCGGGCATGTCAAAGGAGCTTTCACAGGGGCTTATAAAGATAAAACAGGTAAATTTGAAGCGGCGGACGGTGGGACGATATTCCTTGACGAGATAGGGGATATCTCGTCAAACGTTCAGGTGCGCCTTCTTCGGGTATTACAGGAGAAGGAAGTTGAGATAATAGGAAAGAACGAACCTGTTAAAGTTGACGTGCGGGTCATAGCTGCCACAAACAGAGACCTAAGGGATATGGTGGCGAAGGGGCAGTTTCGCGAAGACCTCTATTACAGGCTTAAAGTCGTTACTTTGAATGTGCCGCCCCTGAGGGACAGAAAAGAGGATATAATCCCGCTGGCGTCTTCGTTCATAGAGAGATTCAACCGCAAACTCGGCAAGAATATCGTGGATATGGCGGACGATGTAAAAAAGATGCTGTCTGAACACGACTGGCCGGGCAATGTGCGTGAGCTGGAACATGTTATGGAATACGCCTGCCTTATGGCTGGAACGTCTTTCCTGACCAGAAATAACCTGCCGGCGGATTTTGCAGGGAGCAGACCGCAAACGTCCGACGAAGAGAGGGAGATGATAATCAAGGCGCTGGACGAGGCGAAAGGTTACAAAGCAAAAGCGGCGCGCATCCTGAAAATGGGCAGAGCGACACTCTACAGAAAATTACAGGAATACAATATAGAGTACTAAGACACTTCCGGTGAGACATACTGTATCGTCAAAACAATGGATAATAATGTGTCTCTCTGAATATTGTATTTATTGACAATGTCTTATCTGTTACGAACATGATGGCATGCTTCTTGAGTATAGATTTTGCATATTTCTTACTTAAGGAGAGTGCCATGTACTTCAGAAAAATACCGGTTTTAATCGGTTCTCTTGCCATCCTGACAACCTCCACATGCTTTGCGGCTGACAATCTTAAAGATATGTTCAGTCAGGGCAGTGTCAGTGGTGAACTCAGGTCATTCTATTATGACCGGGACTTCGACGGTGATCAGACGGAAAGGGAGGACTATGCAACCGGCGGGCTGTTCGGCTACAAATCCGCCGCGCTTAAAGGTATCAGCTTCGGGCTGACATTCGCAACTGCCAACGATACCGGAAGCAGTGACAGCAAGGCTGTTTACGGACTTCTGCCTAAAGACGGCAGCGGCAACCACGACAGCGTCACCAGAATACAGGAGGCATACGTTCAGGGCGAGTGGTTTGATACCACCGTAAGATATGGCGGTCAGATGCTCAACACCCCCTATATGAACGGAAACGATATCCGCCTTCTTCCCAAATCATATAAAGGTGTGTCCGTCAGCAACAAGAGCATAAACAATCTTGAGCTTCAGGGATATTACATCACAGGATACATGGGCTGGGCGGACGACGACTATATGGATATGTCGGAATCTGTCAGCAGTGCAGCAGACGATAACAACCCCATGCTCATAGGCGGCGCGAAATATAAACTTCCAGTCAGCGCGCTTGATGCGTCTGTTGAGGGATGGGTATACAGTATGTCCGATGTCATGGACATGACATATTATAAATTTACGGCGGCAAAACAGATAGGCGAATATAAATTCAGTATTTCACCAACCTATTTCAAACAGAAATCAAAAGGCGACGAACTTGGCGGCGAGCTTGACAGCGACCAGATAGGTCTGGTTGCCGGTGCATCCGCATACGGCGTTTCCCTGACGGGTTTCTATGCGAAAACAGGCGACACAAGCCTGCTGACGCCTTGGGGTGACAGCCGTGTCATAAACCAGCAGGTACTTGCCTCACAGTATGCAGAGGAAGAGGCTATAGCTGCTATGGTCGGTTATGACTTCGGACAGCTTGGTGTAAAAGGACTTTCGGCATATGTGTTCTACGGTGTCTATAATGCGCCTGAAATCGGCGGGAAATCAACTGATGCAGACGAAATGGACTACAACGTTCAATACAACTTCGGTAAAAACTTCGGCGGTATTCTGGACGGATTCAGCATCAGAGCCAGATACGCTGTAATAGACAACAAAGATTCGGATGATTACACGGACACAAGGATATATCTGAAATATTCTTTTGCCTTAGCAGGTAAATAAGCCTCCAAATAGGGGAGGAGGGAACTCTTTACGGGGCGGATACAGCTCATCCGCCCTTTTCACGGAGATTGTATGAGGGCGGTCATCCTTTTTCTTATAAATTTTTTGATAACGCTTGGCTTTTCTGTCAGCGACGGTCTTTTTTCAGTCATTTTTAAAGACACGATCGGCAGCGGTATATTTTTAAGCCTTGCCTTCGTTTTCTATTCCGCCTCCAAAATCATATTTTCTCCTTTTGCCGGGCGGATGCTGGACAGAGTGGGATCAGAAAGAATACTGCTGTTCTCTCTGGTTTTGTACTCACTGGTGTCCGCCCTTTTCATTTTTTCAGATAATAAAACGATCATCCTTGCCGCGCGCATATTGCAGGGCGGGGCATGTGCCTTTTTCCGTCCGGTTCTGCTCTGCCTCATATCTTCGGATGCAGGATATTCAAAACTCGGCAGACGTATCGGACAGTTCGACATATCATTTTATCTGGCGTTGGCGGCGGGACCTCTTGCGGGAGGTTTTCTGCTTGATCTGTCTGGTAAGACCGGAGTTTTTGCGGTTATAGCCGCGTGCTGTGCGCTGTCTTTACTTTTGTTCCTCCTGTTCTCAAGATGCCCTGATACGTGTAATGCCGCAAAACAGCACAGGGTCACCGACGAATCGCCCGCCGCCAATTCCTCCCTCAACGGGCTTCTGGTGTACATATTTTTTAAGGCATGGGGCATATCTGCAATATGCATGTATCTGCCTCTTTTTATGCATGCGGAAGGCTTTTCAGCGTCTCATATTGGTTTCGCGGTGGGGATACCGCCGCTTATCATGGCGTCGTTTCTGATATTCACAGGCAGGCTTTCGGACGTTTTCAGAAAGCATAATATGATATTCGCAGGGGGAGCCGCGGCTTCGCTGGCATACCTTTGTCTGCCGCTCGCGTCCGATATGGCTTCGATACTGGTTGTGATAACTGTCAGCGGCATAGCAGGCGCTGTTTCACAGCCGGCAGGTTCTGCACTTCTTCTGGAAAGTTCGCCGGAGGGACGCACCGGAAGAACAGTATGTCTTTTTAACGCTGTGATGGGGCTTGGTTTTTCTGTCAGCCCCCTTGTTAACGGCATATTGTTCAAACTTTTGGGTGCCGGTAATATCTTTGTCATTTCAGGTCTTTTGGGTCTCGCATCTTCCATCTATTTCATACTGAGCAGCGGTCAGGTTGCCGGAGATGCCGCTCAGTGTGATTAGTTTCAATCAGCACTTCTGAGATTTGATCAGACACTTTTTCATATGGTACAATAAGATAATACTTACCATATAGGAGTGTGTTATGTCTATCATGCAGGAATTCAGAAAATTTGCCATGCGCGGCAACGTAGTTGATATGGCTGTGGGTATCATAATAGGTGGTGCTTTCGGAAAGATAGTTTCCAGCTTTGTTGCCGACGTACTTATGCCGCCCATCGGTCTTCTTCTCGGCAACGTCAGTTTCAGCGATCTTTCGATAACTCTGAAAGAGGCGGCGGGCGAACAGGCGGCTGTAACTCTTAATTACGGAACTTTCATTCAGACAGTGCTTGATTTTGTGATAATGGCGTTTGCGGTGTTTATGATTATAAAGGCTATGAACAGCATGAAAAAGAAAGAAGAGGAAGCGCCTGCCGCGCCGCCCGCCCCCGGCAAAGAGGAAATCCTTCTTACAGAAATCAGGGATATCCTTAAGAATAAATAAAAAAAGTATCAGCGGCTGCCGTTCCCCCCAAAGGCTAGTCCCCTTAGCGGCGCCGCTGACAATCCTGATGCTGACTCTCAGGTATGACGTACTAAAACATTTTTAACATTTGCTAGGTAAAGCGAAGGTAATGAACTACATGATTTCCTGTAGTTTTTTTCAAAGGGCGGCATGCGAACCGCCCTTTATTCCATCACCTACAGGACAAACCGGTCAGCGCTTCTTTAATTGCGCCTCTCAGCATTTGTGCAATTCCTTTATAAAAATCCGTAACGGAGTTTTCGATCATATTGTCAGTAAATTCCTCCACCCATGTCGAGGGGTGTTCTTTGAGAAATGAGATTATCTCCTCTTTTTCGACAGTGGAATCTTCAGCTGCCGCTGATGCCGCACAGAGATAGTTCAGGTATGCACACTCGAACGCGATATGGTCGTCGGGTTCTCTATTGAGATTGTTTATTTCAAGTCCGAATTTTCTGTATCTTCCGCGGACTTTCAGCGTAGCTTCGCCGAAGATTGTCTTATCCTGCTCTTTGTAAACGGATTCCCATGGCGGGGCGAACAGGTGCCCGGGACCGATGAAAAGTCTGTTAAAATTTCCCAGAAGTTCTGTGAAATCTTCGTCTTTATAGTTTTTAAGGTAGTTTTTCAGCAGTTCGAGTCCTGTTTTTGACTCTTCGCTGTCGGAAAAGCACCATTCGTCAAAGAGCGCCGCATTCTCTTTAACTGTGTTGATATATTCCCTTTCGGGAGCGTCCAGCAGAATCTTGTTGAAAAAACTGAAAGCTGCCATTGCTTCAAGATATTTTTCGCTGTCCGCAAATGCTTTGTTCTCTGTAGTGTTCATAATTCTATCCTTTAGGTGTTGGGAGGGCAGGGGTTGTTAAAACCCCTGCCTGATGCGTCTTAGAATACTTCTTCCTTGTTCATGACAACATTGCCGGATGACGCGTCTTTATGGAGCTTAAAGACGGCATTGGGTTTGGTTGTTGTCGGGAAGGATGCCACGGTGTTTGCATCACCGTATTTTGCCTTCAGCGCTTCGATCTCGCCGAAGTCAAGCGCCCTTGAGGGGCAAGCCTTGACACAAGCGGGGTCGGGTATGCCGCTGGAATCTTTTTCATCAGTACACATGATACATTTTTTCATGTGCTGTGCTTCATAATCGTATACCGGAGCTGTGTAGGGGCATACTTTCTGGCATCCGAAACAGGAGATACACTTGGAAGCATCGTAAACAACGATGCCGTCCGCATCTCTTTTCGTATATGCGCCTGCTGGGCATACGTTAAGGCATGCCGGATTGTCGCACTGGTTGCATGACATGGAGACATAAAATGCGAACACGTTCTTGCTGAAAGCGTCTGTGTCAGCACTGCTCCATGTGCCGCCGGAGAATTCATAAACTTTTCTGAATTTTTCTCCGGTGTTCAGGTTCTGTCTGTCTTTACAGGCGACAAAGCAAGCTTTGCATCCTGTACAGTGTTTGGTGTCTATGTAGAATCCGTACTGTTTGCTCATCTTATCCTCCTTAGCCTACTCTTTTGACGGCAGCGAGAACGCTGTGCTGACAGTTGCCTTTAGAAACAGGTCCGGGGCGCAGGCTGGTGAGGACGTTCATGCATCCGCCGTAGTCCACAACGTCCGTGTTGCCTATTTCAGCTGTTGTGAGAGTGCCGGAGTGTACTATGTCGCTGCTGTACCATTTGCCGCCGGGGTTATACCATGCTCCCTGAGGCAGACCGATAACGCCGGGCATTACCCTCGACGTTACTTTCGCTTTAATACGCACTTTGCCGTGACTGTTGTAAATCTCAACTGTGTCTCCGTGGGCAATGCCAAGGCTTTGAGCGTCGTCTGTGTTGATCCAAGCCGTCTGCATGCTTGCTTCCCTGTTCCATTCACAGTTGTAGTAGGTTGAGTGGGTTCTTTGTTTGTAGTGGAAGCCCACAACCTGAAACGGATATGTGCTTCTTGCGGGGTCTTCGTAACCGTTCCAAGCCGCATAGTATTCGGGAAGAGGGGTTATCTTGTCCATTCCGTCGTTATAAACAGCGGGGAATACCCACTGGTGTTTGAGGTTGTAGAGACGTTTGGAGAATATCTCAAATTTACCTGACGGAGTGGATACTCTGTTGGATGTCGGGTCGCTGACATAACTTTGAAATGCTACAGAGGGGGTAGCTGTTGTGCTTACATGTTTGATCAGCCCTTTTGCATGACATTTTGCATAGGTATCCTGACCGAGAGCCGATGTGAACACTCCCTGATCTCCGTAGTTTGTCATAGACTGGTTGAACAGGTATTCAAGCCATTCGTCCTGAGTTCTGCCCTCTGTGTATGCGGATTCGATACCGAGTTTTGCTGATATAAGGCTCATCATTTCATAGATGGTCTTGCACTCGAACATGGGTTCCACTGCTTTGTTCTGGAACTTGATGTCACAAGTGTTTCCGCCTTCGTTTGTGGACATGTCGTTCTGCTCGAAGTTGGTACAGTCTGGCAGGATGTAGTCGGATATCATGGCAGAAGGAGTGAAATAGTTGTCTATGGTGACGATTGTCTGTACAAGGTTTTCGTCTTTGTACATATCCATTGTGCTGTTGACGTCTGCGTGCTGGTTAAGCATACAGTTGCCTGCGTAGTTCCATATGAACTTGATGGGCAGAGGCAGGGCAGTGTCCTGAGTGGCAAGTCCTCTTACACCCCAGTTTCTTCCTGTCATTACAGTGTTGTCTTTGATAGCCTGAGGCCATGCAAAGTTGGATATGGTATATGTCACAGGGTTTGCGGGGAAAGTGCTTGACCATGCATCCATGCTGATTGAAACTGATGCTGCCGCTTCCCTTGCTGCCGAACCGCCGCCGACGATACCGATGTTTTTGGTGAGGATGGTTATCAGACCCACTGCTCTGGAGTTTGCGCCGCCGAGAGAGTGTCTCTGAAGACCCCAGCCCTGAATGACCATCGCGGGGGACTGGTTGACGAGCTGTTTTGCGAAGGATTTAATGGTAGCTTCGGGAATACCTGTTATAGCTGATGCCCATGCGGGTGTTTTCGCTATGCCGTCGGTTCCGAGACCAAGTATATATGATCTGTATGAGCTGTTTGCGGGGATAACGGGTTCTGTTGAGTCTGTGTTTCCCCATGCTTTGTCATATGCCGGTTCATAGTAGCTTTCGGAACCTGCCGTAACCTCAACCACGCCCGCAAGTGAAGCTTCGCTCCAGCCCACGCTGCGTGCGTCTATCCATGTTTCATCGAGAAGACCTTCACTGAGCAGATAGTTTGCCATACCAGCCACAAGAGCTGAATCCGTTCCGGGGCGGATAGCTATCCAGTCCGCTTCAAGAGCGATCGCCGTGTCGGTGTAATAGGGGTCAACAATGAGGAATTTGAGGTCGGGGTTAGCCTCTTTCGCTTTTTGAAGGTGATATGTGAAGTGTTTCGCAGAACCCATTCTGGTGTTCGCAGGGTTGTTGCCCCAGAGAACCACAAGGTTGCTGTTCACTGCATCAGTGATGGTGTTGTTACTCCAGCTTGTTCCTTCAAGAAGGCAGAGTTCTGCGGTGATCTGTGAGGTTGAATAGTCTGAATAGTGATCCAGCCATCCGCCCCAGAGGTTGTGCAGTCTTGCCATGGGAGTTGATGCGGGCGGCCATGAGCATGAAAATTTCCCGCATATTGTACCTGTTGCATACTGGATGTAGAATGCGCCGGGACCGTAGTTGGATTTAACCGACTGCATGCTTGCGGCTATCTCGCTGATCGCCTGATCCCATGAGATGCGCTCGTACTGTCCGGCGCCTCTGGGGGTGCCTGAAACTCTCTTCATGGGGTATTTAAGCCTGTCCGCGTTGTATATTCTCTGGCGTACGGAACGTCCGCGAACGCATGAACGCATCTGATAGCTTGCGCCGTATGCGCCGTATGTATCGTCGGATTCGTTGTCGGAGCTTACGCGGACAACCACGCCGTCCTTAACATAAAGCTTAAGGGGACAGTTGCTTCCGCAGTTAACGTTGCATGCAGACCATACAGCTTTGTCGTAATCGAAATTTTTTGGCTCGATTACTGTGTCTGAACTGTCATAGTCGTCGTCTATCTTGTCTGATCCGCCCATGGAACCGCAGCCTACAGTTGCTGCCGCGCCGAGAAGCGCGCTCCATTTCACAAATGTTCTTCTGGAAATATCCAGAGCTTTATCAATACGTTGTTTATCCATTACTGACATTTTTGCCCTCCTTAATTACTGATCAGTTCTCTGGGACCGTGCGATGTCATGTGGCACGTTCCGCATGTTGTTTCCTGAACAGGATAGTGGCATCCGCTTCTGCAGTGCAGATTCTTGTCGTTAGTGCTTATTTTTCCGCCCCAGTCACCTCTGTGAGATATGGGTGCGGCAGTCTGGTGACATGCGAAACAGCTTGCCTCTGTGTGGCACACGAGACATTTGTCTCTGTCCCACTGCGCCCTGAGACCGTGAGTTTTGCGTTTGAATGACGCGTTGTGGTCTCTTGGCGGTGTGTCCGCGTGGCATTTTATGCAGGACGTACGGTTTTCGTGGCAGTCCAGACATGAATCGGGATCAGCCTTGCTCTCTGCGCCGTGCTGTTTGATCCACATGTTGTCGTGTGTTTCCGGTTTTGATGTCTGATATGCGAAAACTGTCATGCATATCAGGCAGAACATTATAGATATTACATATTTCATGATACCCGCCTTATATAGCCAGACTGAGCCACAGCTCAACGCTGTAGTTCTGTTCAAGGTCGGTGTTCAGGTCTTTGAGTATCTGGCTGTTTTCATAGCTGACATCAACAGACAGAGCGGCTCTTTCGCTGAATTTGTGTTCGCCGCCGAGATATATCTCGCGCACCCAGTTCTTTTCCGAACCGTCGTCAAGGTCATACTCGAACCTGTTGAATCTGGAACCGAGCCATACGTTTGTTTTGTCTGAAACGACCTGTGTAAGTTCGCCGCCGAAAGCAACCTGTGAGTTTTCCTCGGTATCCACACTTTCCGCTACATTCCAGTAGTCAGCAGTAAGAGACAGGAAGGTGTCGGGCGTGAAAAGACCTATGAAATCGAGGTTGCCGGAATATTTAACATAGCTTCTGTTGTCCAGAGTGTCCTCTCCGGTTCTGTTCTTGACCTCTGCGCCAAGCCCTGCCGCCATGTATTTTCCCAGACCCTGATAAACCTTCGCCTTCACTTTGGTGTATTTGCCGTAAGGTGAGAGCGAATAGGTTATGGGGTTTGAAATATAAGTGCCTTCGCCTTTTCCTATCTCATCCAGAAGCTGCTGGAATGACAGGGTGAGTGTTGTTTTTGTGGGGCTGTTTCTGTATACACCGTCGAGTGTATAGAATCCGTTGCCGTCCGTGTTGCCGTACTCGCCTGATACCCTGCCTTTTGCATAGGTATAATCCGCGCGCAGTTTATAAATGTCGGATGTCTCGTCGTCCATGTCCACATAGGTGTAACCGGAAGAGAGTTTCAGCTTGTCGGTCAGCTTTGCCACAAAGCCTGTGCCTGCGGCTTTGGCATCATTGTCGTCAAGATAGAACGTGTCCGGCTGCCCGCCGAAGGCATAGACCGTCAGTTTGTTGTTCAGCAGTGTTACATCCCCGTCAACACCGTTCATGTGGATGGTGTCCAGATGGGTCACATACTGGTTGCCTATTGTCAGGTTGGTGTTTTTTACCACACCGGAGAATTTCAGGAATCCCTGATACATTCTTACAGCCCATCCGCTGTCTTCCGCATCCAGGATGTCGTCTCTGAAATAGTAGCGTCCGGACTGTTTGTATCCGCCGTCGCCGTCAATATCCTTGCCGGCACGCATGAATAAAACTCCGGACATGGTGCCCTGACCGACTGTGACATTTGATATGTCAGCTTTCAGATACTGATAAAAGTTCTGATCAGACTGATAATCATTGTCCAGCAGCTTGTAACGCGATGTGAGAGAAACGTTTAAAGTGCCGTCGCCGAACTTGTGTCCGTTTGCGGTCTTTGTTATCCCCTGTGGCGTCGTATGAACCTGCCAGCTCTCAGGAGTCGTGTAATCCGCATCCTCAAGTCCGGAGGCAAAAACGCTGCCGGCACCCAAAGCCAGCATAAAAATACATGAAAGTATTTTTCTCATCGTTGCTTCCTCCTTTATGATAGAACAAGAAGAACTTATTCTTAATAGAGGTTATCAATGACAGAGTGAAGCATTGGTCAAATGATTAAAAAATGTAAAGAAATAGTGTGAAAAAATTCGTTATATATGAGATGAATAACGCCGTGCAAACACAATATAATGACTATTTGAAAATCAAATACTATTCAGGTTCGCCCTGCGTTTCGACATGGTTATCGTCTATTTTATACCCGCGTCCGCGTATGCTGTGGAGAAGCTGTTTTTCATAAGGTTTATCCACCAGCTGACGAAGGATATAAAAGTGGGACTTGAGCGAGTTGCTTACTGGCGGCTGATCCTTCCATATGTCGTATTCCAGCTCTTCCTTTGATACTATCCCCGGATATTTTTCCATCAGTCTCAACAATATGCGAAAACATACATGAGGCAGGATGATGGAGTCGCCGGATCTTTCAACTGTGCCTTTTTCAGGGTCGAGGCTGAGGTCGGCAACAGAAAAAGCGTTTGTCACGCACTGTCTGAACCTTCTGGACAGAGCTTTCAGACGGATGAGCAGTTCCTCAAGATCGAACGGCTTGGTGAGATAATCGTCAGCACCGCATTCAAAACCGTTTATCTTGTCGTCCAGCAGAATTCTTGCTGTCAGCATCAGTACGGGGATTTTCAGCCTCATGACCTTTCGTATGTTTGAACAGACCTCGAATCCGCTCATACCGTGGAGGTTTATGTCCAGTATCACGGCGTCGTAGGTATTGTCTTTCAAAAGCTCAAGAGCCATTTCTCCGGACATAGCGTAATCCATGTCGAATCCTCGTCCTTCCATAAATTCAATAATGTTCTCCGCTATGTCCAGATCATCTTCAACAAGCAGAAATTTCATTTAAAATGCTCCATGTGTATATATACATAATAATAACGAAATTACGGTCAAATTATGGTGAAGTGCTGCAAAATGTCTAATAGTTTGTGATGACGCACCTCGTTTATGTCAATCTTTGCGTTTTGCAAGCAGGCTCAGATAACGCATTATCTCCGTCTCTTCCTGTTGAGAGATGCCGGAGAGAGTTTTCATGGACTCAAGTATTTTTTTCCAGTGAGCCGCTGTGTACATATCCGGATCGTATGCTCTGTGGCATGTGCCGCATCGTTCATAGTACAAAGAGTCCATTTCGGTGATGGCGTCACTGAGGTTGCATACCAGCAGTCCGTCTTTTGCGGAGGCTGTGAATGTGGCGTAGAAACCGTTGTTTCCGATATTTCCCGACTTTACATTGCCGGTAGGTGCCTCTGAGGAACTGCTTTCAAAAAGCTCCCCTTCGTTCGATATCCAGAACTGTTTTCTTATTATCCATTTTTTGCCGAGTTTTTCGCTTTGTACTGACGTTCCTGTATATACAATGGCAGAAAGGCTGCCGTTTTTCATTTTTAAAGGTTTGCTCAGATACATCGTCTGCACCTGCGAGGTTGTACCCGCATAAAATGCAGCGAAGCAAAGCACAACTATTATAAGTACTTTAATTAGAGTCTCTCCCTGACAGGCGGGCTGTCATATGCTGTATTGCGCGGCAGTTTGCCGCCTGCTTTGCGTATCGCGACAAGGCAGGTGTTGGCGGATATTGCCTGTGCCAGTCTTGATGTGGGGCGGTCTGATGTCAGTATGTTCACCTGACCTGATACGCAGCGTGAGTTATCTTTTGAAGGGTTTTCCGCCGCATACCATGCGCCTTCTTCAATTGCAAGCACGCCCCTTGTTATCTTTTCCGTCGGCACCACACCGGCAAGAACTGTTCCGCGTGAATTATAAACTTCAACTGTGTCTCCGTGCTTCAGTCCCATGCGGCGTGCGTCGAATTTGTTCATGTATACCGGTTCGCGTCCCGCTACTTTATGTTTAGCCCCTAGAGATGTATTGTCAAGCTGCGAGTGCAGTCTGTGTATCGGGTGGGGAGTTATGAGCTGGAAAGGATATTTTTTCGCCATGTATGATGCGGGACCTTCTGTCGGCTCTATCCATGCTGGATAACCGGGGCAGTCGTTGTAGCCGAAAGAAGCGACCTTTTCGGAGAAAAGTTCTATCTTGCCGGAAGGCGTACGCAGATAATTTGCTACCGGATCTTTGCGGAAATCCGCATGTCGTACATATTCTCTGCTGGATTTAGGTGACGTGAAATGCACGTAGCCTTTTTTCCAGAAATCGCTGAAGCTTACCTTCGTGCGCATTTTGCTGTAGCTCCATCTTATCCACTCGTCAACGGATTTGCCTCCGGTATAAGCTTTCTCGAAACCGAACCTTTTTGAAAGCTCAAGGAAGATGTCGTAATCGTTTCTTGCATCGAAAAGGGGTGATATTACCTGTTTCATTGCAAACGCGTACTCTATGCCGTATGAAGAACCGAAGGATATATCGTTGCGCTCGAAGCTTGTTGTTGCGGGAAGCACAATGTCGGAATATCTTGCTGTCGGAGTCCACCATGGCTCGTGTGTGATAACAGTGTCAACTTTACGGAACCCTTCCACAAGCTTGTTTACATTCGGCTGGTGTCCGATAGGGGTCACGCCTGCGGAATATATCAGCTTTATGTTCGGATACGTCAGTTTTTTACCGTTATAGTCTATCGTTTTGCCGGGGTTAAGCAGCATTTCACCCATTCTTGATGCAGGGATAAGTATATTTACGGGGTTGCGTCCCTGTGAGAGCATTAGAGGCGCTCCGACACCAGTATAGGGTGCTCCGGCACTGCAATAGTGGATGTTGAAGTATATGCCGCCGCCTGCCAGTCCTATCTGCCCTATCATGCTGGCAAGTGCCACAAGGCTCCAGTGGAACTGTTCGCCGTACTGTATCCGCTGAGGAGCCCAGCTTCCCGTCACCAGTGTTCTGTGTTTCACTGCCATGCGGGCAAGCTCTTTTATCTTCTGTGCAGGAACGCCGCATATCTTTTCCGCCCATTTTGCGTTTTTGACCTTTCCGTCTTTTTCGCCGCGGAGATATTTCAGAAATACATTGAATCCCACAGTGTACTTGTCAATGAATTGTTTGTTGTAAAGTTTCTCTTCATAAAGCGTATAGCACATTGCGAGTATCATAGGCACGTCGCTTGCCGCTTTTATCGGCACCCATTCGCTTCCGAGTTCGTCAACGGACATGTTCTTCGTGGGGTCTATGGTTACAAACTTTATACCTTTGTCTTTCATCTTGCGGAGCCACGCGCCGTCGGAGTGAATGGGAACGTGATAGTCTATTTTGTTGGTTTTAAACGGGTCTGCTCCCCACATAAGTATGAGTTCCGTTTTGTCCAGAACAACTTCTCTGGATGTCTGCTGACTGTATACCTCTATGTCGCCCATGACGTGGGGCAATATCTGTGTGGCGGCTCCTGCGGAATAATCGCCGACTATGTCCGTAAATCCTCCGAAAAGTCCAAGCATCCTTGCCTGAAGCGATGCCGCCTGATGTATTCGCCCGGGGTGAGCCCACCTTGCATATGTTGTTTTGAATATGGATTCGTTGCCGTATTCGCCTTTAGTTTTGGCAAGCGCCTCTGCTACAAGGTCAAGAGCCGTTCCCCAGTCAACGCGGACAAACTCTTCTGCGCCGCGCATGTGTCTGCGGTCGCTACCGTCGAGATAGCTCTTTCTTACGCAGGGGTATTTTACCCTGTTGCGTGCATACACCGCGTCTTTGTGAGCAAAAAGAAGATCTACGGGATCAAGATCTATGTCCATTGCCTCTATACGGACTATCTTTCCGTTTCTGACGTACGCTTTGAGGGGTCCCATGTGTGTCGCATGGGTTATAACCCTGTCTCCTGCTGCCAGTGCTTCAGGATTGCAGGTAAGCATTGCTGCAAAAGCTCCCGCCATTTTCAGAAACTCTCTGCGGTCTGTATTCATGCAATTACCCCGTTTGATAACGCCGCAGGTTTGCACACACCGGGGCAATTTTGCTCCGGTCTGCCTTTGCTGCTGCAGCATAATATTATTTTACTTCCTTTTCCCTCTTCAGACTGAATATTCAGTCTCCAGTCGAGCTGAGAACACATCCTGTGTACTATTGAAAGTCCGAATCCGAATCCGTCTGCCTTTGAAACACCGCCCACAACGTTTATATTGTCAAGGACATGTTTCGGTATACCGGGTCCTGAGTCCTGTACGGAGATACAGGGTCCGTATATTGATATTATTATCTCCCCCTGCTGCGTATAAGTCATGGCATTGCGTATAAGATTACCTAAAATGATGGTAAGTATTTCAGGCGCAACAGGAAGAACAGCCTGTTCATATTCGTTCAGGGTTATTTTTATCTGTTTGTTACGCATAAGATAGAGATTGTTATCAATGCACTCTCTTGCAACCTCGGCAACTCTGCTGGTGCCGTTTGTGTCTCTGCGTTCCTGTCTTGAAAGCCAGAGGAACGAATTTATCAGGTGTTCCATATTCATCGCGGCGCGTTTAAGGCGGGAAAGAACATTCTGTTTTTTGAAATCATCGTCGCGCACATCGTCGGAAAGTATCTTTATTGCCCCCTGCATAACCGTAAGCGGGGTACGCAGTTCATGGCTGGCATCCCTTGCGAAAGCCTTTTCTCTGTCTATTGCCGACTGCATCTCGCGGATGGCGTGTTCAAGGGTGGTGGCGAGGAAGCCGACTTCGTCGCTTTCAAACTTCTGTGCCATATCTTTTGGAAGATAGCCGGTTTCGTCCTTAGACTTGACTATTTTCGTGAGGCGGACAACAGGTGAAACAGCTTTGTAAGCCGTTATTACTCCCAGCATCAGACCCAAGATGAATGTCGGCAGAAGGGTTATCATAAGATATTCCCTGATGATGTTCATCATGCTGTGATCGTTCAGAAGAGTTGTGACATTAAACAGAAGATAAAACCGCTGTCCATCTTGTAAGTCTCTTATATTTATATAATAATTCTGTTTATCATTCTGCTTTTCATAGTTGCCTTCTTTCAGGTGCGAAAGCTCTTTCACAGCCCATTCCGGCATAAGATCCTCACCCAGATAGCTTGTCATATAAGGTGAATCCGGCACGGGTATTTCTGAGCTGAAAGCTACTGGTGATATCGGGGAGCGGGAAATTGATTCGATATATCGTTCAGTTTCAAGCTGAAGTCTTTTTTTCAGTGCGTATTGTTCGGTATATTTAGTGGAAATAAGGATACCTGCAAACATAGCAGTACCAAGCAGTATGCTGAATCCGCAGAATACAAGAACAATCCTAAACCTGAGCGATTTACTTATTATATTCATGATAAAACCAAATTTCCCCCTGCTCAATATAGGCTCAAGAATGTATGTATCAAGTATAATCTCCATAATTTTAAATGCAAACAGGTGAAGCATTGGTGAAGCAAAAATAACGGTGTGGAGATTTCTGAGTAAGATTATGTTCTTATTCGGGTCGTCATACGTTTCCACGAGTGTGTTCCGATAATAAATAAAATAAGGAGACCTTTATGAAGTATATTATTGCTGTTCTGATTTTACTGACACTGTCCGGCTGTGCGGACAAAGAGAAACTGGTTTCATCAAGCGGAACCCCTGAGGCTCTGGTGAAATGCACTGACGAGAAAAAGGTGCGTATCGCCGTTAAACTTTGGATAGCGGAGAGCGGATACTTTCTGGTCAGGGACAAATATGACTTTATTCTTTTCAGAAAGCCGGAAGAAGGGCTTGGGGTTTCAGTTTCCAATATGATGTCGAAGGCTGTGAATCCGGCTAATCCGTCCAAAAATTATTATGAAGCTGAGTGCAGATTCACCACTGCAGGTGACTCAACACGTGTGACTGTGACGCTTTTTAAAAGCAGGGTGGATGCCTTCGGAAACAGAGAATCGGAAATGGTGACCGACATGGAAGAAATAGAGAAATTTAAAGAAGAGATTATGCTGCCTATGAAGAAGATGGTGGAAGGTGAGTGCAGTTCCAAATGACGATGATATGAAGAGCCGGTATTGAGAATACCGGCTCCGGTTTTTCAGATATTTTTACCGAGTTCAAATGCTTCTTTCATAGCGTCCGTGTTTCTTATCTCTCCGGTGTTCCATACGGAAACTCCGTAAACGGTTCCTTTCTCTTCAGAGCCGTCAAGACAGTCTATGAAACCCCTGAGACCTTCAAAAGTCCTTTCCAGCATATTTTTTCTGTCGACAGCCGCTGTGGCTATAAAATAGAACTCTTTGTTCCGTATCCTCTGATATCCGGCGCAGGTTCTGTCTATCATTGTTTTTAGCTGTGCGCACATAGAGTAGAAGTAAACGGGTGTTGCCAGAACTATGACATCTGCCGTGACCATTTTTTCTATCAGTTCAGCCATATCGTCTTTCTGGGGGCAGGCTTTGCCTGTGGTGCAAGCAACGCAGCCTGTGCAGTAGTTTATCTTTTTGTCTTTGAGCAATATCTTTTCGATACTGTGTCCTATTTCGGATGCGCCTTTTATAAATTCGTCACAAAGGATATCCGAGTTAGCGTTCTTTCTTGGTGAAGATGATAATACAAGTACATTTTTACTCATTATAACCTCATAAGCACTTACCCGAAGCGAATATAGCTCCGTTCGGTGCGTTTTCAAATATTTTCGTTCCGTAGACCAGCGCTTTTTTATCCACTGTCATGTCGGGCCAGAGTCCGAATTCAGCTTTCAGGGATTTTAAAAGTGAGATTGCAGTGGGGGTGACGGTTTCTCCGCACCCTTTGAATGAGCGCACTGGTATGCCTTCCAGCATTTCAAGAACAGCCGGCGCCGGGACGGGGATTATACCGTGGGCGCAATGGACGCTTCCGTCGGCTATGGGCAGAGGGCTGACCACGAACCTGTCGGGTGCGATATCCGCGAAAAGCTCGCAGACAACGCAGATGTCAAGTATGCTGTCGAGAGCGCCAACCTCGTGGAAATGTATCTCGTCTGCACTTTTGCCGTGAACACTCCCTTCGGCTTTGGCGAGAAGTGTGAACGTTTCTATGGCAAGTGCTCTCCCTTTGTCGCTCATTGCGCTTGCGTTTATGATCGCCATTATGTCACTGAGTGTCCTGTGTTCGTGCTGGTGGGGCAGATTAACCTTGGCATGCCACCCGTAAATTCCGTTTACCTGCTTTTTGATTATTTTTACTGTGCCTTGCAGTTCCGGCATTACAGCGGAAAGTATATTGTCCAGAAGTGAATCTTCGGATGTTATCATTTTCAGAAGACCCGTCATCAGCATGTCGCCTGACAGTCCCGAATTGGCTCTCACTGTCAGAATCCTGCCTTTGGTGTGATTATGATGGTGTTCGTGACCATGCTCGTGCTGATGTTCGTGCTCGTGTTTCATAGGCTGTTTACCACCCTTGCAGCGGCACATGCCGCGCTGTATCATTCTCGTTGTACTCGTCAATATAGCTTTTTGGACGGGATATTGTTAGATCGATTACTACTTGATTCTTGCCTGATACTGCAAATTTGAGTGTATTTTTAGTTCTGCCTATGCTTATAGAAGATATATTATTAATCGCATTATATTTTCTCTAGCAGGTACAGGTTGTTGGTCTCTGTAAAAAAGTTAGGAGTAATAAGTAACTTGCATTTAATCTGTACTGCAGTCTTTGATTGAATTCCATAAAGCGTTTATATAAACGTTGATTTGCTTTTCCGTGACAGTGTGAGGGAAATATGTATGTAAAGCCAGGTCATATACAGGCATGTAACAGAAAAGCGTGGATGTCAGCCCCAGTGTTTGCATGACCGGGTATCTTGATTCAAGCTACTTTGAAAAAATCCATGACCATAAGGTTATTTACCGTTATATCCAGAACTTTTCCATTATCTGTTTTGACAGAATGAGATTTCCCATTACAGACATCTGTCTCATAGTACTTGCGTGTGCAGGTTTCTTACACAGATAATCATATACGTATCGCACAATATATTTGAATTTTTCCTCGTCGGATTTAAATTCCGATATGTCAAGTTTCAGAAGCGCTTCCTGCATTTTTTCATTTATGTGAATGGTAATCTGGAACATCAGATCTTCTTTATTTTTAAAATAATAATAGAGGGTGGATGTGTCCACAGACGCGGCTTTTGCGATATCTCTCATGCTTACGGAAGCAACGCTTTTTGTGGCTATCAGGTCTATTGTCAATTCGATTATATCATTTCTGTTTTGTAAAAAATTTCTGCTTTTTTTAGTCATTGTTATTCATAACACACAAAAAAATGTAAGTCGACAACAAACGTTGGATACATAAATTTATCATAAGTCCAACAGTCGTTGGAATTTCACTTGACAGCTATGTCGAACAGGTGCTTAGATATATTATCCAACGTTAGTTGGAATAGCGCAATGGGTTATTATATTTTGAAATAACCGTTATTGCAGAATAAACAAAGGAGAAGCTATGAAACATTTTTCAGTATTAATGTTTTCATTGTTGCTGCTTCCCTGCGTTCTATTTGCCGGCGGGCTTGAAGATGCTGATTACACGACCCCTGATTCATGGTCACAGCATCTGACGGCAGACGGCTTTAAAATGCAGGCTGTTCAGCATGATATTCTCGGCGGCAGTATGGACATGAGTCTGACGACCAGATACCGATATCTGGCGAATGACTATGCCAACGACCAGAATATCTACCAGTATTTGCGGATGCGATATTCGGATGCCAAACTTGGTTCCGGTACAGTATCCGGTGCCCTGTTTTTCCGTGCCGCGCATGACATCGACGGCAGAAACGGAAAACACTGGGGTGATAACAGGTATTATTTTTATGATGACATCCTTGATGCGGAGACAGACGATAACGAATCGGCATCACGTCTTTATCAGGGATATCTGAAATTTTCCGGAGTGGTTAAGAATACGGAACTTACTCTTGGACGTATTTATGTTGACCGTATTGATACTTTCCAGCTCGACGGAGCCGATGCACAGTTATCCTTCCTTGACAGTAAAGTAAAACTGTTTGCATTCGGCGGCCGTCCTGTTTCCTTTTATGTAGACACTGATGACGACAGTGTTTACGGGGGAGGAGTAGAGCTGGCACCACTGAACGGTCTGAAACTCAGAGGAGTGTTCAGCAGCCTTGATATATCTGATGACACAAAAGACCTCCAGAAAGTTCGGGCAGATTATTCTTTTAACGGTTCTTCAGTTTACGGAGAATACGGGCAGGTTGACAGCGACGGCTATTATAAGCTTGGCGGCGTTTACAGATACAACCCGACAAAGACAACTCTGTCAGTCAATTATGAAGAACTTCTCGATTCCATCGGTAAAGAGAACGGGTACTATGTCTCTAATCCTCTGACGTACACTCTGTATCCTTACGGGGATTACAAAAAGGTTAAAGTGAGGATTTCTCAGGGAATAACAGAACACGTTGTAGTCGGTGCCGGGGTTGAGTATAAAAATGCCAACGGTTATGAACTTGATAACCGTGATTACAAGAAATACACAGCCTATCTCGACCTTGCAAGGATTCCGTCCAAAAACACCTATATCTCTTTCAATGTGGATTACTGGGATGTTGACAGCACATCGTATGGCAAATCAGATAAAAGCGTAACGTTCGGCGGTCAGCTGACACAGGTCGTATCCGACAATCTGGACATATGGCTTGGCAGCAGATTTGAGCGTTTTGAATATGATGTTGAAGACGACGAGACAAAGGACTGGATCCAGACCCATTATCTCGGCTGTCAGTATACTCTGAACAACCGTATCAGTATCACAGGCGATGTGAGCCTTGAGAAGAGCGAGATACTGGAACGCGACTCAACCGATTTCGACCAGAACCTTATCGCCGAGGTCTGGCTCAACATATCAATATAAGGAGCAGCGATGAGAAATATAACAATAGCAGGATTGTTTCTTCTGTTTGCAGTTTTTACCGCTGCGTATGCATACCAGAGCAATAAGCCTGAGACCCATACAGCTGACTGGATGAAGCTTCACGGTCAGGCGTCGGTATCAGATCCTGAAAGCTGTAAAGACTGTCATACCGACAGGGTTGAGTGTATCACCTGCCATCAGGAGGTTGCTCCACGAAGCCATAACGGTTCATGGAAGCGTCTGACCCATGCTTATAAGGCGAGATGGGACAGAGAGAGCTGTCTTGTATGCCATAAAGAGGACTCGTGCACAGAGTGCCATAAGTCTACGCCGCCCATCACTCACCGCCCCGGCTGGGGAGGAGAGGGCGACAGCCAGAACCGTCACTGCGGCAGCTGCCATTACCCCGTGCAGGAAACAACCTGCGGCACATGCCACGAGACGAGTCACAGTCCTTCAAGTTACAGTAAATAGCAGATTTGGAGATAACCATGAAAGTCACAGAAATATTAAAGAATAAAAAAGTAACCAGACGTTCGGTTCTTCAGGGAATGTCTGCGGCGGCAGCTGCTGCCACCCTTGCCGGTTGCGGCGGAAGCGGGACTAAAACTTACTTTGACGAATCAGACCCTAACCTTCAGCCGCCTGATGTCGGCGGTGAATATGTTTTAGGTTCAACTCCTCACAATTGCGGCGGCGGATGCGTCAGCAAATACTATTTGGAAGAGGGTGTTGTAAAAAGAATAGTAACTGATGAAGACAGAGAGGACGGCGATGTCTTTGCCGGTAAAGCTCAGATACGATCATGCCAGAGATGCCGATCCAAGGTTGATTGGTGGTATCGTAACGACAGGCTCACAAAACCTCTTAAGCAGACAAAAGAAAGGGGAGATATCACCGGTTTCGTGGAAATATCATGGGATCAGGCGATATCCGAAATAGCTGCCAAAATAAAGGGCCTTTATACCACATATGGCGGAGCAACATTTTACAACTGTCTTGCTCCATCTGACAGAACATCCCAGGGCAACACGATTGCTAACCTGACAAAACTTCTCGGATCTGATTGCAGCCCTGTGCAATGGGTTCTTGACCTTAGCTATCCTCAGCATACTTATTCGTATTTTTTCATAGACCATGACGGATTTGCGCAGGAGACCGCAACCTCAGTGGCACTGCGCGTGGCAAATAACAGAGCGGATATCGAAAACTCCGACAATCTTGTTCTTTGGGCGTTTAACCCCGCTGAAGCCAGAGTCGGACCGCAGACAGCATGGTATATAACAAATGCCAGAGAAAAAGGGGTTAAGGTCACTGTTATTGACCCCAGATTTACTCCCACAGCGGAAGCATTCGCAGATGATTATGTAGGCATAACAGGTACGACTGATGCTGCTCTTATGCTTGCAATGCTGCATGAGATGATAGTGAATACATGGGATGAATCGGGAAATCTGCTTGCAGATCCGTGGCTTGACGAGGCTTTCATCAGAAAATACGTTCACGGATTTTTTGATGATACGAATCCGAAACACTACTATGCGGATATAAGTGCAAATGCAACTGCATATCAGGTTCCCGCAGGTGCGTCACTTTCAGCTTATATTATGGGAACCGATGACAGGCTTACCAATGCGGTTATGTCTTCCGAAGCCGCTGACTATACTAACATGACTGCAGGCACAACAGTGAATCAGGGTGTGTCAATTTATCCTGACACAATAGGCTACAACGTTCCCGCTACTGACGGTCTTTACGGAAAAACTGCTCCCTGCTATGGTCAGATAACAAAAACACCGGAATGGGCTGAAAAAATTACAGGAGTTTCTGCTGATAAAATCAGAGAACTTGCTGAAATGTATGTAAAGACGAAAGTTACAACATGGGTTTCAGGCGGTCTCCAGCGCCACACTGAGGGTGATATGCCTGTAAACCTCGGTCCGATCCTTTCTGCTGTTACGAAAAATATCGGTGTTGAGGGCAGAAGCTATGGATTCTCCCATGAGGTTAATTACAAATATCCGGGAACAATGAGCGATAAGGTTGCACTTAACGGAAATAACCCCGGTTCTTCAAGCATTCAGGCTGATTCATATGATATGACCAAGCTCACGCTTCAGGGTGGGGAGCTTGGACCTTATGTGGGCAATACTGCCAGAACAAACCCTCTCTGCAACGTAATCATGATGAACGGTCTTTCTCTTCCTGTCTGGATAGATTATGTGAGATGTGCCGGAACATCAAACGTTTCAAAATGGAACTACGGAAGATCTAATACCGTTACAACACCAATTAAAGGACTTTTCTGTTTTGGCGGTAATTTTGTCAATCAGACAGGAAACTCCAATGAGATAGTTGATGTCTGTACTGCTAAAGACGGTAACGGCAACTACAATGTGGAACTCATCCTTACAGGAGACCTGTTCTTTACAGCCAGTTCTCTGATATCCGATTATGTCCTTCCCTGTGCAGGACCGGGTGAGAAATGGGGCGAAACATGCGGCTGGCTCACTGCCGAGGCACTTGTTATGCCCAAAATCACTGATGCTCCCGGAGAAGCTCTCAACGAGTTTGAGATATCCAGAAGAATTGCTGCTGCATGGGGTCAAGAAGAGGAGTTTAAAACAGTCGGTGACGGAACAAACACAGTCGTAAACACAGATTATGAATGGTCGGAATACAACTGGAACAAAGGTTACAGCGAAGGTCAGATAGATCAGGACTGGGACGCAATACAGCTTGTGGGCGGCGTCAATATGCTTGAACAGCGCCCGAATAAGGTGAAACGTATTGCCAAAGAAGCCTTTATAACGGATCCTGCCGCAAACCCTCTTAACACTATGTCTGGAAAGATTGAGGCATATTATCAGGCAATGCTTGAGGATTATGAGGCTGCCCAGTCCAGTTTGGACACAGTGACAACCGATACCGACGGATCGTCTGTACTCAAAAACAGCGGGCATATATACACCGCTTCAACATCTGCAAACTCAACAAGCCGCAGATTCGTTTATCCAATTCCGATGTATATTCCTGCCGTGGAAGCAATGCACGCAGATGATTCACACCCGGATCTTCTCGGCCTCACTGCAAAGGGATTTATATTCAAGAAACAGACCGGACATTTCAATTACCGCGCGCATTCAACGATGGGTAATGAAAGTCTTCTGAATGAACTCTATAAGCGTAACTCTGCAGGAGAGAGAGCTTATCTTGATCCCTCAAGAAGTTATACAGACGGGGTCTGGGATAGTGATATCTATGAACCTGTATATCTGAACCCTGTGCATGCATCGGAGCTAGGTGTTGCTGAAGGAGACAGAGTGAAGGTTTCCAACTCCAGAGGGGTTCTTTATGCCTCTGTCCGCTTTACAAACAGAATGGCTCCGTATAACGCCGGAATAGGCGATGGCGGATGGTTCAGCGTTGGCACCGACGGAGTAGATATCGGCGGCGCGACAAACTCTCTCTCATCAGGCAGACCTTCACGTATAGCGTTTGGTATGTCTATGAGCAGTGATGACCGTTTGAAAATTGAGAAGGCGTAAGGGGAGTTCAAAATGTCACAAAAAGGATTTTACTTTAATCAGACGAGATGTATCGGCTGTGATGCCTGTCTTGTTGCATGTAAAGACTGGAACAGTGTGAATGCCGGTCCCGCCTTCTGGCGGAGAAGAACCGAAACAGAAGCAGGAGGTTACCCCAATCTGCAGGTTTACCAGCTTACAATGGGTTGTAACCATTGCGCAAACCCTGCCTGTGTCAGTGTTTGTCCTATGGGCGCAATACACAAAAGAGATGAAGACGGCATAGTCATTGTTGACAGGACTGCTTGTATTGCCTGCAAAATGTGCCTTGCTGCCTGCCCTTTCGGGGCACCTCAGTATGCAGACGATACTCAGGAACCAGAAAAGGATGACTCATGGAACGTTGACCATCCAATGCAGAAATGCACTGGCTGCTGGGACAGAGTGGCGGCAGATAAGCAGACAGCATGTGTTGGAGCATGCCCTCAGAGGGCGATAGATTTCGGAGTTCTTGAAGATCTGAAATCAAAATATTCCGGTACAGAGTCGACTGTTACGGGTTACCCCACACAGGCGGTTAACTCGGCAAGTTCAACTTTAGGGAAGGATCTTGAGCCTTCCATAATATTCAAAAGGAAATAGTAACCCGTATTTACCGGAGGCAGTTTGCGCTGCCTCCGGACTATAAAGTTGTGATGCTATGATAAATAAAGAAATCAGCAGATACGAACGTATTTATTGTGAATTTGAAAAAGCTGTCCTCGGAGAAGGACTGGCTTTTGCAGACGACAGAAAAGCGGAGACGGAAAGTCTCATCGCGGAAATTAAAGCTTTGGGCGGCACTGTCGGTATCGGTTCCAAAAGCGTTGTCGTAAATAGACGATCCGCCGCCTGTGATCATTGCAGAACCGGAGCCGGATCGAAAACATTTATTATTTCTCTGGACTGTAACAGGGACTGTTATTTCTGTTCCAACAGAAATCAGGAAAACTATGATCAGAAAATCAATACAGTTTTTAATATAAAAAGAGAGTTTGAAGATTATTCCAGAGCTGCGGCTAAAGTCAGATCTGTCGCTTTGACAGGGGGCGAACCGTTGCTTTATCCCGATGAGTGTATAGATTTTTTCCGTACAGTAAAGAGATATGACCGTAAAATACATACGCGGCTTTATACAAACGGCGACCTGATGACCGATGAAATTTTAAAGATGCTTTCAGGCTGTATCGACGAGATAAGAATATCTCTTAAAGATACAAATGGAAAATACGACAGCATGGAGCTGGAACAAAAACTTTTACTGGCAAAGAGGTATATCAATCATGTGACTGTTGAAATGCCTGTTTTGCCTGATTCGTATGATGAAATGATACCTCTTTTAGATGTCATGGAGAGCTGTGAAATTTTCAGCGTCAATCTGCTTGAATTCCTCTTTCCGTGGCAGAGACCACAGGAATACACGGACAGAGGTTACGGTATAAAACACCGTCCTTACAGAATATTATACAAATATGACTACGCAGGCGGTCTTCCGGTTGACGGAAGTGAAATCGTTGCTCTTGAATGTGTCCGATACGCTTTGAAGAATAATTTCAAAATAGGGGTACACTATTGCTCCCTTGAAAATAAGCTTACATCCCAAATATATTCTCAGAATGCCGGAACTAAAATCAGCACTTATGAAATGTTTGACGAAGATGATTTTTTCATAAAATCCGCAAAAGCATGGGGTGAAGATGCCTGTGTAATAAAAAGGGCATTGGACAGTCGGGGGCTATATTATTGCTTTGATGAATCTGTCAGCAGTATTGAATTCAGAGTGACTGATATAGATAAAATCAGTCCGGAGAAAGATGCGGAAGCAGCTATTTCGTACTGTGTGACAGAGTGTTCAGGACAAAATAAATATATAAGAGAAATCAGTCTTAATAAAGTTGTCATAAAAGGAGCGGAAAATGAATGCTGAAGCAATTGATATGGATTTGTTTATGAAGGGCAGATTTAATCTTTATTCTGAATTGTCAACACTCTTCAGCTCATTTTTATCATATGAAAGGGTAAGTGTTCTGAGAAGCCTCATTCTGTTATATCAAGAGGCGTTTGGTGCTGAAGAGAAGCTTGCGGCAGAAATGATCATATCAAAAATCACCGCATGGATGGATACAAACCGCGCAAAGAAGGACAATGTTGATTTTGAGCTTGAGATGGCAAGAGAGCACACTAAATATTTCGTATTGGGAGTTAAAAAAGTTCCCGACACTGCTTCTGCCGTATTATCCGTGAAAAAACTTATCAAAAGGGAACAATGGGTGGATTGCAGAAGATACTACCGCAAATATGGATTCAGCTTGCCGGCAGGGGCAGGTAAGCTTGAGGATTCCCTTGAAATCCAGTGTCTCTTCATTTGCACGATGATACGGAAAAGATTTGGCGCAGAGATATCAGAGGAGTTCCTTTCCACACAAAGAGATTTTATCGGAAATCATATGTTGAACTGGCTGGGGCTTTTCGGTGAAAAATTAATTGCAATGTCGTCTGCTGACAGTATTTATAACGCATTAGCAATGGTGCCTTATGTTTTGGTCAAGACCGATCTGGAGTGCATCATCGGTTTGTCGGAGTAAACATGCTCAAATTATTCGGTGGGATGCAGAATACAGGCTATTCCCCTGTTAAACCGGAATCCAACCATTGTATTGCGATGTTTCATAAGAATGTGGAGTGTCGCGACTGCAAAACCGCTTGTAATACCGATGCGATAAAAATCGGCAGACCGGGAACAGGTATATCTGTGGACAGCTCTAAATGCACAGGATGCGAAAAGTGTATATCCGCGTGCAACTACGGAGCTTTTAAACGTTCCGGTATGACGGAAAAGAAGTGGTGTGACAGTATAATTGATGGATTGAATACAGCTGAGCTTGTTATCGGATGTAAACCGATAAAAGCTAAAAATATGAGAACAGTAAACTGTTTGGGAAGCATACATGTTGTTCATGTTCTTTATTGGCTTAGTAAAGGTATTAAAAAGGTAGTTTTTAAATTTGATGACTGCGGTCGTTGCGGAAAAGCAGATGGTGACACCCGTATTGCGGAACAGCTGCGTTCACTTGAGACTTTTACGGCAAGCCTTAAAGGGTGTTCGGTAGAAATAAGCCTTGGTGAAAATGAAATTACGCTATTTGCCGATGGTTTTGCAGTATCAGCAGCAAGCGGCAGATTAAGAAATCAGAGTTTGAGCAGAAGAGATTTTTTTAAAACTTTAGGTCGGGAATTCGCTGTAAGTGTGAATGATATCGCAGACGCTGTTACAGTTCAGGAAAATTCAGCGGTTGACTTTAATGGCAAAACTGGACTTTCCCATAGGGTTGTTCTTTTCAGAGAGACGTTTTCTTTAATTAAACATCTGGTGACGAAAGACATTCTTTTAGATAGAAAGTTTCCCTTGTGTACACTGCAAATAGACAAAGAAAAGTGTTCAGGATGCGGAATCTGCATAAAACTTTGTCCGACAGGTGCGTTGAAAGAGGATACCGAAGGCAGTTTTAACCATAACTCATTGTTGTGTAACGGCTGCGGTGTATGCACCAAAGCCTGCAATAAAGGCTGTATTTCAGTGAATGAGAAAGTTTTAATATAATAGAAGTTAATTATATGTTTGTTAGGGCTGACATATAAGCGGTTTTTATTGTTCTGGGGGGTTGTTGAAATAGGTTACGCGCAATTGCCCAGCCCTGACATCTCTTGTAGGTGTTTTAAGAAAAGCCGCTCTATTTTGAAAGGGGCGGCTTCTTCCAATGAGTGATAAGAATGAACGGGTGCTTTCATGCTTGAATTATTATCTGAAAATATGTGTCTGAGACTTCTTCTTATTGAAGAGGATTACGATTTGGCGGAAGAAATAATAGATTATATGGAAAAGAGGCATTGTTCGACCGACTTTACCGCATCTGGACAACAAGCTATCTCTCTTCTGAAGGATAACGTTTATGATGTGATACTTCTCAGCATCAATCTTCATAGAATGAACGGTTTTGATATCTGTTCCAATATCAGACAGGTTCTGTGTCTTAAGATTCCGGTCATTATTCTGACAAACAGGATAGATTCATCAAATATACTAAAAGGCTTGAGATGCGGAGCCGACGATTATATCTCAAAACCGTTCAGACCTGATGAATTGTTTACCAGAATACAGGCGGTTTTAGAAAAACAGAAAATCCATTCCTGTTCCGGTTTATTTAAAATAGGTGATCTGACCCTTGACCCGGAGAAAGGAATTGTAAAGCGCGGGGAACATAATATCAGGCTTTCCGCAGTATGTTTCCGTATTCTTCATCGGCTGGTAGAAAAATCTCCGGGGTTTGTTTCCCGTGGGGAGCTTGAGTACGATCTTTGGCGTGACCAGCCTCCTCTGAGTGACGCGCTGAAGGCTCATTTTTGGGTTCTGCGAACCCTTGTTGATAAACCTTTTAATAAGCGTCTTATTTATTCGGTTAGGGGAAGGGGTTATAAAATTGAAGATCTGGAAGTGCATATCAATTAGTTTTTTCATATAAATTTTAACATCCTCAAATATATGATTATCAAAGCTCACTCCCGCATACCCCCGCTTTTTCCTGTTTGCTGTCAGAATTCTGCCAGAATGAGTTTTTGTAATTTGGAATTGTTAGCGTAAGCTCCTTCTGCTAGTGGACAAATTCTGAACAAGAGTTTTTTGCATTTGATGTCCCTCCAGACTAGACTTCCTAAGACTTGGTCTTCATTCTGACGTAAAACTCCAGATATTTTTGGTTCTGGTTTATGAGAGAATGATACTTGTGAAGAAAGATGTACTTTAAACATTTAAATATATATTCAAAAGAATTCCCTTTATAACGGGAAATACTTGCAAAAACTAATCTTTATAGCTCAGCTTAATAAAAACTGGAGATTATTCCCTTTATGGAGGGATAAATACTTGATTTTTTAATTTCGGTAGTGAATAATAGATATAAGCACTAAATATTCCCTTTATGGAGGGTATTTCTGATGGAGCTTGCAGAAATTATAAGAGATGTCAGAAAAGCGGCAGGACTTACACAGAAAGAGCTTGCCAATCACGCCGGAGTTGCCAAAAATCTTATTTATGATCTTGAGAAAGGAAAGATGACTGTAAAGTATGAAAATATACTGAAAGTTTTGGATGTTCTTAATATCAAGATAGAATATATCTCTCCTTTAGGTAATAGAAATGCGTAAGGCAATAATTTTTCAACAAGGGAGACCTGCCGGATATCTTGCCGAAACTGAACACGGGTATGAATTTCTGTATTTACCAGATTACTCCGGGTCTGCAATTTCTTTGACAATGCCAGTATCTGATGTGCCTTATATTTTTAATGATTTTCCACCTTTCTTCGACGGGCTTTTGCCTGAAGGTTATCAGTTGGAATCTTTGCTCAGAAGACTGAAAATTGACCGCACAGATTCATTCTCACAACTGATAGCTGTGGGGGCTGATCTTGTCGGCTCTGTCACAGTTGAGGAGGTGACAGAATGAAATGCCCTATTACCTATATGGAAACTGACAGCAGATACAGCACTGATGGTTTGAAAGCGATTAACCGAAACCTAAAAAAATTGCATGATTTACCCTACACCAAAGACGAGCTCCGTTTTGAGGCAGCAGCAAGGTCTGAGAAAATGTCCATACAGGGTGTCCAGCCTAAATTGTCTGCAAGATTGAACATAAAAGATGGCATTTTGGAACTTTGCGACAGGGGAGGGCAATATATTCTGAAACCTCAGTCCGCAGACTATCCTGAACTGCCAGAAAATGAAGATCTGACAATGCGGCTGGCAAAGACATACCACCTGGAAGTTCCCCTCCATTTCATGGTTTATGGAAAAGACGGCTCTTTGACATATGTTATCAAGAGATTTGACCGTAAAGGCAAAAATATGAAATTGTCGGTTGAGGATTTTGCTCAGCTGTCAGGTGCGACAAGAGACACCAAATATCGTTCCAGCATGGAGCAGGTTGCAAAAATAATAGAAAAATATTGCACCTTCCCGCAGATCGAGAAAGAAAAGCTTTTCAGGCTGACTCTATTTTCATTTATTACAGGCAACGAGGATATGCACCTCAAAAACTTTTCCCTGATATATGAAGGAGTCAAAGTTAAGCTTTCCCCTGTTTATGACCTTCTGAATACGACAATAGCGATTCCAAACCCAATAGAGGAGCTTGCATTGCCTCTAAAAGCGAAAAAAAACAAAATAACGAAGTCAGACTTTATAGATTATTTTGGTACAGAACGACTTGGTTTGAATGAGATAATAATTGATAAAGCGGTCTCCCAGTTACAGTCTGTTTCTGCTGAATGGGAGAGTACAATCAGAGCAAGTTTTCTATCTAAAAATATGCAGGATAAATATATACAACTACTCTTAGAGCGTCAGCAAAGGTTATTTTAGAATTACAAATATTAAATATATAATAAATATATTTGCATGCAAACAAGTTGGCAATTTGTAAATTCAAAATACGAAAACTAAATTTATGTATTAATTTATTCTGTCAGATATTGATATTTTATCTTTGCTAATTTGGAGGGATATGGGAACTATTTGCCATGTTGCCGTTCTTATTATTTATTTCTTCACAGCCGTTTTCAGGTCTATCTGTTCAAAGCCTTTGGATTTGAGTAATGTCATAAGGTCAACAAGCGGCTGAACCTCTGATTTTTTGTCGGCGTAAACGGATATGATGTGTTTTTTGTCCAGATTATCAATGAATTTGCTGAAATCATCGAGGGTGACATCTTTACCCCCGTAAATATAATTCCCTGATTCCGTAATCTCAATTGAAACGGGTTTTATGCTCTGCTCAGTGTTTTCAACTTTCTTCGCTTCAGGTAGTTTGACTTTCACAGCTCCGGTTGAGATAAAAGTTGCCGTAGCCAGCACGATTGTCAGAAGCACCAGCATAATGTCGATGAAAGGAACGACATTTATGGAATCAAAACTCTTCTCCCGCATTAATTGCCTCTTTGTGTAATATCATTTCATTTATTTTTCTTATAAGGATGTTATAGAGGATTACCGCCGGTATTGCGGTGACAAGTCCCGCCGCTGTTGCCTTAAGCGACATGGCAAGCCCCGTCATGATGGCTTCCACGTCCGCCGAACCGCTGATACCTATGGCATAGAACGTCTGCATTATACCCAGTACAGTGCCCAAAAGCCCGACATATGGTGCATTCGTTCCAACAGTTGCAACTATATACACTCTTTTTGTAAGTGCTGATTCGTATGCCTGAACAGTTTTGAAACTGTCGTGCCGTATTTTGCGGAAATAGCTGAACCGCTCAACCGCCACAGCAACAGCGATGATGCTCATCAAAGCCAGCACACCCATAACTCCGTAATCAACTGCCAGTGTTATGCCGTTCATGTGTCCCTCCGTTATCAGCAGAAACTTTATCACGCCGAATCTCATTTCACAAGTCAAAGTAATATGATTGTATAAATAGTATTACTGAATCATTGACATGTTGGAAGTGGCGTGTTAATTGTATGACTTATTCAAGAAAAGTATTATTCATTATTTGCACTAAATTTTATTAAAAGTCAATAAGTGGTGTTTCTTATGAAACTTAAAGTGTTTTTTTCAATTTTAGTGTTTATGCTATCTTTCCACTCATACGCAAGACCAATTCGCATTGTTGTGCTGAACAGTGACGGACTTGAGGTCATGCGAGCCTTGAAAGCCGATAATATGGTTGTCGGCATCAGTGACGTCATAGCTAAAGAGCCTTCTTTCTGGGGTAAGTATGCAAAATATCCCGTGGCTGGCGGCTGGCGTGACCCCGACTATGAAGCGATAGCGAAACTCAGACCAGACTATGTTTTGAGCTATGTGAAATCTCCGGGTGCAGAGGCAGAGGATAAATTCGGCAGACTTGGCATAAAGATGCTTCGTTTTGATTTTTATAAAATTTCATCATTTGAGAGAGAAGTAACTGAATTTGCCTCTGTGCTTGGCAGACAGAAAGAAGCAGCGGAGCTTCTATCGTGGTGGAAGCCGCTTTACAACAGGATAAAAAACGATACCTCAAAAGTTAAAGAACTACCGAAAGTATATATCGAGGGCTACGGCATATTCCGCAGTTCCGGTCCCGGTTCAGGCTTTCATGAGATGATCACTCTTGCCGGAGGAAAAAATATAGCCGGAGGTGCATCCATCCCGTATCTGGAGGTAGAACCTGAGTGGGTCTACACCCAGAAGCCTGCCTATGTTGTTAAAATGATTCCCGACAGGGACTGCTACGGCGGCGGATGCGGCGGCAGGCTGAAAGAAACCTATGACGAGATAAAGAACCGTCAGGGGCTTCGTCTTCTGGATAGTGTCAAAAACGGCAAAATTCTTATTCTTACGTCTGATCTGGGACCCGGACCCCGCGCGCTTCTGGGTGTGGTGGAGATGGCGAAAAGACTTCATCCGGAACTGTTTAAGCATCTTGATCCGGCAGCTTTGAACGCAGAATACCTTCGCCGTTTTCAGGGGCTTAAATATTCAGGAGTATACGTTTATCCTCCGGTGTCCAGATGACGGCGGTTCTTAAATACAGAAAGTATGAGTTAAAACGCATCCTCATCGTTCTGCTTCTTGCCTTTCTGACCGTCGTTATGGTTGTTGTATCTGTGTTCATGGGTTCTTCCGGAACAGGTTTTAAGGAAGTGTTGACAGGGCTTACCGATAAAGGCTCATCGGACTACATGATACTGTGGGAACTCAGGATTCCCAGAATCGTGATGGCGGTTCTCGTGGGCTGGGGGCTTGCTCTTTCGGGCGTAGCCAGTCAGATATCCCTGCGCAACCCTCTTGCATCTCCTTTTACACTTGGCGTTTCGTCCGGCGCAGCTTTCGGTGCGGTGCTTGCTATTATGTATGGTGCAAGCGTCCCATGGATAATTGCTGCCTGCGCTTTTGCTGGTGCAATGCTCACCACGTTGGCAGTGCTTGCCATCGGTCGGGTCAAGGGTGCGTCACCAGAAGCTTTTATTTTGTCCGGTGTTGCCCTGATGTTTCTGTTTTCCGCTCTTACATCCCTTATGCAGTACACGGCAACTCTCCAACAGGTTCAGGCAGTTGTGTTCTGGATGTTCGGGAGTCTTGCCAATTCAACATGGAACCAGATAGGCATAACGGCTGCTTTTGCCGTTCTTCCGAGTGTTTGGTTCATGCGCAGAGCATGGGATTTCAATATGATGATAGAGAGCGATGAGACAGCGAGAGCCTGCGGAATTAATACGGGGAGACTCAGATTCACAGCGATGATGCTTGCGGCTCTCATGTGTGCATCTTCCATCTGCTTTACCGGTGTAATAGGTTTCATAGGACTCGTTTCACCCCATATCTCACGCCTTCTTCTTGGCAGTGATCATAGATTTCTTTTTCCTGCGTCAGGTCTTGTGGGCGCAATACTTGTCATAACTGCGGACACAGCGGGCAGAACACTCTGGAACCCGCAGGTCATTCCGCTCGGAATAATGACGTCATTTATCGGAGTTCCTTTCTTTCTGTGGTTAATACTTAAAAAAAGGATGGGAGGACACATATGATAGAGGTGACCTCTCTTTCGTTTTCATACGGGAAGTTAAATATATTGAACAACATCAGTTTTTCCGTACCCAAAGGGCAGGTGACCGCTCTTATGGGACCAAACGGTTCCGGAAAAACCACACTGCTGCGTTCTGTTATGAATATTCATAAGCGGAGCGGCGGGCTGGTGACGGTAAATGGTCGCCCGCTTGAGAGTATCCACAGGGACGAGTTTCCCCGTGTGATGGCATACGTTCCGCAGCATATATCCAACCGCTTTCCGGTTAAGGTGTTCGATGCGGTGCTGATGGGCAGACGGAAGAACCTTTCGTGGCATATTCCTTCTGCTGATATTGATGCTGTGGAGGCTGTGCTTGATCGCCTTGGGCTTTTAGAGCTTGCCATGCGGGATATGACTCAGCTCAGCGGCGGTCAGCGTCAGAAGGTTGCTCTGGCAAGGGCTGTGGCACAGGATGCAGACTACATAATACTGGATGAACCCACAAGCAGTCTGGACGTGCGCCACCAGATAGAGACTATGGAAATAATTTCTTCACTGGCGGCGGAAGGAAAGGGGGTGCTCATGGCTATACATGACATTCAGCTTGCGGCAAACAGATCCGACAGAGCTTTAGTTTTAAGCGGCGGCAGGGTGTATGCATCCGGCAGTCCCGCAGATATTTTAAATGAGGAAATGCTGAGAAAAGTATACGGAGTAGAGGCGGAAGTGACTATGGCAGGAGGTATTTCCGTCGGTATACGAGGTCTCAGTTTTAATAAAGAGGAGGAGTAATGAAGAGAATTTTACTTGTAACGGTTATTGCGCTGGCAGCCATGTCGGCACCCGTTTTTGCGGAGGATTCCGCAACACTTGAAGAGACGGCTGTTACAGCCACCAGAACCACCACAGCGGTTGAGGATGCACCTGCCAGCGTGAGCGTAATTACTGGCGATGAAATCAAACAACACAGCATATCAACCATCGACGATGCACTCAAATATGAAACAGGAGTTATGGTCGGCAGAAATAAAGGGATTATGTCTGCGACGCCCAGCATAGCCCTGAGAGGGCTGAACGGTCAGGACAGAACGCTTATTATGATCGACGGTATCCCTGTTAATGATGGTTACAGTGCAGGGGTGACATGGACACAGCTCGGTGTTCAGAACGTTGAAAGGATAGAGATTACTAGAGGTCCTGCGTCCGCTCTTTACGGCGGTCACGCTCTTGGCGGAGCGGTGAATATCATCACCCATAAACCCGCAGGAAGAGAGGGACAGGTCACTCTGGGAACCGGAAGCGACGGCACAAGAAAACTCAGTCTTTCATACGGTGATACTTTTTCCGATAAATTCGGTATCCGCATCGGGTACGAGCAGGAAAAAACCGACGGCTATGCAACGGGACTTGTGAGAAGAAGCGTGACATCCACAGTACCCACTGGCACACAGCTTTACGGCGGAGAGGCAACCACAAGCACTGCGGGAGCAGATCAGGTTATTGTAGGCGACACGGGACGCAACTGGGCAGAACGTCAGAACGTAAACCTTCAGACTTACTATACCCCCGATGCAGTTAGTATGCTTAACCTTAATATCCAGTGGGGACGCCATCAGTACGGTTATGACAGTCCCAATTCATATCTGACCGACGCAAGCGGAAACACTGCTTACAGCGGATATGTTGTGACTGAAGACGGCAGATACGCAACAGTAACACCCAACAGCTTTGTTTATTACAATGGAAACGGAGATGAAACCTATACGACTTATTCCGCTATTTACGAGAGAGATTTCGGCAAAGTGAATCTCACCGCAAAACTAAGCTACAGTGATAAGGATAAATGGTACACTTCCGCAGGAAGCTCCGGAACATATGATACCGCGGCAGGCACTCTGTCCGACTCAAATGTGAATACATGGTTCACTGATATTCAGGCTACAGGAAAAGCAGGCTCTAAGCATACCGTTACAGGCGGCTTCACCTACAGAGCCGACGACTATGATGCTTCAGGCTATTCTCTGTCATTTTACAGGGATGAGGACAGTAAAACTGCTAAAACGGACATTACACAGGGCAAGACAGACAACTACGGACTTTATGTTCAGGACGAATGGCTGCTTCCCGCTAATTTCACGATTTATGCGGGAGTGCGTTATGATTCCTGGAAGGCAACAGACGGTAAATCCGGTTCAATTGGGAGCGTTGAGGAGTTTGAAGAACCGTCAGACTCGGCTGTAAGCCCGAAAATAGCTCTCGTCTGGAAACCGCTGAAAGAAACCAGTCTCAGAACGAGCTACGGTACTGCTTTCCGTCCGCCCAGCATATACGACCTTTACAGAACATGGAAATCAGGAACAACCACTTATCACTCAAACCCCGATCTTGACCCTGAAAAGCTGAAAAGCTGGGAGCTCGGTTTTGATCAGTTCTTCTTTGCTAAAAAAATGAAGCTGACCGGAACCTATTACAGAAGCGAACTTAAAGATGCTCTGGAAAGAACCGCAACAGGTTCAGACAGATATATGCAGAACGTGGGTAAAGCAAGAATCGACGGTATCGAGCTTGGCATAGAATACCTGCCTGTAAAAAATCTGAAACTTTATGCGAACGCAGCATGGGTTGATTCAGAGGTTCTTGAGAACGATAACAATCCCGATTCCGAAGGCAAGAAACTCACTGACGTACCGGAAAAGGTATTCAACGTGGGCAGCAGCTACAAATGGAGAATGCTGACATTCGCTCTGGACGGTAACTATCAGGGCAGAATTTACACAGCGGATGACAATACGGACGTAGATGACGTATACGGCGGGTATACCGAACGCTGGCTGTGGAACACGAAAGTCATTGCCGAAATCGGCAAACACTTCGAGGTTTCCGGTGCAATAAACAATATATTCGACAAAGAATACTACGACTACTATGTGGGCAGAGAGAGAAACTACATGGTGGAAGTTACAGCGAAGTTTTAGAGGATAAATGATGCGGATAACGGGCATAGTATGGAGCAGCCATGCGCAGGCACTTATAAAAGGAGCCGCAGAGCTTGATTTTGTCAGGCTTAACATGTTCGGCTCAAAAGACATAGCAAGGGACGAATCTCTCCTGAAACAGGCTTTTGAAGATGCGGAAAATTCCGATGTGGTTCTTCTTTACCGTTCAGCCGATGTGTTCTGGCAGGAGGTTGAAGACCACTTTAAGGGTTCGGAAAAGACCGTAATATGTCTTAGCCACGATCCGTCCTACTGGGCTTTGTCAAATGTGTCTGTTCCCATACTGAGAAAGTGTGCGGAATATCTGCGCGCAGGGGGCAGCCGGAATGCGGCGGGGCTTCTGAGCCTCATCGCAAACGAGGTAATGGGAATCGGCTGCCCTGTTCCGCCCGTTTTCGAGTTTCCATGGCAGGGGGTGCATCATCCCTCTGCCCCTTCTGATCATTACGAGAATATTGATGATTACCTTGACTGGTACGATACCTATTGTATCGAAAAAGGGCTTTCGGACGCCCCCTGCGCCGGTATTCTTTTCAGCAGACACTATTGGGTGAACGGACAGCTTGATGTCGAGCATGAGATGATACGCGCGCTGGAGGATAATGGTATGCGGGTCATTCCCGCTTTTTCCAACGGAACGCGAGACAGCGATGTCGGCGCACTCGGCAGCGGCGGCACGGTAGAAAAATATTTCATGCGCGGCGATGAGGTAATCATTGATGTTTTTGTGAAAATGCTGACATTCTTTCTGGATCATTCCAGAGGTAACAGCATGGCAGATACCAAGGTTTCCATGGGTGGCACTGAGCTTCTGAAAAGGCTCAATGTTCCGGTGTTTCAGCCTGTGGTCTCCTCCTCAAAAACCATTGAGGAGTGGGAGGATGACCCGATAGGGCTGAGTGCCGATATCCCGTGGTCGATAGCTATGCCGGAGTTCGAGGGGGTGATAGAACCCTTCTTCATCGGCGGAATGAAAAAAGGCGAGTATGGTTCCGTGTCTGAACGGACGCCCCATAAGCGTCGATGCGGTGACCTTGCAATACGCATTGGGGAGCGTGTGCGGCTCGGAAAATCTCCTGCCGCTTCAAAACGGGTCGTTTTCATGCTCCACAATGCCGCATGTGCCTCAGTTGAGGCAACAGTCGGTTCAGGAGCCGGGCTTGATACAACAGAGAGCGTTGTCAGGCTGATGCATCTGATGAAACGGAACGGATTCGATGTGCGTGATATTCCGGAAAGCGGTGAAGCTCTTTCGCAGATGATTCTGACGAAAAAGGCGATAAGCGAATTCCGCTGGACGACGGTGGATGAGATAGTGAACAAGGGCGGCGCACTGGCGCAGGTGGACGTTGACACATATTGCAGCTGGTGGGACGAGCTGCCCGAAAAGATAAAGAACAGAATGTGCGAGGTCTGGGGCAATCCTCCGGGCGAGGCTGTGGGCGGCATGCCTCCGGCTATGGTGCATGACGGTAAGATAGTTGTGACGGGGCTTGATTTCGGAAACGTTCTGGTATGTGTACAGCCCAAGCGGGGCTGTGCGGGTGCGAGGTGTGACGGCGAGGTCTGCAAAATTCTGCATGACCCAGATATTCCGCCTCCACATCAATATCTCGCCACATACAGGTGGATTGAGAAGGAGTATGGAGCGCACGCAGTGATACATGTCGGCACGCACGGAACTCTTGAGTTTCTGCCGGGTAAGGGTGCAGGGCTTTCGGAAGCCTGCCTGCCCGACATAGTAATAGGCAAACTCCCCCATCTTTATATATATAACGCTGACAACTCCCCCGAAGGGATAATAGCTAAACGGCGCAGTTATGCCACGCTGGTGAACCATATGCAGGCTCCTCTCATACACGGCGGGCTGTACGGCGACTATCTGGAGCTGGACAGAATGCTTGGCGAGTGGGAACAGGCTAAGGTTTCGGATGCGGGCAGATGTCATATGCTGGAACATATCATCATCGGGCTTCTGGAGCAGATGAAGATGCAGGAGGAGCTTGGCTTCTTCGATCTGAACGCCGCCCGTTTTTCTGAGGTTAAGGATTCGGCGCATGGCGTTCTCAGCCGTATGCGAAATACCAGAATTCAGGACGGGATGCATATTTTCGGACATCTGCCGGAGGATGAAGCTGGCTACGTTTACGGCGTACTGCATTTTGATACTGCGGCGGATACGTCTCCCAGAAGGCTTGCGGCAAAACTTTTGTCTATGGACTTTGATTTTATGCTGAACAATCAGGGAACCACTGATGAAGACAGCGGATTTGACGGCGGAACCATGCTTGAAATGACTGATGCGGCGGCACAAAAGCTGGTACGGCTGTGTATGACTGCCGGCGCCGATGAACTTATAAACAGAATCACAGAGGAGTTCGGCGACTGCTCCGAACCTGAAAAATATTTGGCACTGCGGGAGCGTGCGCTGGATATACTGGAAAGATTAAGGCTTTCCACAGAAGATTTATCAATGCTTAATGCTGTAGATGGAGGATATACCCCTGCGGGCGCATCGGGTTTGATATACAGAGGCAAAGATGATGTTCTGCCCACGGGGCGCAATATGTTCTCTCTTGATCCGGAGAGTGTACCCACCAAAGCGGCGGCTGTTCTGGGCAGAAAACTTTCTGATGCGCTGATAAACAAGTATTTGAACGAAGAGGGCAGATTGCCGGAAAACGTGGCGTTCTACTGGATGTGTGCCGACATTATGTGGTCGGACGGAGAGGGGATGGCGCAGATGATGCATCTGCTGGGCGTGCGCCCTGTCTGGGCGGCAAACGGCAGGGTGCAGAGTTTTGAGATAATGCCTCTGTCGGAGCTTGGAAGACCGAGAATAGATTTGACAATCAGGGTCTCGGGCATAACAAGGGACAATTTTCCCGACAGGATAGCTCTGATTGACAGAGCAATTCAGGCTGTGGCGGAACTTGAAGAACCCATTGAGCTTAACTTTGTGAGGAAACACTCACTGGAGAATATAAAAGAGCAGGGAACAGACCCTGCTGACAGAAACGCATTCCGGCGTGCATCGCGCAGAATCTTTTCTGCCGCACCCGGAACATACAGGGCGGGTGTGAATTTGGCTGTGTATGCTTCCGCCTGGAAGACCGAATCCGACCTTGCAGACATATTCATCGCATGGAACGGCTATGCCTACGGCGATGGATATTTCGGAGAGGCTTCATACGAGGAGCTTGCCCGCTCGCTTGCGACAGTTGACGTTACTTTCAACAAAATAATGGACGATGCTCACGACCTTTTGGGTTGCTGCGGCTATTTCGGTAACCACGGCGGACTGAGTGTCACTGCCGGACATCTCAAAGGCGAAAAGATAAAAAACTATTACGGTGATACCAGAGAACCGTCAGCAGTCGAAGTGCGTACACTTTCGGACGAGATACGCAGGGTTGTAAGGACAAAACTTCTGAACCCGAAATGGATAGACGGCATGAAACGCCACGGTTACAAAGGCGCGGGAGACATCTCCAAGCGCATCGGCAGGGTGTTCGGCTGGGAAGCGGCGACAGGCGACGTTGACGATAAAATTTTTGATGACATCACCAGAACTTTCTTGGCGGATAAAGAGAACAGAGAATTTTTTGAAAAGCACAACCCGTGGGCTTTGGAAGAGGCTGCGAGAAGGCTTATTGAGGCGGAAGCCAGAGGGCTTTGGAACGCCGACCCGGAAATGCTGGATACGCTCAAAGACACTTATCTTGAGATAGAGGGTTGGATAGAGGAGCGTATGGGCGACATAGAAGGTGATTTTCAGGGCGGAAGCATCGACATCATCGGCGCGGATGAGGTTGCAGGCTGGAAAGAGAGTATTGATAAGATAAAGGACGCTGTTCAGAAGGTAAAAAAGAAATGACCCATCAGCCTGTTTTTCCTTTTATATCTATAGTCGGTCAGGAGGAGATGAAGCTTGCCCTGCTTCTGAACGCTGTAAACCCGAAGACCGGCGGCGTGCTTTTGCGTGGTGAAAAGGGGACTGCAAAATCTACTCTGGTAAGGGCTTTAAGCGCACTTCTGGACGTTCCGTTCGTAAACCTGCCTTTGAACGCAACTGAAGACAGGCTGGCGGGGAGTATTGATCTTGAGATGACAATGACCATCGGTGAGCGAAGTGTCCGTAAAGGGTTGCTGGCTGATGCTCACGGCGGATTCCTTTATGTTGACGAGGTGAATCTGCTGGACGATCACATCACTGATATCCTATTGGACTGCTCCGCATCAGGTGTTGTTCATCTTCAACGCGAAGGTGTTTCAGAGGTCTACAATTCAGAATTTGTTCTCGCAGGTTCAATGAACCCCGAAGAGGGTGAGCTGAGACCGCAGTTTCTGGACAGATTCGGGCTTTCTGTTCAGGTGACAGCTTCTGCATCCGCTATGGAGCGGGTTCTTTTGATGGAAAGCCGTGAAAGATTTGATGCCGATCCGCAGAGTTTTATTGCGGCGGCACAAGAGAGGCAGACAGAGCTTAAAAACAGAATACAAGCGGCACGCACACTGAGCGTGTGTGTCGATGATTCCATAATAAACTACATCGCCGAAACGGTGCTGAACGCCAATGCGGCGGGGCACAGGGCGGATATCGTCATAGCAGAGGCGGCGAAGGCTCATGCCGCTCTGAACGGCAGGGATAAGGTTCTGTGTGAGGATGTGGACGCAGTGGCTGAGTTCGCTCTGGCACACAGGCGCAGACAGATGGAAGCGCAGAATCCGGAAACCCAGAACGCCCCGAAAGAAAATAAACCTCAGCAGGATAAAGATAATCAGGAGACACAGGACAGTTCTCAGAGGACAGAGAACAACAGTCATGAAAGTGAGGGCAGCTCACAGCAACAATCCGAAGGTGCCGGCATGGAGACTGTTTTCAGTGTGGGTGAGCTTTTCGGCATAAAGAAGATAGAGACGGCAAAGGACAGGAAGAACAGAAAAGGGAGCGGCAGACGCTCACGCACCAGAACAGACGCAAAACATGGCAGATACGTTCGCGCCACCGAAAACAGAGGCTCTGGCGATATTGCCATAGATGCCACACTGCGGACAGCTGCGGCTAATCAGTTCATGCGTACACCTCCCGCAGGGTTCGCCATAGCCATTGAACACTCGGATATCAGAGAGAAGCAGAGGGAAAGGCGGATAGGTAATTTTATCCTGTTCATAGTGGATTCCAGCGGTTCTATGGGCGCGAGGGCGAGGATGGCGGCGGCAAAGGGAGCTGTGGTGTCACTGCTGCTTGATACTTATCAGAAGCGGGACAAGGTCGCTATGATAGCCTTTCGTGGCGAAGGGAGCGAAATTCTTCTTCAGCCCACATCCTCTGTTGAGCTTGCAGAAAGAAAACTGAGGGAACTGCCAACAGGGGGCAAAACTCCCCTTTCGGCGGCAATAGAGGACGGACGCAGGCTCACAGGCAGATATTTAAGACATAATCCTGATTCCAGACCTGTCGTTATCATTATGACAGACGGGCGGGCAAACGTGCCTTATGCAGATAGTGCAAATCCCCGCAAAGAATCTCAGGAGCTTGCCGCAAACTGGGCAAGAGAACAGAAAGACGTCAAATTTATAGTTATTGATACTGAAAAGAAAGGACTGGCGGATTTTGCATTGTCGGGGGAACTCGCCTCGGCACTGGGTGCGAAACTGCTTGAAATAAAAGATTTAAAGGCGGATTCGCTGCTGAATGCCGTCAGAGGGAGTTTTTCTGATGAATAGAATCGTATACCCTTTTCCCGCCATCGTGGGACAGGACGACCTTAAACTTGCACTTATACTTAATGTTATAAATCCGTCCATATCAGGAGTTCTTATACGGGGCGAAAAAGGAACGGCAAAATCCACGGCGGTGAGAGCCATTGCCAACATCTTACCCGAAATTGAGACGGTGGACGGATGCCCGTTCAACCTGCCGCAATACGGCGCTGTGCTTTGCCAAACCTGCAAAAAAGCGGAATGTGCTTCCGCTACGACAATGAAAAAGCGTGTTCCCGTTATGGAACTTCCTGTCGGAGCAACGGAGGACAGAGTTGTCGGTTCGCTGAATCTGGAATCCGCTCTGAAAGGCGGAAAAAGACAGTTTGAACACGGACTGCTGGCAGGTGCAAACAGAGGGATTCTGTATGTGGATGAAGTGAACCTTCTGGAAGATCATATTGTTGATGTGCTTCTGGACTCTGCCGCAATGGGCGTTAATACAGTTGAGAGAGAGGGCATATCCTTTTCCCATCCTGCAAAATTCACTCTGGTTGGTACAATGAACCCGGAAGAGGGTGAGCTTCGCCCTCAGCTTCTGGACAGATTCGGGCTGTGTGTGACAGTGGACGGCATACGGGATGTTGAAAAACGTGTCGAGGTTATCGAACGCAGACTGGATTTTGAAGCCGATCCGGAGGCGTTTGCAGATAAATGGAAAAACGAGTGTGCGGCGCTCACCGATAAGATAATTAGCGCTTTTGAACTTCTGAAAACCGTTGAGGCGGACAGGGATGCTATGATGCGCATTGCTGTTTTGTGTATGGAATCAGAAGTGGACGGGCACAGAGCGGATATAATAATGCTGAAGACCGCAAAAACTCTCGCTGCCTGGAACAGTAGAACTTCTGTTTTGGATGAGGATATTTCTGCGGCGGCAAGACTTGTTCTGCCGCACAGGATGCGCAGACAGCCCTTGCAGCAGGTTGGCAGGGCGAAATAATGATCCATCTGCTGAAATCTCTGTTGATTCATGCAGTAGTTTTCGGATGTGTCTTCTGGCTGTCCTCTTCGTTTGCTCAGGTGAAAAAAGAGGAAAATGTGCAGACAATCAGACTCTCCACATCTGTGGTGCAGGAATCTGTCGAAGAATCGATAAAAAAAACAGCTGAAGCTCCGAAACCGAAAACAGACAAATCTGAACCTGTTAAGCAAGTTCAGAAGAAAAAAACTGATCATGAAAGGAAAAAAATTGAGGTAAAACCTGTTATAACCGAAGCACCTGTGGCTGTAAGCTCTGTGGTGTCTCAGGCTGTTTCCGAAGTTGCTGAGGTTAAAGAGACGGTTTCCGCACCTGTCTCATCAGAAATTTCAGTTGCAAAGGCTGTACCGATTCAGGTGGCAGAACCAACAGAGGCTGAGGTCTCTGCCAGTTACAGACAAGCCAATCTTCACGGGATACAAGCGAAAATTAAAAATAAACTGGTGTACCCCATGATAGCCAGAAAGAATGGTTGGGCGGGGCGAACCGAAGTCGTTTTCAGACTTGAAAAGGACGGGAGCGTGAAAAATATCCGCATAGCAAAATCCAGCGGTTTTAACATTCTGGATAGTCAGGCTGTCGAGGCTGTCAGCTCCGCAGCTCCATTCGCCGCACCTCCCAGACCCATCGAACTGACCCTGCCTGTAACTTTCAATCTGCTATGATTATGTTAATTGTACTTAATAACGTTTAATATGGAATGCGATTCCAATATAAACAATGGTCGAGTAAAGGTAAATAATATGTGCATGTGAAAATAAAAAAGCCCAGCAAATGCTGAGCTTTTTTTCGTATGCCGAGAGGGGGACTCGAACCCCCACAGGCTTTGACGCCCACAGGATCCTTAGTCCTGCGTGTCTACCAGTTCCACCACCTCGGCCTTGCGAGAAACAGAAATTACATGAACACCAAATAAATGTCAAGAAACTTTTTTCACTTTTTTTATTTTTATTCTTTATTATATTCCTCCCTAATATGTTGACAAAAAAAGTGATAATAATTATACTTTATCGCTCTAATACCCATAGGGAGACCATTATGAATATTTATCTTCCCGATGGCGCAAAGCTTGAACTCGAAGCCGGTGCAACCGCTTTCGACGTAGCAAACACCATCAGCAAAGGACTGGCGAAGAACGCTCTCGCCGCAGAAGTGAACGGCAAACTTGTTGATATTTACGCCCAAGTCGGCGATAACGATAAAGTTAGAATCATAACGGAAAAAGACACGGAAGCACTTGAAATTCTCCGCCACTCAACAGCGCACCTTATGGCGCAGGCTGTTCAGAGGCTCTTTAAAGAAGCGAAAGTGACCATCGGTCCCGTTATCAAAGACGGCTTTTACTATGACTTCGACATGGGTGATAAAAAATTCACACCTGAAGACCTCGAAGCCATCGAAAAAGAGATGACAAAAATAGCCGCAGAGGCTTTGCCCTGCCGCCGCCGTGACGTTACGGCGGACGAAGCGAGAAAAGAGTTCGCAAACGAGAGCTATAAACTTGAACTCATCGACATCATCGGCGAGGATCATGTTTCTCTCTACACTCAGGGCGACTTCACCGACCTCTGCCGCGGACCGCACCTTGACAACACCAAACGCATTAAGCATTTCAAACTGCTTTCCGTTGCGGGGGCATACTGGCGCGGCGATGAAAAGAACAAGATGCTTCAGCGTATCTACGGCACAAGCTGGTTCAAAAAAGATGAGCTTGACGCATACCTGAACATGCTGGAAGAGGCGAAAAAACGCGATCACCGTAAGCTTGGCAAACAGCTTAAGCTGTTCACCATAGAGGACGAAGTTGGCGCAGGATTCCCCATATATCTCCCCCGCGGCGGCGCGCTTCGTGCCACTCTGGAAGAATTTGAACGCAAGGAGCACCTCAAACGCGGATACGAAATAGTGTACGGTCCCCAGATACTTAAACAGGATCTGTGGAAACTTTCCGGTCACTATGACAACTACCGCGAGAATATGTATTTCACAACCATCGACGACGTGGCATTCGGCGTTAAACCTATGAACTGCCTTGCTCACATGATGGTGTTCAAGTCCGAAATGAGAAGCTACCGCGACCTGCCCCAGCGTTATTTCGAGCTTGGTACTGTTCACCGCCACGAGAAATCCGGCGTTCTTCACGGGCTTATGCGTGTGCGCGCGTTCACCCAGGATGATGCACACATCCTCTGTACACCTGAACAGCTCAACGACGAAATTGTTGGTATCATAGATTTTGTGAACGATGTGATGAGCATCTTCGGGTTCGAGTTTGAAATTGAGGTTTCAACCCGCCCCGAAAAATTCATCGGTTCCGTTGAAAACTGGGAAAAAGCGACAAACGCTCTTTTTAATGCTCTGAAAGTCAAGGGATTGCCCTATGAGATAAACGAGGGCGATGGCGCTTTCTATGGTCCCAAGATTGATATCAAGCTTAAGGATGCCATTGGGCGCTTCTGGCAGTGTGCTACAATTCAGGTTGACTTCAACCTGCCCGAACGCTTCGACCTCAACTATATAGGCGAGGACGGACAGAAACACAGACCCGTTATGCTCCACAGAGTTATTCTCGGTTCTGTTGACAGATTCATCGGTGTTCTTACTGAACACTTCGCAGGTAATTTCCCTTTCTGGATATCCCCTGTGCAGGTACGCGTGATAAACATCACAGACGGGCAGCTTGATTACTGCAAAGAATTGGTAGCAAAGCTGAAAGCAGAAGGCTTCCGTGTGGATTCAGACTTCCGCAACGAGAAGGTCGGATTCAAGATCCGCGAGGCGCAGCTTGAGAAGATTCCCCATATGATAATCATCGGTCAGAAAGAGATGGATGAAAATCTTATTTCCGTGCGTTTGCGTAACGGAGAAACAAAAAATGAGCTTGCTTTTTCAGAGTACATTAGTGTATTAAAAGAGCTTGACCAAAATAAGACATTAAACCTCTGGAGGTGATATATAAAGGTCGGCGGCAAATTCGGTCCCAGTGTGGACAAAGAACGGATTAATGAAGCTATTCCCCATAAAGAGGTAAGGCTTGTTTTGGATGACGGGACACAATATGGCGTGTGTTCCATAGACGAGGCTTTAAAGCTGGCTGACAAAGCCGGGCTTGACCTTGTTGAGGTTGCTCCCACGGCGAAACCTCCTGTCTGCCGTGTCATGGACTACGGTAAATTCAAATTTGAAAAAGAGAAAAAGGACAGGGAAGCCAGAAAAAAACAACGCCAGAATCAAGTGGACACAAAGGAAGTTAAATTCCGTCCGAAAATTGAGGAACATGACTATAACGTCAAGCTGAAGGCGGTACGCAAGTTCCTTGAAGCCGGAGACAAGGTCAAAGTAGTCCTTAGATACAGAGGACGCGAGATGATGTTTCAGGAAGCAGGACTGGAATTACTTAATAAAGTCAAGGCAGACGTCGCAGACGTCGGTGTCGTTGACCAGAAACCAGAGATGATGGGTAAACAGCAAATCATGATGATTTCACCTATTGCGTCTCAGGCTGGAAACTAATTTAGAGGAGTTTTCTAAATGCCAAAAATGAAGACCCATAAGGGCGCCGCAAAAAGGTTTAAAATTACCGGAAGCGGCAAAGTTAAAGCAAAGAAATGTAGTCTCAGACACATTCTGACTAAAAAGACTACGAAACGTAAGCGTGCGCTGCGCCAATCCACCATCCTTGAGGGCAAAGATGCGCAGAATATTAAAATTTTGCTGCCCTATATGTAAGGATTAAGGAGGTTAACAGTGCCAAGAGCTAAAGGCGGTTTTAAAACCCGCAGAAGAAGAAAAGAGTGGCTGAAACGCTCCAAAGGTTTCAGAGGACAGATTAATAACGTCTACAAAAAGAGCCGTGAGGCAGTTGAGCGTGCGCTTAACTTTGCCTTCGCAGGCAGAAAACAGAAAAAACGTGATTTCAGAAAACTGTGGATCATCCGTATCAATGCCGCAGTTCGCCAGCACGGACTCAGCTACAGTGCATTTATGGGCGGTCTGAAAAAACACGGTATCGAGCTGGACAGAAAAGTCCTTGCCGATATGGCGGTTAAAAGCCCCGCTGAATTTGAACAGCTTTGCAAGCAGGTTAAAGCCTGATTAAGCTAAAACAGAGGGGAGCCAAAAGCTCCCCTTTTTTATACAGCCTCAAGAGGGCTTGGAGCTGTGTAAAAAATTAAAGAGAGATTGCTTCGTCAGGTATACCTTCCTCGCAAAGACATCTATTCGTCTCCGCGAGCATTTGCGAAGCGGTCTAATCCATCTGCCTACAATCCCTAAGGGAGAAAATACATGCAAGTCGATTTGAATTCTATCAGACAGTTTGAAACGGAGATTGCGCAGGCTACCTCCACACAGCAGCTTTATGAGGTAAAAGTCAAATACCTCGGCAAAAAAGGTATCATAAGCGAACTCAGCAAACAGCTCAAAGACGTCCCCAACGAACAGAAAAAAGAGTTCGGAATGATGATTGGCGAGCTTCGCAACTCTTTTGAAGCTCAGTATGAAGCGCAGGAGAAAAAGCTTGCGCAGGCGGAGCTTTCTGCAAAACTTACGGGCGAATCTCTGGACATAACCATGTCCGGTCTTCCTCTGGTCAGCGGAAGCATCCACCCCATAATGTCCGTTTACTATGAAATAGTTAATATATTTACATCCATGGGCTTTGAAGTGGCTGTGGGACCCGAGGCGGAATCCGATCAGTTCAACTTTGAAATGCTCAACATCCCCAAAGAACACCCCGCGAGGGACATGCAGGATACGTTCTACATATCCGAGGATATCCTTCTGCGTACACATACTTCACCCGTTCAGGCAAGGACGATGCAGGCACAGGAACCCCCTGTGAAGATCATCGCCCCCGGAAAGGTTTACAGATGCGACTATGACCTGACCCACACACCTATGTTTCATCAGGTGGAAGGTCTTCTCGTGGACAAGGGCGTAACCTTCGGCGACCTGAAAGGCACGCTTACGGAGTTCATCCAGCGCATGTTCGGGAAAGACATTCCCGTGCGTTTCCGTCCCAGCTTCTTTCCCTTCACAGAACCCAGTGCAGAGGTTGACATGGGCTGTGTTATCTGCGGACAGAAAGGATGCCGCGTGTGCAAAGGCACAGGCTGGCTTGAAATTCTTGGATGCGGAATGGTGAATAACGAGGTTTTCAAACACGCGGGTTACGATACAAGCGTATACAGCGGCTTCGCCTTCGGAATGGGCATCGAGCGCATAACCATGCTTAAATACGGCATCGGCGACCTTCGCTCATTCTTTGAGAACAACCTGAAATTTTTAAGGCAGTTTTAAGGCGGAGGCACAAAATGAAGATAAGCATCAATTGGATAAACGAATTTGTAGATACAACCGGAATCGACATGCAGGAGCTTGCCGCTAAACTTACAATGGCGGGACTTGAAGTTGAATCCGTTGAAACCAAAAGCAGACTTGAAAACGTTGTCGTGGCAAAAGTTCTTAAATGCGAAAAACACCCCGATGCGGACAAACTGTCCCTCTGTGTTGTTTCAACAGGCGACGCAGAATATCAGGTGGTGTGCGGCGCACCCAACGTAAGAGCCGGACAGACGGTTGTTTTTGCCAAGATAGGCGCTGAATTGCCGGGCGGATTCAAGATAAAAAAAGCAAAAATACGCGGTACTGAATCTTCCGGTATGATATGCGCGGAAGATGAAATAGGCATTTCCGACGACCATGACGGCATCATGATACTTCCTGACCACCTTGAGGCGGGAATGGATGTCAACGATTACCTTGGTCTTCCCGACACCGTTATGGAGATAGGCATTACCCCCAACAGGGCGGACTGCCTCAGCATGGTGGGCTATGCAAGGGAGATAGCGGCGCTTTACGGTCTCAAGCTGAAAGAAAGAAGCTGGAATCTTGCGGAAACTGACGACAAAGCCGAGAATTACGGCGGAGTTGTAATTGAGAATAAAGAGGCTTGCCCAACATACATGGGCAGAGTGATAAAAGACGTTAAAATTGGTCCTTCACCCGTTTGGATGCAGAACCGCCTGCGTGCTGTGGGCGTGCGTCCCATCAGCAACGTTGTTGACGTTACAAACTATGTAATGTTTGAATACGGTCAGCCGCTCCATACATTCGACCTGCGTGAGATTGACGGAAAGATAATCATCCGCAACGCGAAAGCGGGCGAAAAACTTCTTCTGCTGGACGAAAAAGAGCGCACTTTCAATGAGGAAATGCTCCTTATCACCGATGAAAAGAAGATATTGGCTCTTGCAGGTGTAATGGGCGGAGAACACTCCGGTATCAGCAACGACACCAAAGACGTGTTCCTTGAATGTGCATATTTCGAGCCGAAACAGACAAGAAAAACAGCAAGAAAACTCGGAATGACTTCCGATGCCGCATACAGATATGAAAGGGGCGCAGACCCTGCGAACCCGGTTAAGATGGTTGACTACGCCGCGTACCTTCTTCAGGAGGTTGCGGGCGGTAAGGTTTGCAATGGAAAACTCGGCGAATATGCCGAACCAGCAGAGAAAAAGGTCACTGTTGATACCAAATGGATAAACGGCTATCTGGGTACGTCCATATCAGACGAACAAATTGTTAAAATACTGTCCGATCTGCACCTGAATCCTGTTGTCAACGGCACTTCCGTGACCGTTACAGCACCTTCATACAGAGTGGATATCGTGTCCGATCAGGATATCGCGGAAGAGGTTGCGAGAATGTACGGATATGACAATATCCCCACAACGCTCCCACGCATAGATGCCGATTCAAAACCCATGAGCAGACTGCTCACCGCAAGACGCGACATCGGTTATCAGATGAAGACAATGGGTTTCAACGAGGCGATAAACTACTCGTTCATGAAGGACGATTTCCTTAAACTGTTCGACGACGAAGCCAAGTTTGTGAAACTTCTGAACCCCATATCAGAAGACATGAATACTATGAGAACATTTGTGTTCCCCGGGCTTCTGGCTACTATAAAATATAACCTTAACAACGGCTTCAAACAGGCTCGCTTCTTCGAGTTCGCTTCGTCATTCACAAAGACTGACAGGCTGCCCGAACAGCGTATGAAGTTTGCGGCGGCTGTTGCAGGCGATTTCTGGTCGATGAGCTGGGCGGCACCGAAAGCGATAGAACCTTTCTTCGCTCTTAAAGGTGTACTTGAAAACGTGCTGAACGCATACAAGATAAAGGCTGAATATGTCAGAAGTGACAGACACTTCCTTCACCCAGGCAAAGCGGCAGAAATAGTTGTTGGCGGCAGATCCATCGGTTTCATCGGTGACTTCACCCCGCAGTTGCCGACGAAGCTGACATTCGCGAGAATGTCGTGCTGTTCGAGATAGATATGGAAGAAATGATTGAAAACGCGATATTCCAGTATAAATTTGCGGATTTCAGCAAGTTTCCGTCTGTTTACAAGGATATTTCCGTTGTGGTTGACCGTTCAACAGCTTCCGTTGACATGATAAACTGTATAAAAGGTACCAGCAAGCTTGCTGAAGACGCTTTCCTGTTCGACGTTTATGCCGGAAAGGGCATAGAAGAGGGCAGGGAGAGCCGCACATATCGCGTGTATTTCACCGCATCCGACAGAACTCTGACGGATGAGGAGACAAACGCACAGCTCCAGAAGATGATAGATAATCTGACCAAAGAATTTGGTGCAGTGCTGAGATAAATCAAAGGCGGTCTTCTGACCGCCTTTTTTGTTTCAATTTGCAGAATCAGGCAAGCATTTAACATCTATGTGCCTTCAAATATGCCGTCGCAGGGATTATTATATATAAAATTCATTGCGAGGTGCTTCTAATGATAACACTCATAACTGGCGGAAGCCGCGGACTTGGAAAAAACATGGCGCTCAAACTTGCAGAGCGTGGTCACGACATAATTCTCACATATAACAGCAAAAAAGACGAAGCAGAGGCGGTTGTCGCCGAAGTGAACAAACTCGGCAGAAAGGCGGCGGCGCTCCAGCTCGACGTTTCAAAAAGCGGAACGTTTGCCGGATTCGCCGATTCGGTTAAAAAGGTGCTGTCTGATGTTTTCGATGCCGTATCATTCGATAATCTGGTGAATAATGCAGGAATAGGCATAAATGCCCCCTTTGCGGAGACCACAGAGGAACAGTTCGACCTGCTGGTGGATATACACTTAAAAGCTCCATTTTTCCTGTCGCAGAAACTTCTGCCTCTTATAAAAGACGGCGGACGCATCATGAACATTTCGTCCGGTCTGGCAAGGTTCTGTATGCCCGGTTACAGCGCATACGGCACCATGAAGGGCGGTGTTGAAACATTGACACGCTACATGGCGAAAGAACTAGGAGCAAGAGGCATCAGCGTTGTTGTGCTTGCCCCAGGAGCAATCGAGACAGATTTCGGCGGCGGCGTTGTGCGCGACAATAAACAGGTGAACGACCATGTGGCTTCTGTCACGGCGCTCGGTCGCGTCGGTCTGCCCGATGATATCGGCGGCGCAGTTGTTGCTCTGTTGTCTCCGGAATCAAAATGGATAAATGGAGTAAGAATAGAGGTTTCTGGTGGTATGGTTTTATAAAAAAAGGCGGTCGGGTGACCGCCTTTTCTGGTTTTACTTTATTTCTCTTACCAGCCTCATACCGTTCAAAGTGACCAGTATAGATGCCCCTGTGTCGGCGAATACCGCCAGCCAGAGGTTTGTTATCCCAGCGAAAGTACCGACTATAAATATGAACTTTATCAGCACTGAGAAGGTTATATTCTGTTTTATGACTGCGACTGTCTTTCTGCTCAACCGCATCAGATAGGGCAGTTTGCCTATGTCGTCTGACATTAGGGTTATGTCCGCAGTTTCAAGCGCCGCATCGGTTCCAGCCGCACCCATAGCTATCCCTATATCCGCTGTTGCAAGTGCCGGAGCGTCGTTCACGCCGTCGCCCACCATGGCAACCTTGCCGTATTTTTCCGCAAGGGGTTTAAGCGCCGCTGTTTTGTCTTCGGGGAGAAGTTCGCTGTAGCAAGCGTCAAGCTCAAGTTTTTCCGCTATCATGCCCGCCGCCCGTCTGTTGTCACCTGTCAGCATGGCGACACATTCTATACCGCCGTTTTTAAGCTCTCGAACGGCTTCTTTCCCGCCGTCCCGCAGAACGTCTGCAAGTGCCATATATCCGAGTATCTCTTTATCGGTTCCTGCGAAAACAACTGTTTTGCCCTGCTGTTCAAGCTTTTCCTGTTCCGCTTTATATGCTTCCGCAAGTCCGCTGAAAAGTTTTTTACTGCCCACATAGAAGGTTTTGCCGTCTATGTCCGCCTTAGCGCCCATTCCGGGGAGTGCGGCGAAATTGTCTGCATGTTTCAGTGCTTCGCGCTCAACTGATGTCGCTATGGAATGTGCCAGCGGGTGTTCGGAGAATCTTTCCACCGATGCCGCGAGTATTTTAAGTTCGGCTTCGTTGCCGTTCACCGCGTAAATGTCAGTCAGCACAGGCTTACCGGATGTAAGTGTTCCGGTTTTATCAAACGCTATCGCTTTTATGCGGCTCATTTGCTCAAGGAATATTCCGCCCTTTATAAGTACGCCGCGTTTGGATGCGTTGCCGATGGCGGAAACTATTGATACTGGTGTGGATATCACAAGCGCACACGGACAGGAGATTACAAGAAGCACCAGCGCCCTGTAAAACCATTCGTCAAAGCTTTGCCCGAACAGAAGCACCGGAACCGCCACTATAAGCACTGCCGCAACTATGACAGCGGGTGTGTACCACGCGGCGAATTTGTCCACCAGTGTCTGCATAGGTGCTTTCTGCGCTTGCGCTTCCTCCACCATGTTCATGATGCGGCTGATGGTCGAATCCGCCGCCAGACGGGTGACTTTTATGTTCAGTGTTCCTGTGGTGTTCAGGGTTCCGGCATACACGGAATCCCCTGTCTGTTTTTCAGCAGGAACGGATTCGCCTGTTATGGAAGCTTGATTAACAGCAGAAAAGCCGCTGACCACGTCGCCGTCCATGGCGATCTTCTCGCCGGGTTTTACGAGTATCACGTCGCCGACGTTAATGTTGTCGACGTGGAGTTTTTCTTCATATCCGCCGCGGATAACCACAGCTTCGTTGGGTGCTTTTTCCATGAGCGAGCGGATGGAACGCCTTGTTCTGTCCATTGTGTATGACTGGAGGGCGTTGCCCAGTGAGAACAGAAATACGACTGTCGCGCCTTCGCTCCACTGACCTATTGCTCCCGCACCTATGGCAGCTATGAGCATCAGCAGATTGGTGTCCATTATCCTTTTGCGAAGGCTGTACATGCCTGTAAGTGCAACATGCCAGCCGCCTGCGAACATCGCAGCAACAAAAAGGGGCGTGCTGTCAAAGATTAATGCGGGGATCAGGAACAGTCCCGAAAGTATTGTTCCTATTGTTTTGTGGTTTTTAAGCCACGAAGAGCTGTGTCCGTCGTCGCTCCCGTCGGATGATATCGCTTTATAACCCGCCTGTTTGACGGTACGCATTATTGCGGCGGAAGTTGTATTGTGGCGCACTGTGAGTGTTGCCGATGTGAAGCTTAAACGGGCGAAAAGAACATTATCCATCTTTTTCACCGCAGCTTCCAGTTTTGCGGCGCAGTCTGCGCAGTCCAGTCCCTCTATTCGGAAAACGGACTGAACCCCGCCTTCCGGCATCTCTTCCTCTTTGTGTTCCTGTTCGTTCGGATGACAGCAGCAGCATCCGCAACTTTCCTTATCTGACATATTCAGGCTCCTTACTGATGATTTATGTGGTCCAGACCCATGCACAGAAGCCCGAGTATGTGTGCATCGTCCAGAGAATATATAACTTCTTTTCCTTCTTTTCTGTATTTCACCAGACGGTAGCTTTTCAGCATCCTGAGCTGATGAGAAATAGCAGACTGACCCATGCCGAGTGTTTCCGCAAGGTCGCAGACGCAAAGCTCGCGTCCCGTGAGCGAGTGGAGGATTTTTATACGAGTGGGGTCACCGAGTATTTTGAACATTTCGGCGAGACGCTGAACGTCTGAATCGGGCAGCATTGCCGATTTTGCCAGACAGACAAGGTTTTCGTCATGATTACAGTTCTTTTCGCATACTATTCTGTCTTCCATATTACCCTCAAACGAATGAATATATATTCATACGTTAGTTGAAAGAGCGGTGTGTGTCAAGTGATGAGTTTTAAAAAATTACGGGTGCGAAGATGCCGTTGGTGTTGACGACCGCCCAGACGGTCTTTGAAGATGTGTCTATCCCGTATGTGCCGAGAGAATATTCAGGTTTCCATGCGCCTTTTACAAACTGTTTCACTCCGCCGATGTTAAAATCTGCGGCGTTTCGCCAGAATCCGTCTGTGCCGAGCTTTGCCAGAACAGGTTCACCTGTTTTATAACTCATTGACAGAGTATATATATCTGTATTTGTCGTTGAAAAATCCATTCCTCGCAATGAGAGAATATCGCCAGCCGTGGCGCTGTCCTGCGGGTAAAATCCGGTATTGATCTCGACGCTGAATCTGCGACCAGCAAAATCTTTTGCGTCGCGAGTGTTTATACCGCCCAGTATTCTTGTCCGTGTTCCGTTTTCAGAGGTTATGTCCACAGTGGAATATGGCTTGCCGTACTCTATCAGAAAATCCTTTCCGTTCAGGCTGTAACCGAAAGTTTCCTTATGGCTGAAAGTGAGATATGGGGTATCTGCTATTGTATCCCCCGTGCGGCAGACAGACGAATAGTAGTCGAACGTCATGTGATCGCCGTCAACCGTGACGATATAATAACCTATGGCGAAAAGCTCCTGACTGATGAGCTTCTGGCGTTTTCCCTCACAAAAGACCTCGTCGTTGGAAGGTCTCCGCGGGAAGTAGAATTTTGAACTGTTAGAGGCTGTAATTAGCTGGCTGACATATGCCGTTTTGCCGTCTTTCGTATAAACACGGCTTCTGTCATGCATGTGGTCGTGACCGCATATCAGATATCTTGCCCCGTTCTCTGTCATGGCTTTTATAAATTCGTCCTGACCGGGTGTGGATGCCGACGGTTCAGCACCGAAAAGTATTCCTCTGTTGTGCTGTGTCAGCAAGCCTTTGTGGGTGAACACTATGGCGTGTCCGCTTTTGTCTCTTTCTTTCAGGCGGGAGATTATCCATTTCTGCTGACTGCGTATAGTGTGTTCCTGTCCGTCAGGTGCTTCATACTGGTCGGCGGTGATGAATCTGACGTTATTATGGTCGAATGAGTATGACAGACCTTTCAGCGTGTCGGAAGGGAATGAAAAATCTGTTCCCAGCTTAAATGCTCCTGTGGTGCGCCTTATGTTGGGCAGTCTCTCTGCATCCGGATTGAAAGCCCCGTATGCGCTTATCTGCGCCTTTTCGTCATTCTGCCAGCCGCCTGACGTCTGGGGGAAATGCTCTATAAATTCGACAGCGGTTATCTGTGAATCGTCGTGGTTTCCGCGTATGGGAAAGAAAGCTATGTTATTATTGTAAAGTGCCTGTGCATATCGTGCTCTGATACCCATTGCGTCAGCAGTTGAATATACGTCGGTTTTGCCGGTTGTTTTATTGTAAACGGCGAACGGTTGTCTGCCGCTGTCGGTGAGGTCGCCAACCTGTAGAACCAGCTCGACCTTATGCCTTATGAACTCTGCATTGAGAGCGTTTATTATCTCGACAGCGCAGGAGGCAGGGTTCTTTCCGTTGTCGTCACCCATCCACTGACTGTCTGACATTATTCCGAATTTCCATGAGGATGATGATGGTATTTTTGAAGAGGGAAGGGGCTTTACCGTTTGTTTTCTCTTTTGAGGAAAACATCCGGAAGATGCCGCTGCCAACGCCGCCATGAATAGTTTTACGAAATGCCTTCTGTTTAACATAGGCTATCATAACACAAAAAAGGGTGACCGAGGTCACCCTTTTTTTCTGAGGCTAAGGAGTATTTATATACCTTTTACTGCTGCGAAATATCCGTTGCTGTTGATAACAGCCCAAACTGTTTTGGATGTGGTGTCAACACCCCATGTTCCAAGTGTATAGCCGTCTGTCCATGCGCCATTAACAAACTCTGGCGTTCCGTCGGTGTTTGCGTTGACCGCGTTTTCCCATACACCGTTTGCATTGAGTTTTGCAAGACCGAAAGCCTGATCTTCTATGTCAGCGTCGGTTATGCCTGTTTCAGAATAGCTCATTGAAAGTGTGAAAACGTCTGTTTCAGTGCTTCCCATAGTGTAGTCCATGCCTTTCAGACTGAGGATATCGCTTGATGTCGTGTCGTCCTGCGCATAGAAACCTGCGTTAACTTCAACGCTGAAGCTTCTTCCTGAAATATCTTTAGCTACGTTTGCGTTTTTGCCGTCAAGAATCACAGCTCTTGTTCCGCCTGTGCTGGTAATGTCGACATCGGTGTAGTCGGAACCGTAAGCGATAAGGAAGTCGGTACCGTTGAGGCTGTAACCGAAAGTTTCCTTTTTCTTAAATGTCAGTGTGGGTGTTGTTGATATAGAGTCGGAAGAGTAGCTGGGTGCTGAGTAGTAGTCAAATGAAACATGTTCACCGTCAACCGTTACGATGTAGTAACCGATTCCGTAAAGTTCCTGACTGACTATCTTCTGTCTGATACCGCCGCCGTATGTTACGTCGTTTGAAGGGCTTGCGGGGGTATAGAACTTTGAGCTGTCGGAAGCCGTTACAAGCTGTGTCACCTTAGCGGTAGCACCATCTGTGGTGTAAACATGGCTTCTGTCGTGCATGTGGTCGTGACCGTTGATGTAGTATTTAACCTTGTTGTTGGCAAGACTTGTTATGAAAGCATCCTGTACGGCAGCGTCAGTGCTTGTTGTGTTAGCTGGGCTTGCGCCGAAGATGACGTCAGTGTGATCCTGCGTCATAAGACCTTTGTGTGAAAGAACAAAGGCGTGTGTTCCTGTCTGTCTGCTGGAAAGGACGGAGTTTATCCATGACTGCTGTGATGAAACAGGGTAAGACGTACCGTCTGTTGAGGTGAAGATGTCAAGTATGACGAATCTAGCGTTATCATAGTCAAACGCGTATGAAAGACCGTCAAGAGCTGTTGAGGGGCTGGAGAAAGATGAACCCATATCGAACGAAGATGTATTTGTTCTTGTTATTGTGGGGAGGTAAGCTTCGTCAGGGTTTTGTGCCGCATAAGCCGCTGTCTGAACAGATGTTACGTTGTGTACGCCTGTTGTTGTCTGTGGGAAATAGTTGTTGAACTCAAGGGCGGCTGACTGTGAATCGTCGTGGTTTCCTCTCATGGGGAAGAAGCCTATGCCGTTGTTGTAGAGCTGCTGTACATACCTTGCTCTGACGCCCATAGCATCCGCAACTGAATAAGTATATGTGAGATTTGTTTTTGTATTGTTCGCAGTGAACGTATTTCTGCCGTCGTCGGTAAGGTCGCCGACGTGGATGACGAATTTAACGCCGTGTTCTACGAATTTTGTGTTAAGAGCGTTGATTATGTCAACGGCACAGGATGCGGGGTTTTCGCCGTCGTCATCCTTAGTCCACTGAGTGTCTGAGATGATACCGAATTTCCATGCGCTTGCAGAAGGAACGGTTGATTTCGGAACGTAAGTTTCGGGTGTTTCGGGACTGGCAGGCGTTTCATTTGAACTGTCGCTGTCGTCTCCGCAGCCAACCACTGAACCGGCTGCAACAACAGCCATAGACGCAGCAGAGAATTTTATGAACTGGCGTCTGTTGATTCCTTTTTTGTTGTTTTCATTTTCTGACATAATGTCACCTCATTTGGTTTTCGCTATTAACGCTTAGAAATGTCAGAAATGTAGTATGATAATATTGTTAATCTGTAATAAAAAAAATATATTTGTATGAAACTAAAATGTTTCTCATTTGTATATTGAGACAAAAGGGGAAATGGCGGCATGTGCCGCCATATATTATTCTGAAGGAACCGTTATTTTTCCATTTTCAGGTACAGTTTCCGGTGTTTCTGCAGGTGCCGGTTCAGCGGCAGAAGGGGTTATTTTTTCAGGAGCAGTTAAAGTATCTGTGACAGCAGGTTCAGTTGCAGGAACTGCATCGGGGGACACAGGCAGAAGGTCTGACGGAGTGTCCGACATATAAGGAGTGAGAATGTCGCGCCACAGTGTATAGCCCTGAGCGGTGAGATGTGTTCCGTCATATGTGTATTCGTCTTTCAGAAAACCTTCGGGTGCAAGTGTCGGGTTCAGGTCGATGAAAGCGTATCCGTTCTTGTCCGCGTATTCTTTCAGAAGTTTGTTAAGCTCTGCTATCCTCCCATTGTACACGTCATATTTGGGATTCAGTTTACCCAGGTATATTACTGACTGGATATGCGGTTTTATGCCCTGTACCACCAGAAAGTCTATTATTTTGGTGTATCTGGCGAAGATGGATGCGGGAAGCTGATATTTGGAGATATCGTTTATCCCTGCAAGCACAAAAGCTTTCTCTATTCTGCCTGTTGTGGTGTATTCAAGGCGATCCAGCATCCAGAATGTAGTGTCGCCGGGGATGCCTCTGTTTATGATGTCGCTGCGCTTCATCAGCTCGTTCCAATAAGCACCGTAGGTAATGGAATCGCCGAGCATAAGTATGCGTCCGAACTCGTTGATACCGTACATCTTATACATCTCAGCAGTTCTTTCGTATCCTGTAGGTTTTGTGAATTCTCTTTTTGGTGTTGCAGCCTGTACCAGTATGGATGATACAAGCATGAAAATTATTAATAGAAAACGCATTTTCGTTCCCTCTGTTGTATTTGCAGCGAATGTTCTACAGCAAAAAAAATAAGAAATCCAGATATTTTATATAAGGTGTATTGTATATTTGTAAAACCTGCTTGTGCCGTTGCCAAACTCCATTTACAGGAGTATTTTATTACTATGAAAATTATTGCGCACAGAGGCGCTTCTTTTTTTGCGCCGGAGAATACAATATCCGCTTTCCGGTTGGGAATAGAGGAGGGGGCGGACGGCATTGAACTTGATGTGCGGCTTACGTCCGACGGAAGGATAATTGCCCTGCATGACGTCACCACCGCAAGAACAGCTGATAAACTTTTCCGCGCGGACGAGACGCCATTCTGGCTCATTGAGACGTGCGATGCCGGAAGCTGGAAATCATCAAAATATAAGAACGAGCGTATCCCGTCGCTGGACGAGGTACTCGAATCAATGCCTGAAAACCGTGAAATATATATAGAGATAAAATGCGGCACCGAGATAATTCCTTTTCTTTCAGAACTTTTACCTGCACATCCGCGTCATAGAGATAATGTCGTGATATTCGGGTTCGGGTATGACGTTGCAGCAGAGGCAAAAAGAGTTCTGCCGGAATACAGGGTGCTTTGGATTGGCGAGTTCGGATTCAATATCCAGCTTGAAGAGAGTATGTACGACCATGCAGAAAAACTCGTAAGGCGCGCGAATCTGGATGGTTTTTCCACCCGTGCCGACAGAGCGCATGTGCCTGTTATGCGTGAACGCCTGAAAGACCTTTATCTAAATGTCTGGACGGTGGACGATCCTCAGGATGCCCTTTTCTATCAGGAAGCAGGCGTTGACAGTCTCACCACAAACCGCCCCGAAAGAATCATAGACATAATTTTTTGACCTGTGTCAATTACCGATTCAATTATTTATTTTATCTATATTTCAGGGGGAAACATGAGAAACAGACGTATTGTACAGCTTATCTTTTTTGTATCTTCAATCTATCTTGGCTTTATGTTCGTAAGGTTCCTTAACGCCGTTAAAAGCGGTAATTTTGATGTGACGAAGCCGGGCGGTGTTGAGGCTTTTCTTCCCATCAGTGCGCTGGCAGCCCTTAAAAGGTTCATCGCAACCGGAAATTACGACTGGGTTCATCCTGCTGGGCTTAGCCTTTTCATTATTTTCATAGTTATAAGTTTTCTTTTTCGCCGCTCATTCTGCGGATATGTATGTCCTGTCGGGTTTGTGTCCGAACTGGTTTCGCTTATCGGGCGCGGCAAAAGGGTGAACAGATACGTCGGATATGTGCTTTCTGTGCTGAAATACGGACTTTTTGCATTTTTTGCATACATAATCCTTTTTTCAATGCCCGTTTCGGCGATAGAAGGCTTCCTGAACTCGCCTTATAACAAGCTGGCTGATGCCAAAATGCTTGAATTTTTCGTATCTCCTGGTGTGTCCACAATGGTTTTTGTTGTTGCTATGATCACCTTTACGCTCATCTTTAAGGGATTCTGGTGTAAATTTCTCTGCCCTTACGGCGTTTTCCATTCTGTCATTGCTGCGTTTTCTCCATTTGTCATTAAACGCAATGCAGATGCCTGCGTAAACTGCATGAAATGTACGGAAGCATGCCCCATGAGTATTCAGGTACACGAGTCAAAGCTTGTTCTCAACCCGGACTGTATCGGATGCCATGACTGCGTAGCTGTGCGTCAGAACGAAAAATGCCTTCAGACATGCGGAAAAGATATTAAAGCCAAATATCTTCCGTTTGCAGTCTTTGGCATTACGGTTGTGCTTATTGCTGCTGCAATAGCCTTCGGACTGTGGCAGAGCAGGGTTCCATCTTCGGAATATGCCTTCTGGCTTTCAAAACTGGAACAGCTTTCCCATTAAAACAGTTGTCAAAACTCCGTTTAACCTATACATTTTATAAGTGAAAGAAGGCCGGACGGTCGCCGGCGCCTTTGCGCGCGGGAGGAAAGTCCGGACACCACAGGGTAGGATGACCGATAACGTCGGTCTGCCGTGAGGCAGGGACAGTGCCACAGAAAACAAACCGCCGTGTGAAAACACGGTAAGGGTGAAACGGCGGTGTAAGAGACCACCGCGTCTGCGGTAACGCAGGCGGCAGGGCAAACCCCATCCGGTGCAATGCCAAATAGGCAGACAGTTAAGGATTACCCGTCCTTTGTCTGCGGGTGGGCAGCTTGACCCTGCGGGCAACCGCAGGGCTGGATAAATGACCGTCAGAACAGAATCCGGCTTACTGGTCTTCTTTCTTTTTATTGTGAACACAAGTGTCTTATTTTTTAAATGGTTTTATTTAAAATCATTCCGAATACCCGTTGACGGCGAAAAAAAAACAGTTATATTTGGTTTATTGTATACTGTATACTGTGTACTTTTTAAGCAGAGTATTCAGGTAAGGGGTTGGCTGCTTGAATCAGGATGTATTCATTGAAAGTAAGCCGCTGCGGGAAAAGATCGCCGATATAATCAGAACCGACATAATTAAAGGCGTTTACCGCAATGGCGAAAGATTGGTCGAGCCGAAGCTCGCCAAAAACTTAGGAATCTCCAGAACACCCATAAGAGAGGCTCTGCGCCAGCTTGAGGGAGAGGGATTCATCGAAATCGTACCCAGACGCGGTGCTGTGGTCAAGGAACTGACCATCAAAGACATCGACAATCTGTATGCCATCAAGGCAAATCTTGAAGGACTTGCCGCCAGACAGGCAACTGTAAACCTTACAAACGAGCAGATAGAAATTCTTATCGGCATTAACAGAAAATTCAGAGATTATGCCGAGAAGAACCCCGGAATACCGGACGAACACCACAAAGACAATATCGACTTCCACAACGTATTCATAGCTGCATCAGGTAACGAAAAGCTGGTGGATATCCTTGACGGTATGTCTAAAAACTTCCAGAGACTTAAAAGCATGCTCATGTCAGATGCAGGCAGAGCGGCAAACGCTGTTAAAGAACACAAAAAAATAATAGATGCTTTCATTTCCAAAGATCCGGATCTTGCTGAAAAGACAGTGCGCGAACACATTATCAGCGGCTGGGAATACCTTAAACAGCGGATCAATAATAACGGCTGATATTTTATAACGAGGAAAGCCCGTGGCTGCTAAAGACATAAACATCGACAATACCCCGCTCAGTGAAAAGATAGCGACGACTATAAGAAACAGTATCATAAAAGGACAGCTTAAGCCCGGAGAAAGGCTTGTTGAACCTAAATTATCAGAGATGCTCGGCATTTCCAGAACGCCTATCAGAGAGGCTCTGCGCCTGCTTGAAATGGAAGGATTCATTGAGATAATCCCCAGACGCGGCGCAGTTGTAACAACGCTCACAGAGAAAGACATTGATGATATCTTCGTCATCAAGATGAAACTGGAACCGCTGGCATCAAAGCTTGCCATTGGACATATCGACAGTCACGACCTTGATAAAATGCGGGAACTCGTAAAAAAGATGGATTCCGGTTCTGCCAGAGCCGTTTCACAGATGATTCACTGGAACTATGATTTTCACAGAATTTTTATCTATAAATGCGGGAACGAAAGACTTATAAAAATGCTCGAAGGGCTCCAGCAACAGTTTAAAAGAGCCACGGTTTATTCTTTCACAATTGAAGGGAGAACCAAAGAAGTTAAGGAAGAACACAGCGATCTGCTTGAAGCGTTTGAAAAAGGAGACGCTGATATGGTTGAGCGCGTTGTTGAAAAACATGTTTACAACGGCTGGCAGTTCATCAAAAAACAATACGGCTCTTCTCAGGATTAACTTTCAGCTGAATTTTTTTAGGCGGGATCCTAATGAAAAAGATCAGTGTCAGCGAGCTGCGGATCGGTGACAAAGTAGTCAAACTGGACAAGGGCTGGTTTGAAACGGGTCTGCTTACTCACAAATTTACAGTCAAAGATACTGCTGTTATTCAGAAACTGAAGGATAACGGAGTATCTGATGTTTTTATCGAAAAAGATGACCTTGAAGCCGCAGTCATTGACATTTTTCAGGGTAAACCTGAAGAGATCATTGAACATAAAAAAGAAATCATCAGCAAAAACTACATCAATCTTGGCGAAGTTTCAAACGCCAGAACTCTTTATACTGAATCTGTCAAAATTGTGCATAGCGTCCTCGGCGACATCCGTTCGGGGAAGATGTTCAACGAAAACGCCGTCAAGAGCGTGGCCTCAAATATTGCCGAGATAACCCTTAAAAACAGAGGGGTTATGGCGAGCATGACAAAACTTAAATATCACGACAACTACACCTTTCTTCACTCCATGAACGTCAGCATTTTTGCGTCCAGTCTGGCGGCGCATCTTGGGATGAACAAAGATGAGATTGAGCTTATCGCGCAGGCGGGACTTCTGCACGATGCCGGTAAGATGCTTGTCCCCATAGAAATACTTAACAAACCGGGAAAGCTTACGGAAGAAGAATTTAAAATTATGAAAAACCATGTCATCTTAGGATATGAGTATCTTGTAAAACAGGGACTTCCTAAGAAGATGCTGAATCTGGTTTTGCAGCATCATGAAAGATACGACGGCTCCGGTTATCCGCAGGGGCTTAAAGACGAGCAGATATCCGTTGAAGGTAAGATAGGCGCTGTTGTTGACATATATGATGCAATAACAAGTGACAGGTGCTACCACAAAGGAATAGAGCCGCCGGCAGCGCTGAAACTTATGTTCAGGTGGACAGACAGCCACATAAACAAAAAGATATTCGAGTTCTTCGTGATGAATGTCGGTATATATCCCGTCGGCTCACTGGTCTTGCTGGACACTAACGAGCTTGCTGTGGTGGGCAGAATGAATACCGTTCGTCCAACAGAGCCTTCCGTTCTGGTATTTATGGACAAGGTGGGCAGAAGGATACCTGTTCAGATGGTCGATCTGTCAAAAAATATTTTGCATAAAAAGAAAATTCTGGGTCCGGTGAATCCGGAGAATATAAATATTCCCGATGAAGTTTATTTTTCATAGACGGGATGAACGAAATTAAATGATAAGATGTGGTATCCTGCTGGTGGAGTATATAAATTTGGGTTGTTTGAAAAAAATAGGGATAATGGAAATAAATTGAATAAATTTATTGAACTATTTTTGATTCCATTTATCTTTGAAGTATAATCCAAAACGAACAGTAACAATCCTTGAGCGAAAGCTCTTTGTATATCCCCTGTAGGTTCTAAGAAATAGAAAAGGCAGACTTCTCCGGTCTGCCTTTTTGCATTTAAAGGTTTCTTATCTTTTTCGCCCTGTAGATTGTGCCTTCGATGGTGTCAAGAAGTTCTATTCCCTTTTCTTTCAGACCGTTGCGTATCTCATCCGCTTTCGCGAAATCTTTGTTCTTTTTGGCTTCCGTACGCTGGTTTATGAGGTTTTCAAGCTCTTCTTCAGGGATAGACAGGTTCAGTCTGAACCATTCGGAAGGGGTGTATGTGATGATTCCGAGGACTGACGCCATTACCGCGAAAACTTTTTCACAGGCTTCTTTAAGCACTTCAAAGCTGTTTTTTTCAGGTCTTGCCGCAAGGAGTCTGTTGAATTCGCGTACCGCCTCAAAAAGTGCAGCCAGCACTTCCGGAGTATTGAAATCGTCATCCATGGCATCGTCGAATTTTTCCATAAAAACGTCGGATGCATTCATAGCCTCTGCCGCAACGTCAACGCCTTTTTTGCCGGCGTTGAATCTGTTCAGCTCGTCCAGCATGGTGTATATTCTGTCCAGAGAGCGTTCCGCTTCCAGCAGGTGATCCTGCGAAAAGTCCAGAGAGCTTCTGTAATGTGTTGTCAGAAGGAAAAAACGCACTATTTCGGGATTGAACTCTTCAAGCACGGTTCTGATTGTGAAGAAGTTACCCAGAGATTTGGACATCTTCTCCTGATTAACGTTTACGAACCCGTTGTGTATCCAGTATTTTGAGAACTCGCATCCGCAGGCTGCCTCAGACTGTGCTATTTCGTTTTCGTGGTGGGGAAATACAAGGTCGCGTCCTCCGCCGTGTATATCGAAAGGCAGACCGAGGATATCCTCGCTCATTACGCTGCATTCAATGTGCCATCCGGGGCGTCCGGGTCCCCAAGGACTTTTCCAGCTGGGTTCGCCGGGTTTTGAAGCCTTCCAGAGAACGAAGTCGAACGGGTTTTCCTTGTTATCATTGACCTCTATGCGAGCGCCCGCCATCATGTCGTCCAGCTTGCGGTGTGAGAGTTTGCCGTAATCCTCAAACTTCTGCACGCGGTAGTAGATGTCGCCGTTTGACTCGTATGCAAAACCCTTTGCGATAAGAGTTTCACACATCTCTATCATTTTGCCGATGTAGTCTGTTGCTTTCGGTGTGAAGTCGGGGCGCATGATGTTCAGCGCATCCATATCGGCATCGTGTTCTTTTATGAATCTGTCGGTAAGCTCCGTCCAGAGGATGTTCTGTTCGTTGCTTCTTTTGATTATCTTGTCGTCTATGTCAGTGAAGTTCTTAACAAAAGTAACTTCGTAGCCTTTATGGAGGAGGTATCTGCGGATGACGTCGAAAACGGTGGAGCTTCTGGCATGTCCTATGTGACAGAAGTCGTAGACGGTAACCCCGCAGACGTACATCTTAACTTTTTTATCTTCAATGGATTTAAAAACTTCTTTCTGTCCTGTGAGCGTGTTGTAAACGGTCAGCATTATTCACCCTTGCTGGCGGCAATGAGCCGCTTTGTATATTCCTGTTTCGGGTTCTCAAGAACTTCCTGAGCTGTCCCGTATTCCACTGCCTGTCCTTTATTCATGACCAGTATGTCGTCGCAGAGAAAGGAGACCACGGCAAGGTCATGTGATATTAAAATAAACGTCAGGTTATTTTCAAGTTTTAATTTTTTCATCAGGTTCAGAATCTGCGACTGAACTGATACGTCAAGGGAGCTTACGGGTTCGTCAGCTACGATTATTTCAGGATTGAGCGAGAGCGCACGCGCTATGGAGAGCCTCTGGCGCTGTCCGCCGGAAAATTCGTGGGGGTATCTGTCCAGATATTCGCTGTCCAGACCCACCATTGAGAGATAGTTCTCACATGTTTTACGCACGTCCTGTTTGCCTGAGTATTTTATTATGGCATCCTTCATGGATGAAAAGATGGTCAGCTTTGGGTTAAGACTCAGATATGGATCCTGAAATACCATCTGAACGTTTCTGCGGTACTCTGCGTAGTCTTTTCCGAGGGCGTGTATATCTCTTCCCTTATAAAGCACTTCGCCGACGTCCTGTTTGATTATTCCGGTCACTATCTTTGCCAGAGTTGTCTTTCCGCTGCCTGATTCGCCCACTATGCCCAGCGAGCGCCCTTTTGTTACGGAAAGGCTGATATTGTCCACAGCCTTTATGATAGTAGAAGAGCCTTTGAAGATTCCCTCAAAGGCTCTGTATTGTTTGGTTAAGTTATTGATCTGTAATAATTCACTATTCAAATCTACACCTTGAACTGAGCCGTATTCTCCTTGAGCTGGTGTGCCAGTTCGCCTATTTTGTTTGAGAACTGACTGACCTCATCTACTATAACCTTATTATCGGCTGATGCAATACTAACATTTGTCACTGTTGAGGTAATATTATTTATAGCGTTGGACTGCTGTTCAATTATGGTCAGGATAGGTTCCACGCTTGCCGCCGCTTTCTGCATCTGGCTTACGACCTCTTCAAAGCCTTCTCCCACAGTATTTATTGCCTCTGAACTGTTATTAACGTCCTCAATTCCAGTGTTTATCTTCGTCACAACGTCTGTGACGTTTTTCTGAATGGAGCCCACCATGCCGGATATTTCCTGAGTGGAGGTGCTGGTTTTTTCCGCCAGTTTGCGCACTTCATCCGCGACAACGGCGAATCCTCTGCCGGCTTCACCCGCCTCGCTGCCTCAATAGCGGCGTTAAGCGCAAGCATGTTCGTCTGCTCGGCTATGTCCACTATGATGCTGACAATGTTGGTTATCTGCTGGCTGGCTGTTTTCAGGTCGCTGAGATTCTCCGACACTGCCGTAAGTCCTGCTGCAACGTTGTTCACCTGATCTATGGATTGTATCAGTCTGGAGTTGCCCTCCAGAACTTTGTTTCTTGCGTTATGCACTTCGCCTATGCCGTTCTGTACGCTCTCTATGATATTGGAAGTAGATGAAGAGAGCTCTTCTGCGGCGGATGCCACAGCCGACATTTCAATACTTGTGTTGTTCAGGTTGTCGTTCATCTGCGCCATAAGCGTTACGGTCTGGTCGCTGGTGGTGTTCAGATAGTCGGTACTGTCTTTTATGTTATGGACAAGTTCGTAAAGATTACACTTCATCCCGTTTATGGAATCAGTGAGATCGCCGAACTCGTCCTTAGAAGTTTTATTTATGTCAGGGCAGGTAAGATCGCCTTTTTTAATGCAGTCCGCCACTTTCATGATGCTCACCAGAGGGGTTGTTATCTTTGTAGCGGAGAACAGACCCACGAGTACCGCAAGTACGAGTATCACGCCGAGCATGATGAACGTTGTGCTGGTTACGCGGCTTGATATCGCAGATACTTCTTTGATACCGCTGTCCATCTGATTTTTCGCAGCGGATTCAACTGTGTTCAGCATGGTTTCTGTGGCGGATACCGTCTTTTCAAGCTCCGTTATCTGGCTGAAAAGGCTCTGTTCAAGATGCAGAGCTTTAATCCGTATCTCCTGCATCCTGCCTGCAGCTTCGTCCATCTCCTTTGTTGCGCCAATAAGCAGTTTCATCCTGTCCTTAACGAACGCATTGCCCGTGGAGGCGGACATAGTATTGGTTCTTTTTACAAGGTTATTATTGAACCCGCGCAGGGAATATATTCCCTCCTCAACGTCAACATCGTCCTTTGATGTCATAAGCTCTGAGATGTAAACCTTTATCTCAAGCGGCTCCTCCATCATTCTTTCAAGATATGCAGTGTTTCCGCCGGATTTTTTCAGCTCGTTCATGCTTACGGTAATAAGACCCTTCTGCTTGCGGAAAATGGAGTCCATATCGTCGAAAAGAAGCATCATTTCATCGTGAACTTTGATATATTCCTTTTTAGTTTTGAGAAATTCATCGGATTTAGCTTTAAACTCATGCCCCATCCTGTCGAGTCCTTCGGAATCTTTAACAAGATCGACAGCTTTGTCAATGTTTTCAAAACTTTTCGTGTTTTGCTGTTCATAACGTTCTATCTCTTTGATGTCAGTTGTGTTTATGGCACTTTTCAGCGCGATTACAACATTCTTGAATTCATTGTTGATAGTTCCGGACGCTTCCTTATCAGCAAGAATAGTGTTCAGGTTTGAGCTGATGAACCCGTTCACTTTGCTGCTGGAAGAGATGAAGGAGAGAGACAGGATAACAATAAAAGCAGACACAAGGAGATAGGACAGAATCAATTTTACTTTAATACTCATTTAATCCCCACATATTTCGTTCTATCCAATTTAATATATAAATAATTATATCGATATCTGATTATAACATAAATTTCAAAATTGTTTTATTAATATTGAAATAAATTTTGTTTTATTGTAGAACCAAACTCATTAATACATAAGGAATTTGATATGGCAAAAGTACAGCTGACAGAAAGTTTTGAACAAATGCATGATATCTATAGGAAAAAATACGGTAACCAGCGATTGTTCAGGTCGATGCGCTATAAGAACGGGAACGAGCCTGTTTTTTATATAGGCGTTCCCGGGCTTTTTATTGCAATAGCTATTTCGCTGATAACCATTATAACGGTATATCTGCTGTATCAGCCTTTCAAATGGTATGTATGGGTTCCTTATGTAATTATTGCATTTTTCCTTTTCAGAATATCAATAAAGATGGACAAGGTACGTCAGGTGCGCTTCATGCTCTGGTCGCTTCTTGATATGGCGAAGCAGAGGATTGAAAAGGCAAACGAAACCGAGGGCGAAGAGCTGAAAGCAAACCTTGCCAAGGCAAAAGAGTTCCTTGAAAAGGCTCACCAGTTTGCCGATGAAGCGGCGATACCGGAGCAGATAGCAGAGATAGATAAAGAAATGGCATAAAAAAACCCGCCGAAAAAGGCGGGTTTAATTTTTCCCTTATGCGTTAAGTAATCAGATTACTTGTGGCATTTTGTGCAGGATTTGCCTTGAGGTACTTTTTTCTCAACGTGGCAAGCCCAGCAGAAATCGTCGTGAGCAGCGTTTTTCATGCCTTTGACACCTTTCAGTTCAAGGGCTGCGCCGGTTTTCTGATTTTTCAGAGCTCCGCCTTTGTCTGTCATGTGACAGTCAACACACTGAAGTTTACCTTGGTGTGTGGCGTGGGGAAATTGAACTGCTTTCTTAGTGGGAGCAGCAACCTCAAATTTCTGCGCAAGGTCGATAGTAGCGGGACCTGTAGCAGCTGCATAGGCAACAAGTGCGAACGCGAATACAACCATCATTGAAATGATAACTTTTTTCATGATGTCTCCTCTCGATAAAAGTTTGGCAATATTAATCCCGTCTAAAGAAACTGTCAATAACCGATATTGATGATTTACAACATTTTCAGAAGCTTTCCAGGCGGCTTATATCGAAATTTCCGCGTATAAGAAGCGGTTGCTGAGATGTCAGGTCTATGATGGTGGATGAGACAATTTCAGTGTTTTTCTCTATGATAAAATAGTGGACTAAGTCTTTGAAATTGTTGAGTATATTTGCTATTTTAGGGTCGTAACCGACACCGCTGGGGTTTGCACTGGTAGCGCTCAACGGTCCCAATTTGTTAATCAGTTGTTTTAAAATTGACAAATGGGGTATTCTGAGTGCTATGGTGCCGTTCAGTTTGTAAAGGTCATCGACATCGTTTTTACCCTTTAAAAGGAGAGTGAAAGAACCGTTTCTCCATAAAAAATCCATAATTCGTTTCTGGCGTTCATCGAAATAAGCAAGCTTTTCCGCCTGTTCAAATGAGGATATCAGCACAGGAAATGGCTTGTTTCTGTCTCTGCCTTTTATGTCGAAAATCTTTTTGTTCGCTGTTTTGTCGGACAGGGGGGGCGCCGATGCCGTAGATTGTGTCGGTGGGAAAGACAACGGGCTCTCTGTCGAAAAGAGCCCGCCTGAATATCTCTTCTGCGTTTCTGAAAGGTGCTGTGAGCATCAGAGCATTTCCTGAACCGCTTCGTTGTCCTTATAAACTTTTTGTTTCATATCTTCTTTGTATTGCGCGACCTTCTTCGCAACTTCCTTGTTGGAACGTGCGATTATCTGTCCTGCGAAGATTCCCGCGTTTTTAGCTCCCGCTTTGCCTATAGCCATGGTTGCAACTGGAATGCCTCCGGGCATCTGAACCATTGAGAGAAGTGCATCAAGCCCGTTCAGTGATGTGGCGGAAACGGGAACGGCTATGATGGGAAGGTTTGTTTCGCTTGCGACGACACCGGCAAGGTGCGCGGCGGCTCCGGCGAGGGCTATTATAGCGTCAAGACCTCTGTCTTCCGCTGTTTTTGCCCATTCAAGGGTGCGTTCAGGGGTTCTGTGTGCGCTGGAAACGATCACTTCATATTCAATGCCGAAACCTTTAAGGATGTCCACAGCCTCTTTAGCAATTTCAAAATCGCTTTTGCTGCCCATTATTATTCCGACCTTATTCACCTTTGAGCCTCCTGAGAGCCTTTGCTCCGATATCTTTTCTGTAGTGTACGTCTGTCCAGTGTATTTTTTCAACAGCTTTGTATGCTGTTTTGATGGTCTCTTCAAGAGTGTCGCCTATGGCTGTCACACCGAGAACGCGCCCGCCTGTGTTGACGGTTTTGCCGTCTCTGTCGGCTGTTCCCGCGTGGAAAACCTTTACGCCTTCAACCTTGTCCGCTTCCGCGATACCTGATATTTCGTAGCCTTTCTTATAATCTTTGGGATAACCGCCGGATGCCATCACCACGCATACGGTGGGGTTGGTGTTCCATTCTATCTCCACCTTGTCCAGCGTCTGGTCTGTACAGGCGAGGAAAACGGGGATGATGTCTGATTTCAGACGTGAAAGCACGGGCTGAGTTTCAGGGTCGCCGAAGCGTGCGTTGAACTCAAGCACTTTCGGTTTATCGTTATGTATCATAAGTCCCGCATAGATAATGCCTTTGAAGACGATTCCGTCTTTAGCCATTGTTTTTATGAGGGGATATGCGATCTCTTTTGTAACCTTGTCGAACAGTTCGGGGCTGACCACGGGTGCGGGTGAATATGCTCCCATACCGCCTGTGTTGGGACCTTTGTCGCCGTCGTAAACAGCTTTGTGATCCTGACTTGTGACCATGGGCAGAACTGTCTTTCCGTCGGTGAAGGCGAGGTATGAAGCCTCTTCGCCGCGAAGAAATTCTTCGATAACAACCTTGCTTCCGGCATCTCCGAAAACACTGTCGATGAAAATTTCTTCCAGCGCTCTGAGTGCCTCTTCAAATGTCATGGCGACCGTAACGCCTTTTCCAGCGGCAAGTCCGTCCGCTTTGACAACTATGGGCGCGCCGTGTTCGTGAACATATGCCTTCGCTGATTCGTAATCGGTGAATTCACCGTATTTCGCAGTGGGGATGCCCGCTTTTATCATGACATCTTTTGCGAAGGCTTTGCTCGCCTCAAGCTGTGCCGCCGCCTTGCAGGGACCGAAAACTCTCAGTCCGTTCTCTTCAAAGATATCCACTATGCCTGCGGCAAGCGGATCTTCGGGACCGACAACGGTGAGGTCAATTTTTTCTGTCAGAGCGAAATCCAGCAGTTTTTTAATGTCGGTCGCTTCTATGGCGATGTTCTCTGTTTTGTTCTCAAGGTGAGTACCGCCGTTGCCCGGTGCGGCATAGATTTTTGCCACAAGGGGGCTTTGCGCTATCTTCCAGCACAGGGCGTGTTCTCTTCCGCCTGAGCCTATAACAAGGACTTTCATCGTCATCTCCTTAAGTGTGGTATACAAAAATCCCGCTATCAAGTTTATATGCGAGGATTTTTTGATACAATTTAATGTCAAAATCCCTCCAACCTCCCTTTTCTAAAGGGAGGCTTTTTCTCCCCCTTTAACAAAGGGGGATTGAGGGGGATTTATATTTATTTTATGAGATTGCCGCGCTTCGCTCGCAATGACAGAAAGCCGTCTCTGCGAGGAGGTACGACGAAGCAGTCTCATTATTAATTCTTAGTGTTTGAAGTGTCTCACGCCGGTGAAGACCATGGCGATGCCATGCTCGTCTGCGGCTTTGATAACTTCCTCATCCCTGATTGATCCTCCGGGAGAGATGATTGCTGTGATGCCTCTGCCTGCTGCTTCGTCCACACTGTCTCTGAAGGGGAAGAATGCGTCGGATGACATAACAGTGCCTTTAAGCTCGGCTCTTGCTTTGCTTGCGGCGATTTTGGAAGAATCAACACGGCTCATCTGACCTGCGCCCACACCGATAGTTCTGTCGTCTGTGGTGTAAACGATGGCGTTTGATTTAACGTGTTTTGCAACCTTCCATGCGAAATCCATAGCTTTGTATTCAAAGTCTGTGGGTTTTCTTTTTGTAGGCACGGGAAGGCTTCTGATGTCTTCAATTTCGTGCAGGTCGCGGTCTTGCAGAAGGATACCGCCTGTAACGTTTTTAATGTCGAGTTCAGCGTCTCTTGCGCCGTAGATGTCGCCGAGTTCGATGAGTCTGAGGTTTTTCTTAGCGGCAAAAAATTCTTTCGCATCTTCTGTGAAAGAGGGTGCGAGAACAACTTCAAGGAAGAGTTCGCCGAGTTTTTCCGCAAGTTTTTTATCAACTTCGCGGTTAACGCCCACGATACCGCCGAAAGCGGAAACGGGGTCACACTCAAGTGCTTTCAGGTACGCGTCATAAACGTTGTCGCCTGTTGCACAGCCGCAGGGGTTGGTGTGTTTTATGATGGCAACCGCAGGCTCTTTGAACTCTTTAACAAGCTCAAGAGTTGCGTGGATGTCAACTATGTTGTTGAAAGAAAGCTCTTTACCCTGAAGCTGTTTGCCTGTGGCAACGCTGACTTCGTTCACAAGGGGCTTAACGTAGAAAGCGGAATCCTGATGGGGGTTCTCGCCGTAACGCATGGGCTGTTTCTTGCGTGCGGGTATTGCTATCTCCTCGGGGAATTTAACGCCGAGTTTCTTGTTGAAATATGAAGCGATGATCGAGTCGTAAACGCCTGTGTGAGAATATGCTTTTCTCGCAAGGTCGATACGGGTTTCAAGCTCTGTTCCGCCGTTGTGAAGCTCGGAAATGATTCTTCCGAAGTCGTTGTTATCAACAACAACTGCCACGAACTTGTGGTTTTTTGCTGCGGAACGGATCATAGAGGGACCGCCGATGTCGATGTTTTCAACAACTTCGTCGTGTTCTGCTCCTTTTGCTACAGTTGCTTCAAAGGGGTAGAGGTTCACAACAACCATGTCGATGTTTTCAAGATCGTGTTCTTTCATGGTTGCCTGATGTTTCGCGTTGTCACGGATGTTAAGTATGCCGCCGTGTACTTTCGGGTGAAGAGTTTTCACTCTGCCGTCAAGCATTTCGGGGAATCCGGTGAACTCGGAAATCTCGATTATCTCCACACCGCTGTCTGCGAGCAGTTTAGCGGTTCCTCCAGTGGAAATGATCTTTACGCCGTACTTTTTGAGACCTTTTGCAAAGTCTACGATGCCGCCTTTGTCAGAAACGCTGATGAGGGCGGTTTTAGGCATTATTCTCATTTGTGCTCCTCTTTATGAATATATAGTCCAGCAGCAAAAGTCCGATGCCGGTCGAGATAGCGATATCTGCGACATTGAACGCCGGCCACTGCCATGTTTTGTAATAGAACAGCAGAAAGTCAACAACCTTGCCAACGAAGAGCCTGTCTATGAAGTTGCCGATGGCTCCCGCCAGTACAAGAGTATATGAAAAAAGGCGGAGTTTCATCCCTTTTTCTTTCATAAGCAGGTAAGAGACACATGCTATTGCCAGAATCGTTACCGCTATGAAAAACACCCTGCGGTAGGTCTCCGGCAGTCTGCCCAGAAAGCCGAATGCCGCGCCCGGGTTAAGCACATAAACGATGTCGAAGAATCCGTCTATGACAGGACGGGCTTCGTGCAGGTTAAAGTTCTTAACGATATACATTTTTGTCCACTGGTCGAGGATCACGATTGCCGTCGCCAGTGCTATCATATATTTTCTTATCATCAGGCAAGCGCCTCCGCACATCTCTTGCAGAGTGTGGGGTGTTCGGGGTCGTGTCCGATGGTGGACGATTTTGTCCAGCATCTTTCGCATTTGCCGTTTGCGGAAACAACAACCTTAACTTTTACTTTGCCGTCTTCTGAAACGTGGCAGTCTGCCATTGTTTCAAGGCTTTCAAAACGCACTTCGGATACTATGAAAATTCTCTCGATGCCTTCATCTGCAACGAGATATTTTTTGGTGTCTTCGTCCACGCCGATCACAATATCTGCATCCAGCGGGTGACCTATAACCTTCGCGGCTCTTGCCACTTCAAGGGCTTTTGTCACCTCTTTGCGCACTTCAAGTATCTTCTGCCATTTTGCGATGTTCTCTGCATCGTCAAATTCAACTGCTGGAGCGAAAAGCTCCATGAAGATGTTTTCTTTCTTGTCTTTGCATGCGGGCATGTATTCGTATATCTCGTCAGCTGTGAATGACAGCACGGGAGCCATTACGGTTGCCATCTCTTTCAGGATGGTATACATGGCGGTTTGTGCGGAACGTCTTTCGCGTGATGCGGGTTTATAAGCGTACAGCCTGTCTTTCAGGATATCCAGATAGAAGGATGAAAGATCGCCGATGCAGAAGTTCAGGAAAGAATGGTAGAAAACGTGAAGCTGATATCTGTCGTATGATTCATATATACGCTTTTTCACTGTCTGCCATCTTGCCAGAGCAAAACGGTCGAGGTCGAGCATATCTTTAAATTCCACCATATCTGTATCAGGGTTGAAATCGTACAGGTTACCCAGCAGATAACGGGCGGTGTTGCGTATCTTTCTGTATGATTCCACCAGTCGGCTTATGATATCTTCTGATATTCTTATGTCTTCGGTGTAGTCTTCTGCGGCAACCCACAGACGGAGGACTTCCGCACCGTATTTGTTGATTATATCTTTGGGCTCTATACCGTTGCCGAGGGATTTGGACATCTTACGTCCTTTGCCGTCAACAACGAACCCGTGTGTAAGCACTTCTTTATAAGGTGCCACTCCGCGAGTACCGACACTTTCAAGGATAGAACTGTGGAACCACCCTCTGTGCTGGTCGGAACCTTCAAGATACATGTTCGCAGGCCATGAGAGTTCGCCGCGTTCTTCAAGAACTGCGGAGTGTGATGTACCGGAGTCGAACCATACATCGAGTATATCCGTTTCCTTTTTGAAGTGTGTGCCGCCGCATTTTGGGCATTTTGTGCCTTCGGGGATGAACGCGGAGTTTTCGTTATCAAACCACGCATCCGCACCGTGTTCGCGGAAAGCCGCCAGAACGCGTTCCTGTATGTCCTTGTTGATGATTATCTCGTCGCAGTCCTCGCAGAGGAAAACGGCGATGGGAACGCCCCATGTTCTCTGGCGTGATATACACCAGTCGGGACGGTTCTCTATCATTGTGGCAATACGGTTTTCACCCCATGAGGGTGTCCAGCGCACTTTTTTGATTTCGGAAAGGGTCTTTTTGCGCAGGTCGTTGCGTTCCATCCCGATGAACCACTGGGGAGTGGCGCGGAATATTACGGGCTTTTTGCATCGCCAGCAGTGGGGGTATGAGTGGTTTATGTCGCCGCTTGAAAGCAGACTTCCCTGCTCGTCCATCATGGTGACTATCTCTTTGCCCGCTTTATATATGCTCTGCTCTGCGAATATTTCGACGTTGCGTTTGTAAAAGCCTCTGTCGTCCACGGGGTTGAGGATTTCAAGCCCGTATTTAAGTCCTACTTCGTAGTCTTCCTGACCATGACCTGGTGCTGTGTGGACAAGTCCTGTACCTGCATCAAGTGTGACGTGGTCTCCGAGGATACCAAGTGACACTCTGTCGTAGAAGCAGTGTTGGAACTCGACACGCTCTATCTCTGTTCCGAAGAAAACCTTTACGGTTTCGTATCCGTGGATGTGGAACTCTTCGTTCAGACCTTTAACAAGGTCGGTGGCAACAATTATATATTCGCCCACCGCAAGGTTTTTGTTGCATGTGTCGGTGATTTTTATGAGTGAATATTCTATTTCGGCATTGGCGCAGATTCCGAGGTTCGCAGGGAGCGTCCATGGAGTTGTTGTCCATATAACTGCGGATACTTTATCTCCATCCGCAAGACCGAACTTCGCCTTGAAAGCGTCTTTCATGGGGAACTTGACGTATACGGAGGTTGAAGTGTGGTTATCGTATTCAACCTCTGCTTCCGCAAGCGCCGTAACGCATGACGTACACCAGTAAACTGGTTTAAGACCTTTGAAAACGCCGCCGTTATCGAAGAAACGGTAGAGTTCCTGAAGTGTCTTCGCCTCGTATTTGTAGTCCATAGTTATATAAGGGTGATCCCAGTCGCCGAATCCGCCGAGGCGTTTGAAGCCCTGACGTTGCAGGTCGATGAACCTGTCCGCGTATTTGCGACATTCCTTGCGTATCTCGGATTTTGTCATCTCGTTCTTTTTGCTGCCGAGCTTTTTGTCCACCTGAAGCTCGATGGGCAGACCGTGGCAGTCCCATCCGGGAACGTAGGGAGTGTAATATCCTTCAAAAGCTTTCAATTTAATAATAATATCTTTCAGAATCTTGTTGAGAGCGTGTCCGGTGTGAATTTCGCCGTTTGCGTAAGGAGGGCCGTCGTGGAGTATGTAGGGGTTGTTTCTGTCTCTTGCAGACAGCATTTTTTCGTAGGCCTTTTCCTCTTCCCATTTTTTAAGGCGTTCAGGCTCTTTAACTGAGAGGCTCGCCTTCATGGGAAAATCCGTTTGAGGGAGATTCAGGGTATCTTTGTAGTCCATCTAAAAAACTCCTTGAGATTCTAAAAGAAAGATTTGAACGCAATTTTTAACACCAAATATATTATTAATCAAGTCCAGATGGAACAAATGAACTAAAAAATGTGTTGCTCTGTCATATATGGCGGGTGTATATTCCCCTCATTCCATTGCGGAGGAAAAAATGAAAAGAATTACGGCTGTATTGACAGTCCTGTTACTGGCTCTTTCACTGAACGCTTTTGCGGCTGATGTTAAGACCGGTCTTGAAACCAGCATGAAGAATTTCTTCAAAAGCCAGAATCTCACGAACCTTGTTCCGACAGTTACAGTGGTTAAAAAACTCAACGAACCTGCCGGGCTTTATTTCATCAAGATATCCATTACCGACACAAAATCAAAGAGAAGTCAGGAACAGTATATGTTCTCTGACGGAAAATATATCATCCCAGAGATAGTAAACGCAGGAAACAACGTAAGCATCAAAGACACCCTCGTTTACGAAGCAACGCCGAAAACAAACCTTGATCTTTCAAAGGCAACTCTTTTTGACGGTAAAAAAGGTGCGAAGAACACTATAGTAGTTGTAAGCGATTTCCAATGTCCCTACTGCCGCAAAGCCCACGCAATACTGAAAGGTATGCTGGCTCAGGCTAAACCTGACGCAGCGGTTTATATGATTGCGCTTCCCCTTGCTATCCACCCTAAAGCGACAATCTATTCAAAAGTATTTGAAGCAGGTCTTGCTCTCGGCAAAGATTTCTCCGACGAGCTTTATTCAACTGATCAGACGACAGATTCCAAAACCGACGCTCAGATAATTGAAATGTTCGCAGCGAAATCAGGCAATCCCGCAAAATTCAAAACGCTTGCAAACTCAAAACAAATTGCAGGCAAAATTGAAGCACAGGCGAAATACGCCGCATCTCTCGGCATCACAGGAACACCTCACATCTACTTTAACGGTAAGGGTGTAGGCGGGTTTAATCCTGATATGTATGAGATGGCTATAAAAGACATGAAATAATATATTGCCGTTTATAACACTTCGCATGTCGGCGTTGTTGGCGCAAAAAATATTGCTCATGTACTTTGAACGTACACTGCGCATATTTTTTGTCCTCCGCCTTGACCTGCTCGGTTCTAAACAGCAATGAAGAAAGTATATAGCCCGCGGTTTTCGCGGGCTTTCTTTTGTCCCATAACAGCTTATATTTTACTTCTTGATATTGAACTGCTTAAAAGTTATTATACACAACCAATCAAAGGTATGAGGTGAACAATGGCAACGGTTCTTGATTTTGAAGCGCCGATAGTTGAGATCGAGGCACAGCTTGACGAGCTTCGCAACCTTCCGGGCATGAACGGTGATCAGCTTAACAAAGAGATCACAAGTCTTGAAGACAAACTGGCAAAGGTCAGAGCAAACATATATAAACGTCTCACTCCCCAGCAGAAAGTCATGGTGGCGCGCCACCCCGACAGACCCTATACGCTGGACTATATTCAGAATATCTTTACCGATTTTACCGAACTCCACGGCGACAGACTGTTCCGCGAAGACCCCGCACTTGTATGTGGAATGGCAAAGCTGGACGGTGAACCCGTTATGGTCATCGGTCATCAGAAAGGACGCAACACAAAAGAGAATATCCACCGCAACTTCGGTATGGTGAACCCTGAAGGCTACAGAAAGTCACAGAGACTTTTCGAGATGGCAGACAGGTTCAAACGCCCCGTAATAACATTCGTTGACACACCAGGAGCATATCCGGGCATCGGTGCGGAAGAGCGCGGACAGGCGGAAGCAATAGCAAAAAGCCTTATGGTCATGGCAGGTCTTAAAGTGCCTATGATAACAGTTATCGCAGGCGAAGGCGGTTCCGGCGGTGCTCTTGCAATAGCAATGGGCAACCGTGTGGGTATGCTGGAACATTCCGTATATGCTGTTATCAGCCCCGAAGGCTGTGCATCTATCCTCTGGAAAGACGCGGCATATGCAGGCAGAGCAGCGGAAGCGCTTAAGCTTACATCCAAAGACCTGAAAGAACTGAACATCATCGACGAAATAATAGAGGAGCCTATGGGCGGTGCCCACAGGAACCACCCCGCAACAGCGGTTAAGGTGAAAGACTTTATAGTCAGAAACCTCGCGGAACTGAAAACAATGTCGCCTGACCAGCTTTTTGAGGACAGGTATCAGAAGTTCCGCAATATGGGCGTTTTCGCCGAGTAAGCATGAACGAAATAAAAAGACTTTGCGAAGATGTCGCCAATAAGGTAGCAGCAGGCGAAGTCGTTGAGCGTCCTTATAATGTCGTAAAAGAGCTGATGGAAAACTCTGCCGATGCAGGTGCGGACAGACTGTCCGTTGTCGTTGAAAACGGCGGGGCGGGCTATATCAGCATCACAGACAACGGAAAAGGCATAGTGCCGGACGACCTGCCGCTGGCGGTTGAACGGTTTGCCACCAGCAAGATATCAACCGTTGACGACGTCTACCGTGTAGCAACCTTCGGGTTCCGCGGTGAGGCGCTGGCTGCGATATCATCCGTTTCAGACTTCTCAATCCGCTCATTCCGCAAAGGGTACATAGGCGCGGAACTGCGCATAAAATACGGCGAAAAATCCGATATCCTTCCCGCTCCCATGCAGGAGGGGACAAGGGTAGAGGTTAAGTCGCTGTTTGCTAACGTTCCAGCGCGTCTGAAATTCTTCAAAAATTACCAGACAGAAGAGAAGGAGATAGCACGCTTCGTGCGGCAGTTTTCCGTCATAAACCCTCATGTATCCGTTGAACTGGATATAAACGGCAAACGGGTATATTCTGCCGATAAATCCGAAGACATGCTGAAACGTGCAAAGAGAGTGTTTCAGGAGACGGACGTTGTTTACGGCGGTAACGAATTTGAAGATATGAACGTGAAGGCGGCGGTATCCCTGCCATCTGTGCATAAATTCCGTAAGGATATGATAATAATCGGCATTAACGGACGGGTGGTTAAAGATCTTTCGCTGGTGCAGGCTGTCATAACCGCTTATCACAGGCTTATCCCCGACGGAAAATTCCCCGCCGCGGCTATATCTCTGCACATCGACCCCGAAAAGGTTGACGTGAACGTCCACCCTGCAAAGACCGTGGTCAAGCTGCTGGATTCAAGAGAGATATTCAGCTTCGTACATAACACAGTCAAAAAGATTCTGGAAGAGGCAGGCAGGGAGACGGGCGAGCAGATGCGCGCGCCGGAACCTGTTTACAAGCCTGTCACGGTTTACGAATCAAAATATAACGAAAAGAACTATTCAAAAGATACTGTGCGCAGTTTTGACATGGCGAAGGAACTTGAAACAGTGCAGTATTCCGCGCGTGTGGAAGATGCCGTGAAGATTCCGGACGTTCCCGAAGAGGAGAGGGTGCGCGTCGTCGGTCAGCTTTTCAACACTGTGATAGTGTGTGAAAAGGGGGATGAGGCGTTTTTCATTGACCAGCACGTTGCTCACGAAAGGGTGCTTTACGAAAAATATCTTGAGGAAAAGACCGTTTCAGTGCCTTCAATAGTGCTTTATGAGCCTATCCTCATAGACGTTACAGAGGATGAAGCGGATATTATTGAAAAAGGTTCGGAAGTGCTTTCCGCTTTCGGGTACGACATAGAGCCTTTCGGCGGAAACAGCCTTAAGGTCAGCCGTGTGCCTTCCGATGTTCTGAACCGCGACATTACGAAAGAGATACGCGAAATTCTCGCCGACATGATAGAGAACCGCAAGGACAGCAGCGTTGACTACCGTGTGATAGTCATGAGCTGTAAGAACGCCGTAAAGGCAGGCGACAAGCTTGAGATGCACGAAATGCGCAAGATAGTCGACGACCTTTTCCACACATCAAACCCCTATACATGCCCCCACGGCAGACCCATAGTCTTCAAAATGGACAGGGCATGGCTTTTCAGGAAATTTGACAGATGAGAATACCCGTCGTAACAGGTCCCACGGCAACGGGAAAGACCGCCGCCGTTCTGGGACTTGCCAAAGATAACCCCATAGAGATAATCAGTGCCGACGCTTATCAGGTTTACAGACACATGGACATAGGCACGGCGAAAGCTTCTGCGGAGGAGCTTGCAAGCGTGCCGCACCATTTGATTGACGTTATGAATCCAGATGAGACCTATTCCGCAGGAATATTTTTCGAGCAGGCGGAGCGTATCATTGCGGATGTGCTTTCACGGGGCAAAATACCTGTTATCGCAGGCGGAACCGGACTTTACATAGAATCACTTCAAAAAGGCATATTCGCCGCACCTGAAAGGGACAGAGACCTCAGAGAGGAACTTGAGAGGGATGCTGAAATCAGAGGATATGAGGAGCTGCATGCGGAACTTATGATTATAGATCCCGAATTTGCCGCCAATGTAAAACCTGCGGACAGAACGCGCATCGTGCGCGGGCTGGAACTTAACCGACAGCTGGGAATGAACGTTAAAGATGCCCAGAGAAAATATCATCGCAATCCCGCATACGAATATGATATATTTGTTATAGGCGGCGACAGACAGCTCATTTATGATCGAATAAACTCAAGAGTTGTTAAGATGCTTGAAAGCGGCTGGGCGGTCGAAGTGAAAAAACTGCTGGAAATGGGCTACGATGAATCCATGGATTCCTTCAAAGCGATAGGTTACAGGGAAATAGCCGGATGTATCCGCAGCGGTAACGATATATTTTCAGTTTGCGAGAGGATACAGACAGCAACAAGAAACTTCGCAAAACGTCAACTGACATGGTTTCGGCATATGCAGAACACTACGCATGCAGACATGCTCGACACTCAGCTGGTAAAAATACTTTCAAGAGCTATTTTCTCTTGAATTAGAACTGTATTTTGGATAAAGTATAAAATATTGTTAACACAATTTTACTTATTTTTCTGTTTTTAGGGGGCTCGTAATGAGCAAGAAAATCAATATTCAAGATGTGTTCCTGAACCACCTTAGAAAAAAACGCATACCGATGACAGTTTATCTTGTCAACGGCGTTAAGATTGAAGGCGTTATCAAGGGGTTCGACAACTTTGTGATTATTATGAAAGATGAATCTCAGAAAATGATCTACAAACACGCTATCTCAACAATTGAGCCTTCTGAGGAAATCCTCGAACTCGAAATGAACTGATGGTTACAGGCGGCGGATTCAGGCAGACCGGAAAGGTCATATTCTTTAATGCGGTTCTTTACAGCAAAGACCATGTAAAAGACCCTGATGAGTTCGCTCGTCCTCTTTTCGGGGATCCTATCCTTAAGTCTGCGGAGTTCGATTTTTCGCACACCTCCTATTATGAACCGGAGATGGGCGCAAATCTCGCAAAATATTTTGCGCTCTACGATCTTGTGGAACATCCCGACAATCTGCCGGATTATAAGATACATGCGGTGAGCATAGAAGATTCGCTCGCCATAGGCAAACACAGGGTTATCAACATCGACCCAGGTTATGTTGCCATGGAAAAAATTATTGCAGCAAGTACAAAGAACTTTACCCACAGAATATATCTGCGCGATAATATCTATGGCGATCTGCAGCTTTACCGCAGAAAAGGTTCGTATGTACCACTTGAATGGACGTTTCAGGACTATCAGTTCGATTTTGTCTTAGGTTTTTTTGAAAAAGCCAGAAAAATTCTCGAACAGCGTATAGGAATGCCTGAAACCTGTGGTATAATTCAGGAAAAGAAAAGACCCGACAGGCGTTAAATGAAGACCAACATAGTTTTTGTCGTCATAATAGGCGTTCTGATTTTTTATATGGTGTTCGGACACAACGGCATCCTGAAATACAGGGAACTTGCCTCTATCCGTGCGTCCTATGAAAAGCGTATCGAAGAGACCGACAAGAAGGTCAAAGACCTTACGGATGAGCTTAATCTTGTGCGTAAAGACAAAGACTACCTTGAAATGCTCATCAAAAAAGACCTGAATATGAAAAAACAGGATGAAGACCTCTATATCCTTGAGCATAAAGACAAACAGTCTGAGAAAAAATCAGAAAAATCCAAATGAATAAGTATACCGTCACGGAACTCACAAGGACTGTTAAACAGCTTCTTGAGGGTACCTTCAAAGACAATATCGCAGTTAAAGGCGAAATATCCAGTTTTTCAGTATCTCCTGCCGGACACCTGTATTTTGTTCTGAAAGATGAAAAATCACAGATAAAATGCGTTATGTTCAAAGGTTCCGCTATGACCATGCGGGACTATAATCCCAAAAACGGCGACAGTGTTGAGGCGATTGGCGAGCTTACGGTTTATGAGGCGGGCGGAAACTATCAGCTTCTGGTGAAACGGATGGATTACGATTCCGTGGGGCTGTTCTGGAAGCTTTTTGAAGAGGTCAAACGTAAACTTGAAGCGGAAGGACTTTTTGATGAGAGTCGCAAAAAGACCGTCCCCGTTCTGCCTAAAAGGGTTGCTGTGGTGACATCTGCCACCGGAGCCGCTATTAAGGATTTTCTGGTCACAATGAAGAACACAGGAGGCGTTTTTGCCGTGGATGTGTGGTCTGTGCCTGTTCAGGGCAAAGATGCCATTGCGCCCATCGTAAAAGCGCTTAACACCGCAGGAGCTATGACAGGCAGATATGACGTTCTTGTGCTTATGCGCGGCGGCGGTTCTCTGGAAGACCTTGCAGTGTTCAACGAGGAACAGGTGGCAAGGGCGTTGTCTGCATGCGCCGTGCCGACTGTCAGCGCCATAGGACACGAGCGTGATTTTTCCATATGTGATTTTGTTGCAGACGTCAGGGTCGCGACACCCACAGCGGCTGCGGCTCAGCTTTCCGCAGGGTATGTGAACGCCGTGCGGGATATCGACAGTCACAGAAAGCGTATGGCGGAACTGACGCTTAACAGGCTTTATCAGCAGGTGCAGAGACTTGACATGCTTCATGCCGGCGTTATAGCCGCATCACCTCTGCACAGGATAAACAGAGACAGGCAGAGGCTGGCTTTTCTTGGTAAATCATTGATGTCTGAGATAAAAGAAATAATAAATAAAAAAAACATACATTTATCCGAACTTACTGGTATACTACATTCATTGTCGCCCGCTGCAAGGGCGCAAAAAGACCGCAGAAATCTGGACGGTCTTTTGTCTATTATGCGGGAAAAAACGCTTGCAAATCTGAACAGAACCTCTGTTCGGGCGGACAGGCTTAACGCAAGGATTTCATTGCTCTCCCCTATTAGGAGTGCTGAAAAATACATGAACGCCGTTGAAAGGCTGGAAAGCAGAATGTCTGTTTCTGTGCAGAGAAGGACGGCGGAAAACAAAGCTAGACTTGAACCCCTGATGGCGAAGCTATACACGCTTAATCCCGACAATCTTCTGGAAAAAGGTTACGCACGGGTGACGCTGAACAAGAAAGTTATCAGCAGCGTATTTGATGTGCGTTTGCAAGATGAGCTTGAAATAAGGCTGAAGGACGGGTATATTAGCAGCTTCGTAACCGGTAGGAAAGTCTCGGAGGACAAGGATGGAAAGAATCCCGATCACGACTGAAGGGTATGCAACACTTAAAAAAGAACTGGAAAAACTCAAGTCTGTTGATAGAAAAGAGGTTGTTCTCGCTATCGAAGAGGCGAGAAGCCACGGCGACCTCAGCGAAAATGCCGAATATGATGCTGCAAAAGAACGTCAGGGTATGATCGAAGCGCGTATTGCCGAGCTTGAAAGCAAAATGGGCAGATTTCAGGTTATTGATACCACTGCGCTTTCCGGTGAAAAGATTGTTTTCGGAGCCACTGTGGTTATTGAGAATGTGGAAACTTCCGAAAAGAAAAAATATAAGATAGTCGGTCCCGACGAGGCTAATATCTCAAAAGGTACCGTATCCATCATGTCGCCCCTTGCGAGAGCTCTTGTGAACAAGAAAGCTGGCGATGAGGTTGTCGTTCAGGCACCCGGCGGCGATATTGAATATGAGATCCTTTCTGTAGACTTCAACTGATAATGATACGCCCCTGCAAATCTTTGCGGGGGCGCTCTATTTCTTTAATTTCCCTTTAATGTTCTTTTTCCCTCGAAACGTCAGCCCATGCGTTGTATATTGGTGGTATAAAATTCAGGGAGACGGATATGAAAGTTTTTTTTACGATCGCCTTGTCGTGCGTTTTGATATCCCATGCTTATGCTGCCGGCAGTTTTGAAGACTACAGAAAGTCTGTTATGGGTGAATATCAAAACTATCTGGACGAGATGGACAGGCAGTTTTCCGCCTTTCTGAAACAGCAGTGGAAAGAATATAAAGGTCAGAAACCCGTTAAACAGTATGAGGAACCGAAACCTGTTGTTCAGCCTGTGACAAAACCGGAAGTTAAACCCGAACCTGTAAAAATCGTTCCCAAGCCTGTGCCTGCTCCTGTTGTGGTGCCTGCACCGAAACCGGAACCTGTCAAAGAACTGCCGAAAGCAGAAACTCCGAAACCGACAGTTAAGCCGAAAGAGGAGCCTGCAGAACCGAAAGAACCGCAGCCGTCTTTCAGCGGCGAAATTCCTGAACCTACACCTTTTTATGCTCCTGTTCAGGAAGGGGACACAGTTGATCTGACATTTTTCGGTCTCAGTGTCAGAATACCTTACGACAGAAAAATTAAAACAAGCGTACAGAAGCCGATATCTTCCGATAATGTAGCAAAATGGTGGGAGTCTGTGGCTTCTGCCGATTATGGCAAATCACTCAAAGTTCTTGATAAAACAGCAAAAGACGCAAACCTGAGTGACTGGGGATACGTCATGCTTGTAGACAGGTTCACTTCAAAACTGATGTTCGATGCTTCGGAACAGAAGATGCTTGCGTGGTTTTTCCTTGTGAAAAGCGGCTATAATGCGAAACTGGGATATACCAAATCAGGCTATACGAAACTGATGCTGCCTGCCGATGCCAGCCTGTACGATATCTCTTTCTATACATTCGATAATAAAAAATTCTACCTGGTGAATACACTGGAAAAGATAAGCACATCAACAGACCCGCTTTATACCTATAAAGGCAACTATCCTACAGCTACTAAATCCGTAAGTTTTACGGGAATGAAACAGCCTAAGCTTTCTTTTGCGCGTTTCGACAGAGATCTTACGTTTGAATACGACAGGAACAAATATACCGTAAAAGCTGTGGCGAATAAATATGACATTGCTTATCTGACATCCTTCCCGCAGACCGATCTGCCTGTTTATACTTCCGCATCTGTTCCTCAGTGGGTCGATAAAACGGTTCTGCCGACTCTTACAACCATAATTCAGGGCAAATCCACGGAAGAGAGCATAAATATCCTTCTGCGCTTTGTGCAGACCGCGTTCCCCTACAAAACTGACGACCAGCAGTTCGGTAAAGAAAAATCCTTCTATGCGGAAGAGATAATCTATTATCCCTACAGCGATTGCGAAGACAGAAGTATATTCTTTGCATATCTCGTTGAAAAACTGCTGAAAAAAGACGTTGTGCTTCTGAATTATCCCGACCACGTTGCAACTGCTGTTGATATGGGTGACAAAACCGTCGGAGCATATCTTCCATATAAAGGCAAAAAATATACTGTAGCCGACCCGACATATATCAATGCAACTGTGGGCATGGTAATGCCTCAGTATAAAACGGTTAGTCCCGAAATAGAGGAAACAGGTATTTAGATTTCAGGAAGGAGATGAAAGCAGATCGCGTCGTCGTTTATACTCCTCGCGAAGACAGGACAAACTTCGGTCTCTGCGAGGAACAAGGTGACGAAGCAGTCTGGTATTTCGTGTTAAATTGTCAGTTTTTGCGTTTGAACTGTATGACGTTGTTGCCGGAAGAGGGCGCATCTTCTGACGAATCGTCTGAATCTTCTGTTTCTTCCTCTCTTTCGACAGGTTTCGGGGCATTTTTTCTGTTTTGCGGTTTAAAGCTGAACATGAATTCAGGCTTGACCGGATCGTTGAAGATAGCACTGATTGCATCTATGGGTATGTAAAGGCTTTCCCAGCTTCCCGAAAATTTCATGTTAACTGTGATGCTGTTGTCTTCCATGTCGAGTTTGTCATATGAATATGAGCTGAAAACAAGTACTATGCCGTTCTTTTTTTCCTCGCCGATCAGACCGCGTGAACCAATGATAAGCTCAGGATGCGGCATCAGGTGGATAAAGAATTTTTCGTAGTTGTTCAGTATTTCTTTTAAGACATTAAGTCTGAAATCAGTCATAAAAAAAGAATACAATAGTTAACATCGACAGTCAACGCCAAGGTTAGCGCAAATGCCAATTACTAACCGATAATCATTTTCTGGCTTTCTATAAGTTGTTTAAGAGATGAAAAATCGTTTCTTGCCTGGCTTATCATTTTAGCGAAAACTTCCGCTGTGGCGAGTGCATCACCAAGGGCTGTGTGGCGTCCGTTGCAGACAACCTTATATTTTTCAAGGAGATGGTCAAGGCTCACATGTTCCTCTTTTTTCCTTATGGCTCTGGAATAGATGAACATTGTGTCCAGCCATTGATTGTGGATTGCACAGCCGTAGCAGTCATCAAGCTCTTTGTTTATCATTTTTAAATCGAAATTTATGTGGTGTCCGACTATTACGGAACTGCCGACAAAGTTTATGAAATCCGGCAGAACTTCTCCGGCAGTGGGTTTGTCCGCAACCATTTCGTCGGTGATGTTATGCCATTTAATAGATTCCACAGGTATGGGAATCTCAGGGTTTATGAATGAGTTATAGAAGTCTATTATCTTAAAGTTCTGCACTTTCACAGCAGCGACATTAATTATTTTTGCAGTGGTGAGGTCAAGTCCTGTGGTCTCTGTGTCAACAACTGAAAATACAGTATTTTCAATACTTTCATCCAGTGTTATATTTTTAGCAAAATTATCACACAGCTTATTAACATAGATAGATATGGGATCCTTGGCTTTTTCTGCGGCAGTTTTTTTATTGAAAAATTTACCTATCATGTCGCTTAACCTATGTAATGAGATGCTATTTTATTTAGAGTTATTGTAAAAGCAAAACAGATTTATTGCAATATGCTTTCTCGTGTATTAGTGTATATTTTAGTGTTATAGCGAAAAGATACGGCGTATGAGGAATTTATGATTCTTATTAATGATAGGTACCGCAGGGTGCTTTCCATATCCCTTCCCTCTGCTTTCCATAACCTTATGAATATGGTGCAGTCGATGATCGATATGCTGTTTGTGGGGCGAATATCGGCGGTGAGCCTTGCTTCCGTTGGCGTGAGTATGCAGTATACGGCACTTTTATATGCATTCATGTCTCTGGTTTATGTCGGCACAAACGTTCTGGTATCCCGCTTCTACGGCTCAAAAGAGATGGATAAAGCTGGGCAGACTGTTTATGTAATGATACTTTTTTCATTTATCATTTCCCTGCCGCTTATGGTTTTCTGTCTGTTTTACTCTCCTGTTCTGTTCGAGATTCTGGGGACAGGCGAGGACGTTGTGCGTGAAGGAACTGTCTATATTTCTACCTATTCGTATGCTCTTCCAGCCATGTTTATTCAGGGGGTTCTGTTCAGCGGTTTAAATGCGCTCGGTAAGACAAAGATACCGCTTTATATCAGTATTTCAGGTAATATTCTGAACGTTTTTCTCGACTGGGCGATGATATTCGGTCATTTCGGATTTCCCGCTATGGGGATAAAGGGTGCAGCCCTCGCCACTGTTATCGTTATCTATTACCAGCTTGCCATATATTTTATCTGCTATTTTTTCAGCAAAGATATAAAGATAATCCCGTCGTTCGATATGAGCATCCTTAAGCGTGGAATAAAGGTTGCTGTTCCGGCTTGGCTTGAACGTATTGTCGCACATCCGTCATACCTTGTTTTGTCTGCCTTGGTAGCTAAATTCGGCGTTGACGCTCTGGCAGGCTATCAGGTCGGGTTGCGCATCGAAGGGTTGGCGTTCATGCCGGGCGTGGGTTTTATATTTGCCAGCATGGCGCTGGTGGGGCAGGGGCTTGGAGCGGGAAATCCCGACGAGGCTGAGAAGGATGCATACGCGGCTACTATATCAGCATCGGTGATAATGGGCGTACTGGGGCTGCTGATGACCGCTTTTCCATATGCCATAGCCGGTATATTCACCAACAATCAGGCAACGTTGGAAAACGCTGCCTGGTATCTGCGCATTATGGGCGTTTCACAGGTGCCTCTTGCCGTATGTTTTGTTATTTCCGGCAGTCTGCGCGGGGCAGGGGATACTAACATGACATTCGCCATAAACGCTGTCTCGCTATGGGGGCTTCGCATACTTCCCGCATGGCTTCTTACATATTATGTGACCAATTCCGTTTGGGTATATCTTGTGGCGATGATAGAATCCGTTGTGCGAGCTGCTATACTGCTGGTTCGTTTCAGAACCGGAAAGTGGAAGAGTATTAAAGTTTAAATATTTCGCACACGTTATTATACGTGGAAGATTGCTTCGTCAACCTTTGGTTTCCTCGCAAAGACAAGTCAGTCTTTAGGTTTAGAAAGGATGAAAGCAGGAAAAGCCGTCTTTGAATTCAGGCTTTTGCGTAAGGCATTTTTCTGTTTTTCTTTCACATCTGTCCGCAAATACGCACTTTGAATCGAAAGCGTGTCCGTTAAAAGTTATTGTACCTTTGATAGTGTTCAGATACTCCCGCGAATCGCCGATAACCGGAACGCAGGCTTTCAGCGCTCTTGTATAAGGGTGACGCATAGTGCCGTTTTCCATATCTGCGCTTGTTATGCGCTCCATCATCTCTCCCGCGTACATAATGTAGCTTTCGTCGGCTATTCTGGCGAGCAGTCCGAGGTCGTGTGTGATGAAAATAACGGAAAGATTCTTTTCGCGGTTCAGTTTTTTTATCAGCAGAAGTATCTGCTGCTGAATAGTTACGTCAAGTGCAGTTGTCGGTTCGTCGGCAATGAGAATTTCTGGATCGGATGAAAGCGCTATTGCTATCATAACCCGCTGGTTCATGCCGCCTGAAAGCTGATGGGGATAGGAGTTCATCCGTTCCGCGGGATGTGGTATCTCTACCTCGGTAAGCAGAGCTACGGCTTTATCCAATGCTTCTTTTTTCTGCATCTTCGGGTTATGCGTCAGTATGGCTTCCGTGATCTGTGCGCCCACTGTGAAAACAGGATTCAATGAGCCTGTGGGATTCTGGAATATCATGGATATCTTTTCGCCCCGTATTGCGGCGAAATCTTTTTCATCTTTAAGTTCCCTGCCGTCAAGAAAGATGCTTCCGTTCGTTTTTACGACGGGTTTTCTGATGAGATTCAGTATGGTCTTTGCAAGGATGGTTTTTCCGCTGCCTGATTCGCCGGCGATACCCAGTATCTCGCCTTTTTTCAGGCTGAATGAAATATCGCGGAGGATTATAAAAGGGTTGTCAGAGCTTTTAAGTTCGACTGATAAATTATTAATTGACAGCATGGGCAAAATATATTTGATATTTGATTCTTTGTCTATACAATATAAGTATGCACTACGGAGCTATCTTGATTTAACTAATGAAAATACCATCATCGAAAATAGACGAAATACTAGAAGCAAGCGATATTTACGAGATAATTAATGACGTTGTTCCTCTGAAAAAGATGGGGAACAGCTTCAAAGGGCTTTGTCCCTTTCACTCGGAGAAGACCCCTTCGTTCAACGTTCATCCCGACAAAGGTTTTTACCACTGTTTCGGGTGCGGGACAGGCGGTAACGTGATATCTTTTGTGATGAATTACTATAACCTGCCCTTTCCGGAAGCGGCGCGCTTTCTGGCGGACAGGTATGGTGTTACCATAGAATATGAAGGGGCGGAGGTCAGCCAGACGGCAAAGGACATCGCCGCTCTGCACGAGGAGCTTGTGCTTGACGCCAGGAAAAACCTTTATTCAGGCATCGGCAAGGAAGCTCTCAATTATCTGAAAGGAAGAAATTTCTCCGACACGCTTCTGGAAAAGTTCATGGTGGGCTATTTCCCCCAGAAGTTTGACACCGAGAAATATGTCCGCAAATATGACAAAAGCGTACTTCTAGGTTCAGGGCTTTTCAAAGAAGGGCAGTACGGTATGCGCCTGATGTTTTTCGACAGGGTCATGATCCCTGTGCGGGGCGTTACGGGCAGAACAATTGCTTTCTCCGGCAGAACACTTACGGGGCAGATGCCTAAGTATATAAATTCGCCTGAGACCGAGATATTTAAAAAGCGCAGAGTGCTTTTTAATCTTGATCTGGCGAAGGAACATATCCGGAAGAAAGGACATGTGCTTATTGTTGAAGGTTATTTTGACGTAATGCGTCTGTATGATAAGGGGTTCGGTAATTGCGTTGCCACAATGGGAACCGCGCTTACGTCCGAACATGTTTCTTTACTGAAACGATTTACCGACGATATATACATGCTCTATGACGGTGACGAGGCGGGATATAATTCCGCGCTTAAAAGTCTTGACCTGTTTGTGGCGGCGGACAGCTTTCCAATGGTCATCTTTCTGCCGAAAGAGGACGACCCCGATACGTTCCTTGACAGAGAGGGAGCGGAAGGTTTTGAGGCGCTTCTTGCCTCAAGAAAGGATCTGTTTGTTTTCACAGCCGAAACGCTGATAGAAAATTCAGACGACATGAACGCTCGTTTGAGAAATCTTGAGCGGATGAAGCAGATGCTTACAAAGGTTAAAAGCCCTTATAGAAAAGAACATTATGCTGAAAAACTGGCGGAGATATTTAATGTAGGTAAAGAAATGCTGAAAAAGGATATTGACCTTTCCGCCGCAAATAATAGTTTAAAAATAGTCAGCAGGCGTCCTGTAAAAAATGGCAGGCGTCCCGCTACCTATATATATGAACGCGAGTTTATCGCAACGCTGTTTAAATTGCCCGAAGACGTAGCACTCATGCAGACAGAGAATATTATGCCGGAGTTTTTTCACGATAAAATTCTGGCGGATATATACAAAAAAGTGCTTGATGTTTTGCGTGATGGTGATAATATCAGTGTCCTTTTGTGCTCACCCGATGTGGGCAGCGAACTTTCGGAGGCGGTCATTAAAATGCCCGACACCGATATCTACAGACTGGCGGCAGCTACCAGAGAAAAGCTGATTTCAAACTCGGTTATGGACTCCCTGTCGAAAGAGATTAAAAGCTCCGATGGCGGGGCGAAGGCGCGTGAGCTTGCTATCAAAAGATTTGAGCAGGCAGGACGCATGATGCGCAAAAGGAACCCGGAGGACTGAATCTGATGTCGAGAAAGATTAAAAGCCCTGAAGTCAAGAACATTATTGCCCTTGGAAAAGAAAAAGGATTTCTCACCTTCGATGAAATAAACGAAAATTTGCCGGACGACATACTTACAACGGAGCTCATTGACGAAATCATGATGCTTCTCGCCCAGCTTAAGATAGACGTCATCGACAGCAAAGTGGACAAACCCGGTCTGTTCACTGCTGATGAAGATATTGATGACGACGAGGACGAGCCCTTCGGCATACTGAAAGACGTCGGCGAAGAGACCATAAGCACCGACGACCCTGTAAGGCTCTATCTGAAAGAGATGGGCAATATCCCTCTGCTTAACCGCGACGAGGAGATAGAAGTTGCAAAAGAGATAGAGGACGGTCAGCGCAAAGTTCTCCGTGCAGTTCTGCTCTACCCGAAAACAGCCGCAAAAATAATGGAGATTGCTGAAGGTATCAAAAACGACAGCATGAGACTTAAAGATATCATTGATATAGAGGATGAGCTTGAAAGCGAACCTGTGGATATCGATGAACCTGATTCCGAGATAGTAAGAAGTCTTGATGAAGACGTCGAACCTGTTGAAGACAGCGACGATGATTTCATAAAGGACGAAGACGAAGAAGAAGCTGAAGAGACGGAAGAGGAAGTTGCTGTTGAAGCGGCTGCCGTAACCGTTGACGAAAAAGAACTCATGATCAAGGAACAGTATATCGCAATACTGGAAGATATCGCATCCAAGCTTAAGCAGAACATCATGATCAACGACAGGATCAAAGAGGATAAGCTTAGTCTGGACGAGATACTTTCCCTTAAACAGACGATGCACGATTCTGTTGACGATATCACAGATAAGCTTCTTGAAATAAAAGTTAATTATTCAAAAATATGCAATATAGCCGGCGATATTAAATATGCTTATTCATCCATTCTGGACGGTTCCAGAGAGCTTGAAAAGCTTTGCCGTCTGGTTAAACTCACAGAGTACCCAGAACTTGCACTCATCTGCGAGGACGATATAAAATGTGCCTGCGAAAAACGCGGCATGAACGTTAACGACATCGCTACCGTTCAGAAGAAATTCAGACATGCCAAAAAGAACTATGATGTTGCGATGAATTCGCTCGGTTTTGACAAAGCTGAACTGGACGTTATACATGACAGCCTGGTAATGGGCGAATCCGAGACAGAAGCGGCAAAATCGAAACTTATCGAGGCGAACCTCCGTCTCGTTGTGTCCATTGCAAAAAAATATACCAACAGAGGTCTCCAGTTCCTTGACCTTATTCAGGAAGGCAACATAGGACTTATGAAGGCTGTTGAAAAATTTGAGTATAAACGCGGTTACAAATTCTCCACCTATGCAACATGGTGGATACGTCAGGCGATAACACGCGCCATAGCAGATCAGGCGCGCACCATCCGTATCCCCGTGCATATGATAGAAACCATCAACAAGATGATGAAAATAACCCGTCAGCTCCAGCAGGATATGGGGCGCGAACCCACGCCAGAGGAGATATCTCTGAAAATGGATATCCCTGTTGAGAAGATCAAGAAGGTTATGAAGATAGCCAAAGAACCCGTATCCCTCGAAACTCCCATCGGTGAGGACGAGGATTCGAGCCTTGGAGACTTCATAGAGGATAAATCCGCCAAAAATCCTTCGGAAGAGGTGACATATCTCAAGCTGAAGGAACATACCCAGCAGATACTGGAAACTTTGAGCCACAGAGAGTCTGAGGTGCTTAAACTGCGCTTCGGAATCAACTGCGACTCCGACCATACACTTGAAGAGGTAGGTAAGAAATTCAATGTCACACGCGAACGTATCAGACAGATCGAAGCAAAAGCATTGAGGAAACTGCGCCACCCCACAAGAAGCAGAATATTAAAAACTTTTACTGAATAAAAGTCTTGACAAAACCGTAATTTACGAGTAAAAACATCACTCCCAAGGGCCAATAGCTCAGTTGGCTAGAGCCACCGGCTCATAACCGGTAGGTCGCTGGTTCGAGTCCAGCTTGGCCCATTTTTTTTAACTTTTAAATATCACAGAGAAAGGACTAAGTGGCAAGGATAAGAGATTTACGAAACTATTTGGAGAAGGGGATCGCTGACCGTGACCGTCAATATGACTGGGACAACAGCGGGAACCAGATTGTACCTGACGACAGGGAGATCACTAAAGCCGCATTTGCACTTGATCCTTCAGAAAAGGTTATTAACAAAGCAATAGAAGAGGGGTGTGAGGTTCTGATAACTCATCACCCCCTTTTTTTTGGCTCACTGAAAAGTCTTAACTTCGACAAACCTTTCGACAGAAAAGTTATTAAAGCTATTCAAAACGGACTCGCAGTTCTTTCGCACCACACAAGCCTCGATCTTGCGGATTACAGCCTTAACGATCACCTTTGTGCGCTTCTCGGCGGCAAAGTTGAGGAGAACCTCATAACAGAGGGACATATCGAAATGGTGAAATTCGTCGTCTTTGTGCCTGTTTCGCACTCTCAGGCTGTCAGGGATGCCATGGCGGCGGCGGGTGCGGGAAATATAGGAAATTATTCGGACGTTTCCTTTTCAGCAGAGGGAACAGGACGTTTCAGACCTTGTGACGGTGCAAATCCTTTCATCGGCAGACCCGGCGAAATGGAAGAAGTCCACGAACACCGTATCGAATCCATCATCGAAAAATCAAAAGTAAACAATCTCATAAAAGAAGTAATAAAAGCTCACCCGTACGAAGAAGTTGCTTATGACGTTTATCCTGTTATCGGCGGCGCTGAATACGGACTTGGACGTGTGGCTTCATACGAAACGGCTATGCCGATGTCACGTTTTCTTGACCATGTGCGTTTTGTCCTCGGTGCTGACGCACTCCGGGTGAATAATTCCGATCTTTCAGGCAGGGTTAAACGTTTTGCAGTTGTAACAGGCAGCGGAGCCTCTGTATGGAAAAAATGCATCGGCAGGGCAGATGTCCTTGTTACGGGCGATATGAAGCATCACGAGGCGCTTGACGCCCGCGAGGCAGGCATAACCATTGTTGATGCCGGACATTTCCACACCGAACGGATTTTTATGAAGTATCTGGCAGAGAAATTGAGTGTAAAGTTTAATATAAAATCAGTGTTGATAGACGAAGAACCGCCTATCATCAACTGGAGGTAAAGTACATGTTGGAGATCATTTCGCAGCTTATCGAGATTCAGCGTCTGGACAATCTGGTTGCCGATGCGGAGGCAAAACTCGCAGGTCAGCCTGAGTATGTTCAGAAGGCGCAGTCGGAGCTTGATAAAGCACAGGCGGCTTTTGACGAATTCAATGCAAAATATGAAAAGGATCTTGCCGCTAAAACTCAGGTGGAAACAGCCTATGAAGAGGGCAAAGTTCTCCTTGAGAAAGCACAGAAAAAACTTCCCGATGTGAAGAACAACAAGGAATACGAAGCTGTGCTTAAAGAGATGGACACTCTTAAAAAGAACGTCTATGAATCAGAACTCAGACTTGCTGAGCTTTCTGAATCAGTGGACAAATACAAGGCTGAAAATCAGTCTGTCATCGATAAGCTTGAAAAAATGAAAGAAGAGCTTGAGTTCACCAGAACCCAGAAAGATGAGGAGAACGCAGAGCTTATAAACAGGCTTGCCGAAGACAAGGCAGCAAGAGCGGAGGCAATTAAGGCTATCAAAAGACCTATGCTCGCGAAATATGAAAGAATCAGAGACGCAAGACACAACCTCGCCGTTGTTCGCGTTGAGAACGAAACCTGCACCGGCTGCTGCATAAAAATTCCGCCCCAGCTTTATGTTGAGGTCAAGAAAGAGAAAGAACTTCTCCAGTGTCCTAACTGTCAGCGATTCCTTTACGCACTTCCCGAAGAAGAAAATGCTAATGCCGAAAATTGATATATACACAGACGGCGCGTCACGGGGTAACCCGGGACACGCTGCCTGCGGTTTTGCTGTCTATGCCGACGGAGTGGAGATTTACACCGGTAAAAAATATCTCGGACAGGCAACAAACAATTTCGCAGAATACACAGCCGTTATCGAGGCTGCAAAAAGCCCTCTTGTTAAAGATGAAAAAGAGATCAATTTCTTTCTGGATTCTGAACTTGTCGTTAAACAGATGAAGGGCGAATATAAAGTGAAACATCCGAACATAATCCCGCTGAAACAGGAGCTTGACTCTGTTCTTGCGGGAAAAAATGTCACTTTCACCCACGTTCCCCGCGCGCAGAACAAAACAGCCGACAGGCTTGCCAACGAAGCCATTGACGAAGCCGTCAGATAGGTTTTTTGTTAAACATGCATTTTCTGAAAACATTGTAAGCGTCGACTACTCTTTGGATATGCTCAAAATGTTCTAAATTGATTTTATCTAGGTATTTCTCATATTTTTCTTGATTGTCGTAATGCGTGCTTGAAATATATAAGGCAAGCAGCCCTTTATCTGTTTGAGTCATTGATTCAAAAAATAATTAATTAGAGTTTCTGCATCTTGTTTGTTTAAATTTTTTTCAACATAATCAAACGAATATAATAGACCTCCGAAATTTGCAAAAAGATAGTCATGGGTTTCAGAGTTTAATATAGCTTCTCTGTATTTTGCGAGTGATTGCTTTGCTTCCATTTCATTTGGGTTGTTTTTAAATAGCCCATTTATGTTGGCTATTTCTCCATTGCAAAAATGCCTCAAGGCTTTGTAACCATCTATAACTGATGTGGTATCTTTGTTACTAATTGATATTTTGAAACTATATTGTCTTTCATTAAACTTCTCTAACATACCCATAAATGCTTTTTCAGTTGATTCTTTTTGAATTCTTTTTATTGACTTCTCTTGCAATATTAGAGAAAGAAGAATCGCGCAAAATGCGAGTGCATTAAACAGTGCTTCAAAATACGAATACTTCAATGACAATATTTTAAATTCACACTCAGATGAAGGTTCATGATATTTTCCAAGTAGTCCGGTTATTAAAAGCATTAAAGATATAATTATTATAATGTATAAAAAATTATTTTGGGTATAACGGAAAAATTTCTTGAACATTTAGAATCCCCTGTTTAATTATAGATTACAGTTTAAAGTTTGTTTTTTTTAAGTAGTATTTTATATAATTTATAATAACACTGTATGAGTTAAATACGATATCAACTTTTAGGCAGAATATCCGATTTAACTACCACGGAAGGTTTTCCGAACGGAGTCGGGATTTGCCTCATAAAAATATAAAGTACCGGAGGGATAACGGATTATGCCGCCGGACATGAACAGGGAAAAAAACAGGTTTTCACGTTTGCGTCTGCCGTACCGCGTTGTTATCATCGCAGCAGTATTTCTGTCTGTGCTGATGTTTTCCTGTTCAAAAGAGGACAAACCCCAGCCGAAGCTGGACGAGAAGATAACCGATACTCAGCCTATCGTTTCACCCATCATAAGCTCTAATGAAAACATCACTAAAGGTAACGATTTCTTCCTTAAAGGCGAATTCAATAACGCTATAGAATTTTACAGTGAGGCGTTGGCACAGAACCGTTCCATCGCTTTTTATAACATGGGCGTCAGCTATTATCTGCTTGGCGATATCGACAAGGCGGAAGACGCTTTCCGTCAGGCCGTTCAGGAAAATCCGAACTTCAAAGAAGCATACATGAACCTCGGCGTTGTCCTTATGCAGACCGGAAAGCTGGAAGAGGCGGAAAAAATAGTACGCAGACTTCTCAAAGATAATAATGCCAGTACGGCTAAGATGCTTGTGAACATGGCGAACATACACCTGAAACGCGGAGAGACGGCACTTGCCGCCGAATATTTTCAGGAGGCTATGAAAAAGGGCGAACACTCCAAATACGTTCAGTCAAACTACGCATATTTCCTGATGACCATCGGCGAGTATAAAGATGGCATCGCTATCCTAGAAAACCTGCAATACAAGGATTATACGGATTATTATAACCTTGCCAGTGCATACTATAATGAAGGGATGTACCAGCAAGGGCTTGCCAACGCGCTGAAAGCTATGGAGCTTTACCGCACCGAAGAGGCTGTGAACCTTGCCGCGCTGAACTATGCCGCTCTGGGCGACAACAAAAGCACTGTAACTCTTCTTAAGGAACTTATTGAAAAGAATCCGCTTGAGGAATATCGTTTCAGACTCGCGAAAGCGCATTATCTGGACGGGCAATATAAGGATGCTAACAAGGAAATAACCGCACTTATCAATGAATTTCCGGACAAAACAGAATATTACAGATTGAAATATGAAATACTTCTCGGAATGGGTGAGATAGCCGATGCCGGCAATCTTGCCACCGCATCATACGAACGTTTTAAAACTGATGATATGCTATACATGGTTGTGAAACATAGGATAATATATTATGAAGATATATCTTCCGTTGAACCTGAGCTGCTTTCCGACAGGTCTTCACCATTCCTGAATCTTGCCCGCGTGGCTTACTATATCTATAAAGATAAAATGGTTCCTGCAAGAAGGTTCATAGAAAATATCCCGCCGGAAACCGACAACGACTATTATATTTATCAGGCCTACATAAACCTGAAATATAAGAAATATGACAACGTATTAACCTACGCCAAAAGGATAAGTAAATCCCGTCCTGAATATTTCTGGTATCGCGCCGCAGTGTATTTCAATACCAACAATGTGGAAGGATTGAAAGAGACTGTGGCTGAGCAGATGAAGCGGAGCGATGCTTTCTCCCGCGCTACAAACGTCAAGTTTCATCTCATTCCAAGGATGGAGGATATAGATTTCTCGTACAGGTTCGACGGGAAATACGAGCAGATGCTTTCTCTCATGCTCTATCCGCTGTTTATCGAACCTTCTGAAATGATGAATTTCGTGGCGATGGGTTATAAGCTCCTGCAGGATAATAATAAATTAAGCGCTCTTCGGGAACTTGAGCGTTCTGTTGAGTTTTCCGAAGGGATAAAGATGAACAACGCCGGAGTGGCGGACATGTTCGCCTACAGGTTTAAGGAAGCGTTTGAGAAATTCAATAAAGCCAATGATATGCTGAACAATAACCCATATACGCTTTACAATATGGGGCTTGCGAAGATGAATCTCGGCGAACCGGATCTTGCGTCGAAATATTTTGATACTGCTGTTTTGCAAAACAACTATCACTTTCCGGCATACCTCGGTCTTGCGGCGACAATGCGCCTTTTGGCGAAGACTACAACGCCCGCAGACTATTACAACATAGTGCGAGACCGCGCCATTCAATCGGTGGAATCAAAACGGAATCTGCCGGAACCGATACTTTATTCTTCATTTCTGGCGGATACCGGACTTGGTATGTACAAAAAAGTGAAATCAGACCTTGAACCTTATAAGAATAAGAACACTTATTTCAGCAATATATACGCAATCGCGGATTATATGTCAGGCAGCGGACATAAGTCTCTTGCACCTTTGAACAACAGACGCAGTATCTACAGAGGACGCGTTCTCTGGGATCTGACGGCGACAGATGAAGGTCTCAACACATCAGTGGATATGGGGCTGATCAACGACAGGGCATATAAGTTCATGAAGTCATACGCGCTTCTGAAACGTGGAAAAAAGCCTGCTGTTTTCAACTTTACGGATTATAAAGACGATAAAGCCGCTCTCAAAGAGATGGTTTACTACAGCATAATGCTGAAAGATAAAGCTAATGCTCTTAAATATTTGCAGCAGATGAGCGCCATAGATATCAGATATAAAGAGCTTTATAAGGCGTCGCTGTACTATTTCCTCTGGATAGAGGACTTTGTGAACGCGGAAGCTTCTTATACGTCGCTTGCAAATCTCCGCGCTTCAGACAGATATACGGATTATTATAAACTGATGTACTTCGTGCTGAATTATAACAGCAGAAGGCTGATGGACAACGTATCCGAGTATATGAAGAACTATCCGCAGGAGATGACCGGAAAAGAGGTGCGTATGGTCTATGCGCTTCGCAGTGAAAATTTTGAAATGACACTGAACACAATCAATGATATAGAAAAGCAGAAGAAAAACTTCCTGAGCGATTTGCCATTGGAGATAAGCATTGACGGTCTATAAGATCAGCAGAAAACTTCTTTACGGAATGATAGTCCTTTTTGTTTCGTCACTGTTCTTTTCATTCTCATTCATTACAAGGGAAGGTTCAGGCGGTTCTGCCGCAGTGTGTGCCGTTCTGACCGTTTTTCTGCTCTATAACCTGACCAGTATGCTGGTCAGCCGCGTAAGTGTTGAAAACGGCGAGGTCAGTCTTAGAAACCTGATGGGCTGTAAAAGTATAAAACTCTCCGAACTGGAGGAGATCGGCATTGTCAATCTGCGCTGGCGGGTAATACTTATTCTTTCCGACCCTCACAAGTTCGTTTTCATATCATCTCTGTACGGGGATTTTGAAGAGTTTGTGAATATGCTTCGTGTAAGCGTTCCGGAGGGTGTTAAACCATCGCTGGAAAAGATAACTCATAAGCTGATAAGACGTAAGAAGATATTCCTGTTTTTGCTGATGGCGGCTGGTTCTCTGTTCTTTATCCTGTCAGGATTCTACAATCTCCTGTACCGCTGAGTAGGCATCGTTGCGCTTGTAACCGAGCGCTTTCAGGATATTCACGGTGTCCTTTGAGCTGTAGCCCGCTTTGATAAGCTTTTTAGCGGTTTCTCCGCAGTCTGTGGGCGATTCCTGTGATTCCTTCTTTCTGTTGTTCACTGCGACTACAAATTCGCCTTTTCTGACTATCTGTTCAATATCCGCTTCGCTGTTTATGAAGTATGATGATTCAAACATTTTGGTTATTTCTCTCGCGCAGAATATCGGTGCAGGAAATACTTCAAGAAGTGTTTTAAGGGTATCCTCTATCCTGTGCGGGGATTCGTAAAAAGCTATCACAGTGTTGTATATGGTCAGAGATTCCGCCGTTTTGAGGCGCTCTGTGGGCTTGTGCGGTAGAAACCCGTGGAAATAGAAGTCGGATATGTCAAAGCCCGACATCATGAGTGCTGGGACGAATGCCGTTGCTCCGGGCAGTGCCTGAAATTTTACGTTTTCACGCACAAGAACTGATGTGAGTGTATTGCCTGGGTCGCTGATGCATGGGGTTCCTGCTTCGGAGATGACGCAGATTGTCTTTCCGCCGCTGACAGTGTTCAGCACTTTTGCGGATGCCTGAACTTCGTTATCTTTGTGGTATGATTCCACCGGTTTTTTGATGTCCAGAGCGTTCAGAAGCGACTTTGCCGTGCGGGTGTCCTCCGCAAAAACAACGTCGCAGTCTTTCAGCGCTTCCAGACTGCGCAGAGTGATGTCCCCCAGATTACCTATTGGTGTCGGAACAAACGTAACGGGAGGCAGAGCGCTCAATTTATGCCTTCACAAAGGTTTCGTTTATGTATTTCTCAGCATTTTTGGCGGCGACCGTGCCGTCGGAAACAGCCGTTGTTATCTGTCTGATCTCTTTTGCGCGTACGTCGCCTGCAACAAATATGCCGGGAACGGATGTCTTCGTGGATTCGTCAGCCACTATAAAGCCCCATTCGTCGGTTTTTACAAGGTCTTTAACAAGCTCTGTTTTTGCTGTGTGTCCGATGAAAACGAACAGTCCGTCAACGACAAGCTCACTTTTTTCGCCTGTTTTCAGGTTTTTAAGTGTTAACCCTGTGACCTTTGTTTCGCCGTTTACTGAATCAACCACAGTATCTGTGATGAACTCCATTTTCGGGTTTGCATGAGCGCGTTCCATTGCAAGGTTTGATGCGCGGAATGTGTCGCGTCTGTGGATAACGTAAACTTTTGAAGCGAAGCGGGTGAGGTATTCTCCCTCTTCGATGGCGGAATCGCCTCCGCCTACGCTTGCAACAACGCGGTCTTTATAGAACGACCCGTCGCAGGTTGCGCAGAAGGAAACTCCTCTGCCGTAAAATCTGCTTTCACCTGGTACGTCCAGTCTTTTGGGTTCGCATCCGAAGCCTATTATGACAGCTTTTGCTTTAACGGGGTTCGCGCGATTTTCTATGTGGACGATTTTATAATCGCCATCCAGTTCTATCTTTGTGCAGTTTCCGTTGCGTATGAGTGTGCCGAACTTGACCGCGTGGTGATAAAATTTTTCTGACAGGTCTGCGCCCATGATGCCGTCGAAGAAGCCCGGAAAATTCTCAACCCATTCTGTTATGGCAACGTAGCCGCCGGGGAATTGTTTTTCAAGTATCAGCACTTTCAGTTTATCTCTGGATGCGTACATCCCTGCGGTGAGACCTGCGGGACCTGCTCCGAGAATTACAAGATCGTATTCGTCCTGTATGTCCTGAACGTTAAAAAAATCGTGCATTACTGACTCCTGTCTAAAATACCATCCACGAGTTCCACCGAAGGAACCTTGGCAGTGTAAATAATTTGTTTATTTGCATCAATAAGAAAGAAATGAGGCCAGATAGAAAGCCCATACTCTGTCTGTGCTTGTTTATTATTGCTTGAATAAACATTATTTTCAAGGATTTTATACCTTGAATCGGATAATTTTTCTCGTATGATATCTTTTTGTTTGCCGCTATCTGTTATGATGATAAGTTTTGCTTTGTTTATTTTGTCTATGCTCTTGAGATAAGGCATATTTCTCAGATAAAGGTGAGTATACATTCCGCCGGAGAGGAAGGTGTTTGTATTAAAAAACACAAGCATAACGGGTTCTTTAATGTCGTAAAGACGAAACTTTTTCCCGCTCATTGTTTCAAATGCAAGATCCGGAGCCTTCTCGCCTATTTTAAGTGCGTTCGGATTTGCCCTATAGTAAAAAAGCATAAAAAAGCTTATGCCTACAATGATAAATACCAGTGTACTTTTTCTGCTTACCAGTCTGCGCAGTTTTTCACAGCATCTCATTTGTGTATTTTGAGGCTCATGTCAACGCTTACCGCCTGATGGGTGAGCGCTCCGACAGAAATATAGTCTATGCCGAGATTGCAGAACTCTTTCAGGCGTTCTTTCTTTATACCGCCTGAAATCTCTATTTTGGATCGTTTGGCTATAACGTCTATTGCCGCCTGCATATCCTCAAGCTTGAAATTGTCCAGCATGATGATATCAGCACCCGCCTCAGCCGCCTCTTTCGCTTCGGCAAGGTTGCGGACTTCAACTTCTATTTTAACTGTGCTGGGGATGCTTTTCTGAACCAGACGTACAGCCGCCGTTATGCCGCCTGCCGCGTCAACGTGGTTGTCTTTCAGCATGACTCCGTCGAAAAGACCCATCCGGTGGTTGTTTCCTCCGCCTATGAGTACAGCGTATTTTTCCATTACCCGCCAGCCTGGAGTGGTTTTTCTGGTGTCGAGAATCTTTATATTCGTCCCTTCAAGCTCTTTAACGTAAGCGGCTGTGTTTGTCGCTATGCCTGAAAGTCTCTGGAGAAAGTTGAGAGACGTTCTTTCTCCTGAGAGGATGGAGTAGACCGGACCTGTAACCTCGCCGAAAATTTCGCCTTTTTTGATGAGATCACCGTCGTTTTTAAAGAAAACAGTGTCAATTCCGGCGTTAAGCTCGTTGAAGACTATGCGGGCGGTTTTTGTTCCACAGAGGATGAAATCCTCTTTGGCAAGATATCCGAAAACGCTCAGCTTTTCATAATCGCGGAACGCTTTTGCGGTGAGGTCGCCTGTGCCTATGTCCTCTTCAAGGGCGAGTTTTACAAGTTTTTCTCTCAGCATTGTTCTCTCAGCCTCTCTATGGTTTCTTTTACTTTGGTCATTTTATCATCTATTTCGGCAAATTTCTCTTTATCCTTCTCAATAACTTCGGGTCGTGCGTTTTTGAGATAGTTCTCATTTTTCAGTTTGCCGCCGTAGATGTTCGCATCTTTTTCCAGTTTTGCCAGTTCTTTTTCAAGTTTGGAAACCTCAGCCGCGAAGTCCACAAGCCCCTCAAGTGAAACGTAAACTTCAAATGAGGATGCGATATTCTGCGAAGCTTTTTCAACGGCTGTTTCGGTCATTTCCAGCGTTTCCAGTCTCGCAAGGTTCATCACCATATCTTTGTACTTGGTGAAAGCGGTTCTGGTGAGTTCTTTATCCGTTTTGACATAAGCCTTGAGCTGTTTAGACATGGAGACGTTATATTCGCCGCGGATGTTGCGGATAAGCCCGATAAGCTCGATTATCTCCTCCATCTCCTTCATCTCTTCTTCGTATGCAAAGTCAAATTTTTCCCATTCGGCGAGCATTATGGATTCTTTTTCGGTGACCAGTTTATATATATATTCTGTCACGAACGGCATGAAGGGGTGCATGAGCACCAGCGATTTTTCAATTATGTATGCCGCAACCGCGTATGCGTCGTCTTTTTTATTCTCGTCATAGATTCTGGGCTTGATAAGCTCAATGTACCAGTCACAGAATTTGTGCCAGAAGAAATGGTAAACGGCGAGTGCCGCCTCGTTGAAGTCGTAGTTCACGACCGCTTTGGAGACCTTTTCCTCTGTCTCTTTCAGGTTTTGCAGGATCCACTTGTCCTCAAGGGAGAGTTTTGTGTCCGCAGTGAGTTTCTGTCCTTCGTAGCCTGTGAGTATGAAGCGCGAAGCGTTCCATATCTTGTTTACGAAGTTGCGGTAACCGTCGATGCGGGCTTCGTCCAGCTTTATATCTCTGCCCTGTGCGGCGAAAGCGGCGAGGGTGAAGCGGAATGCATCGGCACCGTATTTGTCTATCATTGTGAGGGGGTCGATAACGTTCCCCTTGGATTTGCTCATCTTCTGTCCGTCTTTGTCACGGATGAGTGCGTGGAGGTAAACCTCTTTGAAAGGCTCCTTATCCATGAATTTCAGACCGAACATCATCATACGGGCAACCCAGAAGAACAGGATGTCAAAGCCTGTTATGAGGGTTGACGTGGGGTAGAATTTTTTCAGAGTGTCGGTATTTTCAGGCCAGCCCTGTGTGGAGAAAGGCCAGAGACCGGAAGAGAACCATGTGTCGAGAACGTCCGTCTCCTGCTCAAGGTGCGTGCTTCCGCAGCGTGAGCATTTTTCGGGAGTCTCCTCTTCAACCATTATCTCACCGCATTTGCAGTACCATGCCGGGATACGGTGTCCCCACCATATCTGTCTTGATATGCACCAGTCGCGGATGTCATTCATCCAGTTATAGAATGTCTTGTTCCATGTTTCAGGTTTTATGACTATCTGTCCGCTTTGAACTGCTTTAACAGCCTCGTCGGACATTCCTTTGATTTTCAGGAACCATTGAAGGCTGATTCTGGGTTCGATAACGGTTTTGCATCTGTAGCAGTGACCGACCTTGTGCTGGTGAGCTTTTTTTGCAACGAAAAGTCCCTGTTCGGCAAGTTTGACGACAACAGCTTTTCTGGCATCGAATCTGTCCATTCCTTTGAACTCACCGCCGTTCTCGTTGATAACGGCGTTCTCGTCCATAACGCTGATGTTTTCCAGCTTGTGTTTCATTCCGAGCAAAAAGTCGTTGGGGTCGTGGGCAGGCGTAACTTTAAGGCATCCGGTACCGAATTCCATATCGACGTATTCGTCGCCGATGATGGGTATCTCGCGGTTTACCAGAGGCAGGATAACCGTTTTGCCTATCAGGTGTTTATATCTGTCGTCGTTGGGGTTTACAGCAACCGCCGTGTCGCCGAGCATTGTTTCGGGGCGGGTTGTTGCAACCTCTAGTTTTATGTCCGTACCTTTAACGGGGTAATAGATGTGGTAGAATGCGCCCTCTATCTCTTCGTGTTCAACCTCAAGGTCGGAAAGGGCTGTGTGGCATCTGGGGCACCAGTTGACTATATAGTCGGAACGGTAGATAAGTCCTTCTTTATAAAGCGTTACGAATACCTTGCGTACCGCTTTGCTCAGTCCTTCGTCCATTGTGAAGCGTTCGCGATCCCAGTCGCATGCGCAGCCGAGGCGTTTGAGCTGATTGATGATGGTTCCGCCGGACTGTGCTTTCCATTCCCAGACGCGTTCGATGAATTTTTCACGTCCCAGAGCGTGTCTGTCCGTGCCTTCGGATGCAAGCAGGCGTTCCACGACGTTTTGTGTGGCGATACCTGCGTGGTCAGTGCCGGGCATCCACATGGTCTCATATCCGTTCAGCTTGTGAAAGCGGATCATGATATCCTGTAATGTGTTGTTGAGTGCGTGTCCCATGTGCAGAGAGCCTGTTACATTGGGGGGCGGGATAACTATGGAATAGGGCGGTTTCTCGCTGTGTTCGTCAGCGTGAAAGTATTTTTTATCCGTCCATTCCTTATATAGTTCCGCCTCAAATTCTGAAGGGTCGATTCGCGTGGGATATTCTTTCTGCATCAGGGGTTGTCTCCGTGTATTTATGAAAGTTTAGATTTATTGTCTGCCGTACCCATAGCCGAGTTCACCTTTTCGTTGAGGTCGAGGAGATATTTCTCCAGCGTCAGAAGTCTGAGCCGCTGGTTCTTTTTCTCCTGTTCGGTTATGCCTATTTCCGCAAGTTTATTGTATGTATCCTCTATCTCCTGAAGGATGAGATTAAGATCCTCAAGTCCGTTTTTGAGAATGACGATACGCTGCATCTCATCATCCGAAAGCTGGCTGAAAAGATCAGTTGCGGAATTTTTTTTCATTCATATCTCCGTCGGTATATATGTCAGCGTCAATGTCGTCAATATCGTATTCAAGCTCTCCCTCGGGGATTATCTTGTCAAAAACTTCCGTACAGAACTGACATTCGTAATGGTGTATAACCCAAAGTGAGCTGTCCACCATGATTTCTGTAGGTTCAAGCTCTTCGAGCCTCTTCTCCCCGCAATAGGGGCATATCTGTGGTTTCATAAGCAATCTGTCACCGCCGTAATTTGTCTTCTGTTTGTATCTAATACAGTTATATTGATTTCGATATAATTTTCAAGCTCATCATGCAGATTAAATTTTTCCGCCCATTCAATAAAGCAGGTGTCGCCGCTTTCAACTATGCTCCAGAAGTCTATATTCTCAAGCTCGTCGAAGCTGTTCAGCCTGTAAAGGTCGAAATGGCGGATGGTTATGTCTCCGTCGTACTGCTGGTGCAGGGTGAACGTAGGGCTGGAAGCCTGCGTGCAGTGGAAATGCTCCGCTATACACTTGACAAAGAATGTTTTGCCTGCACCCAGTGTCCCGTTGAGAAGCACCACCTTGCCTTTCAGAAGCTCCGCCGCTTCCTCTGCAAATTTTCTGGTGTCCTCTTCGTTCTCAAGAATTCTGTTCCAGTTCATTCAGCACGCGTCCGACAGTATTTATTATATCCGTGGTCATAACAGTCTTTTCGTTCATTGTCTCAAGCACCAGTTCCGCCGCTCTGCCCAGTGTGAAGCTTCCGAGCATACATGCAAAGTCGAGGTCATAGCCCTGCGCGGCGTATCCTGTGATAAGCCCCGTGAGGCAGTCGCCGCTTCCGCCCTTGCTGAGAGCGGGGGAACCTGATATGTCCACGAACACAAGCCCGTTGGGAAGTGCTATGAGAGTGTCGGCACTTTTCAGCACGACTATGATGCCGTTGTCGCTCGCAAAGTTGATGGCAAGATTTATCCTGTCGCGGTTCACCTCTTCGGTCGTCATGCCGAGCAGTCTTGCGAATTCGCCGATGTGGGGCGTGATTGCGCATCTGCCGTCCAGTTTTTTGAACTGTTTCTTTTTGAGCAGATTTATTCCGTCCGCATCTATTATGAGCGGCAGTTTTGTCTTATTTATAAGTCTGTCGAGGAACTCTGCGGTGTCGTCGTTTGTTCCGATTCCCATGCCGATTGAGGCTACTGACTTGTTTTCAAGAAACTCCGCCAGTTTGTCCGCGCCGTCTGCAGTGAAGAAATCACCTTCGCCGATTGGCAGAGACATTATTTCGGGATTAGAGTTTTCTGCCGTGCGGATAAGTCCTTTCGGCACTGCCGCGGTGGTAAGCCCCGCACCGCATACGGCACATGCGCGGGATGCCATAAGCACAGCGCCTGATTTGCCTATACTTCCGCCGATAACAACTGCGTGACCGAAATTTCCCTTGTGGCTGTCAGGCTCTCTGGGAGTGACAACGGGAAGGTTGTCCGGTGTCAGAAGGTATGTGTGACAGCCAGTTATGGCGAAGTCAGGGATTGATATATCAACGATTATCACCTCGCCGCAGAGTTTGCGGGCAGGGTACATAACGTGTGGAAATTTTGGTCGTGCAAATGTGATCGTAAGGTCAGCGTCAACAGCCGTGCCGATGGTGAGCCATGTGTCGCCGCAGAGTCCGCTGGGTATATCCACCGACGCGGTGAATTCGGAAGAAAGGTTTATGCTGTTCACCAGCTCTTCCAGATAACCGGAAAGAGGGCGTGTCAGTCCCGTGCCGAAAAGCGCGTCCACTGTGACGTCGTAGCTTTCAAATGACGGTATCTCCTCGTCTGTGATGGCGAAGATGTTTATGGGATAGTTTTTTAATATGTTCAGGTTAAGCAGTGCGTCCCCTTTCAGTTTTTCGGGGTCGCAGGCAAGGTACACGTCGGTATGTATTCCCGCATTGCTGAGAAGCCTTGCCGCCGCCAGTCCGTCACCGCCGTTGTTACCGCTTCCGCAGATAACAGCCGCCGATGTCATTTCTGGCATTTTCTCCAGAAGCACGCGGACAAAAGCGCCGGATGCGTTCTCCATCAGAACTGCCGAAGGGATTCCTATGTTGTTGATGGTAAAGCTGTCAGCTTTCGCCATCTGAAAGGAGCTTAGTATCTCCATGTCAGTATCCGCCTGTGTTTTCCACCTGTTTTGCTTCATCAATGAGCATCACGGGGATACCCTCGCGGATCTCGTAAAGAAGTTTGCACGAATCGCAAACGATATATTTTTCGTCTTTGGATTCCCTGACAGGTTGTTTACATTTGGGGCATGCCAAAACGTCAAGAAGCTCTTTCTTTATCATAAGTCACCTTAAGAATTATGTTTGTGTGTCAATTTAGAGCAATTTACGGATAAATACAAGGACTACAGCAGTTCAATTTCAGGTTTGCCGAAATAGTAGCCCTGAACATAGTCCACGCCGAGTTCCTTCATCAGTCCGTAAATCTCTTCGGACGAAACGAATTCGCCGATGGTTTTTATCCCCGCTCTGTGACACATGCTGACGATGGTCTCTGTGAGCAGGCGCGCGCGTTTTGATTCAAGTATCTGGCGTGTTATGGAACCGTCTATTTTAAGAAAATCCGGCTGGAGGGAAAGGATATACATGAAGTTTGAATAGCCCGTACCGAAATCGTCAATGGCTATCAGGCATCCTTCCTGTTTGGCTTTGCTGACAAAAGCCGCAAGCTCGCTGAGGTTATCCATACCTTCTGATTCCGTTATTTCGATAGTTATTCTTCCCTGAAGACCGTATTTGCGTACTGCCTCGAAAAGCTTCGTGTGCATTTTTGGATTAAGCACGTCCTCTTTGTCGAAGTTGAACGAGATACGTTTGTCTGTATCCTTTATCTTTTCAATGGTCTTCATCAGCATTATGGAAGAGAGGTCGTTGTAAAGCTTAAGCTGTTTGGAAAGCTCAAGAAAGCACATGGGCGGTATAAACTTGCCGCTTTCATCCTGAATACGGATGAGCGCTTCGTGCTTGAATATCTTTCCGGTGGCAGTATCGGCGATGGGCTGGAAATGGGGGACAACTCTGTCGAGCCGCACGGCGTCGCGCAGGGCGGTTGTATACTGTATCGTCTCGCGCATCTGCTCCGCTACCTGGTGAACCTCGGAATAGGTTGTGAGCGTCTTTTTGTTCTGTCTTGCCTGTTTAATAGCCATTCCGGCTTTGACAAGCGGGTTGTCGTGTCCCAGAGCCGTGCCTGATGTCAGATTGAGCTGTATCTCGTTGCCGTCGGAATGGAATCTATGCTCGGCTATTTCATGCATAATATTTTTGATGGTAAGGTTAAACGCGTCAATGTCTTTCATGCCTTCGGCGAGAACTGCGAATTCGTCGCCGCTCAGCCTGTATGCGGTCATGGAAAGATCAAGCTTGCTTTTCAGCAGGCTGGCGAAATCTATCAGTATCTCGTCGCCTGCCTCAAGACCGTAATAGGTGTTTATGGTGCTGAACGAGTCGATATTTATGATGGCAAGCGCCGGTTCCTCTATTTTTTCGAGGTCAAGGCGCATCCTTGTTCTGTTGGGAAAACCTGTGAGCGGGTCTGTGTACTGTTTCTTTATCTGTTCCTGCTGGACATACACTTCCGTGAGGTCTTTGCGTATGGAGAGATATTCTGTTATACGGTTGTTGTCGTCGCGTATGGGGACAACGGACGTTTCAAGGTATACCGTGTGTCCGTCCTTCGCCTGATTCAGTATCATTCCTGACCATATCTGACCTTCCTGAAGTGTCGAGAACATCTCCTCATAGGTTTTCTGCGGTGTGTCCGGGTGAGAGAGAATGTCATACCTGCTACCGACCACTTCGTCGAACATATAGCCCACAGCATTAAGATATGCTCTGTTTATGTATTTCATAACGCCTGAGGTGTCCATTACGCACATGAGGTTAGAAGCATCAACCCCGCTGAGATATTGCTGTATACGTGCGTTTGCTGCCTTCAATTTTTTGTTGGTTTCCGCCATTTTTTTCTTTTGTTTTACAAAATACAGGGTGAAAAGCAGGGCAGAGATCAACTGCGATATCACGAGGAATATCAGCACTACACTCAAAGACAGAAGACCAGACATTATATTGCTCCGGGACAGGCATTTTGCCTTATATAATTAAATCACTGGAATCATAAACTATTATTATGATATATTATACTTTCAACCGTAAAGTAAAGGGTTAAATATGACGAAATCTGACGAAAACAGGCTTTTTTATTCTTTAAATGATTATCTGAGAGACAAATACGGATGCAAAGTACGCAAAATATCTGTTGATGCTGGATTTACCTGTCCGAATCGTGATGGCATGAAAGGTGAGGGCGGCTGTGCATACTGCAACGTGGACTCGTTCGCAATCTCTTCGGAAAATTCAATAACATGTCAGGTAACAGAACGTGCGGAAAAACTCCGCGCACAGGGCGTTAACAGTTTTATCCTTTATTTTCAATCATATTCAAATACTTATGCAGATATGGAAACCATCAGAAGAAGGATGGATCTGGCACTGGTTGACAAAGGTATAGTCTCAGTTTACATCGGAACCCGTCCAGACGTCATAGATGCCGAAAAACTGCAATATTATTCAAAATTGAACGAAAAATACGAAATAATGCTGGAATATGGTCTTCAGTCTGCCAATGACAACACATTAAAGATCATAAACAGAGGTCATACCGCTGCCGAATTTGCCGATGCAGTGCGACTTACTCATGAATACGGAATAAAGACCTGCGCCCATATAATTTTCGGACTGCCCGGAGATACCCGTGAGGATATGATGCGCTCGGTGGAGCTTTGCGTAGAACTCGGCATGCACTCCATCAAATTTCATCATTTGCATGTGGTTAAGAACACTCCACTTGCGGACTGGTACTATAAAGGCACGGTGGATCTTCTCACGCAGCAGGAGTATATAGAGATACTTGCGGAGGGGATAGGGCGGATGAAACCTGATATGGTTGTTGCCAGACTGGTGGGCGACGCCGCAGGAAATACGCTTATCGCTCCAATGTGGCCGCAGAATAAAGCGGAATTCACACAGGAACTCATGAAATATATGACCGAGAACGGTATCTATCAGGGGTGCAGGCTTGACCATCCATTATGACAACCTGCTGACGTATCTTTTTGAACTGCTGTCGTTTGTCCTTATAATGATAATTCTGTCAGGCAGAAGAGAGGCGAGAGCAAACCTGTCTTGGGTGCTTGCCGTGATCCTTTTTCCGGTTGTGGGGGCTCTGGCTTATCTTATTTTCGGCAACCCAAGACTGAAAAATATCGTTGAAAAGCGGATGAAACGCTACCCTTTCCTTGACAGAAGCATATGCAGAGACAAAAAGTGCGAGGTGGACGTCGGCGAGCTTGGCAGGCTTATCACGAAAGTGACCGGTATGCAGCCTGTCCGTTGCTGGAACCTGAAACTTATAAGCGACGCGGCGGAGAAATACAATCTTCTTGAGGCGGATATCATGTCCGCCCAAAACTATATATTGATGGAATACTATTTGTTCCGTGACGACAGTGTTGGTCGGCATTTTGCATCACTCCTCGAACAGAAAGCTCGGGAGGGTGTTTGCGTATACTTCATGGTTGACGGATGGGGTTCAATGGGGTTGATATTCACAAACCTTATGAAACGTCTCAGAAAGGCAGGGGTTAAAACGGCTGTGTTTCATTCCCCGTTCGGTCTTAGAACCGCTTCACGGGTGAATTTCAGAAACCATCGGAAAATAGCCGTAATAGACGGCAGAATTGCCTATATGGGCGGTATGAACATAGGACATGAATATCAGGAATGGGCTGATGCTCACCTTCGTTTCGAGGGAAACGCCGTTAACTCGGTGGCAGGATATTTTGCCGAAGACTGGATGTTTGCCACCAATGAGGATATATCTGAAAATATTCTGGTACCCAAGGGTATGGACTGCGGCGACAGAACCGTGCATCTTATCCCGTCGGGTCCTCACCAGACAACACCTATGATTTACGATTCACTGTTCACAGTGATGAACAGGGCGAGACACTCCATAGATATAATCACACCATATCTTGTGCCAAATCAGCCTATGATGGAAGTTTTGAAAAATACTGCTAAACAGGGTATAAAGGTGCGTATCGTCGTGCCGGGCAAAAACAATCATCCTATAATAGCCGCAGCCGGAAGGTCATATTATGAGGAGCTTATAGAGGCGGGTGTCATCATCTATGAAGCTAAAGATAAGATGATACACGCCAAAATAATAACCATTGACGGTAACTGGACGACCGTCGGTTCTGCGAATATGGACACCAGAAGTTTCAGGCTTAATTTTGAATTGAATCTGATGGTGTATTCCGCGGATTTTGCGGAGCAGGTGAAAAATCTGATACTGCACTATATAAGCATGTCGGAGAGTATTGCCCTTGATGAGCTCAGAAAAAGACCTTTTTATGTGCGAGTTTTCGAGGGGGGGTGCCGTTCTCTCGGACCGGTTCTTTAAAGCAGGTTGCAAGCCCTGCTGTCTATGAAATCTATACAGAGAATGAACGTTTTATCTTCCGTTTCAAATCTTTTTGCCATTGTTCTGCAAAGCATTCCGGTTGCAAGCGAAATGTATGGGTCTGTGTAGTACGAGAGCAGATTAAGGCTGTTTATGAAATAGAAATACTCTTTCAGCGAGTGGTCTGTACCGGTTTTTGAAGGGTGGAACAGGCTGTGTTCGCTTTCCGGTATTTCAAATCCGCATATGGTGTCGCCCACCTGAACACCGTCTTCGTTCAGGAAGTAAACACATTCTATGTCCTTGTGGGTCTTGATAAATTCGTCAGCAACATTTATGAAGTCATGTTCCTGAGTATTTACCACCTCATCAAGCATCCTGTTCAGGATATTTTCAAAATTTGCGTGCTGAAACCGTTTTTGTTCAAGGTTCACAGCCATATAGTCTTTAATTTCGTATGAAAGACCGTCCATCATTGTCTTGCAGCAGAAATCCTGAAGATCGGCTCTGCTTTTCGGTTTTGAGAAGAAAAAAACCTGAAACAGATCAGCGCCAAGCTCGTGGCACTTCATAACGTCCTCTTTTGATTCAACGCCCTCTGCCAGTGTCAGCGAGCCTATCTTTTTGCCAAGGTCTATTATCGACTTTATGATGGATTGCTGATAGTAGCTCTGGCTCACGTTGTGAATGAGACTTCTGTCTATTTTAATGATGTCCGGTTTGGATATTACAAGTCTGTTCAGGTTTGAGTGCAGCGCGCCGAAATCGTCCAGAACAACAAACATGCCCAGTGCGGAAAATTTCTCCGTGATAGCTTCAAGTTTGCTGTTGTTCTCTATTTTGGATTCCAGTATCTCAACAGCTATGTTCTGATATTTAAGTCCGGCTTCGTCTGCGTATATTTTTGTCCATGATTTGTCTTCATCAATAACGTTGTCCAGAACGGAAGCATCGAAATTGAGGAAAAGAACGAGGTTGTCGTGCCCTGTTATATTGGCAAATTCTCTCATGGCTGTTTTGCGGCAGAGTCTGTCCAGAGCGAGTACCAGATTATGTCTTTTTGCTTCGCTGAAAAGGGTTATAGGTGAGATCACCGTCCGGTCGGCGGGGTTGATTCCCCTGCAAAGAGCCTCAACTCCGACGGCCTTTTTAAGTTTCAGACTGAGTATAGGCTGAAACTCAATCCGAATAAGCTCTTTTTCCACAATCTCCGCAATATCAAAACCAATATTTTCCAAAAAATTCTCCGCAGTTTTCATGATTTCAAACTATCGATAAAGTCGATGCATAAAATATAATCTTCATCTCTGACGGTCAACGTACAGGACATCGTCCTCAGGATATTTCCGGATGTACTTGAAATGAACGTGTCAGTAAAATATCGTCCGGCATCAAGTTTTTTCAAGTAATAATAATAATCCTTCAAAGAGTGGTCTGAATGGTTTTCGTGGAACATGCTGAAAGATTTTGTTTTGCGAATCTCATGCGCAGGGTTCATAACGGACGGCAGTGTCTGCATGCCGGAATTGTCCAGCAGAAAGATCCTTTCAATTTCCGGGAAAAAGCTGATGCTGGATGTGAGCGCCTTATAAAATGCATCGAGACTGCGTCCCTTGGCTTCCTGTTTCAGCAGTGATGTTATATTTTCAAAGTTGGTGTGTCTGTTCTTTCTGATTGTGACGTTTTCCGCCAGCTTGTTTTTAACATATCCGACGGTATAGTTTATCTTGTCCTGAATAAAACCTATGGCACTGCCCACGTCGATGCAGGGTCTGTGGAAGAAAAAGCCCTGATAAAGGTCTATACCGAGTTCATAGCTTTTCATGATATCTTCCATGTTTTCAAGCCCCTCTGCAAGAGTGAGAGCGCCTGTCTTCTTAGCTATATCTATGATGGATGTAATGATCGACTGCTGATAATAGTTGTCGTGGATATTGCGTATCAGTCCCATATCAATCTTTATGATATTCGGTTTGGACAGTATTATGCGGTTCATGTTTGAGTGCATGGCGCCGAAATCATCCAGAGAGACATAATATCCGAGCTTCTTGTAATTATCGACGAAACTCACAAGGTTGTGGTTGTTCTCTATTTTTGATTCGACTATCTCAAGGGATATTGAGGAATAGTTTATGCCGAATTCGTCTGTGAGAGCCTTGGTATAATTTGTGGATTCTGTGTCGTTTTTGTCTATTACGCATGTATCAATGTTCAGAAACAACAGGTATTTATTGAAATTGGGGATTGTTTTGTAAGATTTCATTGCAGTTCGGCGGCAGAGGCGGTCAAGCTCAAGATCGCAATCTTCCTCCCTTGCCATGGAAAACATGGTGCCGGGTTGGATAATATTGCCGGTTTCTGAACATATGCCTCTTGAAAGTGCTTCAAAGCCGACAATGCGCATTTCTTTCAGACTCACCACAGGCTGAAAGACAGTAACGACGTTGTTTTCCCGCAAAATACGTTTAATAAGAGAATCTTCTTTCACTAATTCGCCCGATAAATAATAATAACTATGGGCATGACTGTACATGATAATTTTATAAAGAGCAAGCCCTGTCTTATGGCTTTTGAAAAGAGGTATAAGAGTAGTTAGGACGCTAATTAAGTCCCGCTGAAAATATAAATGCGGGACTTTCAGTTAAGCAGTTTTTCTGACATTCGGATCCTCTTTTAATGATTGTGCAAGCCGTTTTGCTTCATTCGCTGTTATAAGCAGATTGAGCAGACTTTCCATCTCTTCTCTGCTGAGTGGTCTGTCCGTGGTCAAGAGGTCGCGGGCAATGGAAATATGCAGATTTGCTATGCCTGTAAGCTGCTTTATCCTTTCGTCTTCATTTTTGTTGAAAAATGCCTCAGTGTCCATTCTTTCCTCCTGATGAAAGATTGGATAATGTGAAGCAACGAGGATGCCATTTCAGGCTATATTTTTGAGATTTTCCGAAACTATTTTAATGATTCTGTTAAGTTCTTCCAACAAAAGGGTAACCGAGTCTATAGTATTTTTAACATTATTGGCAGCCACCGCTGATTCGGCATTTTTTGCTGTCTGCGCCAGTTTCGGCATGGCAAGATTTTCTGCATATGAACCTAAAGACCGGAAAATATCGCTCAGCTTCCCTGTGTCCGGATTTGCTGTTATCTCTCTGCGGATGGTATCTGCCGCTTTCAGAAACTCCTGCAATGCCTTGATGAAAAGCGTTTCGTTTCCACCGAAACCGCCCAGTCCTGTCATGAAATCCACATGACCGCCGGGGTCGTACATCTGTGATCCGGCAACTCTTGCTGAACTTATTCTTACAGCCTCTGTGACAGCTTTGGATATCTCGTTTATCTTAAGCGGTTTGCCGATAGCTCCCGTGATAAGCGCAGCTTTCATTTTCAGCCTGTCCTCGTCTATGACACTTGCCGTCATAGCGTATATTGGGGTATCAGCGTTCAGCGAACCTTCGCGTATTATCCTGGCTGCGCTATATCCGTCCAGTTCCGGCATCATTATGTCGAGGAAAATTGCGTCAAAAATTTCCTTCTCTGCAGCCTCTACAGCCTCTTTGCCGTTTTCCGCAAAGCTGACGCTTATGCCCAGCATCTGCATGAATTCACCGGCAACTTCACGGTTAAGGCTGTTGTCGTCTGCCACAAGGACATGTATGGAATGACCTGTTTCTCTGGCATTCAGGATTTCCGGCAGTTCCCCTTTGGACATTTCACCTGTTACAGCGGTCACTGCCGAGTGGAAAAGAAGAGTGGGAGATGCCGGTTTTGCCAGAGTTGTTATTTTGAGTCCGGTGTCTCTCAGCGGATGTTCGCTGCTGATATATATCACAGGCGGCATAAGTCCCATATCTGTTTCAAGTTTTTCAAATACTTCAAGCGGCGAATCGTCATGCATGCGGTTTTCAAGAATGATCAGATCAAACCCCAGTTTTCCGTCGCTTTTTATATTGCTGCCAAGTGTTTTTATAAGCTCGATATTGCTGTCCACAGAGACCACGTCAGCCTGAAGTTCTCTGAATATGGATGAGATGCTTCCGTGTTCAGAGGGCATGTTTTCAGATACCAGTATTCTTTTGTTTTTCAATATGCTGCTGCGTTCTTTCAGCTCTTCGGTGCTTGTAACGTCCGTGTTTTTCATTTTCAGAGTAAAGGAGAAGGTGCTTCCTTTGCCCTGTTCGCTTTCCACAAAGACAGAACTGCCCATTTTGTCGAGAATTTTTTTGCATATTGACAGACCGAGACCTGAACCGCCGTATTTTCTGGATGTTTTTTTGGATATCTGCTCATAGGATGAGAAGATTTTATTTATTTTGTCTGCAGGTATGCCTATTCCGGTATCTTTGACGGTGAATCTTATTGTGCTGTATGCCATGTTTGATTCGGTACAGTCAACAGATATCACAACCGAGCCTTTATCAGTGAATTTAACAGCATTGGAACCGATATTGGAAAGCACCTGCATAATTCTTGTGGGGTCGCCTTTCACATACGCGGGAACGTCTTTGGATATATCAAGTTTCAATATTATCTTTTTCTTTTCCGCCTGAACTTCAAGGATGTCCTTTATGCTTTTTAAAAGGTCGATGATATTGAAGCTGATGTTTTCAAGTTCCAGTTTTCCGGCTTCTATCTTGGAATAGTCCAGTATGTCGTTAATTATTTCCATAAGCAGTGTGGCGGATGAATGTATCTTGCTCACATATTCGTATTGTTTTGAGTTAAGTCCGGTTTGCAGAGCGAGGTAGCTCAGACCTATTATGGCGTTCATCGGCGTGCGTATCTCGTGGCTCATGTCTGTAAGAAACTCGGTTTTGGCATCGTTTATATATCTATAGTTATCAAGAGCCGATTCAAGCCTCTGATTGGCATCCTCAAGCTGTTTTGTGCGATTATTTATGGTGTTTTCCAGGTTTTTGTTTATGTCCTCAATGGCGTGAATCTGTCTGCTCTGTTCCCACAGGTTACTGTAAAGCTTCATGCTCAGTTTATTGAACGCTTCCGCAAGGACGGTTATTTCCGTGTTTTCATTGAACGAGAGCAGTTTCGGTTCATTTTCAATGGTTATTTCATTGCTGGTCACATGATCGGCAATGTTTTCTATGGGTCTGAAAATAACTTTTATCATGAAGCCGGATACCAGTGCCAGCGCAAACAGTCCGTATGCTATTATTGCAGCCGCCTGCTTTGTTAAGGCGGAATACATCTGCGTAACCTCTTTGCTGGTGTCTTTGACCAGGAAGAGCCAGCCTATCTGTTCCGCAGAATAATTGTATAGCGGCATTTTATGTGTCATATAAAATTTGCCGTCAAATCTGGTGATATCCTCTTTCTCCATCAGACCCGATTCAACGATTTTTCTGGTTTCGTCGGATGAAAAATCATAGACCAGAAGGTCGTTGTGGCGCAGCCAGGAGGATGAATCCTGAAAGAATTTTACCTGTTCAGCAGTTTTTTTATAAACTGCGGTGGCATACTCAATGTCTGTGCAGGTTTTGGTTGTGCGGAGTATGTTTTCTATACTGCCGCCGAATTCAACTGTACCCACAGAATCGAAGTTATACCATACAGGTTTGACAACCCGCAGTCCGAGACCGCTTCTGCCCATTTCAATACCCGCAACCATTGTTTTTTGCTGATTGGCTTTAACAACGGTTTTGCGGAAAGCTTCAAGATTGTCTCCGTAGTTTTCCTTACTGTGTACCCGATAAAAGCTTATTGCCGGAGGGATATGGAATTGAAACTGATCTATTTCGTAAAGGTGTTTGAGCCTTGTGTCGTAAATATTGTCTACAAGTTTTGCGAGCCCTTCGCGGTCTCTTCTGGCGAATCTTTCCACAAGCGTCTGGTTGTCTGTGAGGGTATCAAGACCAAGCGAGAACTGCCTTATCATCGTTTCCTGTTCGGTCTCGAATATCTTGCCGAACATATTGAACGCTTCTTCATTTTTGCTGATGATGTCACTGCGCAGTTTTGAATATGTACTGAAAATGAGAATAAAGACAGCCACAGACATTAATAGCGCTGTGAATGCAAGAATCCGGTATCTGAGGCTGCTGAAAAGAGAGTTCATATTGCCATTCCCAAAAACATTATAATTATATATTTATCATGTTTTTGTAGTAATTTCCACTGAATTGAATATTAAGTTGCGAATATTAAAGAAGAATTTCTATCAAAGAATATGTTTTAAGCTTTTACTTGTCTGATCCTTATTCAGATACATTTATAATGTACTTTTGCTTGGAAAATTCACTGGTTTCCATCTCATCTATGAGTAACAGAACCTCAGTGAAAAGGTTAAAGGCTGTATGGAAATCCGCCGCGGTGCGTTAACGCCCCGGAACATAATCCGCCACTGAGGTGGTGTTATCAGACCGGGCGTTGAAAGCGACATTAAAAATTGCAAAAAATACAATAAATTGAAATATGGCCTGTTTTTGCTATCTATAAAAACTAACTTTTACAAGAAAAAAAGCAATATTTTTATTAAATTCAATATTTTTTCTTGAATTAATCTTTTGACAAATTTGCAGGAAAATACAATGATAGAAAATACGACCCATTTGAGGCGGAAATGAGTGATTTCAAACTTTATTCTAAGAATTTTGTTCTGATATGTGTTTCAGGATTCCTTTATTTCGGCAGTTTCTATCTGCTTTTGCCGACGATCCCGCAGTTTGTTCAGGATATCGGCGGAACAACAGGACAGATCGGTGCCGTTGTTGGTTTTTTTACACTTTCATCCGTAATTTTAAGACCTTATTTCGGTAAACTTGCAGATAACTACGGGCGTAAAAAATTTCTCCTTTTAGGGTCAGGGCTGTTTACTTTTCTTTTTGTCTTCTATGCACATGCGGGAGGCATAGTTCCGCTTTATATATTGCGTCTGTTTCACGGTGTAGCTCACGGATGTTATCTGGCGGCGGCTTTTGCTTATGTTGCCGATATTGCGCCTGTTCAGCGCAGGGGCGAGGTCATGGGGGTATACGGTGTGGCGAATGTATTTGCCATGGCGCTTTTTCCCGCATGGGGTAGCAGAATAATAACGGCTACTCACGATTTTAATTACCTTTTCACTCTGTCAGCGATAACAGCGGCGCTCTCTTTTCTTTCGCTTGTTATGCTGGATGACAGAAGACCGGAGAAACATGACGGAAAGAAAGGTATTTTTGAAGCCGGGCTGAAAAGACCTGTGCTTGTTGCTTCAATAACTTTTTTCAGCGCATCCACCGTCTATGGAACAGTGATAACGTTTCTGCCCGTCTATGCCCCGAAAAAGGGAATGGCGGATTTCGGTATATTCTTCACTGTTTATGCTGTTTTTACTCTTATAAGCAGGGTTGCGGCAGGAAAACTTTCAGACATCTACGGACGAAGAAAAGTAATAATTCCGTTCCTGTTTATTTTGGCTGTGGCAACCTTCTGTCTGCCGTTTCTTTCAAATGTCTATATGCTGGCGTTCATCGGCGCACTTTTCGGGCTTGGATTCGGAGCCTTTATGCCGGCTTTGTCGGCGTATGTTGTTGATAAGACAGAGCCGCATGAAAGGGCGGGAGCGCTGGCGTTTTTCACATCTTTTATGGATGTCGGCATCACCACTGGTGCGATAGTTCTCGGTATTGTCGGCGGTCATTTCGGTTTTGAAGTGATGTACGGTTTCGCAGGATTCATTCTCTGCGGCGGACTTATCTTTTTTTCAGTTTTTACAAAGAAGTAAAGGAGCATGGAACCCCTGCCACGCATTTTCCGCATACGTCGCTTCCGCTGCTGACTGAGTTTCCGTCGGCGTCAGTGTATGAAGTGCCGAAGCTGTTGTAGATGGCGGCGTTTTTGAGAAGTATCTCCTGGCATTTGTGTCTCGCGAACCCTTCAGGTGTAAGCGCCCCCGAAGGACAGCGTTTCATGCATACGCCGCATTTTCCGTTTCTTTTATAAAGACAGTTCTCTTCTGTCTGAGGTTTTCCGTGTTCAGTCTCAACATTTGTTACGATGGAATTGTAGCGTCCGCAGCATCCTTTCTTTGTTATCAGCATGTTGTTTATGCCGAACGTTCCCAGTCCGGCTGCCCATGCGAAATGCCTGTGCGACCATCCGCTTATAAGTGTATTGGTGTCGAATGTTGATGTCTGCGGGGCGACCCGACCTGCGAACCCCATTGATTCCAGTTCTTTTATCAGAGCGGAATTGAGTTCTTTGAACATTGCGTTTGTCTCTTCGTATGCCAAAGCCCACTCGGGAGAGGCAAGCTCTCCCAAGTGTCTGTTTGTATCTGCAAGTTCTTTTGTGAAGGGAACAAAGTAGACTATCACCGTCTTTGCGTCGGGCAACACTTCCTGCGGAAGTCCGTGGGCGGGTGATATCCTGTTTTTAAGGTTCTGTATCTCCGGATGATAAGCATCCGCAAACCCCACCAGCGGTTCACCCCATGATGTTGTGCAACGTTCAGCCTGTTTTTTTACAAACCGGCTGATAAAGTTAACAATTCTGTCTTTTTGCATATAAACAATATATGCTTTTCTGAGGGAATAATCAATTCCCCGCTTTAATCACTTTTACGCGCTTTATGCCGAAGGTATCCAGAATGTCGTCAACGAAAACATCGCGGACTGCCATAACAAGGGTTATTCTTTTGCGAAGAAGCTGCGTTATCAGTCCGTTCCATCCTTCGCCGCCTGTTTCCAGTCTGCCGGCTTCGTCTATGAAAACGTATTCGGCATCTTGTGCGTCAGCTAAGACCTTTTCCGTCATTTTGCCGACAGCCTCATCGGAAAAATCAAACGTTCCCTCTGTATTTCGCTTACAGAAAGGGATTTCCTCGCCCGAAACAAGGTCTGTCAGTCTGTAGTCGTCTTTTTTATTTGAATAAACGTTAGCTTTGCAGACGAAACCGCATACTTTGAAATCTGCTTTGAGTCTTTCAGTTTCTTTTACCATGAATGATGTTTTGCCAGCGTCCACTCCGCCTGTTACAATGACGACCTCTGCCTTAATGTCATCGAGCATATTGTCGGCTGTGATGAGTATCTGTTTTAAAGCACTCATTGGACTTGTTCTTATGTCTTTTTTCGTTACAACGGATCCCATTGCTTTGTTTGTTTCCCACGCAGTCTCCATGGTTCTGTCCATTTTGTCACCGTATCTTCTGCGGATTGCGGCGGCAATTCTGGGATGTTTGAATTCATTCAGTATACCGTTGATAGCTATTGTCATAAGGCACGCTCTGAACACCATTGCAAGACCGCCGGATATGGCTTTAACGCTGAACATGCCGCTGTCGCCCGCATAGATGAACGCACCCGAAAGGAAAGATATGATAAGAACGGGAATAAAAAATTTCGGATTTAGGAGCCGTTTCAACGACCTTGAATATCTTATCGCCGCGAATATGAAGTATATGCCGAGGAAAGGTATTATCGACGGATAGGAGTGCATGAATACAAGTCCGACGAAAATTACGATGAATGCCAGAGTGAGCCAGACCAGCGAAGGTTTGAAATTTGATGCCGCTGCCGCTTTCTGTTTTTCGGGTTTAAATGACGGGATTTTCTCTGCGTATGTTATTGTTCTGATGTTTGTTTCAAGATTGTGTCCGGTGAAGGAGCCTATTGCAGATGCGATAACGCCGCAGATGAAATATATCATCAGAAGAGCGATTATGCCCCATATCGGATCTATCTGCTTCAAGCCTGCCAGACCGACCGTTCCTTCAAAAAATTTTTCGTATAGAATGTATATGTTCGGACCGAACATCATGAAAGCGCGTATGAATTTGTGCAGTATCGTACATATCAGCGCAAGCCCGCCGCCTATGGCATAGCCTATGGGGTTATTGCCTCCGATGCGCGTGCCAAGTTCCATGAGAAACCCTTCTGCGGATATGGCGATGGCGGGGACAATCAAGTTCGGGCTGGGAGAAAATAACTTAAGCAGCGCGGAAGAGAGACCGGCTCTGTAAAAGAGACCTTTCTGCCGCCATCTGACGTTTATTCCCGACATAAGGACAATCGCGATGAAGGTCAATATGTAACCTTTCATAGGTATCCGAAGGTTGTGAAGCAGTGACCCGAGAGACATTTCGGATGTTCCCCATACACCTCCGGCAACCGCTCCTTTTTCCCATTTTGAAGACGACGTGACCAATTCCGGTTTCTTTGTTTTCCTCAAGATCTGCCCCCTTATAATGCGTTATATAATAAATTGTATATCGTTCTAAGGAACCTTATATATTACAAATATTAAGAGTGTCAACATGGTTAAAAACAGATGAACGGGTGAATAACGTGTTAAAGGTGCGGCTGACTGTGTGGAGCCAATGTCTATTGAGAATGAAAATAACGTATTAATAATGAAGCGAATATTGTAAAAATACAGAGCGATATTTTATCTTTAAAATTTTTTCGGATATGTATTATGTCAGATATTTTACAATGAGGGAGGGGCGAGATGGCAAGAGGTAACGGCAGAGATCATAAATACATGCTGGACAGATGGAAAAAGAAGTCCGGCTCTTATCCGAGATATAGCAGCTGTAATGACTGTATTGAGGCTCGTATAGTAGGTTCCATGAAAAAGGCAGGAATTGATTTCAGCGGCAGGTCGCTTCTGGATGTGGGCTGCGGAACGGGCGTTTACACAATACGCCTTGCAAAAGAAGCGGAAAGCGTTACAGGAGTGGATATATCCAAAGAGATGCTTTCTATCCTTGAACAGGACGCGGCTGCAGAAGGATGCTCAAACATAGAGATAATCAACAACCCGTGGGATACGTTCAACACAGAGGGCAGACAGTGGGATATAGCCGTTTCTACAATGACACCCGCTGTACAGCTCCCAGAAGATTATCAGAAAGTTCGCGACTGTGCTAAAGAAGCGGTTATCTATCTGGGGTGGGGCGGAAAAAGAGATGTTGAACCTATAAAATATATGGTCGGCAAAAGTCAGGTGAAACCGCGCGTGTTCAACAATTCTTTTAATATGCGCAAATGGTTGGATGATAACGGAATAGACTATTATTCAGAGGTCTTTGACGAAGTGCGTCCGAAAGAGATGACATTTGAAGAGGCTGTGACATACTGTCAGGATGAGCTGGAGATAAGTGAGGTTTTTGCGCTTCAAAACGATATCGAGAGCGAACTGCAAAGATTTACCGACGATAAAGGTATCGTAAGGTTTAACATAAGCGCCCGTTTGGAACTTATTGTTTATAAGAAATAGGGGATATCAGTTGCCGTTAAGGTATTTTTCGATATTGAGTGCTGCCGCCTGATATCCGCATTTGACCAGCGAATCGAATTCAAATCCTGTCATCTGGTCAAGGGATGTGGGAAACTGTCTTGCGGCAGTCACTTCGCTGACGGTGAGGTCTTCACCCTTTGAAGTGTATGAAAGAAGAGCGCTGTCGGAAAGCGACAGATAAACTCCCGAGTTGCCGTTGTTTCTTAGAAAGTTCATGAACGAACGCACACGCAGAATCCTGCTTTGTTCCATGAGAATATCTATCAGTTTATTCGCACGGCGCAGTGAAAAGGCGTCTGAAAGCGGGGTCTCTATGAACGGCGAGCCTGCATCTGAAATTATCACGAAATCAACGTCCTTTGTGTTGAGCTGAACATCCTGCTCGCCAACCTTGTAGAACGTTTCGGTGCCAAGGTTGTCATATAGTCCGCCGTCGTAGATGTGAAGTTTTTTATATTCCGGTTTGACGCGCTCTTTCACACCGGAACCTTTAAATGTTTCTTTTTCCCATCTGTATCTCGATGTATCAATTTCTATGGGACCTATGCCGATAGGAAATGCCGCAGAGATAGCCATTGCTTTGGCGGTTTTGAACATTCTTGCGGAGGCATATCCGGTTCTGTGATCGCCCATTGTTTCGTTCTTAAACCGGAACCGCTGTCCGTTCTCCCCATTTGTTCCGTTGATTGTCCATACGGGTGTTTGCGGCAGATCGGCGAGAACCGAGTCGATCCCCCATAGAGACTCTATAGTCTGGGCAATGACAATTCCTCTTTTGTACAGGATATTTTTCCAGTTTGAAGGTTTCATAAGCGCGGACATACTGGCTTGCTGTAACGAGGTGGAGGTCATCAGGTATCGCAGTCTGGGGAGTATTTTTTCAGTGAACTGGGGGGCTGTCGGCCACATGTTTCCGGAAAGATGAAAGACAATACCTGTGAACAGGCTGCCGCCTGATACGGATGAAATGTTTGTTATCTTGCGCATAAGATTATTTTCAGCAAGGAACTGAACCACGCCCGCATGAAATGCGATGGCTCTTATCCCTCCGCCGGAAAGCGCAATCCCTATCTTTTTGTCGCTGAGTATCCCCATTCTCCCTCCAATTGCAACGAACATTAATATCATATCAGGGCTTTTTTGGCTACGCTATTGTCTTGTTGTTAAAAAATAGAGAACTGGTTTTTATTGTTGATTGGAAATGAGCATGATTGATTCCATTGCTGTTGCAGTGGTCATAAGTCGGTACAGATCAGGAGCGAGAGTGAAGTCCGGGTCGTATGCTGATTGTCTGGGGATTTTCATTATTGCGGACGGATTCCATGAACCGTCAGGATTTTGACATACAATGATTTCTTTTATAATTTTTTTCAATTTGTCCGTATGCAGTTTTTCTCCGTTTATTTGTGCAGCGTAATATTCTGCTTTTATAAAAAGAGCCTTGTCCATTACTGATTTGAGACTGAATACAGATGATCTGAAATGCCGTGCTGCCGCTTTTGAAAAATTGTGTTTCTTATCCCATTGACTGAAAAACTCAAGTGTTATGCTTGGTGTATAAACCGGAGATACCCACCAGAATGAATTAAGTCTGTCATTGTCTACTATATGTTTATGGATGCGTTGTGCTATCAGTTCTGTTAATTCTTCTTCAGCACATTCAGCAAGAGCCAATCCCACAGACGCCGCTACATCAAGGTGTTCTGTACTCCATGAACCGAATTGTATTCCGGAAAAGGTCTTAACATTACCATTGTTTTCTATGAAAGGCTGTAAAAGTGATTTTGCCGTCTCTGGCTGTACTTTATCATTTGCAGCGTTCAGAAAACGCAGACAAAAAGATATTGTGTCTGCGTCTTCTGACGTTACAAGATTATAGCCCCAGCCGGATTCGCTTTTTATTCTTAAGAGCGCTTTACAGGCTTTTTTTATGCACAGTGCGTCGGCGGCAAACCCTGTCAGTGCTTTCGCCACATATGCCGTTGTCCACGCTCTGCTGCTGCCGACAACCAGATCGTAGTCGTGCCAGAAACCTTCCGTCGTTTGCTTTTTTATCAAAAAATCAGCAGCTTTAGTTGCTGATGCTGTGATATTTTTATCATTCACAGCTATATGCCAGTCCTGATGGTTTAACATAAACGGTACGATGGCTTCCGTTCTTTTGCGCTCCCAGACTGAAATAATCCAGTGAGGCACCTCCGAATTGCTGAGCGTGAAGCTGTGCAAAATTCTGTATAGCTTTTTGCCCTTTGCTGTCTAAAGCCGAAAGAATCCAGTCTTCAAAAAGGTCTGCGTTAACATTGGTGTAGCGGGTACAGTTTATGTCTGCCTTAACGCGTGAAATCCTGTTTTCCAGTCTGGAATCCGTCACTTTTATGTCATGGGAGACAGTTATGCTCTGTGGTGCTGATAATCCGAACAGATTTTCAAGTTTGCGCAGCGGTTCATTTATTTCTTTTTCCCAGTCCAGTGTCTGTGCAGTTTTTTGTAGAAAGGCAGCTATCTGTTCTGAGCCTGTTTTCTCTAGTCCCTGATATAGCCGTATGCCTTTAAGTTCGTCATCTGAAAAGACGATTCCCAGTCCGGCGGGAACGGCAGTTGAGTCTATAGATGCTTTTCTGAATGCTTCATCCGCAAAATTTCCGAAAGGTTCCAGTGTTTTCATTATCTTTTCCCATCTGTTCTGCAGATTTCCGCTTCTCAGGTTAAAATATAGCCGGAGCTCAGTTTTGCTGTTTTCGCCCATAACAACACCCAGCCACATTCCGCCCCACCAATTTTCAAGTTTTGTCGGGTCTTCCGGGAAGATATTGCTGCAAAACCAGTTTATTGATGATGCAGATTTACGCCAGTTAAGGGTTTCATAAATGTCTATTAATGTCCGCAGACTGTCGTCTATCTGTTCGGAGAGCAGGCTGTTGCACACGCCTATTTCCGCGAGAGCCCTTATCCGGAACGGTGCCTCCGTCAGGCACAGTGATGTGCCCAACGGAGTTCCGTCATGAAATAGAGATGGTTCTCTGGTAAATATCCGGCTTTCCGATTCAAAAGCGGCTTTTGTGAGAATATCCCAGATTTTTTTCTGGGTATCGTTAAACGCGTATGAAGATGCTAACGATTCCTCAAAAGCCGCCACATATCCGGATGTTTTCTCTATTATTGAATTCTGAGACAATTTATCAGCCCCCGCCCGGGATTAAAGATACTTTGGCTGCCGCGCCGGGAGCTCCTGGAATACCGGATTTACCTTGTGCGCCCGGATAGCCTGTGTTTCCGAAACTGCCTTTATTCGGTGGTGTTGACTGGACAACACCCTGATTTCCGCCATCGCCGCCATTGCCGGGTATTCCGCCGCTTCCACCGGCACCGCTGGCTCCTCCGATTCCGCCGGACAGACCTGTGGCGGGAGATGCCTGTACCTGAGGTTGTGGAGAGTTCTGGTCGTATATCAATGATATCTGACCACCGTTTCCACCGTTGCCGCCGTTGCCTCCGTTTCCGCCTGTGCCGCCGTTACCTCCGGTGCCTCCGGTGCCACCGTTTCCGCCTATGCCTTGACTTGTACCCTGACCGCCGTCTCCGCCATCGCCGCCTTGTTGACCGTTTCCGCCCTGACCTCCGCGACTGCCGCATCCGCCGTTGCCGCCGTTACCTCCGGCGAAATTCAGAGTGATCGAACCTGTATAACGGCGTCCGTCGATGACCATAGTGGTGCCGCTTGTGCCGTCAGTTCCGTTGTCTCCGTTATAACCGTTGTCTCCGGTTAAACCTGTGCTGCCGTTCGTTCCTTTGTCGCCTGTGCCTCCGCGTTGTTTATACTCGCCCCAAGAGTCTTTAGGAGAGTCGCTCCCGTCGCCTGCCTTTGCAGGCTGTGGAGATGTTCCTTTCTGAGGCGGAGGGGTGTTTTTATCCTGTCCGTTATTGCCATTTGTTCCTGAACCGTTGAACATAGCCATTTTTCATCTCCTAGACGGCTTTCGGTGTAATATTTACAACCGCCGGTTTTCCGGCTGTGCCAGCCTGACCTTTTGCACCGGATGGGCCTCCGGCTCCTGCACTTCCAAGACTGCCGTTAGGATCTCCTGATCCTCCTGCGCCGCCTTGTCCTCCGGAACCGCCTGCACCGCCGGAACCGCCTGAACCTCCTGCGCCGCCGGCAAGTCCTGATGTTGCCGGATCTGCAACAACAAGAGGCTGAGGGCTGGAAGGATTGTATATCAGTGTGATGATTCCGCCGTCTCCGCCTTTACCACCGTTTCCACCGTTGCCTCCTGTACCGCCGTTGCCGCCG
>NZ_JAJOIL010000007.1 GCF_021209385.1 Seleniivibrio sp. | reverse complement strand
GCCATGACCTCCGAGGCTTTCAAGGTGGACGTGGAAACTGTTAAAAATCTCGTGCTGTACTCCCTTATGGAGAGAAAATCCCTCTATGCCTCCGGCGTTGAGGATGAAGAGGACTACCTGCACTGATACGGGAATATAAATGCCTAAAAATCTAGTTATTGTGGAATCACCTGCAAAAGCCAGGACAATAGAAAAATATCTCGGAAAAGACTTCAAAGTTCTCGCCAGCGTCGGACACGTTAAAGACCTGCCCGCAAAAGACCTGGGCGTTGACATCGAAAACGGCTTCGAGCCGAAATACTCTGTTATCAAAGGCAAAAAGAAGGTTATCGACGACCTCAAAAAAGAGGCGAACGTTGCCGAAACAATCTATCTGGCGCCTGACCCCGACCGCGAAGGGGAAGCCATAGCTTGGCATATTGCCGAAGAACTCGGCAAAAAGAACGCACCGAAGATACACAGAGTTCTCTTTAACGAGATCACAAAAAAGGGTATCGAGGACGGTATCAAACATACCGGACCTGTGAACGAAAACCGTGTGAACGCACAGCAGGCGCGCCGCATACTCGACCGTCTGGTGGGCTATCTTGTCAGCCCTCTGCTCTGGAAGCCGCTTAAATACGGTCTTTCAGCAGGACGCGTTCAGTCAGTTGCTCTTCGCCTGCTTGTGGAGCGTGAAGAAGAGATTGAAAAATTCAAACCGGAAGAATACTGGCTCATCGACGTTACCTTCGACAAGAAGGAACAGGGCAAGCTCAAAGCCAGACTGGAAAAGAAAGACGACAAAAAATATAAGATAGAGAACGAAGAGGAAGCCAAAAAGGTTCTTGCTGAACTGAAAGCGGGCGACTATATCGTTGCCGACGTTATAAAGAAAGAGGTGCCGGAAAAGGCTCCACTGCCCTTCATAACTTCAAAACTCCAGCAGGAAGCCAGCCGCAAGCTGAACTTCTCCGCCAAAAAGACCATGATGGTGGCTCAGAGACTTTACGAGGGTGTTGACCTCGGCAAAGAGGGTCCAGTGGGTCTCATCACCTATATGCGTACCGACTCCACAAGGATTTCACCGGAAGCGCAGACAGAAGCGGCGGACTACGTTAAAAAAGAGTTCGGCGAAAAATTCCTCGCAAAAGGCACAAAGACCACGGCGAAGAAAAAGAACGTTCAGGATGCTCACGAAGCTATCCGTCCCACGTCCGTTCTCCGCACGCCGGAAAGTGTCAAAAGCAAACTGGACAACGACCAGTACAGACTTTACAAACTCATATGGGACAGATTCGTCGCCAGCAACATGGCGGATGCGATCTATGACCAGAACACCATAAACATCAACAACGGCGCATACGGGCTGAAATCTCAGGGCAAGGTCATCAAATTTGCCGGTTTCCGCACCCTTTACATAGAAGGAACCGACGAAGCCGCCGAAAAAGATCAGGAAATTATCTTTGAAACTGCCGTCGGAGAAAATCTGAAAGCTTCAAAACACGACAGCAAGCAAATGTTCACACAGCCGCCCGCACGCTATTCCGAAGCAACTCTGGTGAAAACTCTGGAACAGGAAGGCATCGGGCGACCCAGTACATATGCATCCATCATATCCACCATCATAGACCGCGAGTACGCGGAAATGGTGGAAAAACGCTTCAAACCCACTGAGCTTGGACGCATAGTATGGAGCCTGCTCCTTGCCAACTTTGACAAGTTCTTTGCCACCAAATTCACTGCGAATCTGGAAGAGGAACTCGACGGCGTCGAAGAGGGCAAAAACACATGGAAAGGTGTTCTGGAAGACTTCTTCAAGAAGTTCAAACCCGAACTGAACAAAGCAGAGAAACAGTTCACAGTTGACCTTAAGCTCGAACTGAAATGCCCTATATGCGGCAAAGATCTTACTATAAAACACGGTCGCAACGGCTCTTTCGCCGCTTGCACTTCATATCCCGACTGCAAATTCACATCGAACTATGAAAGGCTTGAGGACGGCACATTTCGCCTTACAGAAAAACAGGGCGATGAACCCAGCGGTATCGAATGTGAAAAATGCGGTAAAGAGATGGTATTCAAATCCACCCGTTTCGGCAAAGTTCTCGCTTGCCCAGGATATCCCGAGTGCAAGAACATCAAGAACTACGTCAAACTTGCAGACGGCTCAATAAAGATCATGGCGACAGGCGAAGAAGCCGCCGTTCCCTGCCCCAAATGCGGTGCGAAACTCACTGTCAAAGGCGGAAAGAACGGTATGTTCATAGGATGCTCAAACTATCCGAAATGCGACTTCACAGCCAATATGAAGGTAACGGAAACAGGCGAGATAATGCCCCACACCGATAAGGTGGACGAAAACGTCGTCTGCGAGAAATGCGGCAAAAAAATGGCTCTCCGTAAAGGACCCAGAGGCAAATTCTTCGCATGTACAGGATATCCCGAGTGCAAGAACATCAAATCCACAAAGGTTCTTGAAGACGGAACCATCACTGTAAAATAATGCAGAAAGTTACGATAATAGGCGGCGGGCTTGCCGGATGCGAGTCCGCCTTTTTTCTTGCCGAACGCGGCTTTTCAGTGGAGCTGTTTGAAATGCGCCCTGCAAAAAACACTCCCGCCCATGAAACAAAATTCCTCGGCGAGCTGGTCTGTTCAAACTCTCTTAAAAGCACCGCGGAAGACACTTCCAGCGGACTTCTCAAATCCGAAATGCGCCTTCTTGGGAGTGTAGTTCTGCGCGCCGCAGAGAAAACATCTGTCCCCGCAGGCAACGCACTTGCCGTTGACCGCGATAATTTCGCGGCAGAGCTTGACGGCATGATACGCAATCACCCGAACATCACCGTTATCGAAAAAGAAATTACCGAAATACCCACCGACCGCCCCTGCATAATCGCCACAGGTCCTCTAACCAGCGACGTTTTCGCGCAACAAATTAAGTCGAAATTTGGCGGCGGACTTTATTTCTTCGATGCAATAGCACCTGTCATATCCAAAGACAGCATAGACATGGATAAGGCCTTCTTCAAAAGCCGCTGGGAAAAAGGCGACAACGATTACCTGAACATCGGCATGAATCAGGAACAGTATGAGTTTTTCTACAACGAGCTTATGGCGGCGGACAAAGTTGCTTTCGAGGATTTTGAAAAGCTCAACGTATACGAGGGCTGTATGCCCATAGAGGAAATGGCGGCGCGCGGTATAAAAACCCTTACGTTCGGTCCTTTCCGTCCTGTTGGTCTGCGACACCCAATCACAAACGAAAGATACGCCGCTGTGCTTCAAATGCGTATGGAAAACAAAGAAGGCACAGCTTACAACCTTGTGGGGTGCCAGACAAAGATGAAAATAGGGGAACAGAAACGGGTCTTCGGACTTATTCCGGGGCTTGAGAACGCAGAATTTCTGCGATACGGCAGTATCCACAGAAACACATACATCCACGCACCTAAGGTGCTCGACCGCTGTTTCCGCGTTAAAGGTGACGAACAGCTCTATTTCGCAGGGCAGATAACAGGTGTGGAAGGTTATATGGAATCCGCCGCAAGCGGTCTTCTGGCTGCATATTCACTTTGTAATCCTGATTTTAACGGATTTTCAGAATTCACGGCTCTTGGCGCCCTTGCCCGTCACGTTTCGGGAGAGCTTGCTGAAAACAGGAAAGAATACGTCCCCAGCAACTTCCATTTCGGCATGGTTCCGCAATTTGAACATCGCATTCGCGACAAGAAAGAGAAGAAAGCGGCATACGCAAAACGCGCGATTGACGCTCTTAAGCAGGAATTAAATATTCTTTAATAGCCGTCACTTACCAGCGCAATCGATTATCTCTTCCGCAAAATCCCAACACTGACGTTTATTGAGAAATGTTCTTGGGTGCCTTCTGGTTGCCTGCTCCGCTTCGCTCAGAGCTATTGAGTGATAGAATTTTTCCAGTCTGTGCTTATCTGTGTCAGTGAGCCTTTCAAAGACCATCTCACCGCCAAGAATTCTTCCGACAATGCACCTCTGACCGAGCATTGCACCGTAGCGTTCCAGCATTACGGTTCCGCCGTAGGCATTGCCCCTGCGGAAAAAAGTTTCCGTACGCATGGCAACGCCGAAAAGAGCCGTTTTGCTGAGCATCAGCGCATCTATATTGGATGCAATATACTGTTCCATTTCAGAAAGAAACTTGTGAGAATATATACCCGAACCGAGAAGAACCATGTCAAAACCGCCGCATTCGGGATTTTCTGCAACGTTCATGCATCTGGCATCATGTCCGCCTATCAGAAACCTGTCGTTAATCCACTGTGCCACAGTTTCAGTTGATCCGTATTTTGTTGCATAAACTGTAAGTATCTTCATTTTTCAACCCTGTTACGTCCGCCCTGCTTTGCCCTGTAAAGGGCGTCGTCCGCTCTTTTTACCATATCATCCGTTCCGGCAGCGTCTATCTGCGCAACACCGAAACTGCAAGTAAGTCTGTCAACGGATGGAAATTCAAACAATTCAACCTTCCGCCTGAGCTTTGAAGCAAGATTATATGCGCCATCAGCATCAGTTCCGCAGCAGACAATAAGAAACTCCTCACCGCCCCATCTGCCAAAAACATCTGATTCGCGGATAGAAGTTTTTATAAGTTGCGCCAGCGATTTAAGCACTTCATCACCGACAAGATGCCCGTAGGTATCATTAACTTTTTTGAAAAAATCTATGTCGAACATGATAAGAGAATATACCAGCCCGTGACGCTTAAATCTAACATATTCTGTTGAAAGCACTTCGTCCAGTCTTATTCTGTTGTATATTCCGGTAAGTTTATCCGTTACGGAAAGCACTTCTATACGTTTCTTGTCGGTTATATCAGTGGAAACAGATACAAAGCCCATGCGTATCCCGTTTTCAAAGACAGGCTGTATAACGCTCTGTACCCAGAATTCCTCACCGTTCTTATTAACTTTTTTTATCTCGCCCGACCATGGCTTGCCGGAGTAGATAGTCTCCATTATGACAGGTTGAACACTTTCCAGAAAATCCTCATGGTTAAGAATCATCGCCGGTTTACCGATAAGTTCTTCTCTGGTATAGCCCGAAAGGCGACAGAATGCGTTGCTGACGGTGAGTATCTCCGCTTTGTTCCCTGTGCGGAGTATAAGAACGTTGTCGTCGACTATAGAGATATACTCCTGAAGTCTGTTTTCGGCGGCAACCCTGTCCGTTATGTCGTAGAAAGCTATAATCCCAACGTCTTCCATGACTGAATAAAGGAAAACAATCTCCCGTTTTGCCCCGCTTTTACAGGTAACAGTAGCCTGGATTGGCTGAGGAGTTTCCCCGGCGGCAATCTTTACAGTATATTTTTTCCAGCGCTCTCTGGATATAATCCGGTACTGTTCGTTCGGAAAAGCAAGTTTCCACCATGCAGAGCTGGTGTTCAGGTCATGTATGTCGTATCCGAAAATGTCTGTGAACATTTTGTTCAGAAGGATAGGCTTCCCTTTGCCATCTGTAAGACACATCGGTATCGGCGAAACCTCGAAAAGCTGCCTAAGATTCTGTTCGTTTCGTCTCAGTTTCTGCTGATATTCCATGATGTCGGATATATCCCTTGTGGTGATCATTATGGTACCGTTAGGCAGCAGGATAAGATTCATCTGGACGTTTATGTATGTGCCGTCTTTTCTGATACAGCGTTTTTCAAATCTGTCGCAGTAGCCGGTTTCCACAAGTGTTTTCATCATAGCAACTGTCGCAGGGATATCGTCCTTGTGAGTAAGCTCCAGACAGGACATTTTAAGAAGTTCGTCCCTCCCGTATCCGGTCATAGCCTCATAGGCACCGTTGACATCTTTGAAATAGGTATCCATATCCAGAATGGCTATGCCGTCGCGGGAAAGAAGAAAAAGCATATCCCTCTCGCGTTCTATCTTCACCTGTTCCGTGATATCTTCCATTATACCTTTAATGCCACTGACATATCCCTCCCTGTAAATTACGGGAACGGCAGTGAGTTTTATAAGCCTGCGGTTTTCCGCTGTCTCGAAAGTAAGGTTTATCTCTTCCTTATTAACGGAACAATCAAGAAGAAAAGCACCTGAAACCGCTGTTCTGTCATGTTCCGCCACTTTATCCAGAAACTCTTCCATTCCCACACGTCTGTTTGGCGGAAGATCAAGACGGGAGGCAGCAAGAGTTGAAAAATAGAATTTCCCGTCTCTGCTGTTCCATTCAAAACTGCCCATGCTTCCAATGGTCTCCACAAGAGACAGAACGGAAGTTAACTTTTTATTTTCATTATCACGATAGAGTTTCAAAACGAATAAGCCAAATGCTATAAAAAGGAGAGAAATAATATACATATGATCAATATGATGTAAATGTCTGTTGTCGTTCAATAAAAAAGCAATAAACATTCCTGCCGCCAATATGGCTGCAAGCAATAAAGTCAGTAAGTTGTCGCTATATTTCTTCATAAACACCCATATGTGTAGTAATATCGGATATCTATTTAAAAAATAGCACACCTCAATTATTTTGCCACTAGAAAATTACTCATTTTACAAAATATTTAAGGAGAGATTTACAGATTAAAAAAGGCGGGTGTTTTGTACACCCGCTGTATTGATAGTTAACTTTTCAGAATATCCGCTATTTTGCGATATATGGCTTCTGTGCCTTTAACGATGTCTTCGGGAAGAACCGGTCCTGGTGCTTTCTTGCCCCAGTCCAGTGTTTCCAGATAATTTCTGACGAACTGTTTGTCCATACCCTGCTGAGGTTTACCCGCGGCATAGTCAGCCTTGCTCCAGAATCTGGATGAGTCGGGAGTCAGTATCTCGTCGATAAGTATGATCTCGCCGTTCAGCTCGCCGAACTCGAACTTGGTATCGGCAATGATGATGCCCTTTTCAAGTGCGAGGTCTCTCGCTGTTTCGTATATTTTAACGGTATAGTCTTTCAGTTTCTGTGCTGTTTCAGCGCCGATCTTCTGTTTCATCTGTTCAAATGAAATGTTTTCGTCGTGTTCGCCCAGATCAGCTTTTGATGCGGGAGTGAAAAGGGTTTCGGGGAATCTTTCGGATTCTTTCAGCCCTGCGGGAAGCTTAATTCCGCATATTTCGCCTGTGGCAAGATAGTCTTTCCAGCCGGAACCTGTGATGTAGCCCCTTGCCACGCACTCAACCGGATAGGGTTTGCATTTGTGAACAAGCATTGTTCTGCCTTCAAGGATGTCAGCATACTGACGGCAGACCTCAGGCATTTCGTTCACATCAGCGGTGATAAGGTGGTTTTTGATAATGTGTTTTGTCTTCTCAAACCAGAAAAGTGACATCTCGGTGAGTATCTTGCCCTTGTTGGGGATGCCGTTTGGCATGATAACGTCGAAAGCCGAGATTCTGTCGGTTGTTACGATGAGCATCCTGTCATCAAGATCATAGATGTCTCTGACCTTACCTCTTCCGAGGAGTTTGAGCCCTTTAAGCTCGGTGGAAAGAACCGTGTTCATTTATAAGTTACCTCTGTTTCAGGAAATTTTCTTCACTCTGAAATAGGCCTCTATGCCGCCGGTTATGTTGTACGCCTCGAAACCGAGGTTTCTGAGACTGCGCACGGCAAGGTAGCCTCTGAATCCGACAGCACAATATACATAAACAGGCTGGCTTCTGTCAATTTTATCCGTACTATTTCTCACATCATTTACAAAAACGTGCTTAGAACCCTCTATAGCATAGGCTTTATGCTCCGGCGCGGAACGAACGTCGAGAAGCTGGAGTTTTTCACCCTTCTTTATCTTTTCGTATATAAATTCGGGAGTGACGGTGAAACCTGTGTGGCGCAAACTGTTTGAAGCTACAAAACCCGCTATGTTCAGGTTGTCTTTCGCTGATGCGAAGGGTGGCGCATAACAGAACTCAAGATGCTCAAGATCGTAAACGGAAAGTCCGGCATAGATGGCAACAGCCGCCTCGTCAGCTCTCTTTTCCGTTCCGTCCGCACCGCAGGCGGAAAGCCCCAGCAGTCTGCCCGTTTTTTTATCAAATACTGTCATCATGAATATATACCCGTGTCCCGGATAATATGAAGAGGTGTTAACGTCTTCAGTATAAACGTAGTCGGCATCGAATCCGGCGGCAATAGCCTGTTCGTATGTAAGTCCGGTCTGGGCAGACACAAATCCGTTGAAACCCACCACGGATGAGCCTATGACACCTTTGAATACCATATCGCCGCCTGCCATGTTGCATCCGGCGGCTCTGCCCTCTCTGTTTGCGGGACCCGCAAGGGGCATCAGCACTTTTTTACCCGTGATGAGATTGGTCTTCTCGACCACGTCACCTGCCGCATAGATATCCTTTACATTGGTTTCCATGCGTTCGTTTGTGAGGATACCGCCCCTTTCACCAACCACAACACCTGCCGCAGCAGCAAGCTCCGTCGCGGGACGCACACCTGTGCAGAGGATAACAAGATCGGTATCAATAACCGTTCCGTCAGAAAGTTCGGCATGAATTCTGTCCGTTTGGGTGAGCTTTTTGACGTATTTTCTGATAACTACATCACAACCATCGGACACCATCTTCTCGCGCAGGTTCATGGCTATGATGCGCGGTAGATTCGGCATTATTTCATCCAGCGCTTCAACAACAACAGGTTTTATACCGCAGTGAAGCATTGCCTCCGCAGTTTCGATACCGATGAAACCGCCGCCGATGATAAGGGCGCTCTTAGGTTTTTTCGTCTCTATCCACGCTTTAACGCCGTCGGCATCGTCCACCGTACGCATGGTGAAATACGGAACGGTGTCTATCCCCTCAATCTTCGGGATGAAAGTCTTTGCTCCTGTTGCAATGAGTAATTTGTCATATGGTGTTTCAACCTGCCCTTTCTCTGTTGCGAAAAGAACAGTTTTTTTCACAGGGTCGATTGAAAGAGCCTCGGTGTTTGTCATTACATCGGCGTTGAATCTGTCGCCGAAGGTTTTTTTGGTGTGAAGAAGGATGCTGTTTCTGGAGGCGATGGTTCCGCCTGTGTAGTATGGCAGACCGCAGTTGGCAAACGAAATATATCTGCCCTTTTCCGCCATAGTGATTGAGACGTCCTCGCTGGTGCGTCTGGCTTTCGCTGCCGCTGTCGCGCCTGCGGCGACCCCTCCGATTATAACTATTTTAGTGTTCATGCTCAATTATCTCCGCTTTCAGTGTATTATCGCTTTCGACATCTGTTATTAATACATCTAAAAGCTGATTCTGCACAACCCCATTTGGGAATATGACCGTAAAAAAATTATCCGTCAGCCCCGTATTATCATTCTGAGTCAGAGTTTTCAGGCATTTGCCCACCATTCTTTCAGCCGACATCCGTTTCATTTCGCCTGCTGTCACGCGCAGTTCTTTTGCACGGGCGGACTTCGTTTTGCCGTCTATTTTGCCGTTCATAAGACTAGCTTCAGTGCCGGAACGGTCGGAATAGCTGAATACATGTATATGATCTATCGCCGCCCTGCGGACAGTGTCCATCGTTTCTTTAAAATTTTTGTCCGTCTCTGTGGGAAAACCGACGATGATATCCGCGCCAATGGTACAGTCCGGCACCAGTTTTTTGAGCATCTGCGCTTTTTCAATATACTCTTCGGCGGTGTAGTGTCTTCTCATTTTTTTAAGTATTTCTGTGGAACCGCTTTGGAGTGGTATATGGTAATGACGGCATATTCTGTCCTGATTTTCTGTCAGCAGAGCAACCATTTCATCAGTAAGCTCGTTAAGTTCTATGGAGGTGAGCCTTATGCGGAACCCGTCTATCTCTTTAAGCAGTTTTTTTATAAGGGTAACTAGGTTAACTCCGTCTCCGAGATCCAAACCGTATTTCCCGACGTGTATACCGACCGGGACTATCTCTTTGTGTCCGCTTTCAACAAGGTGCCTGACCTCGTTCACAATAGAATCCATATCGCGACTTGAAGGTTTTCCGCGCAGAGACGGGATTATGCAGTAGGCGCAGAAACTGTCGCATCCGTCCTGAATTTTTACGAATGCTCGTGTTCTGGTGATCATCTTCGGGTTTTCAGCAAGAACAAACTCATGAGGTTCCGAAATACTGCGCAAAAAATCGGAATTTTCAGAAATATACTGCAAAATGTCCATTTTTCCGGAGTTAGTAACCACAATATCAGCGCCTATATTCTTAAGTTTCTCTTTCTCTTTCTCCGCTGCACAGCCTGTTGCGGCGACAATAACAGCAGGATTGTCTTTTTTCAGTTTTTTTATAAGATTGCGGAACTTTTTCTCTGCGTTCTCTGTAACTGCACAACTATTAATCACTATCAGTTCAGCTTCTTCGATATTGGAAACAGGAGTAAAACCGTATTTTTTTGCATTATTTACAATATTTTCACTTTCCACTTGATTTACTTTGCATCCAAAGGTATAGATAAATATATTCATTTTTTCAGGTGTATTCCCCTGTAGGTTTTAGATATAAAAAAGCACTTTCAGCGTTTATAGCGGAAGTGCTTTTTTTCATTAAAAAGAATATATCTGTTTTAATTCAAAAGTATAGTGCTATATTGTAGAAAAACTTTGCCCGGAGTTTTTTATGAAAAAGTTTTTTCAGTTTATCCTTTTAATTTTATTTGTATGCTTGCTCGCATATATGGTTTATTTCCTTCAAGGCAACCTGTCTTTCAGCATCGGCGATATTGGTACCAGAAAAAACGCCTTTGAAGATTATAAGACCGAGACCAATTTCAAAGACGGAATATTCCGCGTTGAACTCAAGGATCTGGTCACAAGTACAGGTTCCGGCGGAAAACAGTATTACAGATACGACCTTTCTTTTGAGACATATGACAAAGCCAGCGCGAAAGAAATACAAAAGCGCAAGGACAGGGTCGCAATAATCATCAATTCCGTGATGACATCGCTCACGCCTGACGAGCTGAATTCCGAAGCGGAACGCATGAGGGCAAAACAGCTTATCGCCATGAAAATTGAGGAATATTACCCTGATATCAAAATTAAGGATTTGTATTTTACAAATTATGTATATAATTAATATATTCATGCAAAGAATTATCTTTTAACACAAATTGATGCTTCCACAGCACGGAAAGTTCCTGAAAAACTTTCGCGGTGTGTCTTATTTGCTGTTTAAAGGTTAGAAAGAGAAGGTTATGTGTAATTCTCAAGCCATTAAAAAATATTATCAGGAAACGTGGGAAAACATAAAAAAGAACCGCTTTTCCTACACTACATCATGGCAGCTCAGCCAGAGACTTACGGAGCTTGCAGACGAGATAGTCATCAAAACCTGTCAGTCTGCCGGAGAAACTGACGGAATAGCCGTTCTTGCCCTCGGCGGATATGCCAGAGAACAGATGGCTCCCTTCTCGGATATCGACATACTCATACTCCATAAAGGAAGAATGAACAAAAATTATGAGCGGTTCATAAGCGAGTTCACGACCTTCATGTGGGACATAGGCGTTAACCCCGGAATTCAGGTGAAGGAGCTTAAAGAGGTCGCTAAGGCGGCACTTGAAGACGAAGTTGTCCGCACATCCTTCATTGACAACAGATTCATCTTCGGCTCCCGCAAGGAGTATGAAGCCTTTCTTAAGATAATCAACGAAAAGGTCATGGAGAAAGGAAAACACGAATTTCTCCTGATGAAGATAGACGGGGTGCGCAACCGGAACAGCAAATTCCGCGACTCCATCTTCCGCCTCCAGCCAAACATAAAAGAGGGCAACGGCGGCATGCGCGATATCAACACCATCTACTGGATCTGCAAAATACTCTATAAAACAAAAAGTCTCCACGAAACAGTTAAACACAACATCCTCACCAACAGCGAATACGAAAAACTGATAGAGAACGCGGAATTTATGTTCCGCGTGCGCAACGAACTGCACTATTATCACAACAGAAAATACGATGTTATGAGCCTTGAGGCGCAGATGGAGATAGCCAAGAACCTCGGCTATACCGCCACTTCCAGCGTGCAGAGCGTCGAAATTTTCATGCGCGACTATTATATAATGGCGAAATCCACCTCGGAAATAACCCAGAAGGTAATCAACCGTACTCTGGCGGAGCTTTCCCATAAATGGTTCCAGAAGAAAGTATTCTCTCTCAGACTTTCAGACGGTTTCGTTCAGTACGCAAACACCCTTACAGTGGAAAGCAAAAATATTTTCGACGAAAACCCCAGAAAACTGATATCAGTATTCACCTATGCCGCTAACAAGGGGCTTAAACTGGCGGATTCCACCATTGACCTTATCAAAGAGAAGACATATCTCATAGATTCCGAATTCACACAGAAATACGGCTCCGTATTTCTTAAAGCGATAGCGTCTTTTCCAGAATCCAGCCGCATAGTATCAAACATGGCAAAATGCGGCGTTTTACAGGCGATCATACCCGAATTTGAATACATCATCTGCCGTGCGCAGTTCGACTATTACCACCACTACACGGTGGATGAACACACATACCTTGCCCTCAGCTATCTGGACAAGCTCACAGGCACTCTTCCGCCCCACCTTGAAAGATATCAGGAGGCGTTCAACAGGCTTAAACGCAAAGACCTGCTGGCGCTTGCACTGCTTCTGCACGATATAGGCAAGGGACAGGGCAAAAACCACAGCATCGTGGGCGCACAGATGGCACGTTCAATCTGTAAATTCCTCGGAATGGGGCTTGAAGATACGGACACTGTGTGCAGTATGGTGGAGCATCACCTTCTGATGAGCCACATCGCCCAAAGGCGCGACCTGCACAGTATAGACGTTATAAACCACTTCATAAGCTACGTTAACAACCAGCAGGAACTCGACATCCTTTTCCTGCTTACATACGCAGACATGAACGCCGTCGGCGGAGCATCGTTCAACGAGTGGAAAAACAGCCTGCTCAAGGAACTGCATGAAAAAGCCGAACAGGCGCTGAACAACGAAGACCTCGTAAAAGAGTACAACGCCGTGGTGAAACTGCGTCGGGAAAAACTGGAAGAACGCTGCAAACTCACGCCGGAGATATACGAAGCATCAAAAACTCTTGACGAAGAGTTCATCTACGGAAACAAGGTCGGTCAGATAATCAGCTATCTGTCAATGGCGCTTAAAATAAACGAAAGCAACAGAATCATCGTCGAGGTGGACACCAGAGAAGAGCTGGACACCATGCAGATACTCGTCTGTACATATGACCACGTCGGTCTTCTGCGCAAAATATGCGGTGCGCTGGCATCTCTGGGCTATAACATCAAATGGGCGCAGATATACACAATGAACAACGACATAACCATCGACAATATTCTGGTGGACAACCCTTTTGCAGGCTCAAAAATACCTGACAGCAAAAAAGAACTTCTGATAAACCGCATCATCGACACCATAAACGGTGCCACCGACATAGAAAAGCTTCTGGAGCGCTCATCAAACTCTATTCTGGCACAGCCGAAGCTCATGAGCAAAAAAGAAAAAATCACATTCGACAACGAAGTATCTTCGCAGTACACTGTAATAGATATATACGCACAGGACAGGCTCGGACTGCTTTACAGCATACTGGGAGTGTTTAACCGCATGGGCGTCAGCGTGGATAAAGCAAAAATATCCACCGACGTTGACAGAGTTGTGGATTCCTTCTATCTCACAGATGCCGAAGGACGCAAACTCACTGATTCTGCTATTCTCGAAGATATTAAGAAGGAGCTTTTCAAAGAAATTGAAAGCCGCAGTGTATAAGAGGCTGAACAATTTTAAGGAGCTGGATGCAGAGCTTGAAACCTGCTTCCGTATCACAGACGATCCGGACGAATCCGATATAATCGTCACGGACAATACGGATTTCATTAAAGAAAATAAGCTGAATATAATAATATCCGAAAACGTTCCGGAAAACCATGTCAGCATTAGTCCTGATATCCCAACATCTTATATGCTGGAAGCGATTAAGCTTGTAGTAAAAACCTATTCTATTTCACCCCGCATAGACCGCATCAGCTTTCTGCAGGAGCAAAATGCCCTGCTTTCCGAAGCGAACAAAGGGCTTGTGGAACTTTATAACCTCATAGACAACAAAAACCACCAGATAGAATTCCTTAAAACCAAGCTGGAGAACATTATCAACTCCGCAGGCGAAAGCATCGTTGAGCTGAACGAGGATATGCACATAACATATGCCAACCAGAAGTTTGCCGACACAACAGGATACGACATGCAGGCATCTGTGGGAAAAGATTTTTCGGCGCTCATCCACACTCAGGACATCAATCATTTCAAGGATACGCTGAATCTGGTGGCAACGGAGAAGACTGCAAATCTACAGATGCAGCTCAGAGCGGAAAACGGTGCATATATCACCGTTAATGCCTACGCCACAATGGTCACCAACGCTATCCCCCACTATGAAATCATCTTTGAAGACATCAGCAAAAAACTGCTCATCGAACAGCATATGAAAAAACTGGAGGAAAAGGCTATCGTCGCCGGATTTTCCAGACACCTTTCGCACAACATTCTCAATGCGCTCACAGTTGCCGCAGGATTTCTCAGAAAGATACGCTCGGAATCACAGCTGAACGAACAGCAGGAACAGAAATGGAACGTTGTTGAGCATAAATGCAGACTTATCGAGGAGATAGTCACGGGATACAACGACTACACAAACGCAATATCCATGAGGCTTGATGAGGATTTCGACATAGCGGAATTTCTCCGCACGGTGATAGGCGAGGTGCGTGACAAGAACTTTTCAAAGAACTTCTCCGCGTTCCTTTACAACTTCCTCGACCAGTACACCATGACAACCGAATTTAAAGATAACGCAAACTTCACAGCCCACGGCAGCCGCATGTTCCTTAAGATGGCGATATGTTACATAATCAAAGATTCCATACGGTTTTTCGACGAGTATGTACCGCTTAAGTTCAAAATAACCACAGAACAAAGAAAAGACAGATTTATCATAGAGATACATTTGCACTACGTTGACGTTGACACAGCCATCATAAATACCATGCTCCAGCCATGGAACCATCAGGTTCTCTCCCAGAGTTTCGATTACTGGGGCATAGTCATTTCAAACGTTATAGTGGAAAAACACGGCGGAGCAATGCATCTTCGCAAAGACTCCGCCGGTCTTAGTTTCATTATCGAGCTTTGAAACAGTACGTCAAAATAACCTGTCTCTGCGAGGAGACTTTAAGCCGACGCGGCAGTCTCATTAATCTTTACTGACAGCAGGCGCACGCAGCAGCATGCTCTTCTGATGTTTCTTACGCACCTTCGTATTCAGCACCTCAACAATCAGTGAGAAGGAAATCGCAAAATACAGATATCCTTTAGGAATGTGGAAATGCAGACCTTCGCCGACAAGACTCATCCCAATGAGCATAAGGAAGCTGAGAGCCAGCATCTTAAATGTCGGGTGTTTTTCGATGAAGTCTGCAATGTATTTGCTGGTAAACATCATAACGGCTACGGATATGATTATCACCGCAACCATCATGGACACAAATTTCACCATGCCGACGGCAGTTATCACGGAATCTACTGAGAAAACAAGGTCGAGCATCAGAATCTGTATGATGATCCCCGTCATATTTGCTGAGAGCTTAACCTCTTTCTCTTCATGTCCGCCGTCTTCAACGGAGTGATGTATCTCCATTGTACTTTTCGCCAGAAGGAACAGACCGCCCACGACAAGGATCAGGTCTTTCCATGATATCGCCTTTTCAAAAGCTGTGAACACGGGTTCAGTGAGTCCTATTACCCATGAGATACCCATAACAAGCAGGATACGCATCACCATTGCAAGGGTAAGCCCGAGCCTGCGCACTTTTTCCCTTTTTTCTATGGGAAGTTTGTTTGTCAGGACGCTGATAAATATGATGTTGTCGATACCCAGAACGATTTCAAGCAGCAGAAGCACTGCAAATGCAAACCATTGGGACGGATCGGCAAGCCACTCCATATACTTTTCACCTCAGTGTAGTTTGCGCGGATTATATATTAACGCGCGTCAAAATGATAGCGGAACTAAGAAAATTTTTTACAGGAAAAGTTCAGAGAAGAAACGAGTGTTCTATTCGTAATGCGTCCAAAGACGGTAGTAAGCCCCATATTAGGTTTATCTGCGTCAGCACGTTCTTTTATGACTTCTGCCGCTGTGTGACCATGTATTGCCCAGTGAAGTTTGTTTTGTACCGTGGCGTAGAATTCCTTTGTGATCTCAGAATTATTGTCGTAATCAACGCTGCATGAAGCGTATATATCTGTAATCTTCTGATAGAAACGTCTCTCTGATGCCCTGATGTCTCTGATGCGTTCCAGCAGTTCATCAAAGTAGTCTTTGCCGTCAACACTTCGGTTGCCTTTCAGTCTTTCGTCATCAATGGTGAAGCCTTTAATTACATATTCTTTGATTTTATCTGTTGCCCATTGTCTGAATCGAGTACCGGCTTTTGAGCGCACACGATAACCAACAGCAATAATCATCTCAAGACTGTAATGATCAACCAAACGTTCAACATCCCTTCTGCCCTCGGTTTGAACTATTAGATATTTTCTAATAGTTGATTCGGGTGCAAGTTCTCCATCTTCATAGATGTTCATTAAATGATGATTGATGGTAGGAACTGTAACTTGATAAAGTTCTGCAATACTCTTTTGATTCATCCAGATGGTGTCTTCATGGACACGCACCTGAATCCGTGTTTCTCCGTTTTCTGATTGATAAAAAAGTAGTTCTGAATCAGGTGCTTTTTCAATATTCATAATAGATAATACATCAGATCAAACGTATCTGTGAAGCAAAAACAATAATATGCTTTTGCTTTTCAGAACCGAGTAGTTCAAGGCGGACGAGTAAAAATTGACGAGCATACATAGAAGTATGTGAGGATAATTTTAAAGCTACTTGGTTCAGAAACATTCCACAAAAGAAGGCAAATGCTTTATCAAAGGGAGGAGCAGGATTTTGGTGCTTAGATGCAAGCAGTACAAGGAAGATTTTTGATTTTGAAGGGGAGTGTACACATAAGTACATGACCCGAAAAATTGAAAAACTGACGCAGTAATGCAAAGCATATAAGCGCCAAAAAAAAGGGGAGCCGAAGCTCCCCTTCTATTAAACCTGCTGATCCAGCAGCATTTTCCTGATATTCATGATAGCTTCTGTGGGGTTCAGCTCTTTCGGGCATGCCTCCACACAGTTGTAAATGGTGTGGCATCTCCACACGCCGTGCTTGTCGTTCAGGATAGGCAGACGCTCTTCCGCGCCCTCGTCTCTTGAGTCGACAATATATCTCCATGCGCGCAGTGCCGCGTTGGGTCCGAGATATTTTTTGTCTGCCCAGAAAGAGGGGCAAGAAGATGAGCAGCATCCGCAAAGGATACACTCATACAGTCCGTCCAGTTTCTTTCTGTCTTCCGGTGACTGATAGATTTCTTTATCAGGGTTCGGAGACTTTCTGATGAGGTAGGGTTTAACAGCTATGAACTTGTTGAAGAAATCGTCGACATCGACAACAAGGTCTCTCATAACGTTCATACCGGGAAGGGGCTGAACAACTATGTGGTCAGAACCCAGATCCTCAACTTTTGTCATACATGAAAGCATGTTAACGCCGTTAACATTCAGACCGTCAGATCCGCAAACGCCTTCTCGGCAAGAGCGGCGGTATGTAAGAGTGGGGTCCTGCTCCCATTTTATCTGATTAAGAGCATCCAGCATAAGGTAGCCGGGTCTTCTCAGCTCAACCTTATATGCCTGGTAGTAAGGCTCTTTATCCTTATCAGGGTCGTATCTGAAAATTTCAAAAGTAACTGTAGTCATATTTCCATCTCCCCTTAGTAAACTCTTGCCTTAGGCGGGAAAGTTTCAACAGTGAGAGGCTGAAGACGTACTTTTCTGTAGTCCACTCTCGGAGTTTTGCAGTCTTCTTCAAGATACACTTCTGTGTGTTTCAGGAAGTTGACATCGTCCCTGTCCGGATAGTCATCGCGGAAGTGACCGCCTCTTGACTCTTTTCTGAGTATAGCAGCCTGTGTACAAGCCTTGGCAACGAGAATCATGTTGTTAAGCTCAAGAGCCTCGATAAGGTCAAGGTTGTAAACGGAAGATTTGTCGTTAACACGATAGTCGTCCATTTTGGCTTCCAGTTCAAGCAGAGTTGCATAACATTCTTTCATGAGTTTTTCAGTTCTGAAAACGCCCATTTTTGTCTGCATTGTTCTGGTCAGTTCGCCCCAGATTTCGCCGAATGTGTGCTTGCCGTTTGCATTGGCATATTTCTGAAGGTTTGCGAGACCTTCTGAACCGGCATCATCTTTAAGGGAAACGATGCTGTTTGCCATTGCATATTTTGCCGCCTGTTCGCCAGCAGTACGTCCGAAGACGACAAGGTCGAGCAGAGAGTTTGTTCCGAGACGGTTCGCACCGTGAACGGAAGCGGAAGCGCACTCACCCGCAGCGAAGAATCCGGGAACGAATTCCTCTTTCTCCATGTTGCCTTTGATAACCTGAGACAGATATCCTGTGGGGATACCGCCGTTCTGGTAGTGGGCAGTGGGGTTAACGGGGATGGGTTCTTTTGTACAGTCAACACCCGCAAACACAAGAGCAAGCTCGTGGATACCGGGAAGTTTTTCCATAATGTTTGCCGCGCCGATGTGGTCTATTTTAAGCAGAGTGTGGTCTTTGAACTGACCTACGCCTCTTCCTTCAAGAACCTCTTTGGTCATTGAACGGGAAACGATGTCTCTGGGTGCAAGGTCTTTGATGGTGGGAGCATATCTTTCCATGAAGCGCTCGCCCTGAGCATTCAGAAGGATACCGCCCTCACCGCGCACGCCTTCAGTGATAAGGTTTCCTGCGCCGTAGATACCTGTGGGGTGGAACTGGAAGAACTCAGCGTCACTCCATGAAAAACCTTTGCGCATTGCAAGTGCAAGACCGTCACCGGTGTTGATGTGTGCGTTTGAGTTAGTCTGGAAGATACGGCAGTTACCGCCTGTTGCGAAAACAACCGCTTTCGCGTTGAAGATGTGGAGTTCGCCGTTCTGTATGTCGAAGCAGAGAACGCCGTTCACTGCGCCGTCGTTTACAAGCAGTTCGAGAGCGTAAAATTCGCTGTAGAAGTGTGTACCCTGTGCGACTGATTTCTCATAAAGGGTCTGCAGCATCGCGTGACCTGTACGGTCTGCGGCGTAGCAGGCTCTTTTAACGGCTCTTTTACCGAATTCGGCAGTGTGACCGCCGAAAGGACGCTGTGCGATCTTGCCTTCGGGTGTTCTTGAGAAGGGCAGACCGATGTGCTCAAGAGCGATGATCATTTCGGGAGCCTGTTTTGTCATGTATTCTGCGGCATCCTGATCGCAAAGGTAGTCAGAACCTTTTACCGTGTCATACATGTGCCAGTGCCAGTGATCCTCTTCGAGGTTGCCAAGAGCAGCGGAAATACCGCCCTGTGCCGAAATGGTGTGGCTTCTGGTGGGGTAAACTTCGGAGATAACCGCAGTTTTGCAGTACTGTGAAGCGACCTGAGCCGCGTTCAGACCTGCGCCGCCCGCACCGACAACCACAACGTCAAACTTATGATATTCTATTTTTACTGACATCCTTACAACTCCTGTCTTATATTTTAACAGCAAGGATCACCAGAGCGATTCCCAGCAGCCAGTAGATGCCGTAGATAACGCCGCGCCATCCGGCAGAAGCCACATAGTCGTCTGTGATCATTTTAAAGCCGTTAAAAGTATGGAATACGCCGAATGCAGCGATGGGACCCGTTACGATCTGCATCATACCTGCCTCTCCGCCTTTCAGCATTGAGAAAAAGTGTGTGAACACAACGAGGATCAGGATGATACCTGAAACTCTCTGCATTATCCATCCGATAGTACCAGCGTCGCTGGTTCCGTTATACTTGTAATGTCTCATTGCAATTCCCCCTTACGCTGCGAATATCGGAATGATTCCGATAATTGTGATTATAAGTGTGAGAAACACAACGGCCATAAAGTATTTCTTGAAAGATTCCCTTTCGGCTGCGGCTCCGAATTCCATAAGGACGATACGGACACCATTAAAAGCGTGAAAAGAGAAGCTGGCAAGAAAGAGCGCTTTCACAACAGAAAGCTTTGTCACTTCCAGAAAGGGAGCAACTGTACCGGAGACACCCAGAATGTGAAGGATCAGATAAAGTCCGATTATCACTCCTGTGCCACGGTGAAGAAGCCACGCCACCATTCCGGGGTGTTTGCGGTACCCTGTTTTCTTAGGGTAATTTTCAAGGTCTTTCCTCGGCATCTTACACTCCTGAAAAAAGTATTTAAGATACAAACACTGTTAAAATCTCAATTACAACAGTTATCATAATAGTGTTTCCGTGTCAACCGGATTGTATACAATATACAGCAATAAAATGATAAAGTCCCGCATAAACAGACTATTGCAGAGCGGGACGCAATATTTCACAAAAACATAAACCGTGTTATAAAATTATCAAATAGCCTCTTGAAAGCCTGTCTTATTGACAGATTTGATACGCACAGAGGATCAAACTCCTTCCCAACAACGGTTCATTATACACCTTTGATATCATATTTTGTTCTGTAAAAAATCACGGACATGTTTTATGCTGTTTTATGAACATATTTTTCAGTCTTATTCAGGAAATGTCTGTTTTTGCGGTGGCTGCGTACCTTTTCAGCAAGACGCCGGCTTTCCGCCCTTTGTCCACAGGACTGCTTAAGCCGCTGGACAATGTAGCCGTGTACGCATTTTTCACAGCCATCACCATCATGGGAACATATCTAGGTGTGGAAGTCGGTGGAGCAATAGCCAACACACGAGCGATAGGCGCCGTTATGGCGGGTCTTCTGGCAGGTCCGTGGATGGGTATTGCAGTTGGTGTTACTGGCGGTCTGCACAGATATATGCTGGGCGGCTTCACGGCTGCATCCTGCGGAATATCCACCACTACGGAAGGACTTATCGGCGGACTTGTATATCTTTGGCTGAAAAAGAAGGGACAGCCGGACAGCGTTTTCAGCTTTAAAGCGGCTTTTCTCACAACGTTCATAAGCGAAATGGCTCAGATGATAATAATCCTCGCATTTTCCCGCCCCTATTCGGATGCGTGGGAGCTGGTTAAAGTAATAGCTCTGCCTATGATGTTCGCCAATGCGGCGGGCGCGGGACTTTTCGTCAGTATATTCAAAGACAGCAAAAATGCTCTGGACAGCTACGGTGCGGAGTTCTCACGCAAGGCGCTTAACATCGCCAATAAAACCCTTCCGGTGCTTTCCAAAGGACTTAACAGCTGCTCTGCACAGGCTCTGGCCCGTGTGATACTGAACGAAACGGGTGTAGGCGCGGTTGCGATAACCGACAAAACTAACGTTCTGGCTTTTCAGGGGATAGGCGCAGACCACCACCTCCCCGACAATCCGATATCCTCCGAACAAACGGCACTCGCCATAAAGACTGGTGAGGTTATATTTTTAGACGGCATAACCGAGCATTATATATGCTCGATCAGCGAAAACTGCCCGCTGGGTTCCGCACTGATAGTTCCGCTGATGCTTGAACGCGAAGTAATAGGAACCATAAAAATGTATGAGCCGAAAAACAGAAGGTTCCTCGGATTCAACCAGTCGTTCGGTGAAGGCATCGCAGAGGTGCTTTCCACACAGCTTTTTCTTTCAAAATATGAGGAGCAGAAGCGGCTGCTGACGGAAGCCGAACTGAAACTCATGCAGGCGCAGGTCAATCCCCATTTCCTTTTCAACACACTTAACACCATAGGCGCGGTCGTCCGCAGTCAGCCGGAAAAAGCGAAGGAACTCATCAATCACCTGTCGCTCTTTTTCAGGAACAACCTGAAACGTTCGTCCGAAACGGCAACACTTGCAGAAGAGATAGACCATATCCGCTCCTATCTCGTTATAGAAGAGGCACGGTTCAGCGACAGGCTGAAAGTTACAATAGACATAGACGAGAACGTCGGAAACGTCTCCATGCCTGCGTTCACAATACAACCGATAATTGAGAATGCAATTAAGCATGGACTATCAAACATTCTGGGCGAAGCAAGGATAAAGATATCTGCACACGCGGAAAACAGTCAGTGTGTCATAAGGGTTGAGGACAACGCCGGGATGTGGCGCGCCGACGGAAAAAGCAGCAACGGCATAGGCATGAACAGCGTTGACACCCGCATAAAGAACGAATTCGGCGCTGAATACGGACTCGTCGTCCGCAGCATAGAATCAGAATACACAATAGTGGAAATACACCTGCCCATGAGGACAGCATGAGATACAAAGCCCTGATTATTGACGACGAACCCTACGCAAGAGAGGAACTGAGATTTCAACTGGAAAAAACTAAAATATTCGACATCGTCGGCGAGGCTGGAAACGCTGTTGAAGGCGTTAAACTGGTGAACAAAAATCATCCCGACATCATATTCCTCGACATAAATATGCCTGTAATCAACGGGTTTGATATGTTGAGCATGATAGAAAAATCAATAATGCCCTATGTCGTGTTCGTAACAGCATATGACCAGTACGCGCTGAAAGCTTTCGAGGAGAAGGCTCTTGATTATCTGCTGAAACCTGTTGAACAGGAACGACTGGAAAAAACGCTTGAAAAGATACTGCTTTCTCTGGAAAAGGGAGAGGTTCCGATATACGAACGCCAGCCGCTGACAAAAATTCCCTGCGCTCTGATAAACACAATAAAGCTGATAGACATGGCAGACATAGAGTACGTTTATTCCGATATGACAGGCGTTCATGCGGTCACATCAGACAGGGAATATCTCACCGACCTGACACTTAAACTTATAGAGTGCAGAAGCGGGCTGTTCCGCTGCCACAGGCAATATCTGATAAATCTGGCAAAGATAGACCGCATCGTGCTGAACGAGAACTCATCCGCAGATGCGTATACGCTTTCCGGCAGAATTGTTCCCGTCAGCCGACGATATCTGAAACTTTTAAAAGATACACTGGGGCTGTAAATAGATTGCTTCGGTCTACGACCTCGCAATGACATTTATTTGTCTCTGCGAGGAGTAATACGACGAAGCAGTCTCAAGCCAAAGGTATTCCAAACCTTCTGGAAACTTCATCAAAGTCAATCTTCATTCCCATTTCGTTTGCCTCACGCACAACATCCCACGAAGCCTCCGCCTGTTCTGAAAGCACAAACTCCGCCCTACATTCGCCGCCGAAATTCAGTTCCCAGATCCAGTTCACGATAGTCGTCGTTATGGTCTCCGCCGCCGCGCGTGCAATCTTTCTGCCCTTGCGCTCAAGCGTCTCCTGATGCTGTGCCGCCAGTGAATATGAACCTGTTGAGCCTGTGTCGCTGGTCAGCACCTCACCTGTGATGGCTTTTGATATTTCCGTATTGCACACCTGAACAAGTGAGGAGAAATCCGAGGAAGTGCCCTTTGTTTCAAGCACCTGCACACTGTCAACGTTTGCAAGGGCAACCGCAGCATCGTTCTGGATATTGTACAGATTCTCCGCAAGCTCCCTTGCCCTGTCGCGGGATTCGTCGTCATCGGCAGACTCGAACAGCGCAAGCACGGTGGGCACCCCGTATTTCTCCGCAACTGTGAGCCAGTAGCGGAATCCAGCCTTCTTGAACATCCACGGCCAGTAGCATTTGGAAAGCACGGGGGTACCGTAAGGGTTTTCGTCCTTCGGGCTGTTGCGGTGAACAATGAATTTATACTGCTCTTCAAGTGGCGTTGCGACACTGCCGTCCATAAGTGACAGTTCGCCATCGGGTGCAAACGCGAACCTGTCCGACCGTCTGCCCAGCGACCTCACAGGAATCCAGTTGCCGTCTTTCAGCTCCCATACAATCTCCGTTACCGAAAAACCGTATTCCACTGCCGTCAGGATATCCTGCAACATCCCCTGAACGCCGAGTTTTTGCAGGCAGCCTTTAATAAACGATGCCTGTTCTGCGGATTCGCTGTCGGACGGTTTGACATCCCACTGCATTGAAAGCACTGTGTCTTTGAGCTGTTCCAGCTTCGCATAGATGTGCGCATCCTGAAGCATCTCGTCGAAGATGCTCATGCGCACGCCGCCCTTGCCGAAAAGTACATCGGGATTGGGCATTATGTTTCCGAACCAGTTTCCTGTTCCTGCCGTAAGCACGTTTGTAAGTCTTTTCATTATATTAACTCCTATAGACTGCTTCGCTCCGCTCGCAGAGACGTCATTGCGAGGAACGCAGTGACGAAGCAATCTCTCTTTAATACCTGTCTATCATCCTTCCGACGCCCCTGTTTAAGCCTGAAAATGCCGTCTTCGGAGCACTCTTCTCTTTACCTGCGGAGAGCGCCTGCGTCATGGCATCCACCATGTCGTCATGTTTGCCGGATGGGAAATATGCCGCCTCCTCGATAAGCTCCCGCGTGAACGCCGCTCCCCGCTTGAGATACACGTTCCCTGCCTCGATGAGCGGACAGACGGCATTTGACCTCGCAACTTTGCTTCCGCGCGGATTAACTGCTATCAGACCACCCACAGAACCCTTCAGAGCGGATATCACAGCGGGTCCGTTGGCTTTATCCTCAATATACTTTGCCGTGGCTTCCGGGTATTGCTCCGAAAGATGTTTCAGCGCCTTGAGCGCCTGCGAGAAATCCATCCTGTCGCGTATCTGGTCGATAAGGTAATAGTCAGCCCCCTTATTACCCCACACCTGCCCAACAACGTAATCTGCTCCGGCGCTGTCCTTAAACGTCATATCCCACGACTGAAACAGCCTAAGCCCTGTGGGCAGTTCGTCGTAGAATCGCCACCATTCGCGCCGAAAGACCGTGCCGGATGCCGGTGCCGGTCTCTGCTGATAGAGCGCGTTCCATACCCGCGACCCCACAGCGCGTTCCATCCGTTTCAGAGTGTCGATGCCGTATTTGTCTGCCCAGAGAGGTTCACCTACGGCGCGGAACTCCTCTTCCTCCTCCGCAACCGCCGGAAAACAAACAACCGTCCACTCCTCGCCGCTCTGTTCCAGAAGTCTGCCCGCGAGGTCGTCCTCGTGCCACCGCGTCAAAATCACCAGAATCTTTCCACCCTTTTCGATACGGGTATACAGGGTGGACTGGTACCACTCCCACACCTTCTCTCGGTACACCTCGGAATCTGCTTCCTCCTGATTTTTGAACGGGTCGTCGATTATCAGCAGGTCGCCCCCCATCCCCGTTATGGAGCCTCCCACACCTGCCGAAACATACCCTCCCCCATCGGAAGTCTCCCAGCGGTTAGCCGATTTAGCACCCTCTTTAAGCAAAAGAGATGGAAAAACGAGGCGGTAAACCCAGCTGTCAGAGATATCACGCACCCGTCTGCCGAAGGTCTCTGCGAGCCTTGCACTGTAGGATGTGGCTATGACCCGTTTCTGCGGATTATGCCCCAGAAACCATGCGGGAAAGCGAACTGAGGCGAGTTCCGATTTCCCGTGGCGCGGAGGCATCAGAACCATCAGGCGGTCAATTTCCCCATGCATCAGCGCGGTGAGTTTTTCAGCAAGCACTTTGTGGTGCCAGTTAGGGCGGTATCCTCTGCATGTCAGCACGGCAAAAGAGGCGAGGTTTTCCCTCGCCATTTTAAGCGCCGTGAGTTTCTCAGGCGTTTTCAAGGACTGCACGGATATCCTCTTCCGACAGGTTCTCAAGCTCCGCCTGAAGCTCGGAAAGCGCAGGACGTTTAGAGCTGTCAAACATCTCGTCCGTCGCTTTGCCAAGGCAGATATCGCGGTAATTTTTCACTGTTTTAGAGTGAACCTCCACATCGCGCAGACTCTCGCACTCCGCAAGAAGGTCATCAGCTTTTTTAAGCCCCTCCATTGTGCTTGTGCATATTGCCTGAAGCATCTGCACACGGTGAGCTTTAAGTCTGCGCACCGTTCTGTCTGTCTCAGGTCGCTTCCAGTGCTTTTCCGCCGCCTGTCTGCGCACATTTTCAATCTCAATCTCATAATGCACGGCTATCTCTGAAAGGTCGTAAACACCCTCTTCATAGTCCTGCTTCATCTGTCTCCACTTTTCCGCTGTAGGTCTTGCCATACACCTCTCCGTTTTCCGGAGATTATAAGCGATAGAACATTTTCTATATGTATAAGAGCGACAGACTATGCGGACTTGCATTGAAAAATCTATCTGATATAATCAGTTAGATTCAGAATACAAAATACGGGATCGCCGCGTCACTCCGTTCCTCGCGAAGACTAACCCTGTCTCTGCGAGGAGCAATACGACGAAGCAGTCTGAACTTGCGGGTTTTTATGATCAGAAAGGTAATCACGGACAACTATGAGAACGTACATTTCAGTGATAAATACGACAGCGAAGCGGTCTCCGTTATGGTGCGAGAGCTTGACGTGCGCGCTTCCCACTTTGCCAAGCTGCCTATAGTTCCCGACGTACGCAATTTTCTCACAGGCGAGCTGGTCGCCTCTTCCGTTTTCTCCACTGCGCTCATAGGCAGACCGGAGCTGGACGAGCAGGATGTGCGCCTGTTTCTGAAAAATTCCCCAAACACTCTGGACGAAAAACAGCTAAGATTCGTAAACAATATTAAGCGGGCATTTGAATATATTGACCGCAACCATAAAACCTTTGAAATGAACACGGAAGAGCTGCGCAAACTCCATATGATGTTCACTCTGGACACCGAAAATGCCATGCCCGGTGTATTCCGCGACAGCAAACGTCAGGAGGGAAATCGCGATTACACACCACCTGCAACCTCTCTTCAACAGCTTACGGAAGACCTCTGCAAGTGGTTCGCATCTGAGGATATGCAGAAACAGCATCCTGCTGTACGTGCTTTCCTTGCCCATTACCACATCGGGATGCTCCAGCCGTTTACAAACGGCAACGGCAGAACGGCAAGAGCTGCGGAGGCGATGCTTCTGAAACAGAGCGGACACAGATACCTGCACCATGCGCTCTCCCAATATTACAGACGAAACCGCAAAGACTATATAAAAGCTTTCATACAGAACGAAAAAACAGGCGGATTCGATATGACGCCGTTTCTTGTGTTCTGTCTGGACGGTGCAACACGCGCGTACAGACTGCTGACGGATATGGCGGTCAGCGGACTGCGCGCAATAGGTCTGCGCGACTACATCCGCACACTGCGCGCTCAGAAAAAAATAACCGAACGTCAGAAAGATCTGCTTGAGATTCTGTTCGTATACGAAAAACCGTTCACTTTCGCCGACCTGCTCACGAATCCCGTGTTCAGCGGACTTTATAAAGGCTATACGGAAAATACGGCAAGAAACGATATTAAGCGTATGCGTGAACTGAACATAATAACCTCTACCGACGGGAAAGAGTTCACATTCAACAGATTCGTGCTGGGCTGATATGTATATCTGTTTTGACATAGGCGGAACAAACATTAAGACAGGACTTTTCGGACACGACGGAGAAATGGTTGAAAAAATATCCGTCAAAACCCCGTCAGAGTATAGACAGATACTTGAAATACTCATACTGACAGCAAAAAGTTTCAAAGGCGTATGCGCCTGTGCTGTTGCAGTTCCCGGCACCTGTATGCCTCAGGACGGACAGGTCATTTTTTGCCCGAACCTCACGGCTCTGAACGGACATAACCTGAAACACGATCTGGAAAACGCGCTGGATATTCCTGTGTTCCTTGAAAACGATGCGAACATGGCGGCGCTGGGCGAATATTTCTTCTTTGAACGCAACAAAATAAAAAATATGATATTCCTCACCCTCGGAACGGGTGTCGGCGGCGGAGCGATACTTAACGGCCAGCTTCTGACTTCCGACATATCGCTTTTTGAGGCGGGACATATAAACATAAACCCCGAAGGTCCGCGATGCGGATGCGGAAAACGCGGATGTCTGGAAACCTACGCAAATGTGGGCGGGCTTCTGCGTACATATGAAAACCTTTCGTCCGGCAACGTTAAACCGGACGGAGCAAACAAAGTATTCTCGCTGTATAAATCGGGCGACAGGGTGGCTAAACTCAGTTTTGACGTGCTGGGCGGGTGTCTGGGCATAGGCATGGCAACACTGGCGAACATTCTGGTTCCGGAAAAGATAAAGATAGGGGGCGGGCTTTCCGAAATGGCGGAAGCGTTCCTGCCAAACGCCATAAAGGTATTTTCAAAGCACGTTTATCCGTCTTACAAAGAAAGGGTTATTATAGAACTTTCAGGTCTCCGCAATAATGCCGGACTCTCCGGCTGTGCAGCGATATGTATGCTCAACAGAAATTCTTAATGAACAGATAGACCTTCTTTACACTCTCTTCATCCGCCTTTTTGATGAAATCATGAATTTTATTCACAAGTTCAGCCTTGTCGGCGATATGATCTGTTTCCATAAGTTCATCACACGAAACACCAAGTGCATCCGCTATCACAAACAGTACGGACACAGAAATATTGACCTCGCCGCGCTCTATCTCGCCGACATACTTTGAACTGATATTCGCTTTCACAGCAAGCTTTTCCTGAGACAGACCACGCTTTTTTCTAAGCTCTCTGATTTTCAGTCCCATTTTTAAAAGTAAGTCAGACATGTTGCACCATATTATAAGTATCGGTGTTTTTTTCATGTTAAATACCGTCTATAGGTGTTGACTTTGAATAAAATATGAACTATAGGTGTTACTACCAGGTTATTTATAACCTATAGCGCTCATTCTGTTCAGAATTATTAGATTATTTTCCTGCGGAGCAACTGGGGTATGGGGATGAAATACTTAATGATTATAGGAGTTTGTTCCGGTCTGATAGTCTGGTTATGTCTGTTGTTTGAAAGGGTAAGTGTGAGATTTTTTTTATCCTATGTACTCTCTGTGATGACCATGTAAAAAATCATAAAAACAGAGGGACAAACACGGGAGCAAGTGCGGAAAGAATAACGCCGTGGACAAATCCGACGATAGCTGCGCGTTTTCCTGCATATTTCTCTATGACAGGAAGGGTGACGTCCATAGTGGTCGCTCCGCCCGGTGCCACAGCCGCATAAGCTCCGAAATATTTTACAACGAAAGGAACGCAGAGAAGAGTTATCGTTTCCCTGAAAACGTTTGAAAGAAAAGCGATTGCGCCCAGATCACTGCCTTTCACCTGCGCAATCATGACCGCTGAAAAAGAGTACCACCCGAAACCGGAAGCTATAGCAAGCGCATCCTTCGGTGCAAGCACCGTGATGAAGGAAACGACGTAACCTCCGAAAAGTGTGCCGAGAATCGTTCCCACAGGCACAAGCACGGTGAATCTGTCGGCAGACATAAGAGTTTTCATGGACTGTTTGTTATTGCCTATATCAAATCCTATGAGAAAAAGCAGAAGGATAAGCGACCAGTCGGTCAGCGATCCGCTGAGATTTAAAACCTGTTCCGGCAGAAAACCGAGATATGCCGCAGAAGCCCCTGCCAGTATGGCTATCATCATGACAATAATCATTTTTCCGCCTTTTTGAAGAGTTTGGTTATGATAAGCACACCGATAATGCTGAAAATCACTACAGAAATGCTCATGATGCCTGAAATTATGCCGAAATCAGCTATTTTTGAGAGGATATCCTTATCCTTTCCGAGGCTGACACCCATAAAGAACAGAAGAGCAAGGAGCGAAAAATTGAAAAACGTATTCTTAATTTTTGCCGCGAAGCCAGCAGCCAGGAGCATCCCCGCCATCAGGCCAGCAGCCAAAGCCGCAACGTAAGCAAACATCGTCGTCCTCTATCTCCTGTGCAGCAAAGACCTTTTTTATCTCGTCAAGAGTAACTATGCTGAAAATATCGTCCCTGCCCGCCTTGTCGATTATGACTGCGCGTCCGATTATCTTCGCGCCCGCCTGTTCGGCAATGGATTCGACAGCTTTCAGCGTGTTCCCGCCGGCATAGAAGTCATCAACAAAAAGCAGTCTGTCTCCCTTGTGCAAAACCTCTTCGGAAACGTGCAGAGTGGTCTCTTCCTGCTTTGTAAAAGAGTAGCTTTTTGCCGAATAATGCTTTTCCATTGTCAACGGAATTTTTTTCTTAGCATATACCATATCACAGCCGATGTACATGGCAGCCGCCATGGCGGGTATTATTCCGCTCGCCTCAACAGTGATTATCTTGTCAATGCTTGTTCCCGCATGATAGCGCGCGATATCCTGACCTATGTGTTTTGCCAGATTCATATCCACGCAGTGGTTTAAAAACGTATCGACCTTAATAATGTTATCTGTAACTTTTCCCTTGTCTCTCAGCGCTTTGATAAGCAGTTTTCTGGATTCTCTCGTCACTTTCTGTCCTCTCTGTCATACGCAGTTCCAAGCGCCTCCGGTTCCGGTGTGGAGCCTTTTTCGAGTCTCAGTGTTGCCATGACAAGTACCGCAATTGTAAATAAATAGGGAAGCATCATAAGCAGATGCGGCGAAAGGCTGGTTCCCATTGCCTGCATCCGAAGCTGTACGGCGTTTATTCCGCCGAAAAGATATGCACCCGCCATTGCGCGCGTGCTGTTCCACTGTGCAAAGATGACCAGAGCAACGGCTATCCAGCCCCTTCCTGCTGTCATATTCTCCACCCAGAAAGGTGTATACGCCAGCGAAAGGTAAGCTCCGCCTATTCCTGCCAGTCCGGAACCCACAAGCACGGCAGACATTCTGTACAGCCCTACGTTGATCCCCGACGTATCTGCCGCACCCGGGTTTTCACCAACGGAGCGCAGATAAAGACCTGTTTTTGTTCTATATAAAAATATGTGCATCGCTGCCACCAGAATGATGGAGAAATACACAAGAACGTCCTGATTGAAAATTGCCTGACCGATGTAAGGTATCTTTGACAGTACAGGTATCTCAACCTTTGAGAATCCTGCGATGGTAAGCCCCACAAAGGAACGCCCGAACAGAGATGTTATCCCTATTCCAAACATTGTGAGTGAAAGACCGCTCACTATCTGGTTGCCGCGCAGATACACACATATGAACCCGTGTATCGCGCCCGCCGCCATAGCCGCAAAAAAGGCAGCTATAACGCCTATGAAAAGGCTGTCCGCAGTATGTGCCGCCGCAAATCCGGTAAGCGCACCCACCAGCATAAGCCCCTCAACACCAAGGTTTATCACGCCGGAACGCTCCATAAGGATTGCACCGAGCGTGGCAAAAAGCAGAGGAGTTCCCGCCTTTATTGTCGCAAAGAGCAGTATCTCGATCATTTTCCGCTCCTTTTCATGACGGGTTTGTTCTGTATTAAAAAGTCGGAGGCAAGGATAAAGAACAGTATAAGTCCCTGAAACAAATTAACAAAAGCAACGGGAAGCTGCATAAGAATCTGGAGGCTGTCACCGCCGACCAGTATCACAGCCATAATTACTGAAACAATGAAAACACCTATGGCGCTTCGTCCGGCAAGCCATGCAACGATTATCGCAGTATAGCCATAGCCGTGGGATATCCCCTCCTGCAACCTGCCCTGAACACCCGCAGCCTCGCCGAAACCTGCGATTCCTGCCAGTGCCCCGCTGATGAACATCACGCCGATTATTTTTCTGTCTATGCTTATTCCGGCGTATTTAGCGGCTTTAGGGTTGTTTCCGATGACCTTTATCTCATAACCCCAGACTGTCTTCTCCATGAAGATATACATGACAGCGACAAGCGCAAGGGCAATTATGAACCCTGTGTGAAGGCGTGTATTAAAAAATGTTGAAAGCACAAGATCCGGCGAAAAACGGGGCGTAAGGGGAAAGTTGAACCCGTTCGGATCTTTCCATGGTCCATAAACAAGATAAGAAACCCATGCAATAGCTATGTAGTTCATAAGCAGGGTGACAATTATCTCGTTGACGTTCGCCTTAGCCTTAAGAAAGCCTGAGATACCGGCCCATATGCCGCCGAAAACAGCCGCCATGACAAACATTGCGGCAAGTCCGACAAAGCCTGTCAGTCCGCTGTTAAGTGCAACATACGATGCACCCATGGCTCCCATATAGAGCTGACCTTCCGCACCGATATTCCATATCTTCATGCGGAACGCTATTGAAACCCCCAGACCTGTGAGTATCAGAGGGGTGGATTTTACAAGTGTTTCGGAGATGCCATAAAACGAGCCGAGGGATTCGTTCAGCATTCCGGCGTATGCCGCGATTGGGTTAATCCCCGCGAAAAGCATTATTACAGCGGCAGTTGCCAAAGCGAACAGAACCGACATAAAGGGAGCAAAAACCGTGAAAAGTTTTGATGCATCTTTGCGCTTTTCAAATCTTATCATTGCACTGTCTCCCCGCTCATGAGAAGTCCTATCTCCTCGCGGCTTGTGTGTTCGGGATCAACTATGCCTGTTATGCGTCCTCTGAACATTACGGCTATCCTGTCGGACAGCTTAAGCAGTTCGTCGAGGTCTTCCGATATTACAATGGTGCTCATGTTGTCCTTTCTCGCATCCATAATGACCTTATGGACGTATTCTGCGGAACCCATATCAAGCCCTCTGGTTGGGTAAAGCGCAACCAGAACGCTGGGGCGCATGGAAAGTTCCCGCGCGATTATGACCTTCTGTATATTTCCGCCGGAAAGCAGTCTGATAGGTGTTCCTTTTGGTCCCGCCTTTATGGCGAAATCAGCTATCTGCTTTTCAGCATTTTCCTTGATAGCTTTAAAGTTCTGGAAGATGAACTTCCTGAACGGTTTTTCCTTGTAACTTTTGAGTATAAGGTTCTCGTCCACAGTCATTTCAGGGGCGATGCCCATACTCTTTCTGTCTTCTGGAACATGAGCTATACCTGCAATATATGCTTTACGGCTGTCAGCGTTTGTGATGTCCTTTCCGTCGGCGAATATTTTCCCTGAAACAGGCGGTTTAAGCCCTGTCAGAACCTCTGCCAGAGTCTTCTGACCGTTTCCGGCAACTCCTGCGATGCCCAGAATCTCGCCCTTGCGCAGTTCAAGGCTGAAGTCTATGAGGTCGCTCATATTCTTCTCTTTATCCGCAAAGAGATGCTCTATGGTAAGAACGTTTTCGGTGAATTGTTTCTTCTCTCTTTCCCAGACTGGTATCTCGTCGGTGCCGATCATAAGCCCTGCGAGAACATTCTCGTCGAACTCGCCGCGGGCAAGCTCTTTCACGGTCGTACCTTTTTTAAGAACCGTCACCCTGTCGGAAAGCTCCATAACTTCGCGCATCTTGTGGCTTATGAAGATTACAGACCTCCCCTCCTCTTTAAAACGTTTCAGAAACCCGAACAGTCTGTCGGATTCCTGCGGGGTAAGAACCGCCGTAGGTTCGTCGAGGATAAGAACTTTACAGTCGCGGATGAGCAGTTTGATAAGTTCAACCCACTGCTGCTGACCTATGGACAGCTTGCGGATAGGTTCGTCAAGGTCGATGCTGAGACCGAACCTGTCCACTATCTCTTTGATGCGTATACGCAGTTTCTTTTTATCCAGCCAGAATGGAAGATCGGAAACGGCAAGGAGTATATTCTCAAACACGGTATGGTTATACACCAGCATAAAGTGCTGATGTACCATGCCTATTCCTGCTTTTATGGAGTCTTTGGGAGATCTGAATATATACGGCTGACCGTTTATCAGAAGATTTCCGCTGTCGGGGCTGTAAAGCCCGTTAAGAACGTTCATTAAGGTGGACTTGCCTGCGCCGTTCTCGCCCAGCAGTGTGTGTATCTCACCCTGATAGACATTCAGGCAGACACCGTCCAGCGCCTTAACACCGGGGAATGTCTTAACAACGGATTCAACTTTGAGTAATGCTTCCAATTTCTGTCCTTAAAAAAACAAGTCCCCCCGTTTTTGTTAAGCGGGGGGACCGTAAGTTTCTAAATGTCTTATAGTTATTTGGGGATGGTACCCTGAACACCTTCAACGAGGAAGTTCATGCTGAGTTTCTCGTCGTCGGTAAGGGTCTTTCCTGCTTCAACAACAACCTTGCCAGTATTGTCCTTGATGGGTCCCATGAATATCTCGTCCTTGCCTGATGCAAGTTCAGCTTTTTTCGCGTTAACGATTTCCTGAACGTCGGCAGGAACAAGTTTGCTCATGGGTGCAAGGTCAACAAGGTTATGTTCAAGTCCGTACCATATCTTGCTGGACTTCCAAGTGCCTTCGTGAACCTCTTTTGCTATCTCTTCATACAGGGTTCCCCAGTTCCAGACGGGAGCAGTGAGCCATGCGCCGGGTATCTGTGAAGCCATGTCGGAGTTATAACCGATGGCGAATGCGCCGCGTTTTTCAGCAGCCTGAAGAGGTGCGGGAGTATCCTGGTGCATAGTAATGACGTCTGCTTTCACATCAAGCAGGGATTCTGCCGCATCGCGCTCTTTGCCGGGGTCAAACCACGTCTGTGTCCAGACAACTTTGACAACTGCTTTGGGGTTAACACTGCGTACGCCGAGTGTGAAGGCGTTGATGCCTCTGATAACTTCGGGAATTGGGAAAGCCGCAACATAGCCGATGATGTTGCTCTTTGTCATTTTACCCGCCACCATACCCGCAAGGTAGCGGGGCTGGTAAATACGTCCGAAGTATGTTCCCACGTTCTCGGCAGATTTGTAGCCGGAGCAGTGCATGAACACAACGTCGGGGAATTTTGCCGCAACTTCGATGGTGGGATCCATATAGCCGAAGCTGGTTGTAAATATCAGGTTATAGCCTTTCTGTGCAAGACTGGTGATTATCCTTGTGGATTCAGCGCCTTCCGGAACTGATTCGATGAATGTAACGTCCTTCACATAGGGAAGTTTTGCCATCATCTGTCTGCCGAGGTCATGTGCAAATGTCCATCCGCCATCGCCGACAGGTCCGACATAAACAAACGCCGCTCTGATGTCTTTTCCTGCGGGTAAAGCCGCTTCTGCGGATTTCGCCTCAGGAGCTTTCGCTTCCTCTTCCTTCTTTTTTGAACAGCCGGGAAGAACGAGGAACGAAGCAAGAACCGCCAATAATAACAGTTTTTTCATACAACCACCTCTAAACGGTCTTAACCGTATCATAAATAATTCAGCCGATACCGTCTGTCAATCAGTTTTGACCCCACGAGTCGGCACCCACATCTATTACAATGGAATACTCCATTAAGTTGTTGTAAAGATATATCTGATTGTTTGAATACGTCACCTTGTAAAGCTCGTAACCGTCCGTATCGTAAACTGTCTTTGTTCTGCCGGACATGGTTGTTTTGCCGAACATCTTACTTGTAGCAATGTACGGGTAATCTCCCGCGAAGTATATGGCGTATATATCTTTTTCAAGCTGCTTAATCTTGTCTTCATCGATGGGCAGATTGCGGTATTTCACATAATACTGACCGTTCTCATACTTTATATCTGCATAGCCTCTGAAAAAGTTTGACTTAAGTTTTGTCGCAAAAAAGTCATTGCCCACAGCAACTTCGGAATCAAGCGAAAGCGTCTGATCGCCGCGGGTAACACTCACTATCTGTTTGGTTACAGGCTTGTTCATGTAAAAATCATAACCGCAGCCTGAAAGAAAAAGCACCGTAATCAGTGAAAGTAGAATAAATCTCAACATATGCCCCCTTTTGAAGCAAGTACGATAACAGATTCCGGCGGAAAAATCAAAATATTATGACAAAAACCGTACAGTCATACTTTCGACCTCTGAATCCGTCAGATCTATCGTACCACCGTCCTTCTGCACACTCCAGCCGTCGTCCGTATGGATTATCCGCACAATATCGCCGACAGCTACATCCTTATCAGTATCAACCGAAACTATCTCAACATCCTTATCCGAAAAACCGTATAAAGCGGTCAGACAGAACGAACCGTCGGAATATACCGGCGGTATCTTAGCCCCGTGGGGATCCGTATCGGGATATCCCATTTTTTCGTAAATATAATCTATTGATTCAAGGTCATTATAGTGTTCAAGCACATGGGCTTTCTCGTGAAGTTCACTGTCGGGAACCCCCATATAATGCAGATAAGTTTCCCAGACTCTGTGTGCTTTTTTAAGTCGCAGCGCCTCGGTTCTGCCCTTGTCAGTCAGCTCGTACATATCAGTTCCTGACGCAAGCCCCTCTTCAATGAGATATTTCATGGCGTTTCTCATCATTTTGGGCTTCATCTCAACATATTTTGTTATATCCGTGTCAGCAACCGGCTTGGCGGATTTGAACATACTGGCGATAATATCCTCTATCACCTGCTGAGGAACCATATTCCGCCTGCGCTGCCAGTCGGCAAGCAGTCCGTATCTGGGCGCCAGCATCAGAACCGCAAGGAATTGAAGCGTAGCAAAAAGCATAACAGCGCCGCCGCCTGCGGAGTTGAGCCAGACAGACAGATAAAGCCCGCCCAGTATGCTTGTAAAACCGAACAGCGCCGCCAGAGCCATCATCTTTTCCAGTCTGTCCGTAAGCAGATATGCAGTCGCTGCGGGGGTTATGAGAAGCCCGACGACAAGTATGACTCCGACCATGCTCACTGCGGAAACGACTATGAGGGAAACGCATCCTGTAAAAACGTATTTGAACAACAGAACCGGAATCCCTATGGACGCCGCCATAACGGGATCGAAACTGGTTATTTTGAAGTAACGGAAGAACAATATGATGACAGAAAGCACAGCGGCTGAAACTATGGCGGAAACCACCATGTCAAAATCCGAGATACCGAGAATGTCCCCCATTATGAAATGCATAAGGTCTATGTGTATATATTTCCCGAACACGGAAACAAGCACCACACCCGCCGCAAACACACCCGTATACATTATGCCAATGGACGCATCCTCTTTTATCCGTGAAACCTTTGCAACAAAGCCTATCATAAACACTGTGATGAATGCGGAAATAAGCGAACCCACGAGCATTGCGCCCGCCGCCGCCTCAACCCCGAACACCAGCTTCATGAAAAGGTACCCAGCGCCGACGCCTGCTATCATGGCGTGTGAAAGGGCATCACCAAGAAACGCCATCCTTTGCAGAATAACAAGACATCCTGTAACGGCGCAAACGATGGCAACGATACTGCCTCCCGCAAGCGCCTTTAAAAAATATATCTTCGTAAGCGGGTCTATGAACAGTGTATATAATGTATCCATGCCGTCACCCTTTCAGAAGGTCGGTGAAAACCTTCAGCCTGCCTTCGTAAACTTCGGAAAGAAGCTCCTGTCTGAAAACCAGATCGGGAGGACCTGCGGCATAAAGCCTCTGCTTAACCAGAAGCAGTTTATCAAAATATTCTGAAGCGGTGGCAAGGTCATGATGCACCACCACAAGGGTTATGCCCGCCTTCTTTGCCTCCGCCAGAACGTCAAGAATAGCGCTCTCCGTCGCGGCGTCAACACCCGCGAACGGCTCGTCCAGCAAGAGTATCTGAGCCCCCTGCGCCAATGCCCGCGCCATGAAAACCCTCTGCTGCTGACCGCCGGAAAGCTGACCTATCTGACGTTTTTTGAAATCGCTCATCCGAACCATCTCAAGACATTTGTCAACTATCTCAACATCAGCCTTAGAAGGATTTCTCCACCAGCCGAGATGCCCGTAACGCCCCATCATGGCAACGTCCGCAACCGTGACGGGGAAATCCCAGTCCACGGTTCCGCGCTGAGGGACGTAGGCTATCATCCCGCGGGTCTGCTCAACAGGTTTTCCGAACACAAGAACCTCGCCTATGTCCCTTTTCACAAACCCCAGCATAGCTTTCATCAGAGTGGATTTGCCCGCCCCGTTGGGTCCGATTATCCCAACAAGCTCGCCCTTCTGTATCATAAAGCTCACATCCAGAAGCGCAGGTTTGGGACCGTAGCTTACTGTCAGGTTCCTGACCTGAATTGCATAATCACTGCTGACCATTATTTTTTCCTGTTTCAAATCTTAGAGCGGCAACGATATCCTGCCCGTCGTCAAACCACTGCGTCTCTTCGCTTATCACGATCCCGTTTTCAAGCGCACGGATGCGTACCGCATTCGCTCCTCCGTCTGAAACAGGGCTTGCGTTCACGGTTATCTCGTGTTTTCCGTCTGCAATGTGCGCAGCCTTGAGTTCCAGCGGAACACCTTTGGATATGCCGCTGTCGGTCTCATATATCTTTTTGCCGTCCAGAAGGACGGAAAATCCTTTCGTTTTTTCACCTATATCAAGGGCAAAGGGATCTTTCGCCGTGGCAAAGGTCGTCGTGATATCCATAGTTATTTCCCGCTCAGCAGAAAACTGCGTGTGGTCTGTTTCGGTGCGCTGTGTGCCTCTGTATATGAAAAAGAACAGAACTATGCATGCAGTGACGATCCAAACAGCTATGGTGAGTAAGAACTTCATCTAAGCCCCCTCACTATTTTTAACACATTCTCGCGCATCATGCCTATGTATGTTTCGCCGGGTGTACCTGAATCGCCCATGGAATCGGAATAGAGCGTTCCGCCGACTGTAACTCCCGCATCCTTTGCTATCTCGCGGATGAGTTTCGGGTTGATGGTGGTCTCCACAAAAATGGTTTTAACGTTGTGCTGTCTGATGGAGTTCACCGCCGCCTCGCGTCTCTGGGGCGTAACACCGCCGCCGACCTCACCACCTGTAGACCAGCCAACGGGCGCAGTGTTCACAAATCCGTATTCATGTGCAAAATACCCGAACGCATCGTGGTTTGTCACAAGTATCCGTTTTGCAGGCGGAATGACGGAGACCTCCTTGCGTATCCAGGAATCAAGCGCGCGAAGCTGTGCAAGGTAAAGCCTTGCCCGCATGATGAAATTATCTTTGTTTTCAGGGGAAAGTTTAATGAGTGCGCGGGTGATATTGTTCACATACACTGCGGCATTTGCAGGTGTGAACCATGAATGGGGATCTTTTATCTTTTCCCCGCCGGTTTCAAGGGTGAGGGGCTGAATTCCGTCAGTAGCTGTTACTATTGGTTTTTTTGCGTCAATAGCCAGCGATCTCATCCAGTTTTTCCCCTCAAGGTGAAAACCGTTTTCGATAAGCAGGTCGCTGGATTTAACCTTGTCCATGTCCGCAGGAACAGGGGTATATGTGTGCGGATCCTGCCCCGGAGCAAGAATAGAAAGCACGCGGATATCATCTCCCGCTATATTTTTCGTTATATCGTATATCTGTGTAGTAGACACGGTTACAGTCTTTTGAGCATATGCGCCGAAAGACGAAAAAAGCAGAAATAAAAGAATTATAATTCTGATAAACATAGTTAACTCCGCAAAAAAAACTATTGATATTTTTTATTATCATAGAATATTATAGCTACTACCAAATATACAAGTTTTTTGCTTGGCTTTCGAGATTAATTAATTATTTGCGGAGAATAACAATGTACGACAGAATTTTAAGAGACAAAGAACTCAAGGTCACTCCTCAGAGGATTTTCATCCTTGAAGAGATCAGAAAAATGGGACACGCCGGAATCGAAGACCTCCACGAAAGGGTTAAAGAGGTATATTCCTCTGTCAGCCTTGCAACAATATACAAGAACATACACATTCTTGTTGAGGAAAACATCCTCAGAGAGGTTCCCATCCACGGAAGAAAACCCGTTTACGAAATCAACATAGGCGACCATGTGCATCTTTGCTGTACAAAATGCGGGGAGGTATCTGATATCATGGATATCGACACTGCGCCCATGCTCAAGGAAGCTGAAAGACAGAGCGGACACAAATATGAGCGCATCGCAGTGATGCTTCAGGGTGTCTGCAAAAATTGCAGCAACTAAGCGGCAAAAACGTATTAAAACTAATTTAAGCACGCATCTGCGTGCTTTTTTTGTTTCTATTTACAGCAAATCCTGTTTCTGCCTGAATTTTTTGCGCAGTACATCGCCGCATCCGCACGCATAAGCATCATATCAGCCGTATCACCCTCTTTGTAAGAAGTCACCCCTATGCTGACAGTATGCTGTCTGCCTGTGGGGAACATGAAATTGCTGACGGCTATTCTCACACGTTCAGCTATAAGCTCTGCCTGTTCAATGCCGGTTTCGGGGCATATAACAAGAAATTCCTCACCACCCCATCTGCCTATGAAATCCGTTGTGCGGATGCTGTCTTTAGCCGCCTTAACAAAATCCTTCAGTACGCGGTCTCCGGCAAGATGCCCGAACTCATCGTTAATCCGTTTAAAATAATCTATATCCAGAAGTAAAATAGAAAGTTCTCTGCCATACCTGCGCGCTCTGTCAAGCTCCTGCTCAAATATAGTGTCCAGCCTTGTGCGGTTGCTGATCTGGGTAAGGCTGTCAACCTGAGAAATGCGCACCAGCTCGCGGTTCAGCCTGCGGATGCTTACAACCCAGAAGCCGACCAAAACCGCTAAGATTGCGAAGATCCCAAGAATTATCGCAACGAGTTCGTAATCCGTGCCAGTTTCGGCTTTTATATAGATGTGTCTGTTGACTATCTCCTGCCTCTCTGCATTGGTTATATGCAAAACGCCAAAATCCAGTATCTCCGCCAGAGCAGGTTCGCTTTTGATAATGCCTATTCTCAGTTCGTTCGTATAGTCAGGGAGCTGTCCTGATATTTTTAGATTAAAAAGCCCTTTTTCTTTAATGGTATACGCCGCCATTATCAGCGAACGCATTGTCATGTCGGCTTTTCTGTCGGAAACCATCTGAAAAGCATCCCTCTCGCTCTCGCATGTCAGCACACGCAATTCAGGATAATCCCTGCGGATAAGCTCCTCCATGGCGGTTCCTTTGGGAAACACTATTGTTTCGCCGGAAAGCTCCGCAGGATCAGGGATATATCTGTGTTCTTCGCGGGTTACGAATACGTTGATGTCTGTGAATACGGGTCGGGTGAAATTCAGCCATGTGTCGCGTTCCGGCGTGCTGTTAAGAAAACTCAAAACCTCACATCTGCCGCTCTGGGAGAACGTTAAGCTTTCATCCCAATCGGCTGTTCTGACAATTTCAAGTTTGACACCCGCCTTTTTAGCCGCAAGCCGCAAAAGATCGGCTCCGATGCCGATGTGTCCGCCATTACCGTCCAGCATCTCAAAAGGGTACCAGTCGGGATCCACACAGACTTTAACCGTACCGTGATTTTTAATGAAATCTTTCTGCACTGCTGAAAGACCGTCTGCAAATGAAAAAAGAGGGAAAATAACAAAAAAGATTAAAAAAATAACATTTTGCAACACAATAACCCCGCTGAAAAAATTGAATATAAAATAATTCTATTTCAGCAGGTTATCTTTGTCAATCGAGTTTACGGTGAATGAAATCCATATCTTCAAAAATATCAGTTCCCTTAACAGTGAGATAGTCACCCACCATCATACCGCTGGCTCCGGCTGAGAAAATCTTCATGGCGCTGTCTGCCTTAAAAACTGCATTGCGTCCACCGCAAACACGAAGCGTACGGTCGGGAAGAATAAACCTGTAAACGGCGATTATGCGCATCGCCTCCTCTTCCAAAAGCACGTCTGTGCCCTCTTTCGGAGTGCCCGCAACAGGGTTCAGGAAGTTTATCGGCACTGACTGCACGCCAAGCTCACGCAGGAGAACCGCAAGTTCGTATCTGTGTTCCCAGTTCTCACCTATGCCGAATATCCCTCCGCTGCATACGTCTATCCCTGCCCGCAGAGCCTCTTTAACAGCGTTCACGTCGTCGTCGTAGCTGTGGGTGGTGCATATCTCCGGGAAAAAGCTCCGAGAGGTCTCAAGGTTGTGGTGATACGAATCAAGCCCCGCCTTTTTAAGCTCTTTAAGCTGTTCATAAGACAGGCACCCGACAGATATATCGGTTTGCAGACCAATTGAGGAGACCAGCGACACCGCCTGTTTTATCTTCAAAAATTCTTCCGGCGTGGGCGAAAGTCCGCTTGAAACTATGCTGAACCGCTCAACTCCAAGCTCTTTGACGCGTTTTGCCGCTTTTTCGATCTCGGCGATATCAATGAACGGAAATACTGGAGCTTTTGTGCCGTAATGAGAAGACTGAGCGCAGAAAACACAGTCTTCACTGCAATGTCCGCTTCTTGCATTCACAATGGCACAGGTTTTAACCGTTTTCCCAGTGAACCTGTCACGCAGCCTGCGGGCATAGCCCATGACCCCTTCAAGGTCGCCGTCTATCAGTGCGCAGGCTTCGCTGAGGCATATCAGCCCGCCGCCAAGCGCCTTTTCATATATTTTTTCTATCATTTCTTTTTACAGTACAGTTCGATTATGTTAAGAATATCATTAAGAATATCCTCGGCATCTTCAACACCCAGAGACAACCGAACAAGACTGTCGCTTATCCCCCTTGCCGCACGTTCTTCCGCAGGCATTGCCGCATGGGACATCTTCGCGGGGTAGGAGATAATACTCTCAACACCGCCGAGGCTCACAGCAAACGCCGCATATTTTGCATTTTCCAGCAGTTTATGGGCAAGTTCGGGGGTTTCAAGCTCGAAAGACAGCACGGCTCCTGCACCGTCAGCCTGTTTTTTGTTTATCTCATATCCCGGATGGCTCTCAAGCCCCGGATAATATACTTTTTTGACCTTCGGATGCTTAGACAGTGCTTCCGCTATGATACCTGCGGAACGCTGCCCCGCCTCAAGCCGCACGCCGAGGGTTTTCAGTCCGCGTATCACCAGCCAGCAGTCGTTGGGAGGCAGTACGGAACCAACAGCGTTCTGGATGTATTTAATGCGTTTGGCAAGATCTTTATCCGCTGTCACCGCGAACCCGCAAAGCACGTCGCTGTGACCGTTGATGAACTTAGTTCCGCTGTGGACAACAATATCGCATCCAAGCTCGATGGGTCTTTGCAGATACGGACTCATAAAAGTGTTATCCACAATTGATATAAGTCCGTGTTTCTTCGCCAGATCAGCCATTGCCTTAAGGTCTGTTATCTTAAGCAGGGGATTGGATGGTGTTTCCAGATAGAGTGCCTTTGTATTGGGCTTTATTGCCGCCTCAAAAGCTTCCACAGACGTGGCGTCTGCAAAGGTCGCCTCTATGCCGAATCTGGACAGAAGTCCGGTCAGCACGCGCCACGTTCCGCCGTACACGTCCTCGCAGACGACTATATGATCGCCGGGGGAAAATATCATCAGAACTGCCGATATCGCCGCCATTCCCGATGCGAACGCATACCCGTGACTGCCGCTTTCAAGCTCGGCTATGATGGTTTCAAGCGCCTCTCTGGTTGGGTTTCCCGAACGGGAATAATCATACCTTCCGAAACTGTCAGCAGAAACCTGCGCAAATGTGGATGCGTGGATGAGCGGCACGCTCAATGCTCCGGTGGCAGGATCAATGCCGAATCCGTTATGAACAAGTCTGGTGTTTTTTCCCGCTTTCTTCTTAGCCATCTATGCCTCCCTGAAGCGCCTGTGCAAGGTCGTTTATAAGGTCTTCGACGTTCTCCACACCGACGGATATTCTTAAAAGTCTGTCTGAAACTCCAAGCCTTTCGCGTATCTCAGGCTCAATGTCGGCATGGGTCTGCACAGCGGGAAACGTTATCAGCGATTCCACACCGCCAAGGCTCTCCGCAAACAGAAACACTTTAACACGTTCAAGCACCGAAGGCACCAAAGAAGGATCTTTCACCTCAAAAGAAACCATCGCGCCGAACCCCTTCGCCTGACTTTTCAGAAGCGTGTGACCGGAGTGGGTTTTAAGTCCGGGGTAATTCACCTTTGTCACCAGCGGATGCTGTTCAAGGAATTTTGCAATCTCAAGTGCGTTCTGCTCCTGCTGTTTCACCCTGAGATGCAGGGTCTTCATTCCGCGAAGGACAAGCCACGCATCGTTGGGACCCAGAACCGAACCCACAGCATTCTGAAAGAAAGCCAGTTTTTCGCCCAGTTCAGCATCTTTTGTCACAAGAACACCCGCCACCACATCGTTGTGACCGCCGAGGTATTTTGTGGCGCTGTGCAGAACGACATCCGCACCGAGACTGAGCGGATTTTGCAGGCAGGGAGACAAAAACGTATTGTCCACCACAGTCAGTACACCTTTTGCGGATGCCGCCGCCGAAATAGCTTTTATATCTGCAACTTTAAGCATGGGGTTTGTGGGGTTTTCTATGAATATCATTTTTACGGCGCTGTCTTTAAGCGCCTCTTCTACAGCCGCAATGTCTGACGTATCAACATATACCGCCTGAATCCCGTAAACGGAATAAACCTGTTGAAACAGTCTGTAGGTTCCGCCGTAAAGGTCTTCCGTAACGATTATCCTGTCGTTCGGCTTAAGCAGTCTTATCACGTTGTCGATAGCCGCCAGACCGGATGAGAAGGCAAGCCCCCTCGCTCCGTCCTCCGCATCTGCTATGGCATCCTCAAGCGCCTGTCTGGTGGGATTTTTCGAGCGGGAGTAATCATATCCCGTACTCTGCCCAAGCGCAGGGTGCCTGTATGTCGCCGAATTGTACACCGGTACCGTCACGGCTCCGGTGGCAGGGTCGCGTCTGCTGCCCGAATGGGCAAGCCTCGTTTCGATATTCATGTTTTTCCCCGTTAATTTTTAATCAAAAATCCTTTTATAATATGAACCGCAGGTATAGACCGCCGCCGCCGGATTGTGCGCCAGCACGCGGTCTTTCACAATAAAGTATGTAACGGGAGCCTTGGAGTGGTGTATGAATATTGAATCATGCCCCACGCAAAGCCCCACTATTATATTAAACTCTGTCCCGTGTTCAGCCAGAAGTTGTGCCTGAAGCACGGGGTTGCACATCGCTTCAAAATTTCCGGGCGCTATCTTGTGTTCTTCGGGAATACCGCTTTCCGTCTTGTCTCTGGAGCCTACCTTGCACACAAAATCGTGTACGGTGAAGCCCTTGCCCCTGAGAAACCTGGCGAATACCGCCGTCTCTTTCGCCAGCCCCACACAGGAGGCTACGCCGAGAGTTTTGTACCCCATGCGGGATGCAAATTCCGCTATCTCTTCAATGCGGGTTATCTTCCCGTAAAACTTGCCTTCGACCTCCGCCGAAACTCTGGAGGCCTTCGCAGTGAACTCATCATCGAAATACTCTCTGAACGAACTGTCATTCAGCTCAGCATCAAGATTCTCCGTGGGACAGTTTTTTGAGAAGTTCTTGTCCCTTTTATAGCAATTAAGCGAGCCGCAAACGGAGCAATCTTTAATTATCTCTTTTTCTGCCATTTATATCCCCAAAACATGATGTCAAAAGTTATAAACTTTTGCTCAGACACTCTATCACGCAGTTACCTCGTTGAAAAGAACTGTGGAGAGATATCTTTCACCTGTGTCGGGCAGAATAACCACTATCAGCTTGCCTTTGTTCTCAGGTCTTTTTGATATCTCGTATGCCGCATGGAAAGCCGCGCCGGATGAGATACCCACCAGAAGACCGTCCTCTTTCGCCAGTTTGCGTGCGGCGACAAGAGCCTCTTCACTCTGCACCTGATAGATCTCGGATATAACTTCTCTGTCCAGTACACCGGGAACAAAACCTGCACCGATACCCTGAATTTTGTGAGGACCGGGATTTCCGCCTGAAAGAACGGGTGATTCAACGGGTTCGACAGCAACAACATGAAGGTCTGCTTTTCGCCCTTTAAGCACCTGACCGATACCAGTGATCGTTCCGCCTGTACCCACGCCACCCACAACTATGTCAACTTTGCCGTCTGTGTCTCTCCAGATCTCTTCCGCTGTGGTAGCCCTGTGTATAGCAGGGTTGGCAAGGTTGTTGAACTGCTGAGGAACGAACGAATTGGGTGTTTCCGCAGCAAGTTCCTCCGCTTTCTGAACAGCACCTTTCATGCCCAGTGCGCCGGGGGTGAGAACTATCTCCGCTCCGTAAGCCTTAAGCAGTGAACGGCGTTCAACGCTCATTGTTTCGGGCATAGTCAGGATTAGTTTGTAACCGCGAGCCGCAGAAACAAGCGCCAGCGCGATACCTGTGTTACCGCTTGTGGGTTCGATGATAACTGTGTCTTTTGTTATAAGCCCTTTCTTCTCCGCGTCTTCGATCATTGCGAAACCGATGCGGTCTTTAACGCTTCCGCCGGGGTTGAAAGATTCAACCTTCGCAACTATCTCCGCTCCGGCTCCTTCTGCCGCTCTGTTTATTTTGAGCAGGGGTGTGTTTCCTATCAGGTCTGTCAGTGTGTTTGCTATCCTTGCCATATTATCCTCTCCTCTATTTATCATATTACCTATAGATTTACTAGATGAATGAACAATACTCCACGAAACGTTTTGTGTCAACAGATTATTTTAAAAGAAAAGCCCCTTTTGAGTTTGCAAAAGGGGCAAATGATTTATACTGTTTGCTTTTTAATTTCCCACTTTTTCCATGAGAAATATAGAGCTGGTATGATTATAAGGGTCAGAATGGTTGACGTGACCATACCGCCGATCATTGGTGCCGCGATACGCTTCATAACGTCCGCACCGCTTCCCGTTGCCCACATGATAGGCACCAGACCGATGATAAGCGTCGCCACGGTCATTATCTTCGGACGCACTCTCTGCACTGCTCCGTAAACAACGGCAGCCTTGAGGTCTTCGTCATTGTTCATCTGTCCCCGCGCCTTCCATTCGTCAAACGCCTCGTCCAGATAGACTATCATAACAACCCCCGTCTCCGCTGACACCCCCGCAAGGGCTATAAGCCCCACCCAGACCGCAACGGACATGTTGTAGCCCAGAAAATACAGGTAGAGGAATCCGCCAACCAGTGCAAAAGGTACTGAAAGCATGACTATCGCAGTTTTTGTCACCGAGCGGAAGTTGAGATACAGAAGCATGAATATCAGTCCCAGCGTGAGCGGAACGGCAAGTTTCAGCTTCTCTTTAACCCTCTGCATTGACTCATATTCACCGCTCCATTTGAGAGTATACCCCTGCGGAAGCTTTATAGTGTTGTCAACCTCTGCAATAGCTTTCTTAACATAACTGCCTACGTCAAGTCCCTGCTGCAGGTCGACATATACATAGGAGACCAACATTCCGTTCTCCTCTTTCAGCATGTCGGGACCTGACTTCAGATAGACGTTCGCTATATCGCCGAGGGGAATATAGTTTGCCTGCCCGTTCATGCCGCCAACGGGGACAAGCACGTTCTTTATGGACTCGACATCGTTTCTGAACGCTTTTTTATAGCGTACTGCAACGGGGTAACGTTCCCTGCCTTCAACTGTTTTTGTGACAGGCATACCGCCTATGGCAGATTCTATGACCATGTTGACATCCTCAACGGTTATGCCGTATCTGGACATTTTGAACATGTCGGGCTCGATATAAAGATAGTATCCGCCGTCGGTACGCTCGGAATAGACACTTCTTGTGCCGTCAACTCTCATGAGCGACGTTTCAAGCTCCTGTCCAATCTCCTGAAGTTTCGCAGGGTCGGGGCCGAACACTTTGATCCCCACAGGCGTTTTGATGCCTGTTGAAAGCATGTCTATACGGGCTTTGATGGGCATGGTCCACGAGTTCACCCAGCCTGCAACCTTCACCTTTTCGTTCATCTCGTCTATGAGCTTTTCAAACGTCATGCCTTTGCGCCACTGGTCGTGGGGTTTAAGGGTAATGACCGTCTCTGCCATTGAGAGACCGGCAGGGTCTGTGGCTGTGGTTGCGTTGCCCGCCTTTCCGAAAACGGTGTCAACTTCAGGAACGCTCTTTATCAGCTCGTTCTGCGCCTGTAAGCTCTTTGCCGCCTCGGATGCGGATATCCCCGGCAGAGTGGTCGGCATATAGAAAATGGCGCCTTCGTTCAGTACGGGCATAAACTCCGAGCCGAGTTTTTTAACTATGGGATAGGTTGCGGCAAGAGATACCACCGCCAGCGCCATTACAAAATATCTGTATTTCAGTGCGAACTGCACGAACGGGTTATACAGAAACACCAGCGCCTTGGTTATAGGGTTATCCTGCTCGTGGCGTATCTTTCCTTTTATGAATATGACCATAAGTGCCGGAACCAGCGTCACCGAAAGGATGGACGCAAACAGCATTGAAAAGGTCTTTGTATATGCAAGTGGCTTGAACAGCCTGCCTTCCTGCGCTTCAAGAGCGAAAACGGGAAGGAAAGACACGGTGATTATCAGAAGCGAGAAGAAGAGCGGCTTGCCCACCTTCTGCGCGGCGGCGATAATCACCTCTACCCTGTTCGCATCGGGATTATGCTCAAGCTGTTTGTGAGCATTCTCAACCATAACTATCGCCGCATCCACCATTGCACCGATTGCAATAGCTATACCGCCAAGCGACATGATGTTTGATGTGATGCCAAGCCAGCGGAACATGATGAACGACATCACAATTGCCACGGGAAGCGTGAGTATCGCCACCAGCGCCGAACGGAAATGGAACAGGAACACTATGCACACGAGACTGACAATGATTATCTCCTCGATAAGTTTGTCGCGCAGTGTCTTTATGGAATCCACGATGAGAGTTGAGCGGTCGTATACGGGAACCAGCTCAACACCTTCGGGAAGTGACGATTTCAGGGTTTCTATTTTGGCTTTAACATTGTTGATTACGTTGAGTGCGTTTTCGCCGTAGCGCATGACCACAACGCCGCCGACAGCTTCGCCGTCGCCGTTAAAGTCGGCTATGCCTCTTCGCATGGTGGGTCCTGTTTCAACAGATGCAACGTCACTGACAAGCACGGGAACGCCCATTCCGTCGTTTTTGATGACTATGTTGCGGATATCGTCCAGATTTTTGATATATCCGATACCCTTGACCATGAAGTCTCTGCCGGAAAGCTCAACGGAGCGCCCGCCCGTGTCGCGGTTGCTGTCGCGCACCGCTTTAACAAGCTGGTTCAGGCTTATGCCGTATCCGCGGAGTTTGTCGGGATCTATGTTTATCTGGTATTCTTTGACGTGTCCGCCCACAGATGCTACTTCCGCAACACCTTTTACCTCTTCAAGAGCGTACTTCAGATACCAGTCCTGATATGACCGCAGTTCACTGAGGTTATGTTTGCCGGATTTGTCCACCAGCGCATACTGATACACCCAGCCTACGCCAGTCGCATCGGGTCCCAGAGCGGGGCTGACGTTCGGCGGCAGTTTTCCGCTTATCTTGCTTATGTTCTCAAGAACACGGCTGCGCGCCCAGTAGATATCCGTTCCGTCGTCGAAAATGGCGTAAACGTAGGAGAATCCGAAGAACGAATAACCCCTTACCACCTTAACCTTCGGAGCCGCCAGCAGACTGCTGACGATGGGGTAGGTTATCTGGTCTTCCACAAGGTCGGGGGAGCGCCCTGACCATTCGGTGAAAACTATGACCTGAACGTCGCTCAGGTCGGGTATTGCATCCAGAGGGGTCTTTTTAGCAGACCACAACCCTGCGCCCACTGCCGCCAGAATAAACAGTATCACCAGAAACTTGTTTCTGGCGGAAAAACCGATAAGTTTCTCTATCATTACTGCACCTTGACGGGGTTGATACCTTTAAGCTGTGCCTCGGAATCCAGAAGGAAGTTCGCGCCTCTGGCAACAACGTCATTGGCTTTAAGCCCGCGGCGTATCTCATAAAAACCGTCGGCTTTCACGCCTGTCACTATTTCGCGGGGTTCAAACTTGCCCTCGCCCTTTGAAACGAAAACTATCTTGCGTTTTCCGTCGTCGATAACGGCATCCTCTTCAACCTTAAGTATCTTTCCTGATTTAACGTTAAGAGTTATATCACCGTACATCGCGGGTTTAAGTTTGTTTCCGCGGTTGACCACGGGAAAACGAACCTTGAGCGTTCTTGTATTTGGTGAAACTTCGGGATATATGTAATCCGCCTTTATGTCAAAAGCGACATTAGGCTGGCTTGACAGCGTAAACTTAGCTGTGGCACCCTGCCGGATGAATTTCATATCCTCTTCATACACGTCGGCAATAACCCACATTCTGTCGGTTGATGCCAGAGTGAAAAGAGCCATTCCGGGCTGAACCATCATACCCGCGGAAACGTTCTTCGCCAGAACGTAGCCGTTGGACGGGCTGTATACTGAAACAGTACGGCGCGTTTTACCCGTGCGCTCAAGTTCGCGTATCTGCGCCTCGCTCATATCCCAGTATTTAAGCCTTGCACGCGCGCCGGCGGCAAGCTGTTTCGCATCGTCGGCAAACACACCGCCGTATGAATCCTGCTGGGTTTTAAACCCGTTGGCATGACGCAGGAACGAAAGGTATTCCTCCTGTGCGGCAACCATTTCGGGGCTGTATATTTCCGCTATTTTCGCGCCTTTGCCCACTGTTTTGCCTGTATAATCCAGATAGAGCCTCTCTATCCAGCCGCCGAACTTTGTGTTAACGGTAAAGGTTGAAGTCTCGTCGGTATTCACGATACCGGGCAGTTTTATTGATTTTGTACTGTCGCCGTATTTAACTTTTGTAAGGCGCACTCCCATCTTTTGCAGGATTGCCGGTTTTATCTCAAGAAGCTTCTGCTCGTCAAATATATCAAACTCATCCGCAAACGCAGGCATAGCCAGCGCAAGAGCGGCAAGAAATGTCATTGCGTATATCTTAATCCTCGATGATCGTTCCATAGAGCTTTCCTCCCGTAAGCACGTTGAGCCTGCTGAGGCTCTTTTCTCTCTCGGAATATTTTTCGAGATATTTCATTTTGTATTCAACAGAAGTGTTAACCGCCGCGATAACGTCCGATGCGTTGCCTCTGCCCTGTTTATATGCGGCAAGTGCGGCGTCTCTTGTCTGGTCAGCTTTGGCGGAAATACCTGACTGATATATGTCCATTATGCGTTTTGATGAATCCGCATTTGCAACAAGCTCCGTAAGCATGCTTCTAAGCTCGTGGCGCATGTTGCTGTAGACCGTATCTGCTTTCAGCTTCTGCGCCTTCGCCTCGTTTATGGCGGGAAGCTGACGGCTGCTGTAATAAAGCGGAATGTTGAACCCTATGCTTGCTGAATAGACATCGGACATTGTATAGCCGGGTCTGGGTTCATAACCGAGGGTGACTGTGAAATCAGGATATTTTTCAAGCTCCTTCATCTTTACGTTCGCCGCCATTGCGTTGACCTCGTTCTCCATGCTTTTAAGAGTGACGGAGCTTTCCACTGCCATCTTATAAAGCGCCTGAACGTCGAGTTCACCCTCTCTGTCGGGCAGAAGTGCAAACTCACCGAAATCGTCCGAATCCTTTCCTGTGATGTGTGCAAGCGAGGTCTTAAGCATCCGCTCTTTCTCGTTCATCATCTCAAGTGCTTCCATCACCATATATTTTTCACGCTGAACCATGAGAACGTCTTTAGAATCCATCATGCCGGAGCTGTATTTCGCCTGTGCGGAGCTTTCCGTCATCTGGATCAGCCTCATTTTTGTGTTCAGCAGTTTTTTCGATTCCTGAATGTTATAAAGGTCAAGATAAAGTGACCTTACTGAATTGATGACCTCCAGTTTTTCGGCACGGACACTTTCGCGCAGAGCCTGAGTTTTATATTTCGCCTCTGTCTGTTTAGCGCCCAGCTTTCCGAAGAACGGAAACATCTGGCTCACCATCACGGTATAACGGGACATTCCCGCCTGACCGACGGTATAGTTGGTTCCTTCGTTGACCAAGCCGAGGCTCACCATCGGGTCTGTAAGGCTTCCAGAATAAACCTCTGCATTTTCCGACGCACTTACGCCGTATTTCATGGATTCCAGTTTTATATTTTTTGAAAGGGCGGTTTCGGTGAGAGCGTCAATATCTACCGTTTCAGCCTTTGCCGCGCCTGCCGTTAAAATGAAAATTGAAAGTAAATATGCTTGTATCTTCACGTTTTTCCTCCGCAAAAGAAGGGGAGGAAAACCTCCCCCCTCTATGCATGATTATCTGGCGTCGATGGAGTAAGATGCCTGCTGAACTGCTTTTGAACCGGGCAGAACAAATTTGACATCAACGTTCCAGGGACCTGACATTCCCAGATCGAGCACTGCGGAATAAGAACCGCCTTTGCCGTTTGCAATCACTTTGTATTCCATTGCGGGCATCCCTGCCATGGCGGGCATTGAGTAGTAAACGGCAACTTTTGCACCGTCAACAGCCTTGTCGCCGTCTTTGATGGTGATGTTCACTTTGTTTTTGCCCATAGTCGCAGGGTTTTTGTCGAAAACGGAAACAACTGTGTAGTTGCCTGTTTTCTTAGTGATGCTGAGGGGGGCAGCAATAGCGAGAGCCGCAACGCAAATGATAAGGGACAGTGTCATAATGATCTTTTTCATAAGATCGCCTCCTGAAAATAAATTCTTCCAGAACAATAACATTAAACATGCCAAGTTGTTCCGGAACGGCACTGGAAGCATAAAAAGATTTAAATATAAAGGCTTTAGAAGACAAACAAAGAGATGGTGAATGGGTGATTCGGTATGTTCTCATGCCGACTATTCTGCATAGGAAAATGTACCTGTGTATAATTTTCGACACTGTTTTCAGGCAAAAAAAAGGCACGGTCAAAGCCGTGCCTTAAAGATGTGATTATTGTTTGTTAAGAAGAGATTATGCGTCCGCGACCAAGAACCTTCTCACCGTCGAAAAGAACGACAGCCTGCCCGGGTGCTATGGCTGAGACAGGTTCATCAAACACGACACTGCCCTTTCCGCCGCCGAGACAGGTGTATGTGCCGCTAACAGGCTTCTGTCTGTATCGCACCTGTACCTGACAGCGCACGGTTTCGCCCTCTGCATATTCGTATACGGTGGACATATTATCAGCTATCAGGAAATTGCCGAAGACGTTCTCGCTGTTGTCAGTGACCGTTACCGTATTGCCGGATATATTCTTAACCCAGTAGGTCTTATGGGTATTCAGATTCAGTCCGCGCCGCTGACCGACGGTGAATCTGTGGATGCCCTCATGGGGTGCTATCTTAACGCCCTGTTCGTCAACAACATCCCCTTTCAGAGCAACGCCGGAAAACCTGTGACGGAGCATCTCGGAAAAACTGCCGAACGCGCCCACAAGACAGGCGTCCTGACTGTCGGGGGTTTCTGCGCTTGGGATATCGTGCGTTCTGGCATATTCACGAACCTGCGGTTTCACCATCTCGCCAAGCGGAAACAGAACCCTTTTGAGCTGTTCACGGGTTAGCCCAGCAAGGAAATATGACTGATCTTTGTTCTTGTCCTGTCCGCGCATGAGGCATGTCACGCCGTTCTCATCCGTTACTGTTCTGGAATAATGCCCTGTGGCTATGTAATCCGCACCCAGTTCGTCTGCAAATTTCATCAGAAGCCCGAACTTCACCTTTTCGTTGCAGTTAAGGCAGGGGCTTGGCGTTCTGCCGTTTGAATACTCCTCCCATGCGGGCTTGAGTATCATCTCCTCGAAATCCTTTATACAATCGTAGACATAGTGTCTGATGCCGAGCTTCGCACACGCGGCGGACGCTTTCAGTATGCCGTCCACACCGCAGCAGGAGGGGCTTTCCTCCGTTTCTGAACATTCGCGGAGCTTCATGGTGACGCCTATCACATCGTAGCCCTGTTCAACCAGCATTGCCGCCGCCGCAGACGAATCCACTCCGCCGCTCATGGCGGCTATGACACGTTTATTTTGCAAGTCTTTTCCTCATCCTTTCAACTGTTGTGCGTATCTTTTCAACGGCGGTCACTATCTCCTCTTCCGTGTTATACCTGCTGAAAGAGAAGCGAACCGATGAGCGCGCTTCCGCAGACGACATACACATAGCCGTCAGAACGTGTGACGCTTCCTTTTTCGCTGCACTGCAAGCCGCGCCTGTTGATGCGGCAATATCCTCAAGGTCAAGATTTATCACTATAGCCTGATTTTCAAGCCCTCTGAAACCGATGTTGGATGTGTTCGGCACGCGGGGTGCGTCTTTGCCGTTAACGAACGAATTGGGAACTGACGCGAGTATCATCTCCTCGAACATATCCCTTAGCCTGCTGTCGCACATGTGCTGTCCCGCAAGCTCGCAAGCCATTCCGATTCCGGCTATGGCGATTATGTTCTCGGTTCCGGGGCGCATTGCGTGTTCCTGCGTTCCGCCGAGATGGACTGGGGAAAGCTTTACGCCGCCTCTGATATAAAGAGCGCCTATGCCCTTGGGGCCGTGGAATTTATGGGCAGAGATGCTCAGCATATCAACCCCAAGTTCGTCAACGTTCAGCGGAATCTTTCCCGCCGCCTGAACAGCATCGGTATGCACCAGAAGCCCCTGTGCCTTTGCCGCAGCAGCGAGTTCCTTTATAGGCTGAATAACTCCCGTTTCGTTGTTCGCCGTCATTATGGTAAGAAGTCCTTTGTCTACGCTTCGGATAGCTCCCATGGCGTGTTCAGGGTTGATGCTTCCGTTGTCATCAGGCAGAAGCTTTATCACGGTGCGCCCTTCATCCTCAAGCCTGCAAACAGGCTTAAGGATTGCGGAGTGTTCTATCGCTGTTGTGATGAAAGCACCCTCCGGTTCTGAGAACGCAAAGCCTGAAACGGCTATGTTGTCAGCCTCGGTTCCGCTCCCTGTAAAAACTATTTCTTCGGGACGGGCGCCTATGAAGTCAGCCACCCGTTTTCTTGCCTTGTCTATTACCTGTCGGGATCTTTGCCCCTCTATGTGGAGGCTGGAAGGGTTGCCGAATATGTCGAAGCAGGACGCCATTTCTTCCTTTACCTCTTTTGCAAGAGGAGTTGTTGCGTTGTTGTCGAAATAGATCATCTGATCACCAATAAAATATCAGAATTTTGATAGCATTTATAGATAATATATATAGCCGTCTGTGCTGTCAAGGTGCAGTGAACTATTGCATTGAGTCGGTGTCATATCTGCATAAAACAAATGTTTAGGAGGAAAAATGACCATAAAAATTTCATTTATTGCAATTATGATGATGTTATACGCATGGGCTGCGCAGGCGGCACAGAAAGACCCTGAAATACCTTCCGTTGCAGGATGTTCAATAATAGCAGAAAGATCAGGCAGAACAGCGCTTACGGAGATAGCCTATCTCCACAGAAAACAGATAGATGCGAAAGATGCGTATTCCGCGGAATACAAATGTGCCGACGGAAGCGTCTATGTCTGGGCGTCTTTCTCGGAAAACAATCTGAAAGCACAGCAGCTTTATAAAGATATGGACGTTAGAATGCCCCAGAGCAAAGTATTCAGCGATATGAAAAGGATGAATATCAATGGAATCGGCGTTACTCAGGTTCAGGGAATGGGCATGGACAATTATTATTTTCTGAAAGATACGGGCAACTATTGGGTGGCAGTTAAAGATGCAGACAGCATGAAATATCTGAAAGCGTTCATGAGATCAATCAAATAGTGTAGTTTATCAGACCGTTTGAGTTCTGGATCGCCTCGTCGGTCATGGTCTGCATATCCTGCAGAGTTTTGCCGCGCAGAGAGGCGATGAATTCGTCCGTAAGCTCGGACATGACAAGGCGGACACCGCAGATAGAGCTGTCGTCGCAGTATTCGCACTTGGAACCTGTCTCCTCATAAACACAGGGGACAAGTGCCAGAGGACCTTCCAGAGCTGAAACTATACGTTCCATAGTAACGGACGACGGAGGAAAAGCAAGCTGATAACCGCCGCCTTTTCCTATTTTGCTGGTGAGCAGTCCTTCGTTTTTCAGGGTGAGCAGGATGGTCTCAAGGAATTTTTTCGGTATCTTTTCGTGCTCGGCTATCTCGGAGATGAGAACATGCTCGCCGGCACCCTTTGATGCCAGAAATTGTAATGCTTTAAGTCCGTATACCGTTTTCATTGAGAACATATTGCCCGTCCTTTAACTTTTCAGTCAACAAGATATATGTATTATGTAGAATATTCAACAGGAAAAGGACTGCAATTATATGCGTTATTGTTCAAATGCCATTTTGCGGCTGTATTCCGACAGTCACATTATTGCGGCGTTATTGAATATCCGCAGGTACTTGACGCGGCAATGAAACGGCGGCAAGATGTACGACAACGGGGGAAAATTAACATGACAAATATTAAAAGGATAACTGTCTGGGGAAGAGTTACAAAATGCGCCCACAGGTGCAGATATTGCCTTCAGGGCGACCAGTCACAGCCAGGTCTTCAATGGGAAGACTACACACAAACAGTTGAAAAATATGTAAAATGGGGCAATCAGAACGGAATGGCTATAGGTTTTGAGCTTGCCAGCAACTATGACCTGACTATAGACCAGTACAAATGGTATCTGGAAATGACCAGAAAATGCGGAAAACTCTCTGACAGCCTGCTCATGGGCGGCATGAAAATGAGAAACGAAGCGGAGATGTTCGACTGGCTGGCGCAGCGCAAGGAACTTGGACTTAAGAAGGTAATCTTCTCAATGAGCGGAACCGCACAGTTCCACGACGCAATGAACAGACGCAAAGGCGATCTGGAATATCTGCTCGGCGCACAGAGGGCTGCTTTCGCTTTGGGACTGAACGTTGAACAGCGGATTTTCATAACAAAAGAGAATATCAACAGCATAGAACAGCTCTGCGACGATCTGGACGCCATAGGTAAACCCCAGAGAAGAAGCGTTTATCCGCTCCATTTCAGAGGCAACGCCCGTGAACTGGAGGATATCAGGATAGATGAAAACGACGTTAAGCAGATTCCGGCAGGCGTAATGCGCTATATGATGCCGGAGGAACTTCTTTCAGAAAGGCAGTGGGCGGACAGGCTTGCGTCATGCGATGAAAAGAATCCCGACAACATAGGCATGTTCGTCTATTTTGAGCCTGAAAATATTAAAAGCATCCTTTCCGCAGACTGCTCAGAAGTGGTTGAAACCAGAAAAGAAGCTGTTAAGGCTGAATATGAAAAGCTTCCCTGCCTTGCTGAACTATGCGAAAGATACGCGGACAGAAACAGCAAAAAAGTGCATGAGGGTAAAAATAAAGTCGCAGGTCTCTGGTTTGAAAGATACACGGAAGACCCGAAAAACAGAATAACACCTTACGCCTCAGAACTTTTGCACGCTTTCTATCCCACTGAGAGAGTATCAAAATTTGAACAGACACGATGAGTAATAACATAAAAATCGCTTTGTTGTGATATTTGTGAATTTGATATATAATACTCATATATTCATCCATACAGAGTGATTTGTGAAAAACAGAATAGAGAACAACGACGAGTTCCGTAAACTGTATTTTGAAGCTCTTCAATCTAACCCATATCTTCCTGTTTTCTGGGTGGATGCCAGCGGTTGTATTCTCAAAATCAATGATGCCGTAACCAACTATCTGGGCTATACCGAAGATGAGCTTAAAGGCAAGCATGTCAGTTTCATTGATTCGGCACACTCCACAGAAGAGGTCGGGGAATTCATAAGGTACCTGCGCACCAAAATGGTGAACAGGTTCACCACCAGACACAGAAATAAAAACGGTGCAGAGATCGAAGTTGAAATCATCTCCGGCTATCACAAAATCAACGACGTTGAGTTCTCGGTCAACTACATATTCGACATCTCTGAGAAGACGCAGCTTGAAAGAACTCTTTTGAAAGCGGTCGATGAAAAAACAGCGGCACTTTCAAAAAAGGTAGAAGAACTGCAAAAATCCAAAGAGCTGGCTCGCCAGAACGAAGAGATGTTCATAAATGCCTTCAAAACCAGTCAGGATGCTATTAACCTTAACGACATAGAAACCGGCATTTACATACAAATCAATAACGGATTTACTGCGATAATGGGCTACACTCCCGAAGAGGTTATCGGCAAATCCTCACTCGATCTCAACATCTGGAAAAATCCTGAGGCAAGACAGTATCTTATCGAAACCGTCAAAAAATACGGGTATTGCCACAATTTTGAAGCTGATTTTATAAGCAAAAACGGAACAATAGTTCACGGGATCATGTCCGCCAGCATACACGAATATAAAGGCAAAAGGGTTCTTCTTAACGTTTCTAAGGATATAACCAAGATAAAAAAGCTGGAAAATGAACTGAAAGAGCTTAACAATAAACTTAAAAACAGAGTTGAGGAAGAAGTCGCCTTCGTTCGCAAACAGCAGGAAATAATCTTTGAGCAAAAGAAACTTGCGGATATGGGCATGATGATAAACGCCATCGCCCACCAGTGGCGTCAGCCGCTTAATATAATCGGTCTGCGCACCCAGAACATAGCCGACAGTTTCCGCGAAAACACACTGACTGAAGAAGAGATAGCCGAGTTTGAAGAAAAACAGATGAACACTCTGGACTATCTGTCGTCAACCATTGACGATTTCAGAACGTTCTTTAAACCTGACGACAAAGAGAGCGAATTCGACGTAAGCAACGAGGTAATCAGCCTTCTGCGTCTGGTGGAGATACAGATGCTGGCGAAAAACATTAAACCTTTCGTATCATATTCAAGTCCCACCAGAGTCATCGAAAACGCAAGCATTGCAGATATACCAAGCTCACATAACAACGAAACAGTTGTGAAAGGGTTCAGAGGAGAGTTTAAACAGGTTATAACCAATCTGGTGTATAACTCCATATTCGCCATAGAGGAGCGGATAAATGCCGGCTACCAGACCGAAGGATATATCCATGTCAGGATAAACAAGACCGGAACCCATGTGACCATAAACATCGAGGACACCGGAGGCGGTATAAAAGAAGAGGTCAAACCACATATATTCAATCCGTACTTCACCACAAAAGAAGAAGGAAAAGGTACAGGTCTGGGACTCTATCTGGCAAAGCTTATCATTCATAACCACATGAACGGAACAATAACTGTCACTAACACCTCTCTGGGCGCTGATTTCGAGATAATACTTCCCGCCGTTAACTGATTTTTTTCCTATTTCCCTATTGACGGTTTTTTCTTTACGAGCTAACTTAACACTGTTAACTTAACAGTGTTAACCAAGTGAGGTTCTGATATGTATGCGAAAAAAAGAAAGCAGAACGTAAATAAGCCGCTAAGGGAAAAGATATTGTCCGTTGCCCGCAAAACCATTCTGAAAGACGGTATAGCCAGTCTTTCCATGCGTCGCATAGCGGCGGAGATAGATTACTCCCCCACCGCGATATACACATATTTCAAAAGTAAAGACGAGATCATCTTCTGTGTATGCGACGAAATATTCGCTCAGGTTGCCGGATTGATCGCCGCCGCAGTTGACGAAAACAATACGCCGGAAGAGAATCTTAAAAGGTGCATGCTAACCTATGCAAAATTCGGTCTGGAAAATCAGGACAGTTACACAATTGCCTTCATGACCCCGCGCAGCGAAAAATCTTTTTTCCGTTTTCTGGAAAGCGGAACAAACGGAATGAGGGCATACGGAACAGTGCTTAACATAGCTTCGCAGATATCCGGAGAACCTGAAGCAGGCGTTCAGGTTATGTGGAGTTCCATGCACGGCATAGTTTCAAACCTTATACAAAATCGCAATTTCCCGTGGGAACAACCGGATAAATTGATAAACTTAGCTATAGACACACTTATTAAAGGATTCACAGGGAGCGGCAAATGAAGAATATCGGATATTTTTTAATTGCAATTTTCATTATTTCACTTGTCGGCTGCAAAGGCAAAGAGGAACAGCCGAAACGCGAACCGATACCCGTTAAGGTTTCACAGGTAAAGCGCATCGACGATACATATAAAATAACAGCATCCGGCGTTATCACGGCGCAGGACAACCCGTCAAAGGTTTCGTTCCTCGTCAGCGGACGGGTCGTCAAATCCATCCCCAGAGAGGGTGACTACGTTCAGGCGGGTCAGGTGCTTGCGGAGCTTGACAACACAGACTACAGAAGCAATCTGGACAAAGCCAAGGCGTCGGCTGACATGGCGAACGCCGCCTACATGAAGGCGAAATCCCCTGCCCGTGCGGAACAGCTCGAACAGGCAAAAATAGCATATGACAGAGCGTCGGACGAATACAGACGCATGAAAATGCTATATGACAATAAGAGCCTCGCCCCTAACGATTTTGAAAAATTCAAAGCGGCATACGAATCAGCAAAGCAACAGTATGAAATGGCTCAGACAGGCGCACAGCCCGAAGACAAGGCACAGGCTAAGGCAGGATACGAACAGGCAGCGGCATATGTTAAGCTCGCGGAAAAAGCTCTGAACGACACTGTGTTAAAAGCGCCCGTCAGCGGATTTGTGACAAAGCGCCTCTGTGAAGCCGGCGAAACCATACAGGCAGGCTATCCCGTATTCGAGATATCCCCCCTCGACCCGGTGGAGGTCAACGCGGGCATAGCTGAAACAGACATCCGCTTCGCCGCCACAGGGCAGACGGCTGACGTTTCCGTCCCCGCCATGCCCGACAGAAAATTCACCGGAACCGTAAGGGTGATAAACGTTTCTGCTGATCCCGCCACCAGAACCTACATGACAAGAATAACCGTGCCGAACCCGGATCATGCGATCCGTCTGGGAATGGTTGCGGAGATATCAATAGATACTAAACAGCCGGTAAAGGCGCTGACGGTGCCTGTTGAATCAGTTCTGCGAGACCCGCAGGGCGCAACCATCGTATACGTCTATTTCCCCGATAAAAAGAAAGCATACTCCAAACAGGTTGAAACAGGCTCCGTATACGGACAGCAAACAATAATAAGATCGGGACTGAAAGGCGACGAATTGATAGTCACCGCCGGACAGAACAAACTTTCTGACGGGCTGGATGTCAGCCCTGTCAAATAGGGGTTTTCTCATGAATCTTGTAAAAGCTTCGCAGAAATACCCCGCAGTCGCCATTTTCATGGCGCTTCTTATGCTTGCCGTCGGGCTTCATGCCTTCTTCACCATGCCGAAGACGGAAGACCCTTCAATAACTATCCGCACAGGACTTGTAATGGCGTCCTATCCGGGCGCAACCACAGAAGAGGTGGAAAAACAGGTCACAAAGGTGCTTGAAAGGCATATCTTCAAATATCAGGAAGTATACAAAAGCAGGACTTATTCCACCAGCAGACCCGGCATAGCGATAATAAACGTTGAACTCGAAGACAGTGTGAAGGATGCAGACCTTTTCTGGGCAAAACTGCGCCACGAAATGAACGAAACTTCGTACACAGAACTTCCCAGAGGCGTTCGCGGTGTCATGGTGGTTTCTGACTTCGGCGACACAGTGGCGATGCTTCTCGCGGTGCATGGTGATAACTACACATACACACAGCTTAAGGACTACGCCGAAAGGATAGAGGACGAGATGCGTACCGTGCGCGAAGTGGGCAAACTGGCGCTTTACGGCGAAAAAGAGGAACAGATACAGATTAAGGGCGATCTGAAAAGGATGGCTCAGTTCTCCGTCACCCCGGCAGGAATGATTCAGACCATACAGGCGCGAAATGTCACCGGCGGTGCGGGAACTCTGGACACGGATACAACGTCCATACCTGTCAAGACCACAGGCGAATACTCATCGCTGGACGACATACGGAATACACTGATAAACGTTTCACAGACGGGACAGCCGCTATATGTGCGGGATATCGCCGATGTGACAAGAACATATGAAGATTCCGACTTCAAGGTTCGTTACGACGGAAAGCCGAGTATCATAATTTCAGTTGAGATGCAGAAAGGAAACAACATAGTACAGCTCGGCGAGAGTCTTTCTGGCGTTTTCACAAGGATTAACAATATACTGCCGCCTGACATAAAACTCGACATGATAGCTAACCAGCCGCAGGTGGTTTCCGACAGGATGGAATCGCTCACCCATGAATTTCTGCTGGCGATAGCATCGGTAATAATAGTCACAATTATTCTGCTCCCGATAAGGGTGGCGGTGATCGCGGCTCTGGCAATTCCCGTCACGCTCCTTGCTACCCTTGCCGTGATGAACTTTTTCGGCATAGAGCTGCATCAGGTGTCCATAGCATCGCTGATTCTGGTGCTTGGAATTGTGGTTGACGATGCGATTGTTATTGCAGACAACTACGTCGATCTGCTGGACAGAAAGGTAACAGGCGAAGAGGTCGGATGGCGTGCCGTGGGCGAGGTGCTGATCCCCGTCCTGACAGCCACCGTGACGATCATCTGCGCGTTTCTCCCCATGCTGATACTCACAGGCTCCGTGGGCGAGTTCATCAGGGCGCTTCCGCTGACAGTTACCATTGCCCTTTCCACATCGTTCATCGTTGCGACACTGCTTACGCCGATAATCTGCCGATTTTTTATCAAAAAAGGGCTGCATAGCGAAACTAAAGTGAAAAAATTCAGCCTGCTGGACTTCCTGCAAACGGCATACGGGCATAACATGCGGTTTTTCATGAAAAACAAAACCTTTGCCGTAGGCATCGGTATCCTGTCGTTCGTCTGCGGTCTGTACCTTTACATGCATATCCCGCAGGAATTCTTCCCCTCTGCGGAGCGCAATCAGTTCACCATAGACATCTGGATGCCGCAGGGGACAAAGACCGACAGCACCGACACGACAGTTGCTCACATAGAAAACACTTTAAAGGACACCAAAGGAGTTCTGCACTACGCATCTTTTATAGGTCAGAGCGCGCCGAGGTTCTATTATAATGTTAACCCGCAGCAGCCCGACACTGCCTATGCGCAGATAATCGTGAACACCGAATCTGTTGAGGCGACTAAAAAACTGGTCGGCTCACTGAGCTCCAAGCTTGGCAAAGAGACACCCGAAGCACTGGTTCTTGTGAAGGAACTCCAGCAGGGTCAGCAGATGGAAGCCCCCATAGAGGTGCGGATATCAGGCTATGACATCCCTACCCTCAAAAAAGCGGCAAACGACGTTATGGCTATCATGCGCGAGGTGCCTTACAGCAGAGACATCCACACCAACTATTTCAACGACTCCGGAATGGTGGACGTTGAGGTTAATAATGAGCTGGCTAATCGATTGGGAATTACGAACTACGGAGTGTCAGGCACATTGGATGCGGCGCTGGACGGGCAGACCATCAGCATATACCACGAAGGCGACAGAAGTATTCCCATCATATTCAGACTGCCGGAAGATAAGCGCAAAAACTTCGGCGACATAGAGGACTCATACGTCGCATCGTCAGTAACGGGAAAAGGCATAGCGGTCAAGGCTTTTGCCGACATCAAACCCCAATGGCAGACAAGCCGTCTCGTGCGGCGCAACGGCGTGCGGACGATAACCGTCAACGCCTTCATCAAAAAGGGACATTACGCATCATCAATGCTGAACGAGATACGACCGAAGATAGAAAAACTGAACCTGCCCGAAGGCTACACAGTGACATACGGCGGTGAAAATTCCAATCAGGAAGAGACAATGCCGCAGATGATAAGTGCTTTGGGCATAAGCCTTCTGGCGATATTCATCGTCTTGCTGGTTCAATTCCGCAATTTCAGCGAACCCCTCATAGTCATGTCGTCCATACCGCTCTCCATTCTTGGTGCGATGTTTGGTCTGTTCATAACTGGCAATCCGTTCGGGTTCACCGCTTTCATGGGGGTCATAAGCCTGAGCGGTATAGTTGTCAGAAACTCCATCATACTGGTGGATTACATAAAAGAGAAGATAGCGGAAGGACACCCCATTGAGCTTGCCGCAATGGAAGCGGGACAGCGCAGACTGCGCCCCATCTTCCTTACGACCATGGCGGCGGCGGTAGGCGTTATACCTATGATACTTTCAGGCTCGACACTCTGGAGTCCCCTCGCAAGCGTTATGGCGGTGGGGCTGATATTTTCCATGTTCTTCACACTGCTGGTTGTTCCGGTGCTTTATGTCATCGTCATGGGCAAACGCGTTAAAAGCCCGGCAGTTGCAGTTCTCGCATTGTTCTTCATCGTTTCCACAGCGCATGCGGAAACAGTGAACATGACGCTGGAGCAGGCGCTTAAATCAGCAATGGACAACAGCCGCGTCATAAAGATAGCACAGGCTCGCATAGACGAGGCTGATGGCAAAGTTACAGGCGCAAAGGCGGACTATTTTCCGCAGGTTAAGATATCAGGTTCATATTCGGACACATTGCAGGACAATCTGGCTGTAATTCCCGCAGGTGATCTTGGTTCGGTGGCAGGGTTTTCACTGCCCGCATCGGACTATGACGTAAAGACCTCCGGAGCAACCGCAATGGCATACGGCATAATAGCCCAGCCACTGACACAGCTCCTTAAAATAAAAGAGAACGTCGGCGCGGCAAAAGCTGACAGAAAGATATCCGAAGCCGATATGAAAAAAGCACAGGATGAGATAGCATACGCAGTGAAAAGCCTTTATTACGGACTTCTGATAGCATATGCGCAGGAGGATGCGGCACACGCGGCGCAGAGAGGGGCACAATTAGCCCTTAAGGAAGCGCTGGACGGAGTAAGCTCCGGCAGTGTGCTTGAAGTTTCGGTTATAGAGGCGAAAGCGGCGCTTCTGCAAAGCAGACAGAACCTGATGGCGGCACAGAACAGCTATGAAAACTACAACGCAGACCTGAACACTCTGACCGGACAGCCTGCGGGAACAGTTATTATCCCTGCTGAAATACCGGCTGACAGAGCGGAGACACTGACGCGTCAACAATATATTGAAAAGGCTTCCGCTTCCAACACAGACATCATGTCTGCAAAACAGACACTTGAAAAAGCCCGCCACGGACAGAAAGCGGCTGTTTATGAATATATACCGGATGTTACCCTGTTCGCGGCAGAAATATACACCGACGGAGTATCATATCTGAACGACAACATAACCGTGGTCGGCTTGAAACTGGACTGGAACATTCTGGACTGGGGCAAAAAGAAGGGCAACAGGATATCCATGGATTCACAGGCGGCTCAGGCTTCACAAAACCTTCTGCGTGTGCGTGAACAGACCGAAACGGACGTCATAAAGACATATAACTCCATTCAGCAGACTGCACAGATGAAAGACGTTGCCCGCGAGTCGCTTGAACTTTACAAAGAGCAGTTACGAATAAATGCCGACAGATACGCGGCTGGTGTGATAAGCGAAGCGGCATACGCAAAGGCGCAGGCTGCCGTAAAAAAAGCGCTGGCGGATAACCTGAGCGCGGAACTTGACCATCTGCTCGCCATAGACCGCATGGAAAAACTCACGTCCGGCGGCTGATTCAGCCTGTCGTACGGCAAAACTGCTGACAGGACTGATCCTGTCTGTATCTTTCGCGAACGACGCTCGGTGATGAGCCGAAGCGTTTTCTGAACATGCGGCTGAAATACAGAGGATCGGGGTATCCGGCGCTTTTCGCAACTTCACTGACGTTTGCATCGCTTGTGATAAGCAGATCACGCGCCCTGTTCAGTCTGTAAGTTGTCAGATAGTCCCCGGGACCTATACCGGCAAATTTGTTGAAAATATAGAAAAGCCTGTTCTCGTTCACACCGTACTGCTCCGCAAGCTCCCTTACGGAAAGCGGTTCGGTATAATGCTCCTGAATGTAAAGCGAGACCTGATCGAAAAGTTCTTTAGCATCTCCGCTCTGTCTGCCTCCGGCAGAAACGAACAGTTCCTCCAGAACACAGCGAAAAAGCATCTCTGTGCGGAAAAGCGAAAGAGAATCCGGATGGGTATAAGCACGCCAGAGCCGCCAGAGCAGTTCAGTCAGTCTGGGGCTGTTACCTGTTGAAAGCTCAAAATGCAGATCAGCCATGCGCATGTTTTCAGGCTCAGGTGTAACAGCTTCATAAAAGACGATGATGTATTCCCATCTGGTCTTTCCCAGCACAACCTTATCAAGTGTCATATTCGCGCCGCCGTGGACGACAGTTCCGGGTGAAATGATATACGGCGTGCCGTTAAAGGTGAATTTCGCTTTACCCGACAGCGGGAACACCATCACAGGAAAAGGAGCTGTCATCTGACTGTGCGAACAGCCCGCACCCTTGGTGTGGTGATGAACACCCATAACTTTATATGAAACTTTTGAAAAATAGTTTACCAGATCGCTGTATGAAACTTCCATGACCTACTCCTTATCTGCGAACAGTGCCGCATCCAGCGAAACGGGGAACAGCGAACCGTGAGAGAGATATCCGTATTCTCTGTACTGTGTCTTCATGCCCTCTGCGGAAAGCTTTCTGACAACATCAAGCGCGGCGTCTTTCGGAGCATTTGCGTAGAGTTTCTTTCTCATCCTCACCTTTTCGATGTCGCCTTTCGCCGGCAAATACCCTTCGGCGGAGGCTCCCTTCATCATAAGAAGGCTGATGCCTGATACATCCTTTGTCTGCATTATCTTTTTAAAGAACGCACCCTCCTGCCACCAAAGCGACGGGTCGGCGCTGACATAGCGGCTGAAAAGTCGGGGACGCTCCGACAGGGCAGAAAGAACGAACAGTCCTCCGTATGAATGACCGAAAAGCGTCCTTCTGTCCCTGTCGATGTGCGTCTTTGTCTCCGACAGGGGGAAAACCGTTCTTTCTATAAAGTCTATGAATTGGCTTGCTCCGCCGCCAACGCGCGAAGGGTCAAGCTCGTCCTTAAAGGGTTTGCCGTCTTTTGACGGTGTGAAATCGTATGTTCTGGAAGGCATATCGAAAAGTACGTCCGCGTCGTAACCAATCGCCACTATCACAGGCGGGTCGTTCTCCGCCAGCTTTTCAAGCTGTGCGTCCGTTATGTGGTGTATAACGGCATTGCCGTCAACGGCATAAACAGCTCTGTACCCCTTTTCGGGAGCCTTTGCTTTCGGCACTCCGGTTATTATTCTGTATGTTCTTCTGCCGTCTGCAGAAACAGCTTTATCGTAATAAAAAGTGTAAAACGGTGACTGACGCCCGTCGGTATATTTTGCTTTCTCAAACACGGGTTCCCCCCACGCACTGTAAACGGTCAAAAGAACACAAAGAAGAACAGCATATTTCATTTATACTCCAAAAATATGAGACCGCCGCGTCGCTGTTGACACGGCGGTCTCATTATATCATCAGAATCTTACAGTCATATCCGCCGCAACGGTAAGACCTTCGTCAACCATCCAGTTGCCGTCAAGTCCGCCTGTGCGTGAACGGTTGTCTACTGAAACCTTTTTATCAAAGATGTTAAGCACCGCAAGTTTGAACGAGAGCGCTTTGTTCACATCGTAAACACCGCCGATATCAAACGTTTCCGTTCCGGGGCGTACTCTTGAGCGCATGGCGCCGTTTCTGAACGCCGACCAGTATTGCTTGCTTACAACATTTGCTCTTGTGTAAAGCAGAAGGGGTTTTGCCGCCTGCCAGTCGAGCTGAGCGTTGAACATGTGTTCCGGCGTTTTGTCCAGAGGTTTTCCGTCCAGAGAGCTTCCGTCGTATGCGGGTTCACCGCCGCTGCGTTCTGAGTCGGTGTAGGTATAGTTCGCTTTGAAATCCAGCGTTTTTGTGAAAGGCATGCTGAAAGATACTTCTACGCCTTTAAGGTTCACGTCGTCTATGTTTTCATACTCGTAGAGGTATCTGCTGGGAACCAGCGGATCCATAGTATCTGTTGCATAACTGGATACTTTGTCCTTAATGTCGTTGTTATAGACAGTGAATCCGAAGCTGATGCCGCCGGGGGCATCATATCTGATCCCTGCCTCTTCTGTGATGCTTTTTTCAGGGTCTAGGTCGGGATTACCGCAAAGAGTTCCGGCAACCTGAGCTCCGCCGCCTGTGGTCATGCAATATCCTTCTGTGGTCTGGCGGATCGTGGGAGCTTTAAAGCCCATCGCAACGCCGCCTCTGAGCGTCCATCTGTCTGTCAGCTTATAAACTGTGTAAAGTCTGGGAGTCCAGTTTGAACCATATCTCTCGTCGTCGTCCATACGAACTCCGGCTGTTATGGCAAATTTATCCGTAACAAAATACTCGTCTTCCAGATAAAGGGCATATGAATCAATGGAAACATCGTCAGTATTCTCCGGGTGTCCCGAAATAGAATCCTGATTTCCGATGCCTTCGATCTCGGCTTTAGCTACCTGACCGCCCGTACGCAGAGAGTGTTTTGTGAACATATAGGAGAGTCCGGCATCAAGCGTGGTGTTTGTCAGCTCCGGTTTTGTTGAGCTTTTAACGCCGTTCGTCCAGTTCTCCTGATCAGCTATCTCCTGAAAAAGAGCGATGCTTGTTGAAGCATTGCCGTATTTACCGTCGTGACTGACAGACCAGTGTTTTCTGGTGTGTTCGGTTTTGGTGTCGGAAGCGGTATCGGCGAGCGATTTGCCGCCTGTTCCGGTGTATGTCAGCGTATCGTATCCGCCCTCAACGTTTATCTCGTTATTTTTATTGGGCGTGATAGTGAATTTCGCAGTAATGTTCTCATCCTCTTTTCCGTTGCTTCCGCTTGTGGCAGAGCCGGGATAATAAACATCATCCTCGTTGCGGTCGTTCATCTGACCGTAAAGCTGGAACCCGATCTTATCTTTTACAATGGGACCGCCTATCCAGAACTGTCTGTTGAATGTAGTTCCGATATCTCCGTCCTTGGGCTGTATTGTCCCCAGAGTGAGCGAACCGTGCCACTCATCGGGAACCTTTTTGGTGATTATGTTTATAACACCGCCCATGGCTTCGGAACCGTACACGGCAGACATGGGACCTCTTACAATCTCAATACGTTCAATAGCCTCCAGAGGCGGGATCATGTTCGCCTGAACACCGCCTGTGCCTCTGTTCATGGTTTCTCTGGTGTTCTGGCGTTTACCATCCACCAGAATGAGGGTATACTCGCCCGGCATACCTCTGACAACGATATCAGTGTCGTTGGGCGAAGAACCTGTGATGCTCACGCCCTCAACCCTTTTAAGCAGGTCTGTGACACTCGCGGCGGGTTCCTTTGCTATGTCCTCTTTCGTTATCACGCTGATGCTTGCCGGAGCATCCGCGATATACTGTTCGTATCCTGTCGCCGTAACGACGACGGGCTTGATCTCAACAGCTTCCTCGGCATGTGCCGCCGTAAGCGAACCGAGCGCCATAGACACGGCGAGTATAAAACTTCCGCGTCTGAATAAATTCCTAGGCTTCATCTTTCCTCCAAAAACGATTCGGTATTGATAATCAGTATCAACTTGCGGCGAAGTATATCAAATTGTTTTAAACATGGGAATGGAACTTTCCTTAAATTTACATGGATTATTCCTGAAACTTTACGTTATGCGGAAACCTTTCCGACAACGCTGCGGATGTCTTTCAGCATAAGCATCATGGACTTTGCACCGCCGTTGGCGAGATACCAGTAGTCTGCGGGGAGGTATGCTATTCTTTTTGATTTAAACGCATTCGTGGTGCGTATCAGTCTGTTTTCGATGTCGCTTTTTGAAGCCGTTTTTCCGCCGACAACAGAATCTCTGTTTATGATGAACAGATAATCAGGGTTCAGTTTTGCTATGTATTCGCTGTTAACGCTTTTTCCGTGGGTGGATATCTGGATATGTCCGTCTGCCTGCTTAACACCGAAGACGTCGTGTATTATGCCGAATCTGGAACCGCTTCCGTATGCGCTGAACTTGCCTGCGTTGAACATGGTGATAAGTCCTCTGCCCTGCTCTTTCGCTATGTCCGCGCGCAGTCTGTCCGCTTCTGCATCGAATTTACCGACAAGCTGTTTCGCCTGCGCCTCTCTGTTCCATATTCTGCCGAGAAGCAGGGTGTTTGCTTTAAAGGAATCGACGTATCTTGTGCTGTCGATGTTGATGTTAACGGTGGGGGCTATCTTTGAAAGCTTCTCCTGCATCCGCACCTGTCTGTTGCTGATTATTATCAGGTCGGGTGCCAGCCTGTATATCTTTTCGATATCAAAATCCATCACACCGCCGACGTCCGCGTATTTTTTATCGTTAAAAGCAGACAGATAGTCCGGCATATTTCCCTTCGGCACAGCCGCCACAACGGACGATAGCCCCAGCTCCTGCATAGTGTCCAGAGAGCTGTAATCCATCACAACAACTTTTTTAGGGTTCTGCGGAAACTGCGTTGAGATCTTTCCTCTGATCATCAGTGTGTAATCCGCCGCAAAAAGTGCCTGCGCACTCAGCAGAAGCAGAAGCAGAGCTGTAATAAACAGTTTTTTCATTTTTCACCTCATCATGTGTAATAAAGGCATATCCTGCTGCCGTTCATCTCACGAACGTCAAATTCCATTCCGAAGACATCTCTCAGGATTCCACCCTCAATCATCTCATCCACAGTGCCGAATCCGGCGAGTTTTCCGTCTTTGAGCGCCGCAATATAATCCGAATAGCAGGATGCGAAGTTTATATCGTGGATAACAAGCACAACCGTCTTACCAAGTTCGTCGGTGAGCCTGCGCAGGGTCTTCATTATCTGCACCGAATGTTTCATGTCCAGATTGTTCAGAGGCTCGTCCAAAAGGACGTAGTCAGTGTCCTGTGCAATTATCATGGCAATGAACGCCCTCTGGCGCTGTCCCCCGCTCAGGGTATCTATGTATTTGTTCTCCGAACTCTCAAGATCCATATAACCGATGGCACGAGAAACCGTTTCCTCGTCCTCTTTCGTAAGCCGCCCGCCGCTGTACGGAAATCTTCCGAAAGAAACCAGCTCGCGCACGGTGAGGCGTATATTGACATGACTGGACTGTTTCAGAATTGAAACCCGCTTTGCAAGCTCGCTGTCCGCAATATCTGTTATGGGCGTTCCTTCCAGATAAACGTTGCCGCCTGACTGTTTAATAAGCCGGCTTATTATAGAGAGCAGAGTACTTTTTCCTGCTCCGTTTGAACCGATAAAAGACGTTATTCTTCCTTTAGGTATCTCAACGCTCACGCCCTCGACAACTGCCTTTTCGTCGTAATATTTTGAAATGTTATCTGTTTTCAGCATCTTTTGCTCTCCCTTGTAAGAAGGTAGATGAAGTAGATTCCTCCGGCGAAATTTATTATCACCGAAATGGTTATATTAAAGTAGAAAACCCTCTCCAGAATGAACTGCCCGCCTATTATAGCTATTACGGATATCAGAGAGGCACACGTTATGACGTATGCGTGTCTGTAGGTTTTCATGGTTTCATATGCAAGGTTGCTGACTATTATGCCCAGAAAGGTCATCTGCCCCACCAGCGCTGTGGGTACGGCCACCAGAAGAGTGATTATAATCAGTACCTTTTTCACCAGCGGATCGTAGGATATGCCAAGATTTATAGCGTGTTCCCTGCCGAGAAGCATAACGTCCAGCTTTCTGAGCATCGGCACGCAGAATATAACCACCACGGCAATAATCACAGCCGAAACACCGATGAGATCCGCACGGACGTTATTGAAGCTTGCGAACATAGCGTCCTGAACAACTGCATATTCGTTGGGATCTATGAGCATCTGCATGAACACGGTCAGGCTTCTGAAAAGTGTCCACATCACTACACCCACAAGCATCAGGAAAAAGACGTTGCCCTTGCGCACGAATACCAGTTTGTACAGAAAGAATATGAACAGCATCAAAGACAAAGCCGAAACAGAGAAATTGAAAGTCTCGTTGACCATCATAAGCCCGCCGCCGCCGAAAAGGAAAAGCGCCGTAGTCTGCAAGAACAGATATACAGAGTCAAACCCCATCACAGAAGGTGTCAGTATGCGGTTGAAAGTTATCGTCTGAAAAATCACCGACGAATACGCCACTGCAACCCCCGTAAGCACCATAGCCGCAATTTTTGCGCCTCGTTCCGGCAGTATGAATGAAAGGTCGCTTCCAGCATCGTAAAACATGAAAAGAAGAATACAGCAGACAGCTATAGCAGAAAGTACGGCGAGTTTTACACTATCCCGCATTAACCCGCCTCCCCAGTATCAGATAAAGAAAAGTAACGCCGCCGATTATACCCACCATTACGCTGACGGATATCTCATAAGGAGCCATTATGGTTCTGCCGAGCATGTCGCACACCAGCAGGAACAGAGACCCCGAAAGCGCCGTTATCGGCAGTGTTTTCCGCAGGTTGTCGCCGTAAAGTATACTGACGATGTTCGGTACGATAAGTCCGACGAAGGGTATCATCCCCACCGTAAGCACTATCACCGCCGTTACGCATGAGACTATCACCAGCCCCAGACGGAACATCGTGCTGTAGTTCATGCCCAGATTCACCGCAAAGCTCTTTCCCATCCCCATAAGGGTAAACCTGTCTGCGTAGATATATGCAGCCGCCAGAAGGGGTATGCTGATGTACATTATCTCATAGCGTCCCTGCATCACCGATGAAAAGTCGCCGTGGAGCCACGAAGCCATGCTGTGCACCACATTGAACTGAAGACCTATGAAGGTGGTCACCGAGTCCAGAATGTTGCCGAAAATTATCCCCAGAAGCGGAACGAACACCAGATTTTTAAATTTTATGCGTTCGGCGATGGTCATGAAAACCGCAGAAGCCGCAAGCGTCACACCGAGGGATATGGAAAGACGCTGATATGTGCCGCCGTCGGGGAAAATCAGCATGGAAAGCATGATTCCCAGTGCCGCCGCATCCATTGTACCCGCTGTCGTGGGCGAAACGAACCTGTTGTGGGTCATCTGCTGCATGATGACCCCGCAGATGCTCATGGAAGCGCCCGCTATTATGACAGCAGCCATCCGCGGGATGCGGCTTGCGACCATAACAAGGGACTGTCTGTCCGACATATTGAAAATATCTGAAACGGAAATTTCGGTGTATCCCAGAAAGAGTGAACAGCACCCGAGAAGGATAACCGCCGTCAGCAAAACAATAAACTTCATTTAATAAATCACCGGATATTGATATTCAATTTCAGGCAATACTTACCGTATTCTCTTTTTTTGTCAAGTGTTCATTGTATTTTTAATTTTGAGTTGACTACTGCATTAATATCTGATATCGAATATCGTTATCGCTTATTTCGGAGATGATATAATGAATATGCTCGGACACCTTGTTGACTACGGAATAATAGGATTACTCGTTGTGTTAAGCATAGTGGCAATTGCCGTCGCTATAGAAAGATACCGCTTTTACAAAAGCACCGACGTTGAGTCATACCAGACCACACAGGAACTGGAATCAGCTCTGACAGGGCGTCTGCATATAGTAGCCACCATAGGCAGCAACGCGCCGTACATCGGTCTTCTTGGAACTGTTCTCGGTATCATGCAGACGTTCTACTCCATGGGAACCGGAGGCACAACGAACGTCAACGATATCATGGCAGGGCTTGCACTGGCGCTTAAGGCAACTGCGGCGGGACTTCTGGTGGCGATACCGTCCATCGTGCTTTATAACCTGCTCCACAGAAGGGTCAATGTGCTGATGCTCGCGAAAGAGGCTCAAAATGAAAGACAAAAGCTTTGATACCATAAACGTTGTTCCCTTTATCGACATCATGCTGGTGCTTCTTACGATAGTGCTGGCAACGGCGACCTTCATAGCGAAGGGTTCAATTCCCGTAGAGCTTCCGAAAGCGTCGCAGACGGAAAGCGCGAAACAGGGGATAACAATAGACGTTTCAAAAGACGGGGAATATTACTACGAGGGAAAAACCTATTCCCTTCAGGGACTTTCGGAAACGATCTCCGTTCTGGACAAAGAGAGTCCCGTCGTTCTCAGAGCCGACAGAAACTCTGTGATACAGAACTTCGTCGATATCATGAATATGCTGAAACTGGCGGGCTTTAAAAACGTTAATCTCGAAACAGAGAAGGAATAAGACATGAGAAAGGCGGCAGTTCAGTCATTAGCCATTCACGGTCTTCTTTTGGGCGCGCTGTTCTACGCATCAACAATACCGGGACTTACGCCTAAACCGGAAACCCAGGTCATAGACCTGTCCGCTTATTTCAAGGAAATCGCTCCGCCTCCGCCCGTTGAGGAAGTTATGCCCCCAGCGCCTGAACCCGTTCAGCAGCAAAAAACGGAAGCACCCGCTCCCGTCGTGCCGAAACCGGTTCAGAAACAGATTGCGAAACCGAAACCTGTTGAAAATAAAGTGTTTGAATCCGTTAACTCAGCGGCAGTTGCAGAGACCGCCGTTCCTGCGGCACCCCCTGTGCAGGAACCCGCTGAATCTGCCGCTCCCGCACCCGCTCCTGTCGCATCAGCTCCGGTATCCGCTCCGGCGGCAACACCTGTTGCAACAGCGGCAGCAAAGCCCTCTTTCGACTACTCCGCATACCAGTCCACACTCAGTTCCAGACTGGAAAAGAACAAAACCTACCCTATGATGGCAAGACGCAGAGGAATGGAGGGGATAGTTAAGATGAAGCTCGTCATATCTCCGAGCGGCACTCTTGTAAACTCAGAGATAGTCTCTTCCAGCGGTTACGATGTTCTGGATAACGAGGCGATGAAGCTCGTCCGCTCTGTTTTCCCTATAAAGCATAACGCAGACAGGCAGATTTCCGTTGTCGTACCCGTTATGTACAAACTTCAGGGCTGATTAATCTGTTTATATTTGAAAGGATTTAAAACCGCCGCGAAAACTCTTCGCGGCGGCTGCTTCAATCAGTATCTGGCAGAGAGTGTCGCGTAGAATGTTCTTCCCGCCAGCGGATAGTATTCCTGAATTTCGTAGTTCTCATCAAGTATGTTGCTTGCGCCAACCGAAACCGCGAAATTTTTATTGATGTCGTACGTCGCTTTAAGTCCCAAAAGAACGTAACTGCTGAGCTTCTCATTACCCTCAACGTCTGCATATCTTGAGTCTATATATTCCACTCTGGGAGTAAGAGTAAAATCTCTGAAAGGTGCTATGACAAGGTATCCGCTGGTTGTTATCTCAGGATAGTAGTTCATAACATCAACGGTCTTATCCGCGCTTTTGCCTATTTCATACTTATTTATTGAAAAAGCAAGTCCGCCGGAAACATATCTGTTCAAAGATGCGTCGGCAGAAAGTTCATACCCGTAGAACGTCACCTCGTCGATGTTCAGCGAATAATCCACAGACGTGGTGGGATAGGTCGGATCGGGTATCTCGATGGTGGTTATCTTATCTTTAAGCACGCTGTAATAAAGAGCGGTGTTCAGTTTCAGTCTTCCGAAATCGCCTTTATATCCAAGCTCATAATGGTCAGCTATCTCCGGTTGGAGCCGGGGGTTAGGAAGCTCTGAACCGAATCTGGTGGAGTATCTCTGAGACATGTTGGGGAAGTGGTTTTTACGAGCGTATGTAAGACGCAGTTCGTGATTGTCCACCATCTCATAGAACACACCGAGCTGACCTTTTATGAGCCATTCACTGTCTGTATCAACTGTGAATTCCTCCGAACCTATGAACTGTGCAAAGTCGTCGGATTTGCTCCAGTAGCTCACGGGATGCAGGGTGTCGTACCCGATACCGCCTACGATAGTAAGCTTTTTCACAGGAATGTAGGTATATTCCGTACCGATGGAGTACGTATCCTCTTTAATGGACATATCCTTGATGTCCTTTGTAAGGCTGTTGTGCTGCTCCCTTTTATAGGTTGCCGCAAACTCTATCTTATTTTCAGGATTGAACGTCCAGCCTGCGGTAACACGACCGCCTGCGGAATACTCATCGTAATCGGAAGCCGGTTTATGAACGCCTGCATTGTATGACGCCATGTTGTAATACTCGTGCAGAGTGTTGTCGTATTTGTCGTAATGTATCAGGGTATCCAGTGAAAACTTGCCTGAATGGTATGAGCTGGCAAGAGAATAGCTTCTGCGTTTCCACACAGGCCAGTCCCAGATTGATGCGCCGGCGATGGTGGTCTCAGGCGGAGAAACGCCTTTGTCCGCGTCCTGATAGATGTATGTTGCCCAGATATCAAGATTTGAGGAAGGGGTTATACCTGCAACCAGAGTGTATTTTGAATCCTTTGAATCGGAGAAAAGCCTTTCGCCTTTGCCCTGCGGGTTGACGGATGTGGGTTCAAAGTCGTCGGAAAGTCTGAAGTGATCGACATCCCTGTGCTGAACAGTGCCTTTGAAATAGAACTTGTCCTGTTTTGTTCCGATACTGCCCAGATAATAATTTGCTGCGCGTTTGTATATGCTGTCAAACTCAACTGTTGTGTCGAGTCTCGCCTCAAACTCTTTTTTTGGTTTTGCTGTCTCCATAAGGATAGCGCCGCCCAGAGTGTTCGCGCCGAGCAGCATGGAACTGTATCCTTTCTGAATTGTAACGCTCTCAAGGTCTCCGGTGAGTATCCTTGCCGCGTCGCCTTCGCCTTTATACGGGTTTGCCAGAATAACCCCGTCAACGAATATCGGCACGCTGTCGGAACCGAAACCTCTGACTGTGAAAGATGATTCGTTCCGGCTTCCGCCGCCGGAAAGTATAATACCCGGTGTGTAGCGAACGGCTTCCCAAAGGTCATGGGCGTTGTCACGCTCCATTTCATCCTGAGTAATCACATTGCCCTTGTCCGCCGTGCTCTCCCTCTTTCCCTCCTTGTTTATCTCAAGGTTATAAACGGGTTCGTCTGTGGAAACGGCAGTATCGTCTGCATAAACAGCGAATGAAAACAATAACAGAGTAACAATTAACAGTCTCTTCATATTTACCCCCTCAAAACTGCATTTAAAAAGGGGAGATGCTCCATAGTGAAAACTCTCCCTTTTATAAACGGCTCTTTTAGTCTGTAAAAAGAATCAGCCCCCTGCGCGCATACGCAGAGGGCTGAAAAGGATTTGCTACATATAGTTTGTCTGGTCGTAAGGAGCAACCCAGTCGAGTGCGCCTTTTTTCCAGCCGGGAGCCTGAAGCGGTACACCGCCTATCAGAGACATACGTCCGTCAAGGTAAGGGGTCACAGAACCCATCTCATAGATGTAGTTTGAAACTGCTTCCCAGAGGTATTCTGTGTGATCAACTCTGTTGGTACCGTTAAGGAATGTTATATAGCCTTCGTTTCCGTCAGCAAGATATGATGTTGTTGCTATTCTGTATGTTTTGGTGGTGTCGATATCAACGCCGTTTATTTTCAGCGTGTCCTCTTTTATCCAGCCATACTGATATTCGCTTGATTCAGTTGAAGTAAGCGCTGTTGTACCGTCCCATGTCGTATCATCCCATGTTTTATACTGGATAGTATAGTTAACGGGAGATGATACCATAGCAAATGCGCCTGTGTTCTTGCTTCCGCGTCCTGTGTGGACAACTGCCGCTGCTCTGCGGAAGAGATCGATAACCTGTTCGCCTGTAAGAGATATTACAGTAAGAGTATCTTCAAGCGACTCAGAGGGGATGATACGCATAATGGAGCCGACAGTAACTTTACCCTCAGCTATAGGACCTTCAATATAACCGCCGTTAAGGAAAACGAAGTCAACGTCTTCATATTTGTCGGCAACGTACCATGCTGTACCGTCACAGAACATATTGCCGATAGCTGTTTCTTTGAATCTGGTGAGGCGGTCGCTTGATCTTCCGGTGGGGAAGAACGCACTTGCGGGAACGTCTTCTGCAAAGATGTATTCAGAGTTTGCAGTACCCAGTTCAAAGTCGATATCTGAGAAATCTATGGGATTTGAAGCCGCTTTTGAAGCGGGAACAGCTGAACCTATAGTCGTGAACGCAGAACTGCCAACACTATTGACTGCCTGAACAGCAAAGTAGTAAGTGGTGCCGTTTGTAAGACCGGTAACCATCTGAGTAACCGTACCGCTCTGGGCGTCAACAGCAATTTCTTCATAATTTGCAGCTTTAGAAAAACCGCTGTTTGTTGAATATCTCAGAACATAGCTTCTTGCGTTTGCAACAGCTGTCCAGCTTACTGTCAGGGTTTTGCTGCTGCTTACGGATGTGAAACCTGTGGCGCTGGGTGCAGCTGGAACCACTGTAGCTGCCGCAGGAGTGATATCTTCAAAGTCGTAACCAGATTCGCCCGCGTTGTTCATTGCCTGTATCCAGACACGATAAGCGGAACCGTTTGTTACATCTTTAATGAGTGCTCTGGGATTTGTCACTATCTCAACTTCGGCATCATCGTCGGGAGTTGTTTCAGTTGAACCTGCTTTCCAGTACACTTTGTAGTTAACAGCATACTGAACGTCATCCCAGGTCACCTCAAGCATATTCTCATACCCCAGATGAGAAGAGATTACAGGTGCCGAGGGAGCCGGAACAGGCATGCCTTCAACAGCATCGCTGAGTTCAGCTGAACCCACACCTTCATATATGGCTCGCAGTCTGATGTAATATGTCTGACCGTTTACCAGAGATGTTCCATCAGCAAGTGCAGAAACTGTGCAGGAAACAAGATTACCCGCAATTGTGGGGGTAAGATCGAGTTTCTGTGTATTGTCGGCAGTTGTACCGATGTACACTTCATACGTTGCGTCGACATCCAGAACAGACACAAGTTTTGTCCATGCGATGTCAAGAGATGCGTTTTTAGGAGTAATAACAAAGTTTTTGGGGCTTGAAAGAGGTATATCACCTCCGTCGTCGTTGCTGCTGCCGCTGCTGGAACCGCAGCTGTAAAGCAGAACAGAGAGAGCCATGACCACAAGCAATGTGCCTGCATGTCTCAGCAGGGATTTTCCCATGTCAAATAGTTTCATATTCTCACCCGTTATATAAGATTATACACAACGGTTATAGTGGACATGTCATAAAAATGCAATAAGATATTTTGCTTATTTGATAAAATCTTAGCCGCGTAACCTGTCCGGTTATTCGTGCGTTATTTTTTTAAAGTATAACGCTTTTAAAGAATGTGTTGAAAATTTGACATCATCAATATTTATAATGTGACAAAACCATGGAATCATTAAGGAAAAACAGCCAGTCCCCTACAATCTATTGAACCGTTGTAAGAATCGTCTGAAAGATTGGTTGTTCTTTTGATATTAACTACTCCGCTCGCAATATTGAATGAAAGATTTCTTGTAAAACTGCCTCCGGTATCGCTTTTCACAATACAATAACCAAGACCACGAATCAGAGAGACTGCAGCCGAAATGTTCTTAGAGCCGATACTGTTCTCTCCGTTTTCGATACCGAACATGGTACTTCCGCCAAACATCTTAACTTCTGTTTCGCGCTTATCTGCTCCGGCAAGTGTCATTTTTTTATGCATATATAAAAGAGCGCAGTCCACATATTTCATTGCTTCCTCATTGCGTCTGATATTGCCCAGAGCGGTGGGTAAAACACAATGACTTATTATGCCCGCACGCAGACGCGGAACATACATGGTAACGCTTACGCATGAACCCAGAACCGTATTGACTACGGCGGGGACGTCGCTGAAATAGATTTCACCCGGTTTCAGGTAGACACAGCCTATGCTGTAAAGCATTTCATATCCTTTTAAGTATAGTAGGGGCAACAGGTCTGGCGGCAATCTGCATGCCGTGTACCGATTCCGAATGACCCAGGAACACATAGCCGCCAGGTGCTGTGGCGGCGCATATCCTGTTAATGATATTCTGCTGGGTCTCAGTGTCGAAATATATGATGACATTGCGACAAAATGAGACATCCATCTGAACAGGCAGACGGTAAACATCGTCCATCAGGTTCAGGCGACCGAAAGAAACCTTTTCGCGAAGTTCAGGTCTTATGCGCGCCAGAGTTCTGTCGGTTTTTGAACGCATGAGATACTTCATTTTAAACGCGGCAGGCACAGCCGCTATCTTCTCCATACGATATATTCCGCTGACAGCCCGTTCAAGCACAGTACAGTTTATATCGCTTGCATATACGCGGAAATTGCCGTCGATACCGAAAAATTCTGCAAGAACCATCGCAAGGGTATAGGGTTCTTCTCCTGTGGAACACGCACTGCTCCAGACGTTCAGACAGCGCTTTGTTCCGGCACCGTCCGCAGTGAGGAGCGGAAGCAGTTTTTCCGTCAGATAGACAAAATGATTCGGTTCCCGAAAAAAATCCGTCTTATTGGTCGTGATGGCATCAATAAGCCTCAGTTTTTCGTCTTCGCCTGCCGTATCGGAGCTTTCAAACACCAGCGACAGATACTCTGTATACGAGCCGATACCAAGTGTTTTAAGCCGTTTGCGGAGCCTCCCCTCCACCATACTCTTTTTGGTGACGGGGAGTTTTATTCCGCAGTTATCATGAATGAACAACTGTATTCTGGCGAATTCAGCGGATGTCAGTTTCTGTCCGTAGATGTCTGCATCAGAATATACAGTGGTATCCATTTCCGTTCTATTGTCCCGCAGCAAGCTCTGCCGCAACGCCGGTGTAAGTTCCTATCTCCGTCATGGAGAAAACGGCGTTCACATCGAGAATTATTACAAAACCGTTGTCCTTCTTCGCCATTCCGGCGATGAAGGCAGTGTTGAGATGCGTGCCTATACGCGGCGCATCCTCAATGGTTTCGTGTTCAAACTCGACGACCTCCTGAACGGAATCGGCAAGTGCGCCGAGTACGGTGGATTCGTCGTCTATCACCACTTCAACGATGATGATACAGGTGTTTACTGTTCTTTCCGTATCGCCCAGACGGAATTTCTTTTTCAGATCCACAACGGGAACAACGTTCCCGCGGAGATTTATAACACCCACCATGAAATCCGGAGTGTGAGGCACTTTGGTAACGCTGGAAAAGTCCAGCACCTCGCGGACGGACATGATATCCACGCCGTATACCTCTTCCGCAAGTTTAAACGTAAGCACCTGACTTATATTGTCATTTCCATTAGTTTTATCTTCCATTGCACACCGCCCTTAGAAGCTTTCAAAATCTGTGTCGAGGCGGTCTTTTTTACCGTCGGTCATGTCAAGGTTAATACCCTCGCCATCTTTTCCTCCGTTTTTCTTGCCGTGGTGCGGAAAAACAGGTTTTTCAAAATGCTTTACGGGTGCGGACGACGCTTTTTTAGCTGTTTTCGGTGCCTGAACACTCTTTGCAGTGCTGTCTGATTTCATTTTAAAGAACGAAACAGCCTGCTGGAGCGCTTCTGACTGGCTGGAAAGTTCTTCCGCAGTCGCCGCCATCTCTTCTGATGCGCCCGCATTTTTCTGGATTACCTGATCAAGCTGCTGGATAGCCGTGTTTATCTGCTCGCCGCCGGTGCGCATTTCCGCACTGGATGCTGTTATCTCCTGAACAAGTTCCGAAGTCTTCTGGATGTCCGGAAGTATCTGCATGAGCAGTCCGCCTGCCTTCTCTGCGATGTCTACGCTGGATGAGGAAAGGTCGCTGATTTCACGGGCAGCTTCCTGACTGCGTTCAGCAAGTTTGCGAACCTCTGATGCCACAACCGCGAATCCCTTTCCGTGTTCCCCTGCGCGTGCCGCTTCAATAGCCGCGTTAAGCGCCAACAGGTTTGTCTGGCGGGCTATCTCTTCTATGATGGATATCTTGTCTGCTATATCCTTCATAGCTTTTACGGTCTTCTGAACCGCATCGCCGCCCTCTTTCGCATCGCCGGACGCTTTCAGCGCTATCTTTTCAGTCTGGAGCGCATTGTCCGCATTCTGGTTGATGTTGGATGCCATCTCTTCCATAGATGCAGAGGCTTCTTCCGCGCTTGCCGCCTGTTCTGTGGCGCCCTGAGACATATCCTGTGCGGCGCTTGAAAGTTCTCGGCTTCCTATGGCAACGTTGTCCGCCGATACGCGCACATCGGTTATGATGCTTCTAAGCTTATCCACCATGTTTTTAAGTGCCTCGGCAAGCTGACCGACCTCGTCTTTCTGGTCTATATCCAGTTTCGCATCAAGATTTCCGCCGGAAAGTTCTATGGCAAAGCCTACGCCTTTTGAAACGGGTCCTGTGATGCCTTTTGTTATGACTATTGCGGCAATAATACCGATTATCACGGCACCAAAGATTATAATAATTATCATGGTAGTAACGGATTTAAACGCGGCAAGCATCTCTTGTGTGCTGGCGGCGTTCTCCTTGTTTGTTGTGTCTACCGCTTCGCGTGCTGCATTAACCATCTTTTCATCAAGAGTCACCTGAAGCTTTTTAACGTCAATCACTCCAACAAGTCCGTTTCTGTAGGAAGCCATGGAATCCAGAACAGATTTATCATTAATTCCGGCAAGTCTTCGCTCAATATCGTCAAATATTGTGTTGACCTCTGACGCTTTTTCAAGCTGATTATTATAGTAAATCTCCCTCACCAGAGCACGGATTACCCACATATCTGTGGTTACTTTCGCATCGACATCCAGAGTTTTAAGTTTTTCCAGAACCTTTGAGGCATCCTGCGACATTACTTCTAAATTCTTATCAAGTTCTTTCTGAACCTTAACATATTCTGTGAAGGCTGCCAGATAGTCGTCAGAGCTTTTGGCTATGGCTTCTATAATAGCATCCTGTTGGTCACTGCCAAATACCTTCGTTTCCTCCGCAAGTTTTCTGATATCCGCTATGCCGGATGAAACTTTCTCGGCTGCACTCTCGTCATGCCTTATTATGTAGTTTTTCTCCTGAATTCTGGTATCTTTCAGAGTGGTTGCCATAGTTGCCAGCGCATCTGAATATTTTGCGCCGTTAAGAACAACATTAAGTCCGTTGTATGCCACCAGCCCCACGATAAGCGTAAGAGCAATGACAAGACCGAACCCGAGCATCAGCTTTACGCCGATCTTAAGATTTTTAAACATAAAACCCTCCTTTTAACCTATATCATTGTAGATTTTCATAATGTCTATTATCAGAGCCACAGAACCGTCGCCCAGAACCGATGCGCCGGATATGCAGTCAATATCCTTAAACGCCTTACCCAGAGATTTTATAACCGTCTGGTGGTCGCCCACCACACTGTCCACAACAAATCCGACGCGTCTGCCGTCAACGCTGATGATAACGATCTGCTGTATGTCGGGTTCCTCTCCTTTGATATTGAAGAAACTGCGAAGAGGCACATAAGGAACAAGCTCGTTGCGCACCATGATAATCTTGCGCCCCGAACCGCTTTTGTTCTCTGAGCGGTTGAATTCGATGCACTCGTTGACAATGGAAAGCGGCAGTATGAAAAACTGTCCGCCGATGGTCACAAGGAGTCCGTCGATGATCGCCAGCGTCAGCGGGAGTTTAAGAACGATTGTCGTTCCCACTCCCTCCGAGCTGTTTATCTCAATCGTGCCCCGCAAAGCCTCGATGTTTCTCCGCACGACATCCATCCCCACGCCCCTTCCGGAAACGCTGGAAACTGTCGCCGCCGTTGAAAAACCCGAAGCGAATAACAGTTCATATATTTCTCTGTCGGAAAGTTCGGCATTTTCAGCCACAAGACCCTTCGACTTTGCTTTTTCAAGCACGGCTTTCCTGTTTATTCCTCTGCCGTCGTCCGTTATTTCAATAAGCACGCTGTCGCCTGAATGGCTCGCCTGAAGGGTGATATGCCCCTTGGCTGGCTTACCTGCCGCAATCCTCTCTTCCGGCTTTTCAATGCCGTGGTCGATGCTGTTTCTGATAAGATGCACCAGAGGGTCGCCAAGCTTTTCTATAACAGTCTTATCTATCTCTGTCTCGTCACCGAATGTAACGAGCTCTATCTCTTTGCCCAATTCTATGGACAGGTCGCGTACCAGTCTTTTAAACCTGTTGAACGTGGATCCTATCTCAAGCATCCTGATGCTCATGGTATTGTCTCTGAGTTCCCAGACGAGGCGTTCAACCTCTTCCGCCACCTTAAGCATATCCGCATCGTTCCTTTGTGCCGCAATCTGACTTAATCTTGCCTGTACTGTCACAAGCTCACCCACAAGGTCGACCAGAGAGTCAAGTCTCTCCGAAGGCACCCTTATGGAGGACGCCGTCTCCGAAGCATGTGCCTTTTTCTCCTGAACGCTTTTAACATGCGCCTGTTCCATCAGAGCCGTATCAACAGCCTCAGCAGAGACAAGCCCCTTTTCCACCATTATCTCGCCCAGTCGTTTCTTTTCGTTCAGAACTTCGCTAAGCTGACTTTCCGTGAGGCATCCGCGTTCAAGAAGTATCTCGCCCAGTTTCTTTTCGCGGTCGTCAAATGCTTCGTCCACAGCTTTGATATCTATCACCGCGTCATCTTCGACAAATATGAAAACGTCACGGATATCGTTCTCGTTTTTATCGGTTGTAAGGATAATATCCCACGACAGATAACATTTCTCCGGCTCGATATCGTCTATCGGAGGAACGTCGGAAACGTGAGTGATTATCGTTGCAGAACCCATCTCCCGCAGTTCTTTCAGAAGCAGAGCAGGGTTGGTTCCGTTCATGAATATATTTAAAGAAGGTTTGAAAGTTATCCTGAAGGTGTGCAGCTCCCCCCGGGCGGTGCTATCCCTCTCCGGCTGCACATCAGGCAGTTTCTGATTCTGTATGTTAGCCGCGCGGCTGAAATAATCTGTTATTTCCACCGCCAGCGGAGAATCAGCTTTTATATCAGGGTCTGCGAGCATCTCGCGGATTATGTCGCAAGCTTTCAGCGAATAATCCAGCATCGGCTTTGTTACATCCATGATGTTGTTGCGCACCATATCGTATGCCGTTTCGATGCTGTGAACCAGCGACGCGATGTTGTCGAAACCGAACATTGCGCCGGAACCTTTTATAGTGTGCATGGCACGGAACACGCGGGCTATCAGGTCTGAACTGTCCGGAGTGTTCTCAAGCTCCAGAAGCGATTCCTCTAGCTCCTGCAAAAGCTCCGTAGCTTCATTTATGAATACCTGCTGGTTGGAATCCAATGACATATCTTACCCCAGAACCTTTTTTGCTACTGAAACAAGCTGTTCGGGTTTGAACGGCTTAACTATCCATCCGGTTGCGCCGGCGGATTTGCCCTCCTGTTTTTTGGAATCCTGTGATTCGGTTGTAAGCATTATTATGGGAACGAAACGAAACTCCGGCTTCTGCCGAAGTTCCTTTATGAGTGATATGCCGTCCATGTTCGGCATGTTAAGATCGGTTATAACCATGTCGCATTTCACGCCTGCGGTCTTTGCCAGAGCGTCTTTTCCGTCACACGCCTCCACGACGTTGTAACCTTCTTTGACAAGGGTGAATTTCACCATCTGGCGGATGCTGGCGGAATCATCAACAGACAGAATTGTTTTAGACATTTGATCTCTCCTTAACCAGTGCGCAGTTGTTGTATTTATCAATCACACAGCCTTTTTCTCTGGTGAATCCGGCGAAACAGTCCATGCTTAGAAGCTCGTTCTTATTGCCTGTGACATCAAAGCGTTTGTCTCTGGACATAGCAGCCCTGTGTGCGGAACAGAGCAGCTGCAGAAGCGTAAGGTCGGCATTGTCCACCTTCCCTATCCTTATCTCCAAAGTGTCGGACTCCCGAAGCGCTTCTCTGATACGGGAATGCAGTTCAACCACATAGCTGACTGTCAGGTTTCCTGAGATATCGATAACTGTTTTGCCTTCGTTAACTGTTGTTTCTATATTCACTTCTGATCCCCCCGCAGACTTAAAATAGTTCGACGTTATCGTCTCTTGATGCGGCAGATATAACTCCCGCACGCCCCGCCGACCTTTCGGTCATGACCTTTCTCTCCGATTCCATTGTATAAAGCATTCTCACATGATCGCTCAGACTCTTAAGATCCGAGCTGAAATCCATTTTTGAAACATCGCGCAACCCCACCGATATCCTTCCGAGATCGTTCTTCATGATATCCATAGGGTCTATGACATGTTCAAGACGCTGTCTGTTGATATCCTGATACTGCATGGAAACCACCATGTCGTTGATATCTTCAGCCAGTTTTATTGAACTTTGTTTGAGTCCTGCCATTATGGAATTGGCATTTTCGATGGCTTTATCCAGAATGTTCAGCGCATTCTCAACATCTTCATGGGATCTTGCGGACGTGTTTTTTATATTTTCAGCATCCTCAACTGATTTGTCGTGTATGTGGTTTATCTTTCCGGCGATGTCATCCACAGCCATGCGTATCTCACATGCAAATTTGTTGGATTTTTCTGAGAGTTTGCGTATCTCGTCGGCAACAACGGCAAAGCCTCTGCCGTGTTCACCTGCCCGCGCCGCCTCGATGGCAGCGTTCAATGCAAGAAGGTTTGTCTGGTCGGCTATATATTCAACATTGGAGACAATCTCCTTTATTCCCTGTATCTCGTCTATAACACCTGAAAGCTGGCTGTTTGTTTCCGCCGCATACTCTCCTGTATGCTCAAGTTCCCTTATGACTGAAATGAGAGCCTTACGGCTGATATCCACAAAATTACCGCCCATTTTCCCTGTTTTGGCGGATGTAAAACTGTCCAGAGCGCGTCCGGCATCGTCTGATTGTTCCGTGGCTTTTTCCGCTATTCTGCCGAAATTACCGGAAATGATATTATTGGCTTCTTCACTGTCAGCGATAACCTTTTTCATCTGCTCCTGAAAAACCGTTATTATGGAAGAATAATCAGCCACTATTGAACTGACAGGCACGAGACCTTTGTTTATAACCTCAAGCTGCCCCACCAGATTATTTTCGCGGTCAGTTTTCACATTTGCGAGCGCATCCCTTGCAACTGCGCGCAGCATGAAAACTGTCATTAAAAGAACCGGAATACTGGCAAGAAGGCGGATATGCAAGGTATCAAGGCAGATCACTGCCGCCTGAACAATGATCAGAATGATAAGTAAGGCAAGTTTTTTTCTGTCAAACAGACTCATCAATAATGCTCCGTTATCGTGCGTTTCATCAATAAGCAAATAATACCGGAGCGTTTTCTCTGTGATCCTTGACACAAGCAGGTAAAAGAAAAATCGCAGGGTCGGTAAGAACCGCAGGGCAAAATTAAATTATTATCAAAAACTGATTACTGTGTGCTTCACCCTGTTGACAAATCCGGTTCAAGGCTCATTAACAAAACCATCCATTTCATATCCATAATTTCTTGCAATAACAGTGCCAAACGCATTTTCATTGTTTATCGGGTGTCATGGGTTTTCAAAACGTACAACTGTGTAAGAAAACATTACAATAATTTTATAATCATCAGACAATACTGATTAATTTGTAGTGTGTAAAAAAAATTTACAATTACACATAACTTCGTTCACCAAATAATTCGTTGCGTATAACACAGATTTCTACTAATAAAGAATGATATACACTGAAAACAGGTTCCGATATTTGCCTTAAAAATGCCCTCACGCGGAGAACTCAGAACATGACACAAACAGAAAAATTTTACACGTCTCCGGAAATAATAACAAATTTTTTATTATTTATAAGCCATTTAACAGTTTCAAAAACAAAAACGCATACTTACAAAAAAAAATACTGAAAAGAAATCACAAAAAAAAAACAGGTAACAGACAAAGCACTGCTGTTTAATTATGCAATAGCGTTTGAAATAGTAAGAAATATTCTAAAAAACCTATCACCATTTTTAGCACGATGTGTGACCTGTTTATGCAGAGTTTGAAATAACAGAATTATCTAAAAACTTTGTTTACACCGCATTTCAGACGATTAATAAAGTAAACTAAACTGACAGCCAGTAACGTTTCTCTAATATTGGCATATTGTTTGGTAGTTAATCGGATTGCAGTTCAGATAAAAACTGCTTTTTCTGACACCGGTGCTGTATGTGCGGGTGAAAATGGGAGCAAGTTTATCTTATTAATATTTATTAAATGATCGGCAAATACGATTTAGCTTTTATAGACCGGAAAAGATAAATTCAATAAAAATAGGGGGATGAGGAGCAGCTAATTTCCTCTGTCGTGACTTTACATGATCTCACAAGTTGTTATAATTGATGATGAAAAAGAACTGACCGATATGTATGTCCGTAGCCTCAGACAGTTAGGGGCAACAGACATAGTAGCTTTCAATGATACGCGAGAATTTCTGAAAGACTCCGATAAAATTGATCCTGCCATCATTCTTCTCGATATGAATATGCCGCATCAAAATGGTGAAGAAATACTTGAAATCATCTCGCAAAGTTTTCCGCAATCTTCGGTTGTGATGATGATTGAGAAGAACGAGACCGAATCCGCCGTGCGCTGCCTCCAAAAAGGAGCGGTGAGTTTCGTTGTCAAGCCCGTTGAAAAGGACGCTTTTGCCGAAGTAATACTCCGCGCCCTTGAGGTATACAAGAGATACAGCTCAGAACTTCAAATACCATCCACAGGCAGAATCGAACATAATTCTTTCTTCAGCAATATAATAACGTGCAACAGCAAAATGCTCGAAATATTCAGATATCTGAACTTCGTCTCTGAAAGTACCTTCCCCGTTCTTATCACGGGAGAAACAGGAACAGGCAAAGAACTTTTTGCGGAAGCGGTTCATAAGGCAAGCGGACAGAAAGGTTCCTACGTCGCCGTAAACATCTCCGGTCTGGACGACAACATGTTCACCGACACTCTCTTCGGTCATACAAAAGGAGCCTTCACCGGGGCTGAAAAACCTCGCAGAGGGCTTGTTGCTGAAGCTGAGAACGGAACATTGTTTCTGGACGAGATAGGCGACCTGAACGAATCGGCACAGATAAAACTTTTGAGACTTTTACAGGAAAAGGTCTACATGCCTCTGGGAACAGACCGCAACGTCAAAGCCAACGTGCGCATCATAGCCGCAACGAGTGTTAACCTTAAAAACAACGTCAAAGCCGGAAAATTCAGAAAAGACCTTCTTTTCCGTATATCGACCCACTGTATAACCATCCCGCCTCTGCGCGACAGGAAGGACGACATAGAGCTTCTGGCGCTGAATTTTTACAACAAGGCACTTCTTGAATCAGGATGTCTGATGTCGGCGGCACTGCCGCAGGGGATAGGTGATATATTAAGAAACTACAGTTTTCCGGGAAACGTTCGCCAGCTTCAGGCGATAATGAATGACCTCGCCATGGTTACGCGCGGCAGAAAACTCAACAGCCGCGACATGATATCCTTCATGCGCAGACACGATATAAACCCACGCACAGGTACCAAAGAAAATCTATCCGAACCGTTTTATTATGCAGGAGATTTCCCCACCATAAAAAAGATGGAATCCATTCTGATCTCTTCAGCCTTAAACCACAGCAAAGGCAACATAACCGATGCCGCAAAAATTCTCGGCATAACACGCCAAACACTCCACAAGCTGCTTAAAAATCTGGATAAAACGAATAATTAATAAAAAAAAGGCAACCGGTGTCTTTTCCGATTGCCCTTAAAGTTCTTTACATATATCTCTCAATCAATCCATTCATAAGAGAAACCAGCTTCTCCGTATGACCTTGAAGGATATCAAGTTCATCCGTAACAGTTTCGCCCTTGGCTATTCTGATCCGAATTTTTTCCGCAGTGTCATGCTGAGAGCGGTGAACCGTCTCAATCTCTCTGTAGTCAGGGTCGTTTCCGAATACCTCCCTGCCACGTCCTCTGTAAAACTCCGTGAAAGCGCAGTTATCGTAGCTATCAAGGCTTACCGGTTTTTTATACATCGCTCCGTGATATATGTTCTTGGTCATAAGCACATGGCTGACCTTAGCGTGTATCACGGGCAGGACGACGGACTGGAGAGTGAATTTTTTAAGTTCTTTCTCTGATTCGTCAAGAAGTCCCACAACGGTCTCAACGCCGCCCACCATAGCATCTATGCTGCCGGAGTTGGCATCGCTCATGCGGGCAACCTCGTCAATATTCGCCGCTATCTGGGTCATTGCCGCAGACTGCTGCTGGACGGAAGATGATATGTGCGTCATGTTGGAGCTGAGGTCTTCAACAGAAGACTGTATTGTCATGAATTTATCGTTGGCATCGTTAACTCTTTCAAGCTGAACTCTGACCTTTTTCATAACGTCGTCTGCGTTGTCAACCGCGCTCTGCACTTTGGTCTGCATAGCTTTAACAACGCTTGATATATTGGATGCAGACTCGTTGGTCTTCTCTGCAAGCTTGCGAACCTCGTCCGCAACAACAGAGAATCCGCGTCCCGCTTCACCCGCCCTCGCCGCTTCAATTGCCGCATTGAGCGCAAGCAGGTTTGTCTGTTCCGTGATATCGGTAATAACCATGACGATATCCCCAACCTCTTTGGAGGAACCGAGAAGCTCGTTCATCTCCCCAGCAAGAAGGCTGACAATATTGCCGACCTCAGTTGATATAGCCGTGGTTTCAAGCATAACCTCAAGTCCTTTCTTCGACATTTCAAGTGTCTGCTCCGCCTTAACCGATGAATCGCTGATGTTCTCCGCAGAATCCCGTACAGTGGCGCTTATCTCCTCACTGGCAGCTGCAACCTCTCCGGCAAGCCTCATGGTCTCTGTGTTCATCTCTTTTATCTGCATGGTGGTCAGCGTCAGCGGAAGCGCCTGTTCCATCATGTTTGAAATGGATCTGAATGTGTGCAGTATGTCGTTTCCGATAACGTGCATAAACTTATTATATCTGTCGGATATCTCACCCATCTCGTCGTTGGTCTTAATGTCAGATTCAAGGCTGAGGTCAAGATTTTCCGCCGCCTGCACAATGGTGTCCTGAAGTCTGCCCACGTTTCGTATGACAAGCTTGGACACAAGAAAATATATGACAAATATCATCAGACAGCCGCTTATTACCACGAAGATGTCCGATATCATAGACATGCTCTGAACGTTGTTCAGCGATTTCCTGCTGAGTTTAACATAATAATATGAGTTGATTCCGCCTTCCTGCCATTCCGTGTGACAGCGCATGCAGTAACCGATGGTTTTTACAGGGAAAAGATATACGTTGTTGTCACCTTCCGGATGCATATCCTCTTTATCTGTAAGGATCGCAGTGTCCACTTTTGTGTTAACCCTATTACTCTGCGACGAATAGCTGATTGTTCCGTCTGGCTTTATCAGTGAAAACTCGGTAACGTCCTCATATTTGCCGATCTCCTCAATAAGATTGTTGAACGTCATCATGTTCCCTTTTTTAAGGGCGTCAAAGGTGGACATGTATATCATGTCCTTAAGGTAGTTCATATATCTGTTAAGGGATTTTTCGATCATCCTGAGTTTGATATTTTCAAAGACGATGGTGCCTAAGATGGTGAACGCAATGATCAGAACGGTTGCTATTGCCATCTTATGTTTGAGAGATAAGCGGTATTTTTTATCAAAATTTATCATTTCTTACCCATCCCCAGTACGTTCTTTTTGAAGTCTGTCCACGGAAGGTCTTCAATGTTCCGCGATTCGTAATAGATATTCTCTTTGAAAGGCCATCCGTTATGCGTACAGCCGACGCAGGGGGCGTTGCTTTCAACGCAGACGCTCACGCCTCCGTTCCACCGCCTTGTGGGGCAGTCGGATTTTGTGATGGTGCCTCTGCATCCTTTTTTCAGAAGGCAGGAGTGTTTATCAATCTCAAAATCTTTAAGGTAGATATCCTGCGAGAAATACTGAAAACGTCCGCAGTTGTTGTGGATGAGGTTGCCGAAATACTGCTGGGGTACGCCGTCCTTCATGGGAGGCATCTTCCCGCTGCCCAGAATATATGCCACCGTTCCCATGAGCCTGTCGGGGTGTGCCGGACAGCCGGGGATTTTTATCAGCGGTTTGCTTATGCCGCACTGGCGCATATACTGGTCGATGTCAATGGCTCCGGTCTCGTTTCTGCCGGATGCGGGTATTCCGCCGGAAACCGCGCAGGTTCCGCAGGCAACAACGGCATAAGCTTTCTGAAGGTGTTTTTTCAGAGCATCATAAAGGGGTTCCTCACCCAGAAGGCATGCCTTTTTCATGCGCTGGGGGATGCTCCCCTCAAGCACAAGGATATGACCGCCTGCGGATGTAACCTCTTCAAGCATTTGTATGTAGCCGTGACCCTGACTGAAGGAAAGGTTCGGATGCACCTGCACCCTGACCAACCTAGTCACAAAATCTATGAAATCCGATTCATTGCCGTATGTCATTGAGATGGAACAGCCGGTACAGCTCTGCCCCTGAACGAAAACTATCTGGGGACGCTTTGAAGCCGCTATCCTCATGAAGCCTTCGGCTATGTCCGTGGCGAAAACCTCCGCTCCTATGACCGCTACCGATATATCTCTGCATCTTTTGATGAAATCTCTTCTGCTCAGCATCTTTCGCACCTCAATGAACAGAACATGCCGTGCAGGGGTCGAAACTTCTTATGACCCTGCCGACCTCTATTGAGCCGCTGTCGCCGCCGAAACGGACAGGGGTTCCCAGAACCGCCTTCTCCGCAACGCCGTGTTTGCCTGCCGCCGTGGGACCGAAGTTCCATGTGGACGGCACTATCATTTTATAATCAGTGACCCTTCCGTCATACGCCTTGATGTGGTGTATGAGCGCGCCGCGGGCGGCAAGTGAAAAACCTATGCCTTCGCCCGTGAGCTTCTTTTGCAGGTCAACATGTGCTATCGTGGGTTTACCGATAACAAAATCCTCCGAACGCTCAAACAGATAGTTGCATATTCTGCGCGATTCGTATGCGCGGGCAAGAAGCCTTGTCATAACAGATGAGCGGATAGACGTCTGACCGTATCTGGCGATAAGCTGTCTGAAACCTGCATCGTTAGACAGAGCCGCGCGGGCTATGGGTCCCGTTTCAAGGGGATATCCGTTATAGCGAGGGGACTTTATCCAGCTGTATGCGCCCTTAGCAGATTCGTTAGGACTGCCGTCGGGATTGTAATATGAAGAATTGAGAAGTTCCTTCACCATCTTATAGTCAAATTTACGTTTTTCGCCGTCGATGATAACGCCGGATGTAAAAAGGTATCCTTTCTTATATTTAAGTGAGTCGTGGGCATAGAAAGTGTCGTATGCTCCGCCGATCTTGAAATATTCCGGATAGCGCTCCGCAAGCTCCATAACGTCGGGGATGAAAGCATTGTTCACAAAATCCGTCGTTTCGGTTAGAACACGGTAGTATCTCATGAGCGTATCTGGAGTTATCTCGGTCGTGATTCCGCCCGGCAGAAGCGCATGGATAAATGGAACCTTCCCGCCGATGAGTGCCAGACCGGAAGCTGCCTCCGCGCGTATCTTAAGCGCCTGAAAATAATGCAGGGCAAAGCGCCTTGCGGTGCCTTTGTCCTTTATATAGTCCCCCGGAGTTTTGTTGATGACAAACTTCGTGCCGGAAGAGCTTATCCAGTCGGATATATTCTTCATTTCGGCATCCCTTCCGGAATATCCGGCGGCGGCTGAGTAGTCTATGTAGTCGGGGGAACAAAGATTGTAGAAGTGGAGAAGGTGGTCGGTAACGATGTGCAGTCCAAGGATCATATCCCTCAGAACCTGCCCGTTGTGCGGAGGCACAACTCTGTATATCTGCTCCAACGCAGTAATGGAGGAGATTCCGTGTACCTCGTGGCAGACTCCGCAGACCCTTTGGGCAATGCGCGCCGAATCCACAGGATGGCGGTTCAAAAGGAGTCTTTCAAGTCCGCGGTACATATTACCGGAAATACGAACCTTGGAGACCCTTCCTCCTTCAACAGCCGTGCTGACACTCATGTGTCCCTCAATACGGCTGACAGGGTCAACAGACAATAAGTTAGACATAAAAGTCCTCTGAAAAGTGGATTACCAATAAAAAAACAAATAAATTATTGTGCTTTTTAACTAAAAAAGCATATGTTCAGAATTACTTATATTAAAAAACTATCTTTGTGTTTAGTTATATTTATTTCAACCATTTGTCAAGAATTTATATTATGTTTCTCTATCGCATATGCCCGAAAACCGCGGACTTTTCGATACGGATACTGCTTAATAAAAAATATTTAATGTTTATCTGCAACTATTAATGGTAGGCATTATTAACATATGAGCGAAATATATCAATAGGTTATAACCTATGATTTTCTTGCTTTAAAATATAACACACTATTTTATAGTCATATTTTATCTATAGATATATCAAATTCATGTTATCTTTCTATCCCCAATGAGCCTTCGTAAGCTCCAGCCATGCGCGTGCCGCAGGCGGCAGATAGGCACCCTTGCGCCACATCAGCGACATACGCCAGAAAATTGAAGGATCACCGACAGGAACAAGCCTTGTCTTAGGGTGAGGATGCTGGGCAGCTATCATCCTTGGCAGAAGAGCGATCCCCAGCTTTGCCGCAACAAGCCCTATGATGAACTCTATCTGGCTGGACTGCGCCGCTATAACAGGTGTAAAACCCTTACCCTTGCAGGCTTCCAGTATCATAGGGTTCAGCGCAAACCCGTGGGCATACAGTATGAACGGATACTCTTTAAGGTCTGAAAAACCAACAATTTTCTCATCCGCCAGCGGGTGATCGTTCGCTACCAGCAGATCCATAGGTTCGCTCCTGACCTCCTGCCAGTCCAGCTCTTCGCTGTCCACAGGCAGAAGTGACGCCGCAAGGTCAAGCTCACCGGCAAGAAGCATCTCTTCAAGTCGTTTGCCGCCCTGCTCAACCATCTGTATCTCAATATGGGGATACTTCTGACGAAACACGGCAAAGATATCCGCAAACAGAGTGTTGCTCCCCAGAAGCGGAAAACCCATACGCAGTGTGCCGCGCTTCATTCCGCGCAGCTCCTCAAGCTCCGACTGCATCTCAACAACATGATCAAGCATGGCGCACCCGCGTCTGAACACCACCTCGCCCGCCTGCGTCATCTTAACGCTATGCCCTATCCTGTCCAGAAGCAGAACCCCAAGCTCGTCTTCAAGCTGTTTCACAGCCTTGCTCACGGTAGACTGAGTTGCAAAGACCCGCTTTGCCGCATTTGAAAATCCGCCCTGTCTGACCACTTCAACAAACGCCCTGATATTCCTAAGCTCCATATATATTCCTTTTATGACTTATTTATATTCTTACAATTCATTTTACGAATATATCATCGGGTACTATATTTCAAGAGTATTCACAAAAACAGAGGTAAAAAGATGTTCAGAACAGGTTCAATAGTACTTCGCAGGCACTGCCGCACAAATATGCTGACACAGATAGGCATAATCATGCTCTTCTGGCTCATAGGCACCGCCGCCGCAAAAGCGACGGGCATCAGCGTTCCGGGAAGTATCATCGGACTGTTCCTCGTTGTGGCACTGCTTGTCACAAAACAGATCAGTGTCCACAGCGTGCGGCTCGGCGCAAAATGGTTTCTGGGCGAAATGCTCCTGTTCTTCGTTCCGGCGGTTCCTGTTGTCCTTGATCACCCTGAACTTTTCGGCACGCTGGGGCTTAAGATAGTTGCCGTGATACTTCTGAGCACCGCGATAGTGATGGCGGTAACTGCTCTGTTCGTGGATATGGTCTACCGTTATCTCGCCCGCAGGCAAGGCTAAGGAGAACTCATGAACATTGTGCACCTGATATTCTGGTCTGCGCTCACCATTGCACTTTATCATGCGGGAAAGCTGGTCAACCGCCGCTTTCATGCGTGGTGGTCGTCACCTCTTATGATAGCCCCGATACTGCTCATAATAGTGGTACTGGCTTTCAGAGTACCATACAAGGAATACATCAGCAGTACCCACTGGATGCTCGCAATGCTCGCCCCCGCGACAGTTGCGTTCGCGATTCCCATATACGAACAGCGCGAGCTGATAAAAAAACACTGGCTGATACTCATGGGCGGCGTACTTGTGGGCAGTGTGACAGCCATGCTTTCAAGCTGGTTCCTCGCTAACATGTTCGGACTGAGCGACCAGCTCCGCATAAGTCTTTTGCCTCGGTCTCTCAGCACACCCTTTGCGCTGATAGTTTCCGGCGAGTTAGGCGGAATACCCGGTCTTACAGCAGTGTTCGTGATAATAACAGGACTTTTCGGCGCAACCATAGGCGAGTTACTGCTCAAATCGCTCCCCCTGCAGTCAACAATAGCGAAAGGCAGTCTCTTCGGCATGGGAGCGCATGCCGTAGGAACTGCTAAAGCGCACCAGATAGACAGCGAGGTCGGCGCTATTTCAGGGCTTACAATGGTGCTGGTGGGTGCGGTGAACGTACTTGCGGCACCTCTGGTTGAGGTACTTCTCCGTTAAACCTGATTTTGTACATTTATGTACAGAAAAAACAGAGAATGTACCGAAATGGAATAAACATTACAACAAAACACTTCGATACTCATCTGATTTGTAATAAACATTACAATTTTCAAAATTTTTCAACCCTTTGACATGCAAGCCTAAAGCGTTATTGCATACCAAAACAGTCCTGTTTTGTTTGCGTTTTGTGGCACACATACTGCTTTTTATACTCCCGTAAAACATAAGACCGATAACAAATTACAAATCGGTAAAAAATCAAAGGAGACGGCAATGAGCAGAAAAATTGCATTCTACGGAAAAGGCGGGATCGGCAAATCCACAACTCAGCAGAACACAGCAGCCGCTATGGCGCATTTTTACGGTAAAAAGGTATTCATCCACGGATGCGACCCCAAAGCGGATTCAACAAGACTTATCCTCGGCGGTATGCCTCAGGACACTCTTATGGATCTTCTACGCGACATAGGTGAAGACAAAATCACTGTGGACAACGTTGTCAGAAGCGGTTTCAAAGACATCCGCTGCGTTGAATCCGGCGGTCCCGAACCCGGCGTAGGCTGCGCAGGAAGAGGCGTTATCACTGCCATCGACCTTATGGAAGAGCTTGGCGCATACACCGACGACCTTGACTTCGTATACTTCGACGTTCTGGGTGACGTTGTTTGCGGCGGTTTCGCAATGCCCATCAGAGACGGAAAAGCAGAAGAGGTTTACATCGTCTGCTCCGGCGAAATGATGGCTATCTACGCGGCTAACAACATTGCGAAAGGTCTTCTGAAATACGCTGAACAATCAGGCGTTCGCCTCGGCGGCATCATATGCAACAGCCGTAAAGTTGACGGTGAGCTTGAGCTTATGCAGGAGTTCACAAAAGCTCTCGGCACACAGATGATCCACTTCGTTCCCAGAGACAACGTTGTTCAGAAAGCGGAATTCAACAAAAAATCAGTGGTTGAGTTCGATGCCGAATGTAATCAGGCAAAAGAATACGCAACCCTTGCTAAAAAGATAATAGAGAACGAAATGTTCGTTATCCCCACACCCCTTCCCATGAGCGAACTTGAGCTGATGGTGGCAAAATACGGTCTCATCGACTAAGGGAGGTTGAACATGCCTTATCATACTTTTGAATGCAGCAAGATGCTGCCCGACAGAGAGAAACACGCAGTAATAAAAGGACCTGGCGAAGATATCACCTCCGCCCTTCCCCTCGGCAACCTGAACACGGTTCCAGGCACCATCACAGAGAGAGGATGCGCATACTGCGGCGCAAAACACGTTATAGGCACACCCATGAAGGACGTCATCCACATGAGCCACGGACCCATGGGCTGCACATACGACACTTGGCAGACAAAAAGGTACATAAGCGATAATGACAATTATCAGCTTAAATACACGTTCGCAACCGATATGAAAGAGAAACACGTTGTCTTCGGCGCGGAAAAGATGCTGAAACAGAACATTCATGAAGCTTTTGATGCGTTTCCTAACATCAACAGAATGACCCTGTATCAGACATGCGCTTCCGCGCTGATCGGCGACGACATGGACGCCATTGCCAAACAGGTTATGAAAGAACGCCCAGGCGTCGACATATTCGTATGTAACGCGCCCGGCTTCGGCGGAACCAGCCAGACAGGCGGTCACCACAAGATCAACATCGCATGGATAAACAACAAGGTCGGCACTGTCGAGCCTGTTATAAAAAGCAAATACACCATCAACTATGTAGGCGATTACAACATTCAGGGCGACTGCGAGATAATGACCGACTTTTTCAACAGAATGGGCATACAGGTCATCTCAATGTTCACAGGAAACGGTTCATACGACGATCTGCGCGCAATGCACAGAGCAGACCTGAACGTTCTGGAATGCGCACGCTCCGCAGAATATATCTGCAATGAGCTGAGAGTGCGTTACGGCACCCCCCGTCTGGACATCGACGGTTTCGGTTTTGACCTGCTTGCTGAATCTCTCATGAAAGTGGCTATGTTCTTCGGCGACGACTGCGTTGAAAAAGCCAAAGCAATCATCGACGAAGAAGTGGCAAGATGGAAACCCGAACTCGACTGGTACGCAAAACGCCTTAAAGGCAAAAAGATATGCCTGTGGCCGGGCGGATCAAAGCTGTGGCACTGGGCGCACGTTATCGAAGAGGAGATGGGCGTTAAGGTCGTTTCCGTCTATTCAAAATTCGGACATCAGGGCGACTTTGAAAAAGGTATAGCAAGATGCTCCGAAGGCGCGCTTGCCATCGACGATCCCAACGAGCTTGAAGCTCTTGAAGCTATGAAGATGCTTAAACCCGACTGCATCCTGACGGGCATGCGCCCCGGTGAGGTCGCCAAAAAGATAGGCATACCTTACCTGAACATACATGCATACCATAACGGACCTTATAAAGGTTTCGAGGGCTGGGTCAGACTTGCCCGCGACCTTTACAACGCTATCTATTCGCCCGTTATGAACCTCGCTGCCATAGACATCAGCAAGGACGACTTTGACACCGACACAGGTTTCAAAACCCGCACAATGCTTTCCGATCCCGGCGTTCCCAGAGAAGAACTGCACACCGAGAACATGTACACAGGAAAGATGGACATCGTCACACCTCTCCGCGGTAAGAAATATGACTTCCCTGCGCCTGAACCTAAAGCTGATGCGGTTGTTTGAGGAGACTGAAATGGAAATGAAAGAAAGAATTGCAATTCTTGAAAACTATATCATGCAGAGATGCCTCTGGCAGTTTCACTCAAGAGCATGGGACAGGGAAAACCAGAACAACGGTATTCTGGGTATCACTAAAACAATGCTTCTGGGTGAACAGCCCGACATAAGCACACCTGAGCTGAAATGCTACTGGGTGGACGCAAAATGCCTTGCGGACGGTTTTAAGACCAAGTTTCCGTGGGTGAATGAGATGGGCAAAGAGGACATCGCAGTGATGATGGACGGGCTTAAAGAACGTATAGACTACGTCACCATCCATGGCTCACTCAACGAAGAACTTACGGTGAAACTGTATTAAAAATACCCTTATTTCCCCCTTTATAAAAGGGGGATTAAGGGGGATTTACATTAAATAATCAATCAAATCCACCCCGACCCTCCTTTGCTAAAGGAGGGAGGAAGCGTAATTAGGAGCTAATTATGTCATGTGAAATAAAAAGCAAAAAAAGAGCAGGTATAATCAACCCTATGGTCACCTGCCAGCCGGCGGGCGCGCAATATGCCAGCATAGGCATTGAAGACTGTACGGCAATAGTTCACGGCGGTCAGGGCTGTGTCATGTTCGTCCGTCTGCTGTTCTCACAGCACCTTAACGAAAACTTTGACATCGCATCCTCTTCACTCCACGAAGACGCGGCGGTTCTCGGTGCGGTACACCGTGTCGAGGGAGCGGTTGACGTTCTCCTTGAACGTTATCCCCATGTCAAGGTCGTACCGATCATCACCACCTGTTCAACAGAGATCATCGGTGACGACGTGGAAGGCGTTATCAGAAAACTTAAAAAAGGTCTTCTGGCAACAAAATACGCCGACAGGGAAGTTCATCTCCTCCCTGTACACACCCCCAGTTTCAAAGGCTCCCAGACATCAGGTTATGACGCTGCTGTCACAGCTTTCGTAAAACACTTCGCAACTAAAACTGACGAGTGCAACGGCAAGCTGAACCTCATCACAGGCTGGGTCGATCCTGGCGATGTTGCCGAACTGAAACACCTGCTTAAAATGATGGATGTGGATGCCACCGTCCTTTTCGAGATAGAGAATTTCGACTCTCCCCTTATGCCCGACAAGAGCGCTGTCTCCCACGGCACAACAACAATTGAAGATATGCAGGGTACTGCGAACGCCATAGGCACAATCGCGCTGAACAAATACGAAGGCGGAAAAGCCGCCGAGTATCTCCGCGACAAGTTTGAAATACCCACAATCATAGGTCCTACACCTATCGGTATAAGAAACACGGACACGTTCCTTAAAAACGTTTCAAAGCTCACCGGAAAACCTATCCCCGAATCTCTGGTGCGCGAACGCGGAAAAGCTATCGACGCGCTTCAGGATCTCGCGCACATGTTCTTCGCCGACAAAAAAGTGGCAATCTACGGACATCCGGATCTTGCCATCGGTCTTGCGGAGTTCTGCCTCGACCTTTCAATGAAACCCGTACTTCTGCTGATAGGCGACGAGAACCCCAACTATGCCAAAGACCCGCGTCTGCTCGCTATCAAGGAACACGCGGAATTTGACATGGAGGTCATTACAAACGCCGACCTCTGGGAGCTTGAAGACAGAATAAAGAACAAAGGACTTGAGGTTGACCTCATCCTCGGTCACTCAAAAGGACGCTACATACCTGTGGATAACAACATTCCGATGGTAAGAGTGGGCTTCCCCGTATACGACAGAGCAGGTTACTACCGCCACCCCAAAGTGGGTTACAACGGCGCTGTCTGGCTTGCGGAAGAGATGGCTAATGTACTTTTCACCGACATGGAGTATAAGAAGGACAGAGAGTGGATTCTCGCCATGTGGTAAGGTTTGCTTTGCGGCATCCCTTTTCACCCCGGATGCCGCTCTTTTTTAAATTATTATTCGGAGGAATTGTTATGCACCCTAACCACGGACCAATGAGAAGAAAACAGCGCGAGATAACCGACACGGCGGAGATAGCCGAGATACTTAAAAAAGGACAGGTGATGAACCTAGCCCTTGCGGACAACAACATACCGTTCACCGTTCCAGTCTTTTATGCTTACGACGGCGTAGCAGTATATTTCCACTCTGCTCTTGCAGGAACGAAAATAGAAATAATGAAAAAGAACAGCCTCGTCTGCTTCAGCGTTTCAATTGACAACGGAGTGGTTGAAAGCGATAAGGCGTGCGATTTTGAAGCAAAACACAGAACCGTCATCGGGCTTGGAAACGCAGTTTTCGTTGAAGACGAGGCGGAAAAAATAAAAGCGCTGGATATGATAGTCGCGCTCTTCACCGACAAAAAGTTCGAGTACCCTCTCAACAGCCTTAAAGGCACAGCGGTGATACGCATCGACATTGAATCCATCAAGGGTAAGAAACACGGCATATAATGCGAGGTGACCCATGCGTCTTGCGGCATACGTTGACCCCGAAAACACCATTACGGGGCTGAAACAGAAAGGGAGCGTAAGGCTCTATGATCAGATTGAGGACGAATGGACGGAGGTTGCAGACCTCTCTATGGATGTGAACGAGGCGGAAGACCTTGAACAGCTCCAGTCCATCATTAAAGATACCGTCGGTATGTTCGGCGGCTGCTCGGTACTGATCGCCGAGGATATGACAGGCGTTATGAACGCCATACTTGAAAGCGTCGGCATAAAAACATGGCGCTCCGAAGGGAACGTTTATGACGTTCTCGGATACGTCGCCTCGGAAGAGGAAAGAGAACTGCTGGAATCTATGGCAGTCGCTCCCGAGCCCCTACTGCAAGGCAGTGAATGTGCCGGAAAATACCACATAAATCTTGTGGAAACACTTAAAACATACACGAAGCTGAACTCAAGGGAGATACTTCTGCCGTTTCTCATGAGGGGCGGATACAAAAGCCTTGAGATAATATGCGAACACGTCCCGAGATGGCTGGAGAGTGATGCGGAAAAACTGAACGTTACAGTACATTCAAAAACACTCAGTAAAAACGGAATCCGCGTCATTGTGGTTCCGAAAGACGGCGGAAACTCCGCCTGTTCTTCATGCGCTCCGTCCGTTCCGCTCAGTTCGTGCGGCGGCGGAAGCAGACGCAAAGGAGGCTGCTGTGGTTGACAACTATTCCAGAGACTGTAGGCTATATTTCGCCTATGGCGCAGATATGTTTGAAAAATACATCAAAACCAGATGCTTCGCGCCGGAGTTCGTTGCCGTTGCAAAGCTGACAGGACACAGGCTGGCGTTCTTCGGCTATACCCACATATGGGACGGCGCGCAGGAAACACTTGTGCCGGACAAAAAACAGGACGTCTGGGGCGTCGTTTACAGAATGTCCTCATACGAAGGGCTTGAAATGGATGCATATCAGGATGTGCGGCTTGACGGGGCGGGACAGTATTTCCACTATCCGGTCGTTGTGACAGACGTAAACGGAAACAGCCATTACCCACTTATGTATAAAAAGAATATGCTCGGAGTGGAGCTGCCCCCCTCCAGACCGTATATGGATATCATCATTGCAGGCGCGCAGGAAAAAGGGCTTCCGGCGGATTATATTGAAGGGCTGAAAAGCCGCAGTACAAGAACCCCGAAATATGAAGTTCCGCTGCCAACTATGCCCAGAAGGGTTGAGTGCGCCGGATGTGACGACCTGCTTAAAAAAAATAGTATGAGATCGCGTCGTCGCTGAAGCTCCTCGCGAAGACAATTATTCGTCTCTGCGAGCGCAGCGCGGCAGTCTCATTAACGCATACTTTTAACGCGGTATTCGCCGCCGATTATCATATACTCGTTTTCGCCCTTAAGGATGCTTCCGGGCAGAAGCCCGCTGAAATAAAATATCTTTGAGGGCGGAACAAGCGTCCGCCAGACCGTGCGTCCAAACTCCCATGCGCGTTCGGACTGGTCTGTGAAAGAAACTAAATTATTAAGACGTACGATTTGCTCCCGTCCGCCGAGCTCTTCCAGAATTTCATATTCTTCCGCATCGTGGGTTCCCCTGAACAACGTAAAGAGCTCAGGACGGGGGCGAAACTTTCTCAGCTCGAACTGACAGTATTCGTACAGCAGGTCGAGCTGGGAATCTATGGCGCTGGTGTGAACGCTTCCGTTCATCGCATCCACCATATAGCGGTAATATTCGTCCGAGTTCACATCGTTTATGCAGGCATTGTGGTATGTTGGGCTGATGCCGATACGTCTTTCAACCCAGTGTTTGAGAACGGCTCCGGCGATGGAGTTTGAATCTATCATCCAGCCTTTCAGAAAGCGCATATAACTGTTGCGGATACTCATTCTGGCGGCATCGGTGTTCTGCTCCTCCCAGTGGTGCAGGTGAAACCTCACCGACATATAATCCATAAAGAACTGCGCCCTCTCCTCCCTGTGCGGGATTGCGTTCAGCTTCGCAAACAGGAAGCGGTTATTCTCCCTTACCCCCTGAATCTCTATTGTCTGAGGATTTTCATTGAAATGCCTCGACGCAATGACCCACGGCGGCAGATTGCAGTAGTTGAAAGACCCGTATCTCAGCGGAACGTCCTGTAATCTATTTTGTATTTGGCAAGCCGCAGACCGAATATCCTGCGTGTCACGCCAAGTTCTTCGGCGGCTTCGGATATATTTCCGTTGTGGGTTTTGAGCGCTTCCACAAGCATCTCATACTCAACCGCGGCAAGTTTTGCCTCAAGCCCGCCCTGAGAAGCCGTGTCCGAAAGCACCGGTTTCTGAAGCGAAGGCGGAAGGTTATAACCGTGTATGACCTCATCCTCCGAAAGTATCACCGCCCGCTCGATGGCGTTTTCAAGCTCCCTCACGTTGCCCGGCCAGTGGTAGCTCATCAGCATGTTTATGGCAGGTGTGGAGATGCGTTTCACCTTTTTCTTCTGCTCTTTTGAATAGTGTGCCACAAAGTGATCGGCAAGGATGATTATGTCGCTGTCCCTGTCCCGCAGCGGCGGTATTGTGATGGGAAAGATGTTCAGCCTGTAATACAGGTCTTCGCGGAAGGTGCCGTTTGTCACCATATCCGACAGATTGCGGTTTGTGGCGGCTATGATGCGTATATCCACCTTAACAGGCTTGTTGCTTCCCACCCGTTCAAACGTCTTTTCCTGTAAAACACGAAGCAGTTTCGCCTGCATGGCAAGCGAAAGCTCGCCCACCTCGTCCAGAAAAATTGTGCCGCCATGTGCCTCTTCAAAACGCCCGATACGGGGCGCAACGGCGCCTGTGAACGAACCCTTTTCGTGACCGAAAAGCTCGCTCTCTATGATATTTTCAGGAAGCGCCGCACAGTTGAATTTAACGAACGGACCTTCCGAAAGGGGACTGTTATAATGTATCGCGCCTGCCACAAGCTCTTTGCCTACTCCGCTTTCGCCCAGAATAAGCACGGTGGTCTTTGTGGCAGCTATCTTGCCTATATAGTTATAAACCTCTGTCATGGCTTTTGAATTGCCTATGATGTTGGACGGTCTGAACCGCTTTTTAAGAGCGTCGTTAAGGCGCTTGTTCTCCCGCTCCAGCATAGGCTTGTCGACGTTCTCCATGAGGTACAGATCAACCACAGGGGCTATGACCCCTGCGAAGGTGGAGAGCAGTTCGACATCCTGTTCAAGAAGTTTTGCGCTGTCGTATATCCGCTCCGCGCTTATAGTGCCAAGCACCTTCTGCCCGCGCTTTATGGGAACGCAGATAAAGGAGAGCTCCTGATCTATGCCGTATTTAAGTTCGCGGGTTCTGTGGAGAAAAGTCGGCTCGTCGCTCACGCGGGACAGCATGATAGGCTTTCCGGTCTCGGCAACCTTACCCGTGATGCCCTCGCCCATGTCATATATACCTTTGACTCCTCCGCTTCCGTCAATCCGAAGCTGTCGTGTATAAAGATTCTTCCGGTGCGCTGGTGGCAAAGGCATATCATCCCGCAGACCATCTTCATTTCGCGTTTCATTATGCGGCGGAGGATTATGAGAGTGTGTGAAAGGTCGGAGCTTTCCGCTATGACGCTGCTCATCTGATAGAGCAGAGGAAAGACCTTGGCACGACATTCATGGCTGCGGCACTTGTTCACCGCCTCCACATGTGACTGTATTATCTGACTATTATTCTCTTTGAACTCTGTCTGTTTGCTCTGTTTATTTCCGCACGGCATTGAATTTTCCTCGTTCCTATGTTTAGAAAATAAATCAAAGCCCTGCCTTAAACCGTTGTATTTTCTAATATCTTTCAGACTTGCACAGGTGTCAACATGCTTTTTGCCGCGGAAATCGGTGTAATATACTTTTAAATAATGGATTATTTCTTATATGGCTGATACTGCTGTGATGTTTTATTAAAAAACCGAATATGCAATAATGAAAATAATAATGCATAGAAAAAGTGCGCCACAAAGAGTGCGGCGCACATATGATTTATCAGAATCTGTAGTTCATATTCACGCCGATGGTTCGAGGGTCGCCTGCCCTTGCATACCATTCGCCGCTCATCTCGAAAGCTCTTGTTGCGTATGCCTCATCGAACAGGTTTTTCGCCCAAAGATACACGTCGAAACGTTCCGTCTCATAGCCTATCTTGGCGTTGACCACCTGATATGAGTTCTGGTGCATAGAATTCTCTGAGTCATACTCTATCTTTCCGGCACCCGTCATTTCGGTGTTCACAAACCAGTTGTTAAGAAACCTTAAAGTTGTTCCGACGTTAAAGGTATTTGCCGGAACGTTCGGAACCTTGTTACCGGAATAGTCACCCGAAGTGGTTTCATAGTCCTCAAACTCCGCGTCCACAAAACCCACGCCGGCATAAACTTCCGCCCAGCCGACAGGGAGATATCTTATCTCCGCCTCAAAGCCCTGACTTTTCGCTTCCGCCGCATTCTCTATCACAAAGTCAGGATAGGAAGGAAGTTCAACCTGCATATCCGTCCAGTCTATGTGGAACACGGACGCGCTGACCATCATCTTCCTGTTCAGAAGTTCCGCCTTAACACCCGCTTCATAGTTCCATGTGAACTCGGAATCATATTCCCTGCCAACGTCGGAGTTCAGGTTAAAGCCACCGCTTCTGAAACCTCTGGATGCACTGACGAACGCCCTGAAATTATCTGTGAAGTTATAGGTTACGGACGCCTTGGGAAGAACCGCGTCAAATGACTTGTCTGTGGAGCCGTCTGTGTCGGTGTAGCCGATCATATTTCCGCCCGACCAGCGGTAGTCAAAATCCTTCTGTGTATTCTCATATCGAAGACCCGCCGTCAAAACGAATTTCCCGACTGTATAGTCAGCCTGTCCGTACACAGCCGCGCCTGTGGTGTCCGTATCGCCGTATCTCATGGAAAGAACGCTGTAGGCTATCATATCGAAACCGACCACCTGTTCCTCTTTCTCCTTATAGAAATACAGACCGGATGTGAATCTGACGGGAGATGCAGTGCCTCCTGACACATATCTGAATTCCTGACTGAATGAATCGGTCTTTTTATAGGTGGAAAGCTCCATCATGTCATACGAAGTAAAGTCGAGATCGTTAAGGCTGTCATATTTCTCGTTCCTGAAACTGGTAATGGACGTGAATTTCCCGCCCTTTCCGTCACGGTCAGCTTTCAGCGATATTCCGTATGCGTCCCGCTCAACACTGCCAGGCTCGTTCACGTCAACATCGAAATCGCCGTCCTTAACGCTGTCGAAAGTGCTGAACTCGGCATAGTTGCTGTCGTATTTCTGCCCGTCGATTTTCAGCCCTATCTTCCATGCACTGTCTGGAACAAGCGTAAGGGCAAGCTTGCCGTCGAATGCAGTTGCCTTGTCAACGTCGTCCGAACCGTCATATTTATTCTCAAAATAGCCGTCTGTCGATGTGTATTTCAAAGCGGTGCGGACAAAAAGCCTGTCTTTTACAAGCGCCCCGTTGCCGCTGAAATTCGTTTCGTAGGTGTTGTAACTGCCGTATGAAGCGCCGAGTGAGCCGCTCCATTCGTTTGATGGTTGTTTTGTGATGATGTTGATAACGCCAGCCTCGGAATTTCTGCCGTATATGGTACCCTGCGGACCGCGCAGAACCTCTATGCGCTCAACGTCCAGCAGGTTTATATCAAACCCGGGATAGTAAACGTCGTCCACATAGAAGCTTAAAACGGGACTGCCCGTCATAAACGATGTGATGCCTCTCACAGACGCCATATTCTCATAACCGAGCGGCCCCATTTTGGTGAGATACATGTTCGGTGTGCGCTCAAAGACATCCTTGGTCTGGGTGATGCCCTTGTCCGCAATACCCTGATCAGTAAATACAGTTATCCCCGCCGGCACGGACTGCACGTCCTGCGACATCTTATTGGCGGTCACCTCTATGGGGTCGAGAACCACCTCTTCCGCCGCCGCAGAAACGGCTATCAGCAGGAAGACTGCTAAAAATAATCTGCTCATCTGAACCTCCGTTTGTTCAATGAAGCAGAGTATATTTTCCCGCCGCCTCAATTCTACCTGCAAAGGGAGCAGAAATAATGCTAAACGGAAGTACCGACGGCATGACTGCCCAGTTTGAGCTTTATGTCCATAAGAAACTTGCCCGGTGTTACGCCGAAATATTTGCGGAATACGGAAATGAAGTGGCTGACGTTGGTATATCCGATGCTCCATGCCGCCTCACTGACGCTGGTTCCGCCGGATTCCAGCATTTTCCGTGCATTATTCATCCTCTGCTGGGTCATATATCCGTTAACGGTGGTGCCGAACACCTCTTTAAAGCCGTTTTTCAGTTTAAACTCGTTGATGCCGGCCCGTTTTGCTATCTGGCAATGAGAGAGCGGCTCGCACAGGTTTTCGTCTATCATAGATTTTATGCTGTAAAACTTTTCCAGATCCCCCGGCTGTATACCGAAAGAACCTGCACTGCGGCGCAGAAGGATATCCGAAAGAATAGTGTATATAAGCCCGTTGGCAAGGTTGGCTATCACAGGATTTCTCAACGGCTTCATGTGCCTGCACTCGGCTATGCTCTTCGCCGCCGCCTCGACAGAAGCCGTCTGAGGCAGTTTTACAAATCTGTTGCGGCTGTCTGTTATAACAGAGAATACCTCCGGTGCATCCTGTATCTTAAGCCCGTACACCCTTTCGAGTATCATTTCAAACACAGACGGCTCAAAAGACAGCTTAACCATTTCAACAGCCATTCCGGCAGGTTTATGCAGAAACCCCGTCTCCACAGCTGCCGTACCAGCCATGACATACCCCGCCTGCGCATGGTCGAATCCCATTCCGCCGCTTTCGGTCTTAAATCTGTATTCCAGTTTGCCTTTCAGCCAGCACTCAAATGTCAGAAGCCCGCCGCGCACGTCAAAGCTGATGTCCACCGCCTTTTCTGCGGGGATGCGCAGAACATAGAGTATCACCCCCGGCTGAACGTACACTGTCTCTATATACTGTCCGAGATTTTCATGTTTGAGTATCGGTTCAGGTATGGTCTGAACTGACACGGCACCGTTTGAGCCGATATCCATAACAACACTGCAAGAAGAACAAGCCATAAAACGCCTCCCTTGTATACGGATTATAATATCAAGTGATTTTGATAGTCAATATCATTATTTTCTTGACACGGACAGCAGTATCGTATGATAATTATTATCAAATTATTACGCTGTGCGGGAGGATGTGAGGATGCAGGAAACTTTCCCCGTTATGAATATTGTGACAGAAAAGGACGTGGCTGTTTACAGGCTCAGAAACAGCGCGGGGGAATACGACAGTATCAATGTCAGCAATCACATTTTCAGAATGTTCGGTTTAAGCAAATATGTCGAACAGCTGCAGATACAAAGCGGGCTTTATGTCTACATTATAGACATCCCTTCGGAAGTCGAAATGGTCATGGAATACGATGTCAGCGAGTGTCCCATCGGTTTCGGCATAACTCTGGAATCGGATCTGATATCCTTTTTTCACAAGAACGGAAAAGAGATTATGACAGAGAATAAAAAGAGCAACTCTCTTATCATTTCAAAATCCAACAACACTTCCGGCAGAACCATAAAAACCAAAGGCAAGCCGACGCAGGCTGTAAGCATAGCGTTCGACCGCAACTTTGCCAGAGTGCATTTCAAAGACGAAATGCACCTTGTTAGGGAAGATATGCTGGACTATTTCGGCGACAACGACAGTTTTTACGAAATATCAGTTCCGGCATCACCTCTCATGCTTGGCGCGGCAAGGTCAATACTCGGCTGTTCGCTGGCATCTCCCAAGAGGGAGCTTTTCATAAAATCAAAGGTTTTCGAGATACTCAGCAGCGTTTTTTCAGATTTTTTCCTGACAGGTTGTGAACAGATAAAAAAATCCGTTCTACAGCCGGGAGAAGTGGACAAATTACGCGACCTTTGCGGGTATATCACCGAACATCTTGATACTCCGCCAAGCATAAGCGAGCTGGCAAGGCTTTCAGGCATAAACGATTTCAAACTCAAAGCAGGCTTCAAAGAAGTATTCGGCGTAACGGTATACGGTTTCATCCAGACAGAGCGCATGGCAAAAGCAAAGATGATGCTTGAAACAGGCGAATACTCCGTAAGCGAAATAGCGTGGACGGTGGGCTATACCAACGTCAGCCACTTCATAAAGGCCTTCAAAAAACACTTCAACGTTACCCCCGGGCAGATGCTGTTCCATGTCAAAAGCGACATAACACAAAGCCGAATAAGGTACTCCGTTTAAAACAACTTTCAATCCGTTTGAGAGCAGAGAAAACATAACGGAAAATGTACGATGAAAATGCCTAATATTCAGGAGGTTAGAACTATGAGGCATTTTCGGATTATTGGCGTCATGGCCATTTTGACGCTGTTATCAAGCGTTTGTTTTGCAGATGATCTGCAGCTTGAGACAATTACGGTTACTGCGGAAAAAAGGGCGGAGGACGCACAGAAGGTCGCCGCACCGATGAACGTTATGACTGATACGTTCGTTCAGGACGCAGGGATGAACAATATGGCTGATCTGGGCAGATATGTCCCGAACGTCATGATAGATACCAACTGGGGTCTGAACCAGACATGGATAGTTTCCAGAGGTATGACATCCAACGAGTTTCTGGCGGCAAGCCCTATGGTTATGAACGTCGACGGACTGCCCAGCGACAGCAACTTCGGTTATAACTTCACGTTCGAGGACATCGAACGCATTGAAGTTCTCAGAGGACCGCAGGGAACCCTTTACGGCAAAAACGCCATGAGCGGTGCCATCAACGTCGTCACCAAAAAGCCGTCGAATATCTACACAGGAAATATCGGGTTCACCGTTGAGGAACGCGACACTTTCAGGACAAAGTTTGCCGTTTCAGGTCCAATACAGAAGGATAAGCTGTATTTCGGACTTTCAGGCGGATATGAACAAACCGACGGATATATAGAAGACAAGACTCCCGGCGGAACCAAGCATGTCGATCAATCGGAAAAATACTACTATTCCGCAAAACTGCGGGCAACCCCCACACAAAAAAGCGACATAATGCTGAAATACACCCACAACGACGCGAAGGGTGTCAGCACTCCCACTGTTTTTTCCGACACCCCCACATACGATATTTACAGCGGGTTCGACAAAAGCAGATATGACGACACAACATCAAAAACCGACACGTTACAGCTCAATATGGATTTTGCTCTGGACAGTGTGAACATAACATCCGTCAGCTCGTACAAAAATGTGGATACTGATGAAGTTATCCTTATGGGTTATCAGTCCGGCGCATACATAATGGGACAGCAGGATTTTGAATTGCCGACGTTTTCTCAGGAGTTACGCTTCACCTCATCGGATAAAAGCCGCATAAAATGGCTCGGCGGGCTGTATTACGATAAAAGCAAAATGGACGTGAACGAGATGTCCAGCATGTACGACTATATTGTGACAACCTACAAATATAACTGGAAACCCGTTACGGATTCAACCACCGCTGCCGCTTTCGCAGAAACAACGCTTCCGCTCTTTTCCGACAAATTAGCACTGACTCTGGGCGGCAGATATGAAAGAACCGAAAGGGAGATGGACTACAGACTTATCATGTCAGCAGGCGGAACAGTGATGTCGGACGACAGCTACACAGTTGACAAGGACTGGTCTGCCGCTCTGGGCAAGATGTCTCTGACATACAGCCCCTCTTCTAACATTAACTTTTACGCGCTGGTGTCGCAGGGCTACACACCCGGCGGTTTCAACTATACAACTGCCGACAAAGACCATGCATCTTTCGACGAAACAAAATCTATGAACTATGAAATTGGTATGAAATCCAAATTTTTCGACAACAGAGTGATGTTCAACGCGAATATCTTCCACACCGATTACGATGACATGCAGGTGCTTGAGGTGCTTTATTCATCCACCATCTTCGCAGTTAAAAACGCGGGTAAAGCACACACCACAGGTATAGAGGCGGATATTGCTGCGCGGGTTGCAAAGGGACTGGATATCTTCGCCACAGCGGGTCTCATGGAAGCGAAATATGATGATTTTGTCGTCGATTCAGTGAACTATGACGGCAAATATATGATAGGCGCTCCGAAATTCACAGGTACGGCGGGAGTATCATACAGACATTCCACAGGGCTTGTGGGCATATTCGATATCAGGCACACAGGCAGAACCTATTATACAAAGGCAAACACATCTGAAAAATCCGTTGATGCATACGAAATAATGAATGCAAAAATCGGATATGAATCGCAGAAGGGATACGAAGTGTATCTGTTCGTGAGGAACCTTGGAGACAAGGAATACTTTACATGGATGCGCGACGGCGGTTCAGGCACAGCGTTCAACTATATGGGTGAACCAAGAACCGTTGGCATGGAAGTGAATTACAGATTTTAAAGAGAGAGGCTCCCCTCGGGGAGCCTCAGATTGATGACAAACGCCGTATTTCTTGAGAAGTACGGCGTTTCTTATTTTCTTGCCTCATAATTCTGTTTTTCCGATTTATATTGCAGCCGAAAGCTGGTTTTCATCACTAATAACCCATATTTCAATCATTTCTCTGAAATATATAAGCAAATATGACAGCACAAGGGCTATCTTCTTCATATTCTGCACTGCTGCCGAAAGAAGGCACTGCTCAAATACTTTACCTATTCCACGCATCCGGGCATAGCGGTGACCGTGAAGCTCCTTCGCATCCGCAAAGCTGCGCTCTACCGTCTCCTTACGCCTCCCGTATATCTTCTTAC
>NZ_JAJOIL010000036.1 GCF_021209385.1 Seleniivibrio sp. | reverse complement strand
CTGGTCCCTGTTCTGTTGAAAACCGCGACATGCTCATGTATCTCGCCGAGCGCACAAGCAAGGCGGGAGCAAGAATACTGCGCGGCGGAGCTTTCAAACCCCGCACATCCCCATATGCCTTTCAGGGGCTTGGAGAAGAGGGTCTGAAATACCTCCGTGAAGCCGCAGACGCCCACAATATGCTTGTGATAACAGAGCTTATGGATCCCAGAGATATGGATCTCATATGCAAATACACCGACATAATCCAGATAGGCGCGCGCAACATGCAGAATTTCCGTCTGCTGAAAGATCTGGGCACCGTCAGAAAACCCGTCATGCTGAAACGCGGGCTGGCAGCCACCATGAAGGAACTTCTCATGGCGGCTGAATATGTTGCGGCGGGCGGCAATGACGATATCATCCTCTGCGAAAGGGGCATCCGCACCTTTGAAACGGAAACCAGAAACACACTCGACCTTTCAGCAATTCCCGTGCTGAAAAGCATGAGCCATCTGCCTGTTGTGGCAGACCCCAGCCACGGTACAGGGCGCAGGGACTGTATCCTGCCCATGTCACAGGCGGCTGTTGCGGCGGGAGCCGACGGACTTATAGTCGAGGTGCATCAGTGTCCTGAAGAGGCGCTCAGCGACGGCGACCAGTCGATACTTCCCGATGATTTCGACGTTCTCATGAAACGTCTTAACATAATCGCAGAAACCATAGGAAGAAAACTGACCATCGCATGAGTATCAAAACAATAGCTTTTGCAGGTCTGGGACTCATCGGCGGGTCACTGGCTCTTTCCTTTGCCGAAAAGAATATACGTCTCATCGCGTACGACAAAAACCCTGAAACGCTGGCAAACGCTGCGCAGACGGGGCTTTTCGAGTATGTTACCGATGATGCTGATACCCTTTTGTCTCTGGAATTCGACCTGCTTTATATATGCCTGCCTGTTCGCTCGGCTGTTGAGTTTGTGAAATATCTCGGAGCCAAGGGATTCAAAAGACCGGTGACGGACGGCGGCAGTACGAAAACCGCAACAGTTGAAGCGGCGAAAGCGGTCGGGCTTAATTTCTGCGGCGGACACCCCATCGCAGGAAAAGAGGTTTCCGGCTTTTCAAATGCGATCAGCGGGCTTTTCGGCGGAGCATACCACATCCTGACCCCTATTGAAGGCGGGCTTGATGCGGAGATACTGAAAGATCTTCACGAATCCATCGGTATGCGTGTCTGTATCATGGATGCGCCCACACACGACAGGGTGTTCGGGCTGATAAGCCATCTGCCCCACATATCGGCTTTCGCACTGGTACAGACGGTTTTTAAGACTGACAGCAACGCGCTCAACTATACGGGCGGAGGTTTTCGCGATTTCACCCGCATAGCAGCAAGCGACCCGCGCATGTGGACTGACATCTTCATGGAAAATGACGAAAACATGCTCACGATGATAGACGATTACATCTCTTTCCTGAACGTTTGGAAGGAAGCAATAAAGAACAAGGATGCCAAAGCCGTTTACGATATGATAGAGAAGGCGGCGGGCATCAGGAGAACCCTGAAATGACCGTATTCAAAAAGGTTAAAAGCTTAAAAGGCACCGTTCGCGTACCTTCTGATAAATCCATCAGCCACCGTTCGTTCATGTTCCTTTCAATGGCGAAAGGCAAAGGGCGCATAATCGACCCGCTTCTGTCCGCCGACACAAAGGCTACAATAGCGGCAATGCAGGCGATGGGCGTCACCTTTGAGGAAACGGTCAACGGCTTTACCGTGACGTCTCAGGGCTACAAAAACTTTAAGGAACCCGATAACGTTATAGACTGTATGAACTCCGGCACTACGGCAAGACTCCTCACAGGCGTCTATGCACCTTCCGGAAAATATATTGTTCTCACAGGCGACCATTCTCTGCGCAAAAGACCCATGGACAGGGTTATCATCCCCCTTTCAAAGATGGGCGCAAACTTCGCCGCACGGGACAACGGCAGATGCCTCCCGCTCACCATTATGCCTTCAAAGATGCACGCGGCAGACATCATTGCTGAAACAAAGAGCGCACAGGTCAAGAGTGCGGTTCTGCTTGCAGGCGTGCAGGTGGACGGAACAACCACCTACACTGAAAAAGCCGTTACAAGAAACCACACGGAAATTATGCTCGCGGCTCTCGGAGCAAAGATACGCACGGAAGATCTTAAGATAACCGTAGAGGGCGGAGCAGAGCTTACATCCATAGACATAGTCGTCCCAGGTGACTTTTCATCGGCGGCATTCTTTCTCGGCGCGGCGCTGATGTTTGAAGGCTCGGAGCTGATGCTTGAAAACGTCGGACTGAACCCCACCAGAAGCGGGATGCTTAAAGTACTGGACGACATGGGAGTGAAATACGCTATAGAAAACGAAAGGGGCGGAGCTGAAAAACTCGGCGATATAATAATCGCTTCACAGCCTTTCAGCGGATGCACAATCGAAGGGGACATCATCCCCAACATAATAGATGAACTGCCGATGCTGGCTACATTGGGGCTTTTTGCAGACAGTCCCGTGACCATACGCGGCGCGAAAGAACTCCGCGTAAAGGAGAGCGACCGCATAGCGGCAACTCTGCACAACCTGAACGCACTGGGTGCCGAAACGGAAGAATACGAGGACGGCATGAAGGTCTATCCTCTTAAAAACCTTAACACCAAAGCGGCGCTGAAATCATTCGACGATCACAGAATCGCAATGATAGCCATAATGCTTGCAAAACGGTTCGGCGGAGAAATCAGTGTGGACAATGTGCAGTGTGTCGATGTATCATTCCCAACGTTCATGGAAACCTTTTCCGAACTGGAGGATTGATGAAGATAGCAGTGGACGGTCCCGCGGGAAGCGGAAAAAGTACCGTCAGCAAGGTTGTTGCAAAAAACTTAGGCATAACATATCTGGATTCCGGCGCACTCTACAGAGCCTGCGCATACATAGGCATTAAAACCGCCTCCGAAGGTCAGGCGCTTGTTGATCAGGTTGCCCATGCAGGGCTTGAGTTCGACACGACCGGCAGACTTTTTCTCACCCTTAACGGCAAAACCGAAGATATCTCAACCGTCATACGCACCCCCGAAATAGCTTCAAGGGTAAGCGCCGTTGCAGCTATGGAGGATATCCGCACGCTGGTAACCGACAAACTCAGGCTTATGGCTTCAAAAACATCAGTTATAATGGACGGGCGCGACATAGGTACATGCGTTTTTCCCGATGCGGAATACAAATTCTTTCTGGTGGCGACACCCCGCGAACGGGCGAGGCGGAGAATGAAAGATTTTGAAGCGATGGGGTTCGCAAAAACCATCGACGAAATTGAGGCAGATATAATTAAAAGGGATAAACTGGACTCGGAAAGGGAACATGCGCCGTTGAAAAAGGCGGACGATGCCGTTGAAATCGACACAACTGACTTGACAATAGAACAAGTTATATCAATAATAACCGAGACGGCTTCTAAAAACTAAATCGGAGTTTAGGTGGAAATTATCATAGCCGACCATGCCGGATTCTGTTTCGGTGTGGAACGAGCCGTGGGTCTTGTGGAAGAAACATCCCGCAAGCACACGGGGGTCTATACTTTGGGACCCATCATTCACAACCCGCAGATAGTCCGGAAATTTGCTGAACAGGGTGTCGGAGTTTGCGAAGACACCGAAAAGTTCGACAGCGAGAACACTGTTGTCATCCGATCCCACGGCGTTCCCAAACAAATTTACGGACAACTGAACGAAAAGTCGGTCAATGTTGTCGACGCCACATGCCCCTTTGTCAAAAAAGCTCAGAATTCAGCACAAAAGCTCGGACAGGGCGGAGCAAGCGTGGTCGTCTACGGCGAAAACAACCACCCCGAAGTTAAAAGCATTGTCAGCTTTATAGATTCTGAATATTTCATCGTTTCCGGAGTGGACGAGGCAGAGGCTTTGCCGTTCCGCGAACAATACGCTCTGATAGCGCAGACGACACAAAATTCGGAATCATTTGACAAAATTGCAGAAATACTTAAAACTAAATGCAGCGGTCTCACCGTAAGCAATACGATATGCAACGCTACAAATCTCAGACAGGTTTCCGCCATCAGTCTCGCAGGGCAGGTGGACGCAATGCTTGTCATCGGCGGAAAGAACAGCGGCAACACACGCCGCCTTTTCGAGATATGCAAAGAGATATGCAAAAACACAGTGCATATTGAGACCAAGGAAGAACTGAAGAAAGAAATGTTTACTAACTGCCGGAAGGTTGGCATCACCGCGGGCGCCAGTACCCCCGGCTATCTGGTTGACGAAGTAATAGAATTTTTAAAAGAGGTCACTAATGAGCAGGATTAACGAAAACGGCGGCGACAACATGCGTATGGAAGACTTTGAAGCAATGCTTGAGGAGTCTCTCCAGCAGCCTGAAAAGAACTCCGTCGTGAAAGGAACCGTAGCCCAGATAAACGACAGCGACGTGCTGGTGAATATCGGGTACAAAACAGAGGGCATCGTCCCCAGCTCCGAATTTCTCAAAGACGGCAAGCTTTCAATTAATGTCGGCGATGAGATTGAGGTGCTTTTTCTCGGCGTTTCAGGCGGCGGCGGGTATCTTAAGCTGTCCAGAAAAGCCATTGAGAAAGAGACTGACTGGATAGACGTTGACAAAGCTCTGGAAAGCGGTGCTCCTTTGACTGTTAAGATCACTGCTGTTGTTGATAAAGGATTCCTCGGAAAATACAGCGAAATAGAATGTTTCATCCCCGAAACACATGGATTTCAAAAACTCCACCCTGAAACCCGAAGAATACATCGGTAAATCATTTGAAGTTAAAGTTCTGAAATCCAACAAAAAACAGCGCTCATTCCTCGCTTCACGCAAGCTCCATATGATCCAGTCCATCGAAGCCGGAAAGAAAGAATTCTTTGAAGGAATCGAAGAAGGTCAGGTTCTTAAAGGTAAAGTGAAGACAATAAAACATTACGGAGCATTCATGAACTTCGGTTCTGTTGACGGCTTCCTGCGCAAAAACAACATCGCGTGGGGCGTTGTTAAACACCCCAACCAATATCTTGAAGAGGGCGACGAGCTCGAAGTCAAGGTTCTCAGCGTTGACCTCGAAAATGAGAAGCTTGAAGTCGGTCTGAAACAGATGGCAAACGACCCCTGGGATATGGCTGCGGCTAAATACCCTGTCGGCACCGAAGTTAAAGGCATGGTAGTTGCAAGAAAAAATAAAGGTTTCGTAATGGAGATCGAACAGGGCGTTGACGGTTTCATCCCGCTGGAAGAGATCTCATGGCTCAGAAACGCTAAGATATCCATCGAACCCAAAGACGCTGTCATCGGACGCGTCACCGATATAGACAACGAAAAGAAAAAACTCGTGGTTTCTCTTAAGGCTCTTCAGGAAAACCCCTGGACATCACTTAAAAACAACCACCCCGAAGGTTCCGTTGTCGCAGGTACCATCAAGTCAATCACCGATTTCGGTATCTTTGTGGACTTCGGCGAGTTTCTTGACGGTCTTATCCGCAAAAAAGACATCTCATGGACAGAAGAACCTCAGGATCTGCATGCTCTTTACAACGAGGGCGACAGCATTGAGGCAAAAGTTCTTAAGATAGACCCCGAAAGAGAACGTATCAGCCTCGGTATCAAACAGATGGAAACTAACCCATGGAGAGAAATAGGCAAACTTCTTCCTCAGGGCAAAGTTGTTGAGGTAAAAGTTCTCTCCGTTCGCAAAGACGGACTTGAGGTTGAACTCCCCAGAGAACTCGTGGGCTTCATTCCAGAAAACGAGCTTGATGTGGAAAGAATTGACCCCGCATCTAAATTTAAAGAGGGCGACGTTATCAAAGCCGTTGTTTTCCGCAACGATGCTAAAGAGAGAAACGTTCTGCTTTCAATCCGCAGATTCCAGCAGGATTCTGAGAAACGCGAAGTTAAAGAATACCTCAAAAAGCTTGAGCAGTCAGACGACAGCAGCTTCAGCCTTGGAAACATACTTAAAGGCAAACTGAGCGATCTCGAACAATAACACATACAAAGCGCCGCCCCGAACGGGGCGGCTTTTTTCTCTCCGCGAGGTTATATGAGCAGATTTTTTAAGTTCATCGGCAAAGCGGCTCTTTTCATCCTCATCTTTGCAGTAATAGTACGCATAATATCCGTTATGGGCGCATCCGGCGAGGATCTCATCCTTGAGGATACCATTGCGGTCGTCCGCCTTGAAGGCGTCATAATGGACACGCACTATCTGGATGAAAAACTGAAAACACTTGATGAAAACGACAAGGTAAAAGGCGTTATCCTTGAGATAAACTCCCCCGGCGGAGCTATCGCCCCCACACAGCAGCTTTATCTGCGCATCATGAAGATGCATAAGCCAGTTTACGCAGTTATGGAAACTGTGGCGGCATCAGGCGGATACTACACAGCCGTGGCATGTGACAAGGTATATGCCATGGAAAGCACCATAACCGGTAGCATCGGCGTTATCATGGAATACACCAACTTCCGAGGGCTGATGGATAAATTCGGCGTTCAAAGCGTCGTTATCAAAAGCGGAAAGATGAAGGACGTGCCTTCGCCCACCCGTGAACTGTCCGAAGAGGAACAGCAGTACCTGCAAGGAAACATAAACGATTTTTATGAGCAATTTCTCCGCGACATACTGAAACGCAGAAAAATTGACGAAAAGAAACTCCGCGAACTCGCCGACGGGCGTGTATTCAGCGGTCGTCAGGCACAGAAGCTCGGTCTCATCGACGCCATAGGCACAAGGGAAGAGGCGGAAGAGGCTATGAAAAAGCAGCTTGATATGCCCGACATAGAAGTTGAGGAATTCTACCCGCCGGAACAGAGTGTTCTGCGCTCACTCATGTCGAAGGCAAAAACACTTGCCGCGACAGAAGGAGTGGACGGCGGAATCTATTACCTTTACAAACCCGGACTTTGATATGGAACTGGGACAGCTTGCGGCTTTTACAGCCACCGCTGAACTGAAAAATATGACTAAGGCGGCGCAGAAGCTCAACCTGAGCCTTTCTGCACTCTCCACACAAATAAAACTTCTGGAAGAGGAGCTGAACGTCACACTGTTCGCAAGGCAGGCGCGCGGCGTAGAGCTTACTCCCGAGGGTTCGTCACTGCTTGAAAGCGCCATAGCTGTCAACGACACAGTTCTGAGCATCAAACGACAGGCGATGCGGATGCAGAAAGAGGTAAAGGGAAGTATCACACTGGGGGTAAACACAAACCCCGTCTTTCTCCGCATCCAGACCATCAACGCTGCCTTTCAGAAGAACCTTCCCGATATCTCACTCCGTTTTGCCGTGAGCGAATCCGGCAAAACACCCCAGATGCTTCGTTCGGGCGAACTTGACCTCGGATTCTCATACGGAAGATTCACCGACAAAGATATATTCACAATTGAGCTTTTTCCGGTAAAACTCTGCATGGTTGTGCCGAAAGGACTGCTTGAGGACACAAAGAAAGTCTCATGGGAAACTCTGGCAAACATCCCTTGGATATGGGGAAGTGAGGACTGCCCTTTCAGAACTGAGCTGGTGCGATCACTGCCTGATATAAAAAATCCGAAAAAGATAATCGTTGCATCCGACGAGAACCTCATGATGGAACTGGTGAAGACCGGTTCCGGAGTATGTGTTCTGCGTGAGGACAACGCGCAGGAGCTTGTGGAACAGGGCTATGTTAATATTCTCCATGACAAAACCATCTCCGTGCCGATATGCATCTCCTGCCAGAAAGAACGCAGAGAAGAGCCTCTTATAGATCTTGCGATGAAAACAATCCTGACAGTTTATGAGGTGTAGTATGAAAACTACTGTTTTTCTGATTATCACTCTTTCAATTCTCACTGCCGGATGCTCAAAAAGAGCTTGGTACGACGGTCTGCAAACCGGACATAATTACGAATGCGGGAAGCTGGAAGGCGAAGCAAAAGAAAAATGTCTCAAACAAAGCAACATGAGCTATGACCAATATAATGAGATTAAAAAATGAAAAAACTTCTGATCGCAGCTCTTTTTGCCGTAACAATAGCAGGATGCGCTCACGATACCGGAACCATAACTCAGATATCCACGATAGACGCGCTCCTTGCAGGTGATTACGACGGATCCGAGAAAACATCAAATCTCACCCGATACGGAAATTTCGGAATAGGCACCTTCGACAGACTTGACGGCGAAATGATAGTTCTTGACGGAAAAGTCTATCAGGCAAAATCTGACGGCAGAATCTATACACCAGACAACATCACAACTCCTTTCGCTTCCGTATCCTTCTTTGTTCCCGAAATAACTGTTAATCTGGAAAAACCTGTTACATTTGAGGAACTTGAAAAGCTAATTGACGAAAAGGTTCCCGATATGAACATCTTCTGCGCTGTTAAAGCCGAAGGCACTTTCAGTAAGATAAAAGTCCGCTCCGTTCCTGCTCAGTCAAAACCATACAGTCCGCTGGCAAAAGTTGTCACTGCGCAACCGATTTTTGAGTATGAGAATATAAGCGGCACCATCGTCGGTTACAGACTCCCTGCATTTGTAAAAGGGATAAACGTGAGCGGGTATCATATGCATTTCATTGATACTTCAAAAACATACGGCGGTCATATACTTGGCTTTCAAATGGCGGAAGGAAGAATATATGCAGACACGGAGAGGAAGCTTACTCTCATTCTCCCTGAAAGAGGACTTAAATCAATAGATTTGTCTAAAGACAGAAGCGAAGAACTTAAGAAGGTTGAAAAATAGAAAGCCCCGCAATCTTTGCTGATTTGCGGGGCTTTACGAGTTGGGTGGTGTCACCTCATGACCCATTGGAACTTCTCCTGTCCCGAACCTTTTCCGGAAACCTTAAAATCGGTAGCAACTTCTTTTCAGATACCTTCTTTCCGGTTCGGGGGGTTTCTTCCGTTACTGCCTGGGCTGTAACTTATAACTTTAATATGTACCCTTATTATAAATCCGCAAGTGGGAAAATTAAAACTATTTGCACATATCTTAAAAACATCTGTATAATCTCAATATGTTCTCAAAAGTATTCAGCGCACTCGTAAACGGAATTGAAGCAGAGATAGTAGAAGTGGAAACGGACATAAGCTCCGTGGGTCTGCCGTCTTTCAATATGGTGGGACTTGCGGAAACCGCCGTTAAAGAGAGCCGCGACCGCGTCAAATCCGCCATGAAGAACATGAACCTGAACGTCTTCGCACACCCCATAACAATCAATCTTGCTCCCGGCGATATAAAAAAAGAGGGCACCCACTTTGACCTGCCTGTGGCAATAGGGCTTACATGCTCCGCAGGAATGGTTAAGCAGGTGCCTGAAGACTGTCTGTTTGCAGGCGAACTGTCGCTGGACGGCAAACTGCGGGCGGTGGGCGGAATGCTCCCCATCGCAGAAGGTGCCAGAAAAGCAGGCTTTAAAAAACTGATCGTCCCTGCTGACAACGCTGATGAAGCCGCCGTTATAGACGGTCTGGATGTATTTCCTTTCGACGATCTGTCGTCTGTGACAGAGTTCATCAACAACGACTGCAAAGGCACACCGCACGCGTTCGACAGAACATCACTTTTCAGTGCAGTTAAAGAATACACTGTGGATTTTGCCGATGTAAAAGGTCAGTTCACCGCCCGCCGCTGTGCGGAAATAGCCGCGGCAGGAATGCACAACCTCTTTATGATAGGCTCTCCCGGCAGCGGAAAGACCATGATCGCCCGCAGGATGCCAACTATCCTGCCCGATATGTCGCTGACGGAAGCCATTGAGACCACAAAAATATATTCAGTGGCAGGACTGATACGCTCCGGACGCGACCTCGCCGTACACAGACCTTTTTGCAGTCCGCACCACACAAGCAGCAGCATAGCACTCATCGGCGGAACGTCCAAGGCAATACCAGGTCAGGTGAGCCTTGCATCCAACGGAGTGCTGTTCCTTGACGAACTGCTGGAATTCCCAAGAAGCGTCCTTGAAACCCTTCGCCAGCCCCTTGAGGATAAAGAGGTCACGGTATCAAGAGCCGGACGGACAGTGACCTATCCGGCGAATTTCATGCTTGTTGCGGCGGCAAACCCATGCCCTTGCGGGTATCTCGGCGATAAACAGAAAGAGTGTACCTGCTCACCGTCGCAGATTCAGAAATACAGGTCAAGACTTTCAGGTCCGCTGATGGACAGAATAGACCTTCATGTTGAGGTCGGTTCCGCAGACATAGCCGAACTTGCCGCCATGAAAGACGGCGAACCATCGGAAAACATACGCAAACGAGTTGCACAGGCACATGCCATACAATCTGCCCGCTTCAAACACTCAAAAACACGATTCAACAGCAGAATGTCGGAAAAAGAAACCAAGAAATACTGTATTTTGGATGAAAAGACCGCCAAACTGCTGGAAACCGCTGCTAAAAAATATAACCTCAGCGCCAGAAGCTATTCAAAAGTGCTGAAAACCGCCCGCACAATAGCCGATCTGGACTCATCCGCCGAAATCGCTGCAAAACACATCCTCGAATCTCTTCAATACAGGCTCATACAGGAATAACAGTATTTTTCAATAATCGCTTATTTTTGTTAATTATTCCTCACCATGATTCGACATTTCCCCATATACAATGATATAATATGGTATGAGAATATCCAAGAAGACCGAGTATGCTGTTCACAGTCTACTCTATATTACTTTTTTTAAAGACCGGACTGTTCTGTTGGATGAACTCGCTGCACAGGGAATTTCCAGAGAATATCTGGCAAAGGTCATGCGGCTGCTCACAAAGAGCGGTATTCTGAAGTCCTCCGTGGGGGTAAATGGAGGATACGTCTTAGCAAGACCTGCAGACCAGATCACTTTGGAAGACATTTTCAATGCTGTTGAAGGCGACGCATATTACAGATGCGAATCGAAATCAAGAAGATGCGGTTTGGCAGGTAAATGCGGACTGACTGAAGCCTTCGGCGCCGCAAGGAAAATGTTCCTCAGCGAACTTAGAAAATGCAAAATGTCTGATATGATGGAAAAAAGTGTATCAGACGGAAGCTGGTTGAAAAATCTGAATCCTGTCGTTTAAAAGACAGACGTAATCATACGGCGGGTTCACGGGATGCTTCCAGAAGAAAGCGGTATAAAGGCGCAAGTTTGAAAAAGTCTTCCAGAAGTGCGCCTGCGAACCCGTTCCCGTATAAAGATTCATCGTTGTCTCTTGTCGCGACAAGATAAAGAGTTTTCCGCTGATACCAGTCCACAAAACGGGCGTCCTTCATTCCTGACGGTACCTTTTTATACTTTTCACCATCGAGGGTGAAGGGTAAAAGGTTGTCGGGCTTTGAGAATGACACTGCGTCTGCAAATCGCTTTGCATCCATGTCTATCATCTGCCTGAAATGGCGCATGGTAGCCGGTTTTGCACTGTAAAAGCCCATTCCCCAGACATAGCGCTCAGGTCCCAGCTCAAAAAAGAATGCGGGAGCATCGCACCAGTCGTCGTTTGCTCTTTTAAAGACAAGCCAGCTGACAGATTTATACGGTGTTTTGTCCTTTGAAAAACGGGTGTCGCGTCGTATGCGCGAAACGGTGCGCCATCCGGTGATAAACTGTTCGTCCACGGAGAGCATACCGTCAGTAAGCTCTGCGGAAAGTTCCTTCATGGGCGTCTGAACATATTCCCTATATTCTTCCTTATGGGCTTCGTACCACTCATGGGTGTTGTTTTCCCTGATACCTCTCATAAACTCGAACGCCTTAGGGGTAAACCCTTTAAAATATTGCCGCATCATTCGTATCTGTCCCACCATTTTTCAACAGGCGCAATACCGCCGACTGTAAATGGAAGCCCTATTTCAGGTGTCACATAATTAAGATTTCTCTTATGTGCTTCCGCCGTAAACCTTTCGATGGGTTCTTTCCAGTAAAAATCAGAAAGGGTGAATGTTCCCCAATGTATAGGAAGAACCGTTCCGCTGCCAAGGTCTTTTGACGCCTGAACGGCCTCTTCCGGTGTCATGTGGCTGAAAGGCCATTTTGCGTTGTAAGCACCTATATCAACGAGTGACAGCTCAAAAGGTCCGTACTCGTGTCCTATCTGCCGGAACTGTTCCATGTATCCTGAATCGCCGCTGAAAAATACCTTATGACCACCCATCTCAATTACATACGATGCCCAGAATGTTTTGTTGGTGTCAAAGTAGCTTCTGCCCGACCTGTGCAGAGCGGGTGTGGCTGTTATCTTCATATTCGGCATGGATAACGACTGGTACCAGTCCAGTTCTATAATACGAAGGGGATCAACTCCCCACTTTTCAAGATATTGTCCCACGCCCAGAGGCACGATAAACATACCGACTCTGTCCTTAAGGGATTTTATCGCCCTCTCGTCCAGATGGTCATAGTGGTTGTGGGAGATTATCACAGCATCCACGAAGCCGATGTTTACTCCCCTTATGGGATTATCGTCAGTATATCTTTCGGGACCTATAAAGCTTAAAGGGGAAACTCTTTTTGAGAACACGGGGTCGGTGATTATCTTCATGTCCCCCTGCTTAAGCATAACACTGGCATGCCCAAGCCAAGTTGCCTGAAGGGTGTCTCCGGTGTTCATATTCGCATACAGAGGGTTTATTTTGTGCGCTTTTATAAGTTCTTTGGGTGAATATTTTCCGCTTTCAAAAAGTATCCTGTATATAGAGCCTAGCTTGCTGCCGGACGATTTATTCGGCGTTTCCACGAGGTTGTGAAATGTTCCGTCTCTGAAATGTTCCGATGCATAGGAAACTTTTTTCTCGTGTGTGGCAAACATGATCACCATTATGACCGCAGCGGCCAGAAATATCTTTCCCATCTCAACTCCCGAATAAAAAGCAGTAGTATATAAACTATGCCTCTGTCCTGAAAATTAAACCCTAAAATATTGCAGAGGAACCGTCCAGTGACAGTTTAAACCCCGAAAGCAGAACCCTGCTCTTACGGTTTATCTTTTCGCAGAGGATGTCGGTAATGTGTTTTAACTCTTCAGTGTTATGCGCAACGCCGTTCAGAAACCCGCTTCTGTGCATATATTCCGCATCAAAGGCGTTTCCGGTTATCAGAAATTCAGAAGCGGATGCCGACTGCATCAGCCTCGGAATCGCCTGTGTTCCGCCGAATCCGGTTATAATGCCCAGCTTCGCCCCGGGATGCGCGAATTTGCTCTTTCCAGTCGCATAGCGGAAATCGCACGACGCGGCAAAATCCATACCGCCGCCCATGCAGAAACCGTCTATCTCTGCTATGACCACCTGCGGCATGGTGCGTATTGTTCCGAACATGGTGTTGCCCAGTTTGGAGAACCATTTAGCTTCAAAGCCGTTATATGTGCTTAACGTGCGCAGGTCGGCTCCCACTGCGAAGCATCCGCCCTCGCCGTATATCCGCACCGTTTTTGCGGGGCTTTCCTTTACCATGCGCAGGTTCTTTATTATCTCTTTAAGTGTCTCCACATCCAGAAGAGTGAACTGTCCTGTCTGCGGAACCAGTCTGATATGAGCTGTCAGCCCATCTATGCGTGTTTCTATCATATCAGAACCTGTAATCTTCCCATCTGTCTTTGAACTTAGCTTCCCGTTTTTCAACAAAGGCAGACGTTCCTTCCGTCTTGTCAAACGTTGAAAACGAGAAGGTAAACGCGTTCTGTTCCAGCAGAAGCCCCTTTGCGAAGTCCATATCTATCGTGCTGTTTATGGTTTCCTTCGCAAGTCCGACGGCAAAAGAGCTTCTCTTGCTCATCAGAACGGACATATCGGTCACAGCCTTTTCAAGCGACTCTGCACCGTCCAATACCTTACTGACCATCCCCTTGCCGTAAAGTTCGGCGGCATCAACAGGTTCGCCTGTGAATACGAGATACTTTGCGAACGTTTCATAAGCCTTTCGCGCGGCAAGCTGTGTTCCGCCGAAGCCTGGGACGAATCCGTATTCCGTTTCGTTGAATCCGAACCTGCTCTTTGCTGTTGCAAACACCATATCGCAGGCAAGTATAAGCTCGAACGCAGGACCGAAGCAGTCGCCGTCCACAGCGGCAAGCACAGGTTTTTTCATATTTCTTATAAATGAGACAAGCCTCTGCCCCATCAGGTTATATTGTTTCACAACAGCGATATCTGCCTTGGAAACTTTTTCAATATCATGACCTTTTGAAAATACCCCGCTCTGCCCGCTGCGTATCACCGCCAGATTGAGCTCGCGGTCTCCCTCTGCAACGTCAAGAGCGGTAAAAAGTCCGTCCAGCGTCTCCATGCAGACAGGGTTGCCCTGAACACTGCATGAAATGGTTATCACACAGGCTCCGTCGGCTTTTGAATAGGTAACAGGATTGTTCATATCAACCTCAGAATAATAATAAGTTTGCTTATTATAAAAAAAGCGGGACGCGATGTAAACAATGGATAATATAAATCAGGATTTGCCGTTACCGTGCAATGAGAAATGCTGCTGGTCTATGTGGCTGTGGTACTCGCGGCGAAGTTCTTTTTTTGAATTGTTTTTCAGCATCTCGCGGCGAAGCTCACGCGCGGATTCCATGCTCTCTTTTCCCGAGGGGTCATAACTGCTTAGATTTGCAAACCCGTTTTCAACAGCTTCCATGGTCTGTTTCAAAGCAGCTTCACGGAAATATGCCACCCGCTCCTCAAAACCCGGCTGAGCTGTCTTTTTTATCATGCGTGTGATAGCGTGAATCCTCAGATTCTTCTGATAAATAACCCCGCGGCGTATAGCCCTGACCTCGCTTTCAAACCAGTCGTGCTTCACCCCCATGTTTCTCAGGAAAATATCCCCGTATGTCGGCGAATATTTTAAAAGGAGCTGGAGCATCTTTGAATAACGGTTGTAATGCATGGACTCTTCCGCCATCTCAAAGATAAGGTGTGAACGCATCCTCCCGGCATCAACATAGGCGATATGCTGTGGAACCATGTTGTTATGAGCTATTATGTCAGCAGAAAGGTGCGCACTGTAGCCGTATGCAAAAGCCTGTTCCTCATCGCTTCGGATGTCTGAAAACATTTTTGAAACCGTCTGCCAGCTATGTGTGGGCAGATTTTTCTTAAACGATGAGAAGTCTTTGAACAGGTTGAAAAGGTCGGGAAAGATGTTGCCGCATAAAAAGAATTGCGGATTGTTGGTGATAACGTTCATACTGCTGTTGTTCAGCACCTGCATCCCTATGCTTAAATGTGTTTCAAATCCCCATGCAAAAGATATATCAGGCAATGCAAACAATGCTATAATTATTATAAATAGTGGCATAGAGATTAATTTATTACACTCGCTCTTAAAAACAAGGGGAATGTAACGGACAAAAATTGTCCTCTAGTTGACAAATGAGAATAAGACCATTATAGTGTTATTATCAACAAAAGAGGTGCCGCCATGAGAGAAGAAGCGCTGAAAATAAGAAAGAAAATTCTCCCGATGAAAGATGCCTACGAAGAGCTTGACCCTGAAGAGAGGATTGAACTGAAACAGCTCCAGAAACAGCATGACGACATTTACAACACTCTTTCAGATGAAGACAAAAAGTGGTATGACAACAATTTCTCAGACTGGTATGCCAAATATCTGGACATAGAAACCAAGATATTTATCAAGCCCAGCGAAGGCTGCTGAAAATATCAGATCGCGTCGTCGTTGCACTCCTCGCGAAGACGAGCAGTCACAGCCAATTGCTGGTTAGAACCGAGCAATTCAAGGCGTAATATAAAAAATAAGCGCAGTGTACGAGTTTTGTACATGAGCATTATTTTTTAGATTACAACGCAGAAGTGCGAAGATTATAAACGGCAATTAATAGAAGACTTGTTTGAGGTATAACCCCTCCGCCGGCGCCGTAGGTCCCCCCTTCTTTCTGTTCTTCGTCTCAAGCATCTCCCTGACGCGTTCGGGACCGTGTCCGTCGCGGCAGAATTTTATAACAGTTCCGGTGATTATCCTCACCATGTTGTGCAGGAAACCGCTGCCGTTCACTTCGAGGCACCAGATGTCATCTTCGCGGTAGAGCTTTGTAAAGTTTATGGTTCTGACGCAATTTTCCCGCAGACTTTCCGCCGCACAGCAGGCAGTGAAATCGTGAGTGCCTTCAAATGCGGCAAGCACTTCCGGCGCGCGCTCGAAGTCCACCTGTCCTTTCACCCACCACGCTCTGTTGTAATGAAACGCACTGCGCACACGCGAATAGTGCATCCTGTACATATACGTTTTTGAGACCGCAGACCTTTGGGAATGGAAATCCAGAGGAACATCCCATGCCTTCGCGATGGAGATATCCATAGGAAGTATACTGTTCAGTCCCAGCACGACCGCCTCGTCGGGGACATATATATCGGTTATAAAGTTTGCCGTCTGCCCAAGAGAATGAACACCGGAATCAGTTCTGCCGGAACCCACTGCGTTGACATCCTGCTTATAAAGAACCTTAAGCGCCTTTTGCAGTTCCTCCTGAATGGAAGGGGAGTGTGTCTGCCACTGCCAGCCCGAATAATTCGTTCCGTTGTACTGGACAATAACAGCTTTATTATACAAGGGCATAGAGCACCGCCGCCGCAACGGCACATGCACCGAGCAGCATTTCGTACATATTTGGAAAGCTGATGGGTACTGCGGCATATTCTCCGGCATCCACTTTGTGTGCTACCGTGTCGGCATGTGCAAGCAGACTGTGCATCAGCGGTCTTATATATTCGTTGGGTCGAAACAGAACCTTGTAAGCCTTTCCGCTGTATTCCGGCGAAAGGGTTATCTTTTTAACGGTTCTCTTCGCGTCGTCTATGAATATCGGGATGAATTCCAGCGCCACCATCATAACTATACGCAGATTCTTTCCCGCATTGCCGCGTACGGGGAAAGACAAAAGAGCCGCAAGAGCTCTGGTATCGGTTATGGCGGAGAGCAGAACAGAATAATAGATGATAAGGAAAAAGCGGTATGTGAGAACCGCAGAACTTTTAAGCCCGGCAGCGAAGAAAAAATTCACCGCAAAAGTGACTATCAAAACAGTAATGAAAGGCTTTATTTTATAAAAAGTGTCAACGGGACTGAGTCTTGCGAATATCTGAACTGCAATGGCAGGGATTGTTATCAGTGAATATGACAATACTGAACCGGACATGCCGACCATCTGGATTATACTCAGAAATATGATCAGCTTAACCGCCGGATTCAGCTCGTAAAGAACAGAACCGGCAGCAGTCTTAACGCCTGCTGCCATGCTCATTTATTCTCAGGATTGCTTTTCTTCGTCGTCAGCGATCTTTTTTTGTGTTTTAGGCGTAATGTCAACAACGTCGTCAGTGCTGACATCGTTTGCAGCCTTTTTAAAGTTTCTGATCGCTTTTCCCATACCCTCTCCGATCTGGGGAAGTTTGCCCGCGCCGAAAACAACAAGGGCGATAACTAAAATGACAATAATTTCTGTTGAACCAAGTCCGAACATATTCTCCTCCGTTGTTACTCACTAATATATGCAATAGTGGAAAAACTCAATGTTTATTTATAAAACGTCCTCTGCGTTCATAAATATATATTCCCATAATCAGCAAAACGAGCCACAGATATCCTGTCACTGAAAAGATGCTCCGCGCAGTTACCGTTTTGACATCGCAATCGAGATAGCCTGCCTTGTTCAGACCGAATTCCGCCTGAATAGTTCCGTCAGGATCAATACATGCGGAAACTCCCGTCTGTGCCGCGCGCACAACACTTCGTCTGTATTCCACAGCACGCATTATGTCTGTTGCCATATGCTGATAAGGTCCCTGAGTGTCTCCGAACCAGCTGTCATTGGTAACAACGGCTATCATGTTTGCACCCGCTTCTATCTGCGGGCGGACAAGTCCGCTGTATGCGCTTTCATAGCAAACAAGGGGAGCCGCCTTTATCTTTTCATGGTCAAAAACAACAGGCGTCGTTCCGGCGGAAAAATCCTCCGCACCCTTGAAGAAATAATAATCTATCGGTTTAAACAGTGTCCCCAGCGGGAAATATTCCCCGAAAGGTACGAGATGCCTCTTGTCGTAAGTCTGGACGTTTTTGCCGTCAAAAAGATATACGCTGTTGTAGTATTTTCTGTCCTTCACCTTACCGTCGTTTCTTATAACTCCTGCAAGAACAGGTGTCACCTCGGAAACTATACTCATAAGCCTGTATCCGGTGAAGTCCTTGTCCATCATGTTCGGATAGACACTTTCCGGTAACATCAGAAGGTCGTAATTCTGAGGAGATGAGTTGCGGATAAGTTCACTCACCTGCAAAATAACCTCAAGCTCCTTATCCATATTCCACTTATCGTTCTGGCTGTAGGCAGGCTGTATTATCCTCGTTTTCAGTATCTCGTGGTTATATTCTCTGTGCTCTGCCAGAAAACCATATGAGAATACAGCAACAACCACAACAGAGGCTATCGCAAACGAATTTCTGTTCCTGTCTCTGATAAAAGATGCCAGCGCAAGGTTGAAATATGCAACGACAAGACTTATCAGAAATTCTCCGCCAAGATCAGCAGCCTGAACCGCAGGAGCAAAGGATGTCTGAGTATGCCCGAGATAAAGCCACGGAAAGCCTGTGAAAAGATTGGCGCGCACTATCTCAAGGGCGACTATCGCCGTAGCCGCGAGAATGTTTGCGGAAGGACGGCGTTTGTAAATAAAGCCGAACAGCGCCCAGAACAGTGCAAGAACAGCGGCAAATACCGCCACAAGCAACATTCCCACTATGGCGGGCGCACCGCCGAAATGGGAAACGGACGTTTCTACCCATCGCAGGTTGTAACAATAGTAAAGGAAAGCGAAAGTAAAGAAAATAAGCCACGGACGTTTATTATTTGAGGCAGCCAGAATAACCGGAACCAGCGCGAAATACGCCAGAAACCATAGGTCTATGCCCGGGGAAGCAAGGGTCAGCAAAAACGCTGACAATAAAGCCGACAGGTATGGAATGAGTTTCTCTTTCATTGGGGAATGATAATATAAGACGCGCGGAACTGCAATCTAAAGAAAAGTTAAATGCGGCAGCCTATTCCGAATCTGCGGCAGAACCTGCCCAGTCTGCTGTCGTCGAGAAGTTCGCCTGTGGTCATCTGCACAAGTATCTTGCCCGCCATGCCGCGACCTATAACCATCTTTGTTCCTTCACATGTGATGATGAGTTCGCCGCCGCCGTCGTTGCCTGATACTTCAACAGAAGACCCCTCGTAAATTCCCATCTCTTTCAGACGCTTTGCAAAGCGGCAGTGGGCGTGGTCTTCGCAGTCTATTACCAGTTTTTTGATGATTCCGCGGCTTCCAGCTTTCATCATAACCAGAGGAACTGTCGTAACTACGTTTTCACAGCATGTATTTGACACTTCAAGTCTCCTGTTGGACAACTATACAGCGAATGAAACTCATTATCAATATCAAACTTGTACATAAAATATTAATTTTCAACTGACAAATCAATCATTATTAAAAAAATATATGGAATAAACAGAATTATCGGGTTATTCTGTAAGTAAGAAAACCAGTCGGGGATGTGTATGAACCATAACACAAAAGACACTCACAACTTATTTTCTCAATACCTGAGCGAGCAGAACCTGAGGATGACAACCCAGCGCGAGCTTATCCTTAAAACTTTCTGCAAGCAGAAGAAGCACGTCACCGCAGAACAGCTCTATGAAGTTTTGAAAAAAGTTGACCCCACCATCGGACACGCGACTGTTTACCGCACAATGAAACTTCTGACAGAGGCGGGAATAGCCCGCGAACTCAACTTTGGCGAAGGTTCAGTTCGCTATGAACCGGACACCAGCAAAGAACACCACGACCACCTTGTCTGCGTTAAATGCGGCGAAAATATAGAGTTCCTTGACGAAGAGATTGAAAACCTTCAGAAGAGGGTGGTTACAAAATACGGCTACGAGCTTGTTGACCACTCGCTGAATCTTTACGGCATCTGCCCGAAGTGTCAGAAAAGCTAATATCAAAAACAATTTCTGTTATTTTTGATTAATACTCCAGAAACAGGTTCCGTCTTCGCGAGAAGTGGTGCGACGACGCGATCTAATCCATTCAGCAACAACATAAGGCATCGATAATTCTGTGCGGTTCAGACTGCTTCACCCCGATAGGGTTCGCAGAGATGGCATCCTCAATTTGCTACCTTAAAATATTGGTGTTTAAAACCAAGCATATCTAGGCGGGAGACAAAAAATATGCGCAGTGTACTTTATGGGTACATGAGCAATATTTTTTGGATTCCAACGAAGAAATGCGCCGTGTTATAAACGCCAACCCTAGTTCATTAAATCGGTTACGGGAACTATCCTTACCCCCATCTTCTCTATCTCCGCCAAAGCTTCAGGCAAAGCGCTGACAGTTCCGTCACGCAAATGTCCGATGGCAATGGAGCTGCCGTTTGAAAGGGCTTTCTTTGCCGCAGACAAAAGCTGAACGTGAACGTGGTTCTCTTTGTCATTCTTTGTCACAAGCCCGGGTTCTTCATTGTCCAGAAACGTGCTGTTTACAGCGCATTTCATGCCTGCTTTGCGACACTCGTCATACGCTTTTGAAGCCGGTGAAGTGTGGCTGTCAAGAAACCTTCCGGTATACAGCTTCATATATTTCAGTGCCTGCTCCATTTTTCCGGCATCCTCCGTATAGGCGGAGCCGGTGTGGTTGTTGGCACCGTCAAGCTGCATCCCGAAATATGCAAAGTTCGCTTTAGTGATGGCTCCGATGAGGGCATCCGGCATATTGAGTAGTAATGCGCCTTTGCCCGGGTCAAAACTCGGATATGCCTTAGGCTGCATGGGGAAGTGTATGAAAACAGTATTTGAACTGCTTTTTGCTATTTTTGCGGTCTCCACACCGTAAGGAGTGTAGGGAATAACAGCAAATGTCACGGGATAGCCAATATTTGCAAGCTGCTTTGCAAGGGGGATGCTGTATCCGCAGTCGTCTATCACAACCGCCAGTTTTGCGGTGTATTTTATAGGTTTCTTAACGACGGGTTTAGGTGCTGGTACCGGTGCCGGCGCAGGTTTTACAATCTGTTTCGGCGGTTCAGGTTTTTTCTCCGCGACTTTTTTATCTTCTGCTTTAGGTTTCGGCTCGGCTTTGGGCTTTTCCACAACTTTCGGAGCCTTCGGCACAAAAAAGCCTATTGAGTATTCTCCGTGGGTGTCTTTCACAACCAGAGGGGATTTTGAGACTATCTCAAGCCCGTTCTCTTTCATATAATTTCTGAGGTCAGCCGAAAGTTTTTTAGCATCTTTGTCGCTGTCCGTCTGGATGGTGATGGACATATCAACGCGGCTTATCCTGTCCTGACTTAAACCTTTGTCAAACATAAACAGCTTCACCGCGTTAACGGCGCTGACCACTTCCACAGGTTTTTCGACAGTCTTCTCTATGGTCTTTTCGACTATCTTGACTTCCGGTTCCGGTTTTTTTTCCGGTTTCGGAGGTTCTTTTTTCTTCTCAACAATTACCTTTTCGGGTACGGCAGGCTTCTTCGCCGGAGATTTTTCATCATCCTTCATCATATAGAAAACGGACGCAATGAGAAGGGGCATAAATATTATCAGTATGCCTATGGGAAACTGTTTTTTGTTTCCGCCTTTCTGGGTGCGTCTGGGTCTTGATGCGGGTTTTCTTACGTTCTTTCTGGGGGGCATATCACCACGACATTATGGCTGCTTCATCAGACAGCAGTATATTGAAAAAGTATTTTGCTTCCGCCTGTTCGCATCCTGCGATGAGGTCGAGGGCGCTTACGTTAAGGCTTTTCATATCATCCACGCCCACAAGGACACGTCCGCCCTCTTTGAGAAATTCTCTGACAGCGTCCAGAGATTCCGTCTGGGTTGTGGGAACGACAAATGATGGTTTTGACTTATCCGCCACCAGAACACCGTTGGCAGAAAGAAGTAAAAACACTGTAGCTGAGTAGTCGAATGCGGATTTTGCAAAGCGGAGTGCTTTCCCTGCTTTGATAGGGTCGCTTGATGTGAGATGCACAACTATGATTTTATCCGGCACGGCTCTCCTCCATTGAAAAGTATTATACAGTATAGCCGTTAAATGTGAAGAGTTAAAAGAAATTTCAGGATGCGGTGAAATATACCGCTTCAATGAGTTCCTGCGCGCGGCGGGTGATGTATTTTCTGTCGTGTTCAAGGCTGTTCATGCCTTCCATAAAGGACACGTCAACGTCCGTTCTGTGCAGGGAGGCAAAACGGGAAAAATGCGGTGCAAAGCTCATATCGCCGTACCAGCAGACATAGTCGCAGTTTTCGGGAGAGAAGCTCTCACCGTTTATCTTTGAATATCTGAGGCAAACCGGAACAACATCCACACCCGCTTCGGAAGCACCCGCCAGAAATGACGAACGGAACGGCAAAATCTTTGACCCGTCGGTGGAAGTTCCTTCGGGGAAAAGAACTACGTTGAACCCCTGAGATATTATCTTTGTGATGCCGTCAAGCTCACCTTTGATATTGCGGACGTTTCGCCGCTCCACAAAAAAAGTACCGCCTATCTTCGCCAGAAAACCAAGAAAGAAGGTATTTTCCATTTCCACTGACGAAATGAACACGGAGGGTCTCACGGACGAGAGAACCAGAATATCCAGATATGACATATGATTACAGACCATAAGCCTGCCGCGCCCGTCGGTCTCGCATGCAGTGTCAGTATTGACACGCACACCGAGAAATCTGCCCCCTATGCGGCACATAACGGACGTCCACCAGACGGACACCCTGCGGCGGTTCACGTCCGTAACGGCGTAAAACCGCAGCACAAGAGCGCCTATTATAAACACACAGAACAGGAAAGAAGCACCTGTAAGTTTGTAAGCCTTAAACATATTACTTAAGAAACTTCCTTACGAAGGAAGGATCCATCTTTTTACGGTCGATAAGCGTCAGGTAGTCGTAGCATTTGAACGCTTTGTCGTATGCTGGCTTTCCGCAGACAAAACCGCCCGCTTTCAGATACGACAGAAGCAGAGGCGGAACAAGGTTCACAGCGGCATCGCGGAATGGTGCGAAACGCTCCTCTCCTGTCTTCTCTATCATCCTGTCAAATTTTTTATCCCTGAACTTTCCGCGGGGGCTTATGCCGTCGTATTCCTTCGGCAGATAGCCGCTGTTGTTCAGCCAGTGGTGTATCAGCGCAGTCTGGAAAGTATCGTCGGAGTGTATCGACGAACAGCCGAACATATATCTTGAATCTGTGATGGACATGTAAGCGCCCAATCCTTTCCAGAGAGCCGCTATAGTCGCTCCGTTGCGGTAGTCGGGGTGTACGCACGCGCGTCCCAGCTCTATTTTGTGTCCAGAAAGTTCCTTTATCTCATCCATGTGGAACTCTTTCTCGGAATAGAATTTTTTATTGAATCTTGTGCTGTTGAGCCTGTAGGTTCCAATTGGCTTTCCGGTTTTTTTGTCGATGATAGCAAGGTGATCGAAGAAAGTATCAAACTTGTCAACATCTATACCGTAAAGGTCGGTCTTATAGGCATATTCTCCGTAAAACACCTGATAGCGCAGGCGTAAAACATCCATAAGCTCTTCGCCGTTCTCGATTATCTTGATGATAAATCTGCTGTTGTCCTCGCAGAAATTGGTGTTGGGGCGATATGTGCGTATACGGAAACGCAGAGTTTTTGATACATCTCTGATAACTCCAACCGCTTTTTTCACATTTGCCGGAGCCAGCTTTTCCTTTAGAGCGTTCATAGACACCTCACAGTATATGTCTGAAAAATAGCAACCAAATGTCAAAAAACGGTGCGGGTTTTGCAATAAATCCATTAAATCTTTCGCAACGAAGGGCATTTATAACAAATATCTGACATTTTAGGGAAATTATGCTGACAAGGCAGGCATATATATTAGTCCATACATAATATGAGAGGTCGGCACATGGCACAGGCGGACTTGCACTGTCACTCCAAATTCTCAAAACATCCTTCGGAATGGTTCCTCCAGCGGATCGGCGCAGCAGAGTCATACACAGAACCGGACTTCATCTATCAGACGGCGAAAAGCCGAGGGATGGATTTCGTAACTGTGACAGACCACAACTGCATCGACGCTTCCGTATATCTTAACGAAAAATACCCGCAGGACACCTTTACAGGGGTGGAATCCACGGTTTATTTTCCGGAGGACGGGTGCAAAATGCACATCCTCGTGTACGGGCTGAACCACAAACAGTTCGACATGATTCAGAAGCTCAGGCGGGACATATATCAGTTCCGCGATTATATAAAAGAACAGCGGCTGGCATACTCCGTAGCCCACGCAACGTTCAGCGTTAACGGCAGGCTGGCACTGAACCACCTCGAAAAGCTGATGCTGCTCTTCGACGTTTTCGAGGGCATAAACGGCGGACGGGGAAAACTCCACAACACCACTTGGGTGCGCACTCTGGAAAACCTTACGCCCCTCGCTATGGAAAACCTCTACTCACGCTACCGCATAGAACCCATAAGCGACACGCCTTGGATAAAAGGCTTTACTGCGGGTTCCGACGACCACGCGGGGCTTTTCCTCGGCAAAACATACACGCTCACCCGTGCGGCAACCCCGCAGGAATACGTTGAGGGCATCCGCAAAAAGGAGTGCCGCCACGCAGGACGCTACAGCGATTTCCACTCACTCGCGTTCACCGTGTACAAGATAGCCCACGATTTCAGCCGCACAAAAAAGAGCGTCCACTTCGCCGGCGGATTTTTCAGCAAGATAACCGGATACATCTTCGAGCAGGAGAAACCCTCCCTTATGGAGCGCATAAAGCTCAAAGGCTTTAAGATGAAGAACACCGGAAAGATAAACCAGCTGATAGTCGATCTGATTCAGGAGATGCAGGGCGAATCATTCAACAACATAGAACGCAAGCTTAACATGGTTTACCACAAGGCTTCCGACATCTCCGACGAATACTTCCGCATGATGTTCTCCCACATGGCAAAAGACATTGAAAAAATAAACATGGACGACCTCTACCGAAGCGTAACCACTGCGCTTCCGGCAGTGTTCCTCTCCATACCTTTTTTCAGTTCTTTCAACCAGATATACAAAGACAGAGAACTTATAAACCAGCTCAACGAGAGCTATAACTACGGTTACACACCTGTCCGCAAGCGTATCCTCTGGTTCACGGATACCATAAACGACCTGAACGGCGTTTCCGTCACTCTGCGCACAATCGGCAAAATGGCACACGACAAAGGCTATGATCTGAAAATAGTGTCATGCCTTACCCCCGAAGAGATAGACCACCGCCTGCCGCCGAACCTGATAAACCTGAAACCTATAGAGGCATTCAAACTGCCTTACTATGAAAAGATAACTGTAAAGGTGCCTTCTGTAATACGCGCCCTCGAAGAGATATATGACTTTGAACCGGATGAGGTTTTTATATCAACCCCTGGTCCGGTTGGGCTTATGGGGCTTCTGGCTTCAAGACTGCTCTCCGTTAAATCAACGGGCATATACCACACGGACTTCACAAAAGAAACCAAAGAAATCACCCATAATGACTCGCTGACCAACCTTGTGGAAGCCTACACTAGATGGTTCTTCGATTCAGTTACGGAGCTTAAAACCACTTCGGCGCAGTACCTCGACTATCTTGAGGACAGAGGCATAAACAGAAACAAAATGTCCGTTTTCAAACGCGGCATAGACGCTCGTCTGTTCTGCCCAATGGACAAGCGCCCCGACAACGTTTTCACTCTCTGCTACGCAGGCAGGGTTTCGCAGGATAAAAACCTTGATTTCCTGCTGAACCTCTTCACCGACCTTGAAAAGAAATACAAACTCAGGCTTATCATCGCCGGACACGGTCCTTACAGCCCCCGCGTTGAGGAATTTGCAAAGGGCAGGGAGAATGTCATCGTGAAGGGCGAAATAGAGCATACGAAAATGCCGGAAATTTACGCCCAGAGCGACCTGTTCGTATTCCCCAGCAATACCGACACCTTCGGCATGGTTGTTCTGGAATCGCAGGCATGCGGCATTCCAGCCATAGTCTCCGACATGGGCGGACCCAAGGAGATAATTGAGGACAGAGTGACAGGGTTCGTTGCCAAGGCAAGCGACTATTCCGACTGGACACAAAAACTCACATACATGATAGAGCTCTGGCAGAGCGACATTGCCGCATACAGGGATTTCGGACGCAGCGCCCGCGAGCGTGTGCTTGAACATTTCAACTGGGACAAGGTACTTGAGGAGCTTTTCGTCCGCAAACCCGATATGGATGCGCCGAAACCCTCGATATCAAGGCGGCTCGCCGTCTGATGACATTTCAGTTTATAAAGGAACTCTCCAGCAACCTGCCCGCACTTATGCGCGGCAGAACAGCGGGACAGCTGATAATACAGACAACGGATATGTGCAACGCAAAATGCCCCCAGTGCGGTATGCGCACGCAGGAGCAGTTCAAACGCTCCAAGCTGGACGGCGACAGCATCAAGGCGATAATTGATCAGGCGGCAAAGAACCGTGTCAAAGCGCTCTCTTTCACAGGTGGCGAACCGTTCCTTTTTCAGGATACGCTCTTAAACTGCATCTCATACGCCCACCGCAAAAAAATACCCTACATCCGCACGGGAACAAACGGGTTCATGTTCATGGGTGCCAACAAGCCGGGATTCGCAGACAAGATGCGTGAGTTCGCAAGGCTCTTAAAGAACAGCGGGCTTTATACCTTCTGGATAAGTCTGGATACTTGGGACATCATGGAACACGAGAAGAACAGAGGGCTTTCCGGTGTTACTGACGGGATACGCATGGCACTGCCTGTTTTCAGAGAAGAGGGAATATTTCCATCCGCAAATCTTGGGATAAACAGAACCATAGTCAGGGGCGAACTGACGGTTGATAAAGACAGCAGCGAATTTGAAAAAGCTCGTTTTTATGAGGCATACAGAGAAGGTTTTGCCAAATTTTACGGCTTTGCCGAGGCTATGGGGTTCACCATCGCAAACGCATGCTACCCGATGAGTATGCAGGAGGGCGCAGTCTATAAAGCGGAATCGTCCGATAATATGGTCTGCTACAATGAAACGGAAAAATTTCTGCTCTTTAAGGCACTTTACGACACTATTCCGCAATTTCGCGGGAAAATACGCATATTTACCCCCAGAAATTCGCTGAAAATGCTCATGCGTCAGTATTCAGGTGACAATGAGGCAGGGTTTGCCTGTTACGGCGGCATAGACTATTTCTTCGTAAACAGCGTAAACGGACACGCTTACCCCTGCGGGTTCCGCTCAGACGACGACCTAGGCGAATACGCTGGTCTGAACACTAAGGACATCCGCATCAAACCTTATTGCCGCGAATGTGACTGGGAATGTTTCAGAGACCCGTCAAACCAGACAGGGGCTATTACTGAGATATTCAGAAAGCCGCTGAAAACAGCCATGACATTTATAAAAGATCCGCAGTTCACCCGCGACTGGTGGAGCGATCTTTTTTATTATTTTGCCTGTTCGATGTTCAATTTCAGAACCCCGCCGAACTATGACAGGATGAAAAAATTTCAGAAGTAGACTGCCGCGTCGGCATAAAGCCTCCTCGCAGAGACCTTAAAAATTATGTTCGTAGCCGACGTTTGAGATGTCGGTAAGCTGTCTGTCCTTTTCAAGCCAGACGCCTGAACCGGATTCCACACGCCCGATGCAGACTACAGAAGGGCAAGCCGCTTTCAGTTCATCCGCTTTTTCAGAAGGAACAGTGAACAGCAGAGAAAATTCCTCGCCGGAACCGAGGGCATATTCAACCGTATACCCGTCACAAGGAACCTTTGAATGTTCCACAATAATCTTTACTCCGCTTTTATCAGCCATGTGGGATGCGTCCCGCCCTATGCCGTCGCTCACATCTATACATGAATTCGCTATGCCTGTCCTGCCGAGAAAATCACCAAGGGCAGTTTCGGCACGCACGAGGTAGTGATTATAGTTATCTTTTGAGCCTGAAATCTCCCTGTCCAGCAGTTGACGCACACGCCCTGCGGGTCTGGAAAGAAACAGCAGGTCACCCGCCTTCGCACCGGAACGTGTGAGAACGTACTCATTCCGCTCGCCCACTATGGTCAGCGATACGAAAAGCCCCGATGCGGAAGAGGTGGTGTCTCCGCCTATGAGCTTTACACCGTAAGATTCAAAAGGCTTTGCTATATCTTCTGCGGAGATCTCCATTCCTTCGGGGATGGCTATCCCAAGAAGGGCATATTTAGCCACACCGCCCATGGCGGCTATGTCGCTGACGTTTGCTGTAAGGAGTTTCTGCATGATATGGCTGAACGGAGCGTCATGGGTGAAATGCACGCCCTCCGCCATGATGTCTTTGGCAATAAGCGTCGTGCCGAATAAGGCGGCATCGTCGCCTACCCCTAGGGCGATGCCGCTGTTATCCAGCATATGTGACAAACTCTCGATAAGAGAGAATTCTTTCATAACTTTTCCGTTTTTTCGCGCAGTTCTGCCGCCGCCCTTGCGGGGTTGTCCGCCGCGCATATGCACGAGGACACCGCAACGCCCGACAGCCCGCAGCCGTAAAGCGTATGAATGTTCTGTGCGTTTATCCCGCCGATGGCAACGGCTGGCTTTGATGTGAGCTTTATAAGCTCCGCGATCCCTTCGGGTGCTATCACAGGGCGCAGGTCTTTTTTCGTACCCGTCATAAAAGCTGGTCCCACGCCTATGTAATCAGCGAGTTTCGCTGTTTCTATGTCCTCTTTCGTGTTGCAAGAATAGCCGTAAAGCATGTCGGGGAAAACTTCTTTCGCTCTTTTAAGCGGCACGTCTTTAACGCCGATATGCACAGCCTGAGCGCCCAGACAGCGTGCAAGGTCTATGCGGTCGTTAACTACAAACAAAACGTCCGTGCCTGCCAGAAGTTCCGTGAGTTTAAGCCCTGTGTCATACTGTTCTCTGGCAGTCATACCCTTATCCCTAAGCTGAACCGCAGTAACGCCGTTTTTCACCACCTCAGGAATGAACACCTCAAGGGGCTTTTTAAGCATGTGGGTCTCAAGAACAAGGTAGAGCTTTAAATGCTTTTTCATTGTTGTTTCTTATCTATTTTAACCGCGCAGAGTTTTCCGCACATGGAGCATGAACCCATGTCGTGGTTGCGTTTGAATTTCTTACGCGCAGTTTCAGGGTCGAGGGAAAGCTCGAACTGCTTCTCCCAATCCAGCTCTTTTCTGGCTATGCTCATCAGCCTGTTGCGCTCAACTGCTCCCGGCACACCCTTTTCCATATCAGCTATGTGTCCGGCAAGGCGGGATGCCATAACGCCCTGATAAACGTCGTCCTCATCCGGAAGACAGAGGTGTTCTGCGGGTGTTACATAGCAGAGGAAGTCCGCACCTGCCGCGCCTGCGATGGCGCCGCCTATTGCCGCCGTAATGTGGTCATATCCAGCGCCAATGTCTGTGGGGAGCGGTCCCAGTATATAAAAGGGCGCTTCATTGCAGAGGCGCTTCTGAAGCATCATGTTGGAGGCTATCTGACTCAGCGGAACGTGTCCGGGACCTTCTATCATAACCTGAACGTTCTTGTTGTAAGCGCGTTTTGTAAGCTCACCGAGGATGATAAGCTCGTCAATCTGGGGTCTGTCGGTGGCGTCCGCAGTTGCACCGGGTCGGAAACCGTCTCCGAGGCTAAGTGTGACGTCATATTTATATGCGATTTTAAGAAGTTCGTCATAGTATTCGTAAAGAGGGTTCTCTTTTTTGTGGACGCGTATCCAGTTGGCAAGTATGGAACCGCCGCGGGAAACGATGCCGCAAACGCGGTCGCTGTTGTCCATTCTGGCAACCGATTCCTTTGTTATGCCGCAGTGGACGGTGATGTAGTCCACACCCTCGCGGCACTGTTTCTCTATGTTGCGAAGAAGAACTTCTTCGTCAATCTTGTCGGTAGTGAGGTCTTTCATGGCGAGTTCCGCCGCAACTGCATATATCGGAACCGTACCCAGCATAACGGGGCAGTTCTTTTCTATCTCAACTCGTATGGCGTTAAGGTCGCCCCCTGTTGAAAGATCCATAACGCTGTCAGCGCCTGCACGGATCGCAGCATCCAGTTTTTTAAGCTCGACATCAAGGAACGGGCAGTCACCTGACGTACCGATGTTCGCATTTACCTTTGTCTTAAGTTTTTTTCCTATGCCGCGCACATCAAAACTTCTGTTTATGTTCTTCGGAATAACGACCTTGCCTTCGGCGATAAGGGTGACAAGCTCATTAACGTCAATGAGTTCATCCTTCGCAACCTTCGCTATCTCCGGTGTTATTATGCCTTTTTTCGCCGCCTCAAGCTGTGTCATGTTTATCTCCTTAACAAAAAACCCCGTTCCGGACAAATGCCGAAACGGGGTCATAAAGCCTTGCTAAATGTCCGTTCCCTACGTCGGCATTACCCGAATCAGGTCTTAGGGGTATATCTCAGCCGCATCGGGCACCCCCACGGTTTTAGAACTATATTACTTTTTACATACGTTCGCAAGAA